>CANGKZ010000036.1 GCA_947454705.1 Verrucomicrobiota bacterium
GCGATGTCACCGGTCGGTGCGACGCCACGAACGGTTTCGAAAGCGGTGTCGACGCTCCGCTTTGCCACCGCACTCCACAATCGCGCGGCTCGGCGTCTGTGCGGTTGCTTCCACGTTTCGGCCGGCGACTTCACGCGGGGTCCGCAGACGAATATGGGGCGTGGGTGGAACCCCGCCCTCCACCGGGAGATGAGTTTCGATCTTCGATCTTCATTCCGGCGGCGCCTACGCAGAGGAAGGATCGATCTCAGATCGCCTGTTTGACACTCGCGGCAGCCACGCCTAGAGACACAGGAACATGCCCCGCCCGATCCGCCTGATTCACGCCCTCGGCTCATTCCTAGCGGGCATCGCTCTCGCAACGCTACCGGTTCGATCCGCGCCGGCTTCCGAAACGAACACCAGCGGCACCCGCAGCGTCGCACCAAACTCGGTTGCTACGAATTCTCCGCTCGGGCAGTGGGGACAGTGGCGTGGACCGCTGGCCAATGGCGTCGCTCCGCTCGCGACTCCACCGATCCGTTGGAGCGAAACGCAGAACCTTCGCTGGAAGATCCCCCTGCCCGGTGCCGGACACGCCAGCCCGATCGTGTTCGGTGAGTTCGTGTACGTGCTCGCCGCCGTTCCCGTCGGCGATGCGCAACCGCCGGTGTTCGACACCGCCCCCGGCGTACATGACAGCGTCCCGGTCACGCATCGGCACCAGTTCCAGGTTCTCGCCATAAACCGACGCGACGGGGCCGTTGCCTGGAAGAAAACCCTGCGTGAGGAATGGCCCCATGAAGGCGGTCACGTGACCGGCAGCCTGGCTTCCAATTCCCCCGTCACCGATGGCGAGAATCTGTACGTGTTCCTGGGTTCCCGCGGGCTTCACTGCCTCACGCTCCAGGGCGAGTTAAAATGGTCCCGGGATCTGGGACGAATGCACACGCTTCACGCCCACGGCGAGGGAAGTTCGCCGGTGGTGCATGGCGATACCTTGATCGTGTGCTGGGATCATGAGGGGGAATCGTTCCTACACGCCTTTGACAAGCGCACCGGCGAACCGCGCTGGAAGGTCGCCCGTGATGAGAAGACGTCGTGGGCCACGCCTCTGGTGGTGGAGCACGAGGGCCGCACCCAGGTGGTGGTCAGCGCCACCAAGCGCGTGCGCGGATACGACTTCACCACCGGAGAGCAACTGTGGCAATGCGCCGGGCTGACGGAGAACGTGGTCTCTTCCCCGGTGTTTCATCCGCAGGGATTAATCGTCGCGGGCAACAGCTACTATCAGCAGGCCATGCTGGGAATCCGTCTCGCAGGCGCGCGCGGGGATCTCACGCGGACGGATCGCGTGGCATGGCGGTTGAACCGATCCACGCCCTATGTGTCTTCGCCGCTGCTCTATGACGACACCCTGTATTTTCTCCGTCACAACCAGAACATCCTCTGTCGGATCGATCCTCTGACCGGCACGCAGCGCGGCGATCCGGTGCGATTGGACGGAATCACCGACTTCATTTTCAGCTCTCCTGTGGGAGCCGCAGGACGGATCTACGTGACCGCGCGGGATGGGGTGACGGTGGTGTTGCGACACGACCGCGAAAACGCGGTGCTGTCCGTGAATCGGTTGAGCGACTCGTTTAGCGCGTCTCCAGCCTTGATCGGCAACGAACTCTATCTTCGGGGCGAGCACTTCCTCTATTGCATCGCCGAGGTGGTGTCGAAGTAGGAGATTCGATGAGGAAAGTGCCGCCTTTTACGATGGAACTTTCACGGGTTTGGAGGTTCCGATTCAGGGGGGGCGTGCCTTTGAGTGAGGATTGAAGTCAAACCCTCCCCCGTGCCCTGTCCAACAGCGGAGCCGCGTGAACGCGGTACTCCATACCGGTGGGCAAGCCGTTTCCCCTCGATTCTCCTCATTCCTTCAACCACCGCATTCTCTCAAAACAACCTCGTCTCGAAGCTGCTCTTCGGGGACGGCCAGGGCCAGTCGAGCTCATTCCCCTCCCGTCGGCCGTTGGCGGAGGTCTTTTGCATGACACCCTGGTCGTCCTTGCCATCGGCACCCACGCTCCAAAGTTGGTACCACCCGTCCTGCGTGGGCTCGTACCGGTACGGCGCGTTCGACATCAGATCCTTCGGAACCGAAGTCAGGTAAGCCGGACTCAACGCATCGAGGTTCTTCGGATAGGCACCGTGCGCGATGTAGTGTCGCTCCAACGCGCAGGCAATCATACCAAGCTGGGCCGTTACCTGCGCCCGACTCGCCTTCGGTGACGATCTCCCGAGGCCCCGCAGCAACAATTGAGCAATGAAGTTCTTTGGGCTCAGGTTCAGGTATAGAGATTGATAATACTCACCGGCCGAATCTCCGGTGGAGCCTGCATCCACCACTCGCATCGAATTCGCACCCGCCGCCAGAGCCGCCCGCTCGATGTTCAGGAGGATCTGATGTCCCCGGAGAAAAGCGATCTGGTTCTGGCGAATCCATCCATCCGGGACGACGACGGAAGCAGCCATGAGGAAGTTCGCCTGATGCGAGCTGTCATCGGAGCTTCCGAGTTGATCGATCTCCGTCAATCGCTTGGTGCGGTCGTGCTGCAGGCGATCGAGTTCCATATTGCCGATGGCTCGCTCGGCCTCGAGGGCCAGAATGGATCCCCTGCGGTAATCCCGCGATGCCAGGATCGACTGGAACTCGGCGAGCTGGGCCTCGTTCCATCGGTGATCCACCATTCCCTGCCAAATCACTTGAATCGCGAATCGATCGAGGTTGAACCGCACGTATTGCGAGATGATCAACGGCTCCTCGGAGAGCATCTCCGCCATCCGAAGCATGAGACGCACGTCCTTCAACGCGGACGCCGAGTCATTCTTATCCAGGTAGGCAATGGCCCGCAGTTGAAGCATGCGTTCGGCGGTCTTGATCGTCGAGAGCGCGGGCAGGAGCATACCGAATCCTTCCTCGAAGTGGTGCGGATACCTCCCATGAGGGCGTGATGCGGCGGCAGAAAACTCGCTCAGCTCAGGATCGAATTTACTCAGGGCGAGCAACACATCGTCGGCCGGATTCCCGGGCACCGGCGGAAGGGGAAACACCGGGGTGGCTCGCCGGCCCTGGGACTTGGCGGTGTTCGTGGTGGACCAGCGGAACTGCTTCGCCCACGCCGCAAGGTTCACCCGTCCATCGAACGCCACCTTCGGATGATTCCCATTCGTCACCACCGGTTCATGCGGATCCTGGGGCAACGAGAAGTTTTGATACACCTCCCATCGATTGGTCACTTCCCACTCAAACCCAAAACGATGGTTGTCAGGTCCGGAAGTCCGGCGGTACGCGTAGCGTTTCCAAAAGGGTGTGGCGAAGAAGTTGTCTTCGTCCCGAACCGGAGGCGGGATGATGCATTCCAGTTGAAAGCATTCACCGGCCGCCTTGAGTTCGGCCTGAACCTGTCTCCAAGCCCAGGCTCCACGCACGTTTTCAATCGCATGAAAGAGGAGCAGTGGCGTCACCAGCTTGATGAGGATTTCATAGGCCAACGCTGGAATGGCGTAGCCCAGGCCTACCCGTTTGGGAGCCACGGTGCCGGTTTCCGACGCCTGCCCGGATGCGGCGATCCGCGCCGACCGGGCGTTCCAGCACATCCGCGAAAGGCAACCCCAGACCAATCCCGACAGCGCCCCGAATTCCGCAAATGCCGGAGCCATCCAGGAACGCATCTGCAACAGCCCGTCCGATCCTTCCGAAAAGACGACTCCGCTGAACAGGATCCACATCCCCAGCCAGACCATCAACCACGCCAGTCCGGCCCAGGCCGCAATGATCAAGCCGACCCGTAGCCACGAGAATCGATCCGCCGGTTTGGGAATCCACGACCGGACAAAGAACCAAATCCAGCGACTCTCGTTTTCTTTGAGGATGTATTCGGTGAGGGAGAGCATGGGGGGCGGGAGTTAAAGGGTTGAACGGTTGAAGCGTTGAAGGGTTAAAGTGGGAAGGACCGGGCGCGGACTTGACGGGCGGATGGATTCTGAGCGTGGTAAAACAGGTTGAGGCGAAGATCGGATTTATTAACCGCAGATAAACGCGGATGAACGCAGATGGGGAGAGAGGTCAATGACTGGAACGACGTATGAGGGGTGAACTAGGATCGGCGCTTTCACTCTTCAACGCTTCAATCTAGAAACGGCAGTTGAAACCACAGATGGACACAGATTCACACAGATAGAGAGGGAGATGGGGGACTCAAGAGGTCTCAAACGGTCTCACCGTCTGGGTGATCCATGAATCCTTCCGTTTCGCGCGTTTTCATCTGTGTTTATCCGTGTCCATCTGTGGTTGAACTCTTC
This sequence comes from Verrucomicrobiota bacterium, assembly GCA_947454705.1. Taxonomy (GTDB): domain Bacteria; phylum Verrucomicrobiota; class Verrucomicrobiia; order Limisphaerales; family UBA9464; genus CAIVQB01. The sequence continues at coordinate 4,333 of CANGKZ010000036.1, forward strand.
TTGAACTGCCGTTTTTAGGTTCAACCTTTCAACTCTTCAACCAACCCCCCACCTCCCTACCCCAACCTGGGGCGATCCAGCATCCGCAGACTGCTTCTCGGACGCGGTGGGGCTGGAGCGACGGGTTGAGCTTCGATCGCGGGACGCTCGGGTTCGCGAAGTCCGGCGAGGATCATCAGTTCCTGGCGTTCCGCGCGCACTTGGGCCAGCTGTTCGGGAGGCAGGGACCGGGCCGATACAACCATGGATCCGCGCTCGGTTGTATCGCGGGACAGGGCATTCAAACTCAACCCCACCACCCACACTGCCGCCAGCCCGCGCCACGCGGGCGAAAGGCCGGTGAACCAGGAATGGAACATCTCCCATCCACCGGGAGCGGAACGCTGCACCGTCGCTCGCGATTCCGTGCGGGCACGCGTCGCGCGGAGTGACTCGAGGATGGACGCCTGCAGGGCCGGTGGCGTCGCACGGAGCGGGCATCGACCGAGCTGCTGTTCAAAATCGTCGGGCTTCGGAGTCATGGGGAAAAAGGGGTTGGAAGTGGCGTGGGAATTGCGGGATGACGGGATCTCTTCATCGGATCTCCTCGTAGAGCGGGCGCAGATGCTCGCGAAGTTTTTCCAGACCGTACCGATACCGGCTCGCGGCCGTGTTGAGCGGAATCTCCAGCGTTGAGGCAATGGCTTCAAAGGTCAGTCCCTCCCAAAGCTTCAAGTGCACCACAGCCCGCTGATCCGCCGGGAGCTGACCGAGGGCGCGGACGAGTTCGCGTCGATACGCCGCCTCATCCGGATTCTCCGCGGGCTGAAACAACTCGACGACCTCCTGCCCTGCCGCCTCGTGCACCCGCGTGCGCGATTCGCGACGCCGGATCAAATCCACGGCGAGGTTGTGCGCCATCCGGAAGAGGAACTCTCGCTCATTACGAATGGTGGCGAGCAGCGCGGGTTTCTCCGCCAGCGAAAGGAACAGCTCCTGGAGCAGGTCCGAGGCATCGGCCTCATTCCGGGTGAGATTCAGCAGGAACGGGAACAACGCCGCCGAGTGGCGGAGGCAAAGTTGTTCGGGATCGGGCGGAACCATGGGCTGTTGCTCCAAAGACGCACGCCGCGACGGTTTTTGTCTAATCCGAAGCAATATTTCGCACCGACGCCGGACTGGCTTTTTCGCCGAAATCTGTTAATCAACATCCACTTCCCTTCATTTCAGTTCGTCAGCAACGCCAAGTTTCAAGGAATCCCATGTGCTCCCCATCGATGACCAAGCGCGGCCCCCTGCTCTTCCCAATCCTGTCCCTGATGGGTGCCTCCGCCGTGTTCGGCGCCGAGTTTCTGGTCACGCCTCTCGGAGAGGTCACCCCCACGGCGATCAACGCGGGCGGACTGATCGTGGGAAACAGCGCCAGCGGTGCCTTCCTGCACGACGGCACCAACCGCACGCAACTCACCGTCAACGCGACCTACTTCGGATCGCCCGCCGGCGGTCCGCCGCCGCAGCGCTACGTGCTCGCCACGGCAGCGGCGATGAATGCCTCCGGTCAGGTCGCAGGCTCCGTGCTTCCCGTGCCGGCAATTCCGAGCACCCAAACTGCGGTGCTCACCGACGGCAAGGGCGGCGGACTGCTCTTTTCCCAAGGCCGTACCACCGATGCCGTGAACCTCCAGGGCCAGGCCGCAGGCGGCGAAGGTGCAGCGTTTTTGTTCAACGGAACCCAGGTCACCCTTGCAGGCGGCGAGTTCCCCAAGCTCCGCGGCCTCAACGATGCCGGGCTGGCGGTGGGAAGCGTTGCGCCGGGATTCGGGTTCGACCAGGCCGCCACCTTCGATCTCGCAACCGGGGCCGCCACTCTGATCGATCTGGCGACCGTGCTCGAAAACCTCTACGGCCCGCGTCCGGCTTATCAAAGCACCGCCACTGCCGTGAACAACGCGGGCCAAATCGTGGGAACCATTCGATACGCCGGCGGGGCCCCGATCCCGCAGCCCAATCCCTCGTTCCTCGTGAGTGGAGGCACGGCGTCCAATCTTGGTACACTCGGCGGACTCAACGCGTCGGCCTACGCGATCAACAACAACGGCATCGTGGTGGGCGATTCCACGCTCGCAGATGGATCGCAGCACGCGTTCATTTATCGGAACGGCCAGATCACCGACCTGAACGGCCTCATTGCCACCAGCGGATGGGTGCTCACATCGGCCCGAGCCATCAATGACCGTGGCCAAATCGCCGGCGTGGGGACGCTCAATGGAATCAACTCCGGGTTCCTGCTGACGCCCATTGATTCAGGTGCAGTCCAGCCTCCCTCCATCGCCACACAACCCGCGGGCGGCACCTTTGAACTTGGAGCCTCCATCACCCTCACCGCCTCGGTGACTGGCACGCCTCCCTTTGGATTCGAGTGGCAAAAGGATGGCAAACCACTGACCGGACCGTTCACGAATTCCCTGGTGCTGACATCGCTGAAGGGAACTGACAGCGGAATCTACCGTCTCGTGGTGACCAACAGCGCCGGCAAGGCGACGAGCTCGGAGGCGACGATTCAGGTCTTGGATCCGCTGCTGGCCACCGCGCTGTACACGGTGGTGCAGGTCCGCGGCGAGGTGGGCGGGAAGTACCAAATTGAGTACAAGAACCAGGCCGAAGCCGCCGCGTGGCTTCCGTTGTCCACCGTCATGCTCACGCAGAATCCCCAGTTGGTGCTCGATGTCGAATCGGTGACCAACCGGTACCGCATTTACCGCGCCACGCGGTTGCCTTGATTGAAGCGACCGAGGGGAGACACGGATTTCACGGATTCACACGGAATTGGAATTGGCGGCTGGATTCGGGTCCGAACGCAAAAGCACCGCCTGATGGCAGGCGGTGCTTCGCGCGAAACGATGGAGCTCTTCCTTGGCTCTCGGCTCCCGAGTTATTAGCGCCGGGTGCGGCGCCAGGCGACGGCTCCCACGAGCAGCGCGCCGGCCACGAGGCATCGGGCATCCACTTCCGGAACCGCGGCCACCGAGGTGAACGAGATCTGCTGGTAGAACTTCCCGGCGGGGAGCAAGACCTTGTTCACGCCGGACAACGATCCGATGGAGAAGGTGCCGCCACCGATCGACAGGTTGACCGACAGCGACCCGATCTGCTGGTCCTGGGCATTGAAGAACAGGACGGACTGCACCGGGTTCACGTTTCCACTGATCGAGCTCAGCTCCAGCTTTCCGCTGAAGCTCGACAGGGTGGTCGAACCCGGGAGCAGCACGAGGATCGGCTGAAACAGCGCGTTCATGGCCTTTTCACCGGTGGCGCTGCGACCGTAGTCCTGCGGCTTCTCCACGGTTACGGCAGGCGCGCTGGTATCGATCTGCCAGAAGTCGCTCCCCGGAATATCACTTCCGAAGGAGTCCACTTTGGGAGCATAGACCGCGTAGGAGAACAACGTTCCATCGTTGGCATACGAATTGGCCAATCCGGCGTTGCCGACGGAAGGCGGAATATCGAAGGAATACACCCCGCCTAAGGCAACGGGGCTCGAAAGCACCGCCGCGAGGCAGAGGGCTGATATGGGAGTTTTCATGGGGTTGGTCGTTTTCCCGATTGATTAACGAACACCACCGAGAACGGCCTGCATGGCCTTGAAGAACACGTCGGTGTTGTCCATCACGCCGGTGAACTGAGCGGCGCCGCGACCGTAGGCGGAGATGGGGATGTCGGAGGCCGTGTGAACCGCCTGATCTCCCGGCACCTGTCCATAGAGGAAGAAGCCACCGGCGACGGCACGATTGGTGGCCGCGACCGGATAGGTGGACAACGGAGCTGACTTGATCAGCGGCTGCTGGCTGTCCTGGTCCGGCGTGGGCGCCGTGACGTAGTTCTCGTAACGGTCGGCTCCGCCCGCGTAGCCGATGATCACCTTGTAGTTCGGGTCCGTGGTCAGCGGATATCCATCGCCCGAGGTGACATAACTCGGGAACCCGGCGGCGTCGTAAGGTCCCACCACGGAGTCGCGCAGATTGTTCGCGATATAATTCGTGGTGACGTAGGGGATGCCGGCGATGTTGTTCGAGATGATCTGGGTCGTCGGCGCCGGATTGGCCACCGCAGCGCTCAGCTGGGAGGCGGTCTTGAGGGAAGCACCGATGATGTTGATGCCGCCGCATTCGTGATCCGCGGTGACGAGGACGAGGGTGTCCGGATCCTTCGCGGCATAGGCCTGGGCGCGGGCCACGGCGCGGTCGAATTCGATCGTCTCGAGGATCCAGCGATCGCTGTCCATCAAGTGCGCCTGCTTGTCGATGCTCGCGCCTTCGATCATCAGGAAGAAGCCGGCCTGATTCTGGCTCAGCACCTGAAGGGCCTTGTCGGTCATCTCGTCGAGCATCGGCTGGTCAGGCAGCAGGTAGTCATTCACCACGGGCTGGCCGTTCGGACCGTTCACGCCGCGACGACCGTCGATCTTGTCCTTTGCCACATTCATGTTGGAGTAGGAGAAGAGGCCGAGGAGCTTCTTCGTTCCCGCGGGAACGGCGTTCAAACCGGTGCGATCGGGGACATAGGTCCAGCCCGCGGTCTTGAAGTCGGCGATCAGGTCGCGATTGGAATCCAACACACCAGCAGGCACGCCCCAGGCGGTGGTGAGATCGGAGGGAAGGACGTAGTCGCTGGAGTCCTTTCGGGCCGAAGTGGCTTGGGTCACGCTGTTGGTCTTCGCAGGAAGGAACCATTTGCGTCCGCCACCCAGCAGCACGGTCAAACCGGTGTTGCCGCTTTCGTCCAGGTACTGATCGCAGATGCCAGTGCCGTTACCGCGATTCGACGTGTGGGCCGCCATGGCCGCCGGGGTCGCATCGAACACATCGGCCGTGGTCACGATGCCCAGCGCCTTGCCCTGGGTGCGCTTGAGGTATTCGGCCGCGTACTCAACACGGGGATTGTCAAAGGCGTCGATGGTGTCGTCGGGGAACACGCCTTCCTGGCCGTTATTCGCCTTGTTGCCGGTGGAGTAGCAGTGCGCACCGGGAGCGGAATCGGTCACGATCGAGTTCAGCGAACTGGTCATGACGATGCCGGTGAACGGGAAGGTGTCCATGGCGAGCGGGGCGTTGGCCTTACCCTGCTGATAGCCCTGGGAAACAATGCGCGCCGCAGTGCGGTGCGCGATGCCCATGCCGTCGCCGATGCAGAGGATGATGTTCTTCGCCCGGCGACCGGTCTGGGTCACGCCGACGATTTCAAAGTTTCCAGTTCCCCAGGTCAGGGTGCCATCGGACTGGGTCGCGAGGACGTAAAGCTTGTGAACTCCCGGGAGGAGATTTGAGTACGCACGGGACGTCGCCACCGTCGCCCCAGCAGGGAGGGTGCTGACGAGACCGGTGCGCTGCAGCGTCACTTGATCCACGAACCTGCCGTCCACGAAGAACCGCACGTCGGTGATCGTGGCGCCGGCTGAAGGAGCCACGGTCGCCTGGAGATCGAAGCGCTGGCCGGGCAGGAAGCGAGAGGTCACGGGATTTCCGTCGTCGTTGAACGAGAACAGCATGCTCGGCGGGGTCAACCGGAGGATGCTGGGGTTTGCCTGAACGACAGCCGCGGTGAGTGCGGCAGCCACGAAGGCCACTGCGGTACGAACGAGGGGATGGCTTTGGTGTGTCATGGATTTCTGGATGGGTTTTCTTATGCGAATCAAAAAAGGGATGCCCAGTGCCTTGCGGAATTACTTGGAGGCGGTGGTCACCGTAGACTTGGGAGCCGCTGGCACCACGCTGACGGCAACGGGCGCGGTCACGCGGACGCGGGCCACTGAGGATCGTCCGTCAGCCTCTTCACGGCCGCCCAATTCGAGCACTCCAGTCACGCTCACCGGTCCGGAGTAGCGCGGCGGAATGGGTTGCGCGCTCTTGGGCAGAAAGACATGGATCGTGGTCACCGGAAGGTCGTCGCACTGGCCGTAGTCGCGCTCGTGAACGCTCTGGGGAACCGGCGAAAACAGAAACGCCCAGGGAATGGGCTGGGATTGGCGGACAATGTATCCAGTGATGCGCACCTGTTTTCCCGCGAGCTCCTTGGCGCGATCCGTGTACTGAAGCTGCTCGCCGCCGGACGTGGATTTGAAGAGTTCGCGAAAGCTGATTTCCGCGACTCCGTTCGCGTCAATCTTGGACTCCTTGTTCGCCGCATCCGTCCCGCTCGCCCGGCCTCCGGTTTTCACCACCTCCGTCTCGGCTGCAACCGCTGCCATGACCCGGCGTCTCGGGCGGGCTTCCTCACCTTCGGCATTCACTCCCTGCATTCCTTGCGAAATGCAGCAGACCAATAAAGATACGACCGATATTCGTCGCAGAACCGTCGGAACTCCCAGTGGGAACGAGTGAGTGAAGAGCACCCCCACAAGTTGGAGTGCGAACGTCACGGAACCCGGTCGGCCCGGTCACGATTCCGCCAAGGCGAGGCAACGGATCGGATTCAATATGACGATCCGGTTTCGACCCCGCGTCCCGGGGGTATCAATCTTGATTCGGTTGGCCTGAAACTCACAGAGACCGGGGTTTTTTCCGGCGGGAACTTTTCCGCATCGGCGTCGATCCGGACGCGAACCCGCAACGTTTTCGCGACGAGTCCGGTTCCTGCTTGGATTCGCAGATTCGAACGCATAGCCAACGGTTGCGCAGGGGACAAATCACATCGCGCGCCGAAAGGATGAAATACAACGCCATCTGGATTTCCGATGTTCACCTGGGCAGCCGCCACGCCCAGACGGACCTCCTGCTCGATTTCCTCCACGAGTCCCAATGCCGTCACCTCTATCTCGTGGGGGACATCATCGACGGATGGGAACTCCGGCGACGCTGGCTCTGGGACACGAACTCCAACACGGTGATCCAAAAGATCCTGCGGATGAATCGAAAGGAAACCCGGGTGACCTACGTGTACGGGAATCACGATGAGTTTCTGGAGGAGTTCGTGGGACTGAATCTCGGCGGAGTGCGCCTGGTGGAACGCGCAATCCACGAAGGCGTGGATGGGCGCCGTTTTCTGGTGATGCACGGACATCAATTGGACGGCCTGGTCTATTTCAACCGGCTTCTGGAACGGGTCGGTTCACGGATCTACGACTGGATTCTGGAGTTCAATCTGCATTTCAACCGCGTGCGGCGGCGTCTCGGCTTCGGCTATTGGTCGGTGGCGGCGCATCTGAAGTTTCAGGCCAAGTCAGCGGTCAAGTACGTCACTCAGTTCGAGGAAGGAATGGTTCATATCGCGCGACAGGCCCAGGTGGACGGCGTGATCTGCGGTCACATCCACCGCGCCGAGATCCGCAACGTGGACGGGATCGAATACCTGAACTGCGGGGACTGGGTCGAGAGCTGCACCGCGCTTGCGGAGGACTTCGAGGGAAACATCCACCTGCTCAAACTGCACCCGAGCCGGACCCGTGGCTCCAAGCCGGCAAATGCATCAGGCCCCGGGGCCGTTGTTCCAACCATGGTACGTGCCGAGCAGTCCCGAAGCTGCCCAAACGTCCCGGCTCCCGTACCGCAACCGGAACTGGCCGGCTTGTTTAATTCCGGACACTAGCCATCGATCGGATCGCCGTCTGCGTCCCCGCGGCATCGCCCGGCCTCGCGTCCATCGACTCCAGGAGGACCGCATCCAGTTGATCCCGGTGCCGAAGCTCGCTTCGGGTTTCGAAGCCGGACTCATGGAACACGCCGAGCTCCACCGGATTTACATACAGCACCCACACCGGATGCCGTTGGGCGTGCTCACGAATCCGTGCGACGACACGTCGAAGCGTTTCCCCTCGAAACGGATTATACAAAAACGCGACGAGCGGCCCCTCCCGCGGGACAAACATCGCCGCATCCATCACGCAAACATGAACCACCGTCTCGGGGAATCGCTTCCGCAATCTCAACAGGTTGCCCTCCGCCAGTATCGCCAGCGCCGGCATCATCTCCACACCCACGACATGCCGGAATCCTGCGATCATCCCCACCGCCATCCCACGCCCCTTTCCGCATCCATAGTCCACAAAGTGGGACTGCAGCGCGCAGGGCGGCAGCCGATTCAACATCTCAAGCACCGTCCTTGGTGAGACCCCTTGATATTGCACCGCATCGAGGACACTCGCATTGCCCGCTGCGCCGGACGCAGTCACTTCCATCGGCATCGCCGCCCTCAATCCATGCCGCAGATCAAACCAGGCGGTGCTGATAAAATCGGCAAGCGTGGGGATGACTCCGCGACGCAGCACGGCATGGCATGCGAATCCGACATACTTCCTCGTCAATCGGCGAACCTCGTCCGGCATAATCCACTTCACGCCGTGCAGTCTCTACACTCGGGGGCACTGCAATGCGTCGGCGCCGTTACAATATGGCATCAGAACATCGCACCGGTTGCCGTAACATTTGAAACCAGTTCACGCTGTTCGGCAGTTCGCCTCGGCGACGCATCCCAGTGACAATGACAGGACGGACGGTGCCCTTCCCTCTCCCATGAAATCACTCACCACCTGGACCACGGAACGCTTGTTCAATTACGTCCACGGGAATTATCTCGTTTACAACACCTGCTGGGAGGATCCCCGGTTGGATCGCGAGGTCATGGCCATGGGGCCGGACGATGAAGTGGTGTTGATCACCTCCGCCGGATGCAACGCGCTGGACTACGCCCTGGATGGTCCGCGCCGGATTCATTCGGTGGACATGAACTTCCGGCAGAATGCACTGCTGGAGCTCAAGATCGCCGGAATCCGGCACCTGGATTTCGACCAGTTCTTCTCGGTCTTCGGCGAGGGCGGCACGCCGCTGTTTTCCGATTTGTACCGATCCAAATTGAGAGCCTCCCTCTCACCCGTTTCCCAGGCCTACTGGGACCGGCATTTCTATTTCTTCGCGCGCACCAAACCGACCTCCTCGTTTTACCACCGCGGCACCACCGGGTTCTTCGCCCGGGGAATGGTGCGGTATTTCAAGATGGCGGGAGTCTATGAGGACATCCTGCGCGTGTTCTCCGCCGGATCGCTGGAGGAGCAGCGGGAGATCTATCATGGTCGAGTCCGCGCGAAGTTGTGGCGCCCGGCGATCAAACGCGCCCTGCAAACGGATCTGGCACTCAGCCTTCTCGGAGTCCCCGCAGCGCAGAAACAACACCTGGAGCGGACCTGCGGGCAGTCGATGGCCGATTTCATGGAAGACAGCGTCGAGGCCGTCTGCGCGCGGCTGCCGGTTGCCGACAACTATTTCTGGCGCCTGTATCTGTTCGGCCGCTATTCCCGCGACTGCTGCCCGAGCTACCTGCAGGAGGAGAATTTCAAGCGATTGAAGGGGGGCCTGGTGGATCGCATTGAAATCCACACCGGCAGCCTGACCCAGTTCCTGCACCAACACCCCGGCGGATTGTCCCGCTTTGTCCTGTTGGATCACATGGACTGGCTCAGCCACCGCCATCCCGAGGCGCTCGCCGAAGAATGGCAGGCAATCGTGACCTGCGCCCGCAAGGAGGCCCAGGTGCTCTGGCGCTCGGGCGGTTTCCGCGTGGACTACGTGGATCCGCTCGTGGTGCAACACCAGGGCTCACGCTGCCGCGTCGGCGAACTTCTGAATTACAACACCCACCTCGCCGACGCCTGTCATCAACGCGACCGGGTTCACACCTATGGCAGTTTCTACATTGCCCGTTTCAATTCCTGACCTCGGCCGCACGCCGGCTGCATCCGCCGCACCGCATCATCCCGCCGTCCATGTTTCGTTTCAGGAGCGGGCACTACGGGCAGTCGGCGGAGCATCAACAGGCGCGAAGGCATACTGGCGCGGTGTGCTGGAGCACGGTCCCCGCTCCTTCGCGCCCAATTTGGAGACGCAGGCGGGCTGGATCGAATTTGAAAGCGGCGATGGCTGCCCGGTCACGGTTCAGGACGGACCGTGCGGCAATTCCTATCCGGCCTCGCTGCTGACCCAATACATCGACTACCCGCGCGCCGAACTCGACTTGGTGAAATCGGGGGCAGCTCGACTCGCCACCCGCATCGGGTTGGCCGGGTTCGAGGCCCTGCTCCGACTCGCCCAGTCGGATCGCGCGGTGCAGTGGAACAGCTGGCTGATGTCCACCAACGTCCCTCCTCAGGGACTGATTCGCGCCACACAGTCCGTGACAGCGGAACTCCTTCGTCGTTTTCCCAGCCACGCGATCCTGCTCAAGAATGTGGATCCCACCGAGTCGGCCGATTGGATCCCCACGTTGCGAGACTCCGGATACGACCTCGTCACCAGCCGTCAGGTGTATCATTTCGACGGCAAGGCCGCCGGGTACTGGGGCAAATCGACGGTGAAGCGCGACCTGAAGGAATTCGCGGCGGATCCACGGTTCACCTGGTGCACGCATGAGGAAATCTCGGTCACCGAGGCCCTGCGCATCACCCAGCTTTACTCCCAGTTGTATCTGGAGAAGCACTCGCAGTTGAACCCGCAATACACTGAACGATTTGTCCGAAGTGCCCTGCGCGAGCGCTGGCTGGAGTTCCATGGTCTTCGGGACCAGGCCGGAACACTGGTGGGCATCTTCGGATTCTTCACCCTCGGCGGCACCACCACGGTTCCGTTCATCGGTTACGACACCTCGCTCCCCCAAGAGGCGGGGCTCTATCGACGCCTGTTCGCCGGCATCCTCCGACTCATCGCGGAGCGCAAACAGCATCTCAACTACAGCTCCGGTGCGGGCGACTTCAAGGTGCGTCGGGGCGGAGTGCCGGTCATCGAATTCAACGCCCTCCGATACGATCATCTCCCCATCCATCGACGCACCGCCTTCCGCCTCGCCGGAGCGCTGGTGAATCGATACGTCCGCCCCTGGCTCGAGAACCACTCGCATTGACGATCCCCCGTCGCGGCGGGGAGACACGGATTTCACGGATTTCACCGATTCACCAGGATTGGGGATCAGGAATGGAACATCGGATTTCTGACGTTTCTCCGTTTTGCCTTTTTCCTTTCTCCTTTTGCCTTCAGCAGCCGTCCGGCTGCCGCCGGGCTGCCGCGGGCATTGCACGGCGTCGGCGGGCGGACTAGAACTGCGGCCCGCGGTTCCGCCCAAATGAATCTCCCCGCCAGCGCTCCATCCGGTTCCCCTCCCGTAGCCCGTCCCTTGCTGCGTGTCATCGTGGTGGAGGATTCCGAGCCCGATGCGTTCGTGCTCACCGCATTGCTCCGGGCAGGCGGATGGCAGGTGGTTCAACGCCGCGTGGCCAATGCCACCGATCTTCGAAACACCCTCCTGAGCGAGCCCTGGGACCTGATTCTCAGCGATCACACCATGCCCGGCTTCAGCGCCCCGGAGGCCCTGGCGCTGGTCCAATCCACCGGGATCGACATCCCGTTCATCATCATTTCCGGCGGGATCGAGGAAGGCGTGGCCATCGAGGCCATGAAGGCCGGCGCGCACGACTTCCTCATGAAGGGCGCCCTCGCCCGGCTCGTTCCCGCCGTCCAACGCGAGCTTCGCGAGGCGGCCGTTCGCAAGGCGCGTCGCGATGCCGAGGCCTCCCTGCGCGAGAGCGAACTGCGCTACCGGTCGGTGTGGGAAAACTCCACCGATGCCGTCCTGCTCATCGATTTCGAGGGATTGATCCGCTTCGCCAACCCGGCGGTGAACCAAGTGTTTGGCTGGGCCCCGGAGGAATTGGTCGGATCGCGCCTCAACCGCCTCCAGCCCCCCAACCTCCCTCCGGAAACGTGGTGGACCATGACCCGGACCACTCATGGGGCCCGCGCGCTGGAGACCACCGGTTTGCGACGCGATGGTTCCGCAGTGGAACTCGACATCGCATTCACCGAGATGCGCATGGGCGAGCAGCTTTGGTTGGTGGCGTTTTTCCGCGACGTCACGGAACGCCGCCGCGCCGAGGAGGAGCTCCGGCGGAGCCGACAGGAATTCGCCGCCGCCCGGGAAATCCAACAACGCCTGTTCCCGAAAGCCGCCCCGGAACTTCCCGGGTTCGACATCGCCGGGGCTTCGCATCCTGCCGACGCCGCCGGGGGCGATTACTTCGACTGGCTGCCCATGTCCGACGGCGCAATGGGCCTGGTGATCGCCGACGTCAGCGGTCACGGCGTGGGGCCTTCCCTGCTCATGGCCGAAGCCCGGGCTTACCTGCGTCCGCTCGCGCGACGCCATTCGGATCCCGCAGAAATCCTGAACCGCGCCAACGAGCTGTTGGCCGATGACCTGGGATCCGAGCGCTACATCACCCTGGCCCTCGTTCGGCTCGATCCGGTCCGGAGGTCGATCACCTACGCCAGCGCGGGGCATCCGCCCGGGCAGTTGATCAGTGCCGATGGCACGATTCGCAAGACCCTGCCCCGAACCGGGCGTCCACTCGGCCGTCAGGGGAGCGCTCCGTATCTGGCCTCGCCGGAAATCCCGTTGAACCCGGGCGACCGCTTGCTCCTGGTCACCGACGGGATCGACGAAGCGATGCGGGCCGACGGCGAATGCTTCGGATTGGACCGCGCCGTGGACGTGATCCGAAACGGAACCGAAGCCTCTGCGTTGAGCCTCGTGGAACGCCTGGCCGAAGCCGCCCGGGCCTTCACCGCGCCGGAACCGCAGGCCGATGACCTCACCATCGTGGTCATGCGGGCACTCTGAGCGGTGACACGCTCCGAAATAATTCGGAAAAAACCATTGAACCGAAGTCGTTGGGGCCTAGTATCCGCCCGCCTTCAAGGCAACCGGTCGGGGCGTAGCGTAGCTTGGTAGCGCGTCTGAATGGGGTTCAGAAGGTCGTGAGTTCAAATCTCACCGCCCCGACCATCTTCTTCTGTTTTTCTCACGATTCCTCACGAACTGCTGACTTCGTCCCCCAGTATCGCTCGAGGGCGGGACTCAATATCGATGAGGATGCCTTCGCGCCCGCTCCGTGTTCTCCTTCGACCACCGCTCGTCGCTTCAACCTAAAAACGACAGTTCGAACCGCAGATGGAGAGGGAGATGAATCGTCGGATGCGCCTCCGATTCGTTCACCTGCTGGATGAGTCTCAGCAGCCTCAGCGCCGCGGCTGTTTTCTCCCGCAACTCCAGAATTAGGCGGCGGAGTTCCTCACACGTTTGGAGTCCATTGTCTGCGCGGGTCCGTCGAACGGTTGAAAATCAACTGCCTGCATGCCTCGATACACGCCTCCCCGAACCGTCTGAAGACGCGACTCCAAACGACTGAGAAAACCCCCGGGGCAGCGTCGAATTCCCCTTCAACGCTTCAACTTTTTAACCCTTCAACCGCCGTTTCCAGGTTCAACCAACGCCGCCGGGTTGAATCTTCCGTCCGCCCGCTGCGGTAGAATCGGTGGGAGCTGGAACGGACTGGCCCTCCTTCGATCCGGAAAGGGGCAAGTCCACGTACCGGGACTTCTCGATCTGCGGCGTCATCGATACGCCGGTCCGAGAGGAACCGATCAACCACTCGACGGCGCTTTTACGGTCGTTGAACAACTGCACGGCCAAGCCCCGGTTGGCACAAATGGATCGCCAGAAACGGATCATCTCCAGCATCGCCGGTGAATCCGACAGAATGATCGCCTCCCTCAGGGGAACCTTTCGGCTGTTGGCCCGGAGCAGGTCGGCAAGGGAATAGAGGTCGAGACTGGAATGGCCGCCGGTCATTCGCGCGCAATCGGCCAGGAGCAGGTGGCGATCCGATTCGTGAGCCAGTGCCAGCGTCTTGGAAACGGCATCTTCCGGCTCCTTCAGAGACACCTCGCCCATGAAGCAGGTTTCCACGATGGGATGAGAATCCACGAGGCTGCTGTTCCAGGGCATGAAAACAACGTGCCCCATTTTTGGTGCAGTGGCAACTGACCTGAGAAAAGTCCAAAGTCCAAAACCCACGGTCAGCGCGGCGCGGGGGCAGTGGGTTGCATCAGCCGGAGGGCCTCGGTGCATTCGGCTTCGAGGTTATCAAAATCGATACGCCCCTTGAGGGCGTGGATGCCCGCCAGCGCGGCGTGGATGGATTCGGCCGCCTTCACCCGGTCCCCCAGGTGATAGTACGCCCAACCGAGCCTCCATCGGGCAAACTGCTGCCATCGACTGTCGGGCTTCGCGGCATCCGCACTTCGCTTCGCGGCTTGCCAGGCGAGCTTGGTGTCAAAGCGCGCCTCATCCGAGGTGGCGACAATGCAGGCCGAGAGAAAGCTCATGATGTCGTCATTCGTGCCATGCTTCGCAATGAGTTCGCGGGCGTAGTCGTTCACCGGATCCACCCGGTTTCGCTGCAGCAATAGCATCAACTTCCACTGATACGCCCCGGCGACCTCGCTGGAAGGATCGGCCGCAAATGCCGCGTTCAAACTGGCAAGCGCGGCCGCAGAATCCCCGCGTTCCATGGCGGCCCGATACCCCGGATACCTGGCATCGGTGCCCGACGCCCGCTTGCGCGCGGCTTCGATGTCGACCGCGCTTCGGGACAGCGCTTCCGCTTCCGCCTGTTGCTGCCGGGCCGATTCCCGAGCGTAGTCAAAGGTTCCTGCGAGGACTTCCGACACGATGCGATCTATGACCGCCGGATCCCCGATCCCGGCCCAGGCGACCCGTCCCTTTCGATCCAGGATGTAAGCGGTGGGAATCCCGCCGGTGCCTGTCGGCTTGAACCAGGTGGCATGCATCCGGCGATCCACGGTGTCCACGGCCACTGGATAGGTCATCTGATCCCCCATCTTCCGGACAAACGCCCGCACGCGCTGCACGTAGGCGGTGTCCTCCGGCGTTTCCTGAGCTTCCGAGATGCTCACCCCAATCACCTCCACATCGTTCGTGGCCCGCTGCGAAAGTCGGGTCAGGTGAGGAATCGCCGCCCGGCATGGCCCGCACCACGTCGCCCAGAAGTCGATGACATATACTTTTCCAGGCTGCCACGAACGAATGGGGCCGCCCTGGATCCACGATCCAACCACCAAGGGGGGAGGCGGCTTGCCGATTAGTGCATCGATCGGATTGGCGCGAGTGGATTCCGCCGCCGACCCCGACCCACGAGCCACCAGCAGGAGCATCCCTACAAGCCATTGGGTCGCAACTACTCTCATCCATCGCTTGCTTTGGAATGGTTGGAGCCAGGGAGCGTTCATCCGGAAACGCTACGATGCACCGGCCCGGGAAGCACGCGACTTCCCGGTTTTGACGGCCCCATTGCCGCGCAAGACAACAAAAACCCGATTCCCAAGCCACGGCGGGCGCAGGAATCGGGATGCTGAACTCTTAAAATGGGAAGGCCGACCTTACTTCTGCGCCTTGGCGCGGGCGCGGCGAATCAGGGCGAACGCGCCGAGCAAGCCACCGACGACGGCAGCGGTCTCACCGGGTTCGGGAACCGGAGCGAGGAAGCCGCCGATTTCACCGCCGGGGAACGAGGAAGTGTGAAGATTCACGTAGGCCTTGCCGGCGTTGATGTCGGCGATCAGCGCGGTCTCCGCAGCAGAAGCGGTCGGCTGGGAGGCGTAGCTGCCGCTGTAGGTCGAGAGCTGCGTGAGATCAAGGGTCACGCTGTAGGTGCCGGAAGATCCCGAAGGAAACCCGGGGAAATTGAGGGCCACACCGGCAGTCCCGGTGAATGGCGAGGCGGTTGCCGCGTGCACGTGGGAGACTGTTGAGGTGCCCGTGCCCACCCAATAGTACTGAGCCACCGTCAACGTGTGAGCCACGTTGTCGTAGTTCAATTGAGCGTATCCGGTTGCCAAACTTCCGCTCGCACCGCCCGGCTCCACAAAGGAACCCGTCAGGTTGGCTCCGTATTGAAATACAGCCGCGTGGGCATAGGTCGCGAGCGCAACCACAGCAGGGAGAAGCAGGATTTTTTCATGGTTTGTTCGGAAGATTCCTTAGAACAGTGCGAATTGCTCCTAGGGGAATATCGGATTCCGAACCCGAGGTCAAGCCCTAGTAGGCCTCCGCGAAGCAGTACCAAAGTTGGAACTTCGCCAAGATCCAAAGTCCAATCTCCTTCGCGCCTACCCGAGCAGCGTCAACGCGGTACCCCAGCCGAAAACGTCCAATCGCGCATCCTGCATCCTCCATCTCCAATCCTGCCTCCCTCATCCACCTTGAGAACTCCCGCCGTTGCAGGTCTGTCTAAATATTTCTCGCCCGGCAGCGTCAGTCCGGCAGAATTTGAAATCCATGTCTCCCATTGAGCGCACCATCGAGGTCCGCTGGCGGCATCAGGTGCGGTTCACCCACGGGGTGTTCGCGCCGGACAATGCCCTGCTTGCAGATCTCCTCACCGACGGTCGCACCGCGCCGTTCCATCGCCGATCGAAGGCGCTGGTGGTCCTCGATGAATCGCTCGCCACGGCCCGGCCGGAGCTGGTGCGGATGATCGAGCAGTATTTTGCGGGGCATTCCGATTCCCTGACCCTGGTGGCTGCCCCGGTGCTGATGGTCGGAGGCGAGGCGGTGAAGAACGCGTTTTTCCGGGTGTCGGAAGTGCATGCCTTGATCGATCGATACCACGTGGACCGGCACGATTACGTCCTCGCGATCGGTGGCGGCGCGCTGCTCGACATGGTGGGGCTGGCCGCAGCGACCGCGCACCGCGGGGTGCGTCTCGTTCGACTTCCCACCACCACGCTGGCCCAGGACGATTCGGGCGTGGGCGTGAAAAACGGCATCAATGCCTTCGGGAAGAAGAATTTCGTGGGCACTTTCGCGCCGCCCTTTGCGGTGATCAACGACTTCCAGTTTTTGGAAACGCTGTCCCCGCGCGACAAGCGGGCCGGATATGTGGAGGCAGTGAAAGTGGCCTGCATCCGGGATGCGGCATTCTTCACCCAACTCGAGGAGGATGCGGACCGGCTGGCCCGGTTTGAACCTCCGGCGATGCACCGCCTGATTCATCGCAGTGCCGAACTGCATCTGAATCACATTGCCGATGGCGGCGATCCCTTCGAGATGGGCAGCGCGCGTCCGCTCGATTTCGGTCACTGGGCCGCACACAAATTGGAGCAGCTCTCCGAATACCGGATCCGGCACGGCGAAGCCGTCGCGGTGGGCATCGCGCTCGACGTGATCTACGCGCGCCGGATGGCCTACCTCACTCCGGCGGAATCCGAGCGAATCCTCACCCTGCTCGATCGACTCGGCTTCGAATTGTTCGCGAGCGAGCTGCTGCATCGGGACGAAAACGGTCAGCTGTTGGTGGTGGCCGGACTGGAGGAATTCCGCGAGCACCTCGGCGGAGAGCTCACCATCACGCTCCTGCGGCAAATCGGGCAGGGCTTCGAGGTGCATGAGATGAATCTGCCGCTCGTGGTCCAGTCGATTCACGAACTTCAGGAACGGCAGTCCCGTCGCAGCCGGGTTTTGATCCCATCACGCCAGGCGGGTTGACCCGGTCTCAACGCGCGATCCACGGCACCCGGCAGCCACCGTGCCGTTTCGGCGTGGAGCAATCGTCCCGGCGTTCCGGACCGCATCAAATTCGAGAATCCGCCCGAGGCAGATTCACTCGATTTGCGTTCCGTCGAGGAACACGAGTCTGCGGTGCCCATCGACGTCGTGAATCCACCCCAGGGGGCGGCCGGAAAACGCTGCGAGCAATGCCTCATCGGTCAGCACCCTGAAACCGCGGGGTGAGGCTTCGGTCCGCACCACCGCAAATTGGGCCGATTCGCTTCGCGCAATCGGAACCGTCGTCCCGACTGTTCTCACCAAAATCCCGGTGGGGATCGGCCGTGTGTTCACCGTCTGGTAAGCTTCACGCTTCACCGCTGTCGGCTTCGGCTGGCTCAACCACACGCCCGCCACCATCAACAGGGAAAAGACGACCGCCGCCGCGCCCCGGACCTGGCGGCGGCGACGACGTCGGCTGCGCGCCAGCGAAACCACGAGCTCAAGCGTGCTCTCGCGGAATCGACCGAGTTCGGAATCAAACAGGACCTCCTCCAACAGCGGCGGGGATGAGGGCTCAGGGTTTGGCTTCATTTCGAATCCGTTTCAGGAGTTGAAGTCGCAATCGTTCACGAATCCGTGCGAGTCGGGACTCCACGGCCTTCGGTGTTGTTCCAAGTTCGACAGCCATCCCGGGAATGGAGCTGCGTGTTTCATACCGGGCCAGAATCAAGGCGCGTTCCTCAGCAGGAAGTTCGGCCAGCGTTTCCCGAAGCCACAGGTTGAGTTGCTGATCGGCATCGTGATTCGCAGACGACGTTGAGGGATCCACGCGGCAAAACCACTCCCGCGCGTACGAGGCGAGCAACGCGGTGTACCGATTTTGATGCCTCGCTCCATCCCGTGCCGCGCTGCGTGCGAGGACCGAGAGCCAGCTCCAGAACACCGCCTCGGACTCAAACCGTCGGACATGCCGGTTCACCCGGAGCAGCGTTTGCTGAAGTGCATCGCGCGCCGCCTCTTCGTCCCCGCGCACCACCACGAGGAGGTAGCGCAACAATCGATCAAAATAGGTCCGATGAAATTCGCGCCACGATTCCTCGTCGCCGCGTGCGAGTCCGGCGGTGAGCTCGGACACCAACGCATCGGGACCGGATTCGTGGGATTCGCTCACAGAAGGTCGCGCCGCCCCACGGAACTTCGGGAATTCCAGCGGCCATGGCCCAGCAGGCTTCTCCCGCCAGTCGAATGAGGTTCCCCGTGCATGCATTTCAGGTCCACCCGCCCCAGGCCTGATTGATTCGTTGGACCTCCGGTTACTTGGACTTCGGGGGATCTTTCTGGAGGAGTGTGCCAGACTTTTCCAGGACCTTCATCACTTCCGGATTGAGCTTTTCCGTCGGCGCCGCCACCGGAACGACCACCGGCGGTTCAAGCTGCCTGAGGACATCGGTAATCGACGCCAGGGCCGCATCCGACCCGAAGACCATCAGCAGTTTGGTTTCGGGATGATAAGTGAGCTCAGGGTTCGGCGTGATTCGCTGCATTTTCCACCCGGTTTGGACGGCGGTAATGATGTCCTCAACGGAATGGAGACCCTGTTCCGGTTTGCCGAGATAGCGCGAGAGACTGAAGACCTTCAGCTTTTGATTTTGGACCTGATTGGAGGCATCCGGGAGAGCGTCCGAGAAATACGTCCAGATGGTGTTTGTCGTAATCACACCGTCCCCCGTGGATTTAAAACCGGAAATCGAATAACGGGTCGCACCGGGATTTCCCAAAATGGGCGCAGACACAAGACGCTGATTCGCGGCATGCAGCGCCACGAACACCTCAGGGACGGTCACATGGGACAACTGAAGTCTGGGGATCTTCACGTCCACATACTCTTCGGGAATGATGGCATTGACCTTGGCTCCCTGAACCCTGGAGATGGCCTTAATCAGGTCTTCAGGAGCTCCCCCGGGGAAATCCAGATCGAATCGAGGCAGCTCAGGCGGCGGAGGCTCAACCGAATAGTTCTGCCCTCCAACTTGGATCTGCCCAGGACCGGAAATAATCCCTGGGCGAGGACTCTGGGCCAGCGAACTGGACGAGATCGAAGTGACAACAGCAACAGCGGCCACGAAAAATCCGAGGCGCAGGCGAACGAGAAGGCGGGAAATCGTGTTCATTTCATCCGGATACACGCCCGCCGAGGACAAACCCCTCAATCTTTTTTCCAACCGTCGCAGGAACCCATTCAGCGCCCGTCGGCGACCTGGCTCGGATTCTGGAGTTGCATGGGGTCCCCTTCCCCGCGGCGCTGCTGGAAGGGGGCGCTCTTCACCACGGCTTCGATCAGCGAGGAGAACCGGTTTCCGCGGGACTCCATCGACTTGATAATCGCGGCCACCGTCGGCTTGTCGTAGTACTCCAATCCCCGGCCGGTGGCGTAGGTCAGCATCTTCTCGGCGAGGCACCGGAGGAAATCCGCGCGGTGCGTGGTCACGAACAGGCGGTTGAGGTCACGGTGGTCCGTAAACTTTTCTCCGGTGGGCAATTCCCCCGAGGGCTCGACGGGATCCGCACCATCGCGATCGCGGAACGTCCCCACGGCGTCGAAATGCTCGAAGGCGAAGCCGATGGGATCCATGCGATCATGGCAGCTTGCACACATCGCGTTTTCACGATGCTGCTCCATGCGACGACGCAACGTGCCCACCAGTTTTTCACCGGCTTCGAGCGGCGGGACGTTGGGGGGCGGAGGCGGTGGCGGCGTGGAAAGGATGTTCTCCAGCACCCATTTTCCGCGCTTCACCGGTGAGGTCCGCGTGGGCGTGGAGGTGATGGTGAGGACGCTTCCCTGGGTCAGCACGCCCTGCCGGGGCGATCCCGCGAGCGACACCTTGCGGAACTCCGGTCCGGTGACATCGGCCATGCCGTAGTGCTGGGCCAGTCGCTCGTTCACAAACGTATAATCCGCGGTGAGGAAATCCATCACCGGGCGATCTTCCTGCAGCACGTATTGGAAAAACGTTTCCGTTTCGGTGCGCATGTCGTCGCGCAGCGCGGCTGAGAAGTTGGGGAATTTCTCGGCGTCCGGATCCGAGATGGGCAACAGCCGGAGCTGCAACCATTGCCCGGCGAAGTTCTCGGTGAATGCGCGGGACTTGGGATCGCGAAGCATGCGACGCAATTGCGCATCGAGGTTGCGACGCAATTTCCCGGCATCGGCGAGGGCGAACAGTTCGTCGTCCGGCATCGAGCTCCACAGGAAGTACGACAACCGCGCGGCCAAGGCGTGTTCGTCGATGTTATGAATCGCCGAGGGGTTGTTCGGATCGGGCTGCAATTCGCCGCGGAACAGGAAGTGCGGGGAAACCAGCACCGCGGTGAGCGAATGCTTCACGGCGGTCACAAAGCCGTCGCCGGAGGAACGGGCGCCAGCGTAGAGCTTCACCAGACGATCCACCTCCGTCGGCGTCACCGGACGACGCCAGGCGCGCCGCGCAAATTTGGTGAGAATCTCCCGGGCCACCACGGGCTCCTGCGCAGCATTGGCCGGCAGACGCGAGAAGATGCGCTGGTGACTCTCAGGGAGCGTCGCTTCGACACCCACCGGACCGGTCACTTCGATCGCATGGCAGAACAGATTCCGTTCCTTCGGTTCGGTCTGCTGCCGGATGGGACGCCCATTGGCGCGCGGCTTGTCCTTCACCACTTCCCATTTCGAGGCCTGATAGAAATGGTTGAGGAAACTCACCGTGAGACGATGCCGACCCGGTTTCGCGATCTGAATCTCGGCGGTATAGAACTCCGGGCTGCTGGTGGTGGCCTTGACTTCGAAGCGCTTGATCTCGCGTCCATCGAGGAGCAACGCCATGCGCGCCGGATCGTCCCCGGCTCGTTGCTGATATGCCTTCACCCGGAACGTGTACGTGCCGGGCTGCTGGAACAGATTCTCGACCCACAATTCACCGGCCGACGCGAGACCGCGCACCGGACCGTTGTCGATGCCGCCTTCCATTTCGCGCGGACCAAACTTCCGCACCGGAGTGGTGCGTGGACCGTCCACAATCGCCTCGTCCATCACACGCTCGGCCGCGCGAAGGTATTTCTCCAGCAGCATCGGCGGGAGCGAAAGCACGTCGCCAATGTTGTCAAAGCCGTAGCCCACGTCATCGGGCGGGAAATCCTCGGCCGGCTTGAAATCCACGCCCACGAGATCGCGGATCGTGTTGTTGTACTCATTCCGGTTCAGCCGGTGGAGGGTCACGCGGCCCGGATCCGGATGATCGGGATCCACCGGGAAGAGCGTGCGTTCAATCCAGGCCGTGACCTGCGTGCGCTCCTGCGCGGAGGGCTGGGACTTCTTCTTCTTGGGCGGCATCTCGCCCGACTCGATGTTGTTCAGGATGCGTTCCCAGGTGCGGCGATCGTTCACCACGGCGGTGACGTTCGTAAACGCATCGAGCGACAGGCCGCCCTTGGTCGCACCGTCCCCGTGGCAGTCCCAGCAGTACCGGTTGAGCATCGGCAACACCTGCGCGTGCAGGTCGCGGTCCGCCTTTGCCAGATCGATCTGGGGCGGCTTCCGGCCCGAAGTGCCGGCTGATGAGGTGCGTTGCGACGCGACACAACCGGCGGCCACCACGGCAGCCGCCACAAGAATTCCCCCAATAACGGTGGTTTGGCGCATTTGAGTTGGTTTGGACGGAAACACAGGCGGGCGTATTGCGGGAAAAGTTGGACCGGATGCGAAAAAGGGCAATCCAAAGCCGGGCGGAGAGTTCGAATTTGGAATTTGGAATTTGGAAAGCAGGAAAGCAGGAGGGACGGAAGCAGGAGAAAGATACCCTTAGGCTGGGGGAGCTTCGGGTGCCTGTGAGCTCGGCGGTGTTTCGTCCCGCATTCAAAAGCGCCAGGGGACTGGCGCACTCCATGACGCTGTCGCGACTCCAACACCCGCGCGGCGAAATCCGCCAGGTCTTGGACTGCGGTAGTCCTCTACCGCTTTGAACGGAGCACGCGCCGCCAACCCGAAAACCGGTCGCAGAAACCGCTGTTTTCCGGGTCAATTCGAGGACGCCTCACGAACGCGGAAGTACTGCGTCGCCGATTCGGGCGACACCGGCACCAGCCAACCCGTTTCCGGGAATCGGCCCACGATGGACTGCGCCACGGTCCACGGCCCCGCGGGATCCGCAGCCGAAAGCACCTCGTATCCGACCGCATTGCGCCCCGGCCAACTCAGCCGGATTCCCCCCGTGCCCGGGCCCGAAACCGCAGCTTGTACCAGAAGTGGTGCATCGAACTGCACCGGATTCGTCCCAATCCATTGCTCCACCACGTTGGAGTAGCCGTCCAGGTCGGGATCCTCCGCGGGGCGCGCCGACAATCCACCAAAGGCCTTTTGCTCCCACGCGTCGTCCAATCCGTCGGCATCGGTGTCCAAAATCGGAACACCCCGCAGCGTCAGCACCACGGAATCGACCGATCCGGTCATTCCCGGGGCCTCGTCGGTGACCTCGACCGTCCACGTTCCAACGCTCGATTCGCCCAGATGCATCGCGGACTGATACGTCCACGACGCCGGAACAGCCTGAGTTCCCCCGCCCGGCCGGTTCAACACGCTGAGCGTTCCTGCCGGGGATCTCAGCGTGACCCGCAGGTCCTGCAATCGCGGATGATGCCAATTCATGTGAACTTCGACGTGTTCCAGCGACAGCATCTGGCTCACGGAAAAGGTCCAGCGCGCGGGATTGAGTTGGAGTTTCGCGCGCACGCCCGAGGGGCTGGCGATCCACGACTTGAGGGTGTCGCCCGAGGCGCGACCAATCTGCACGGCGGGAATGCGGACGAATCCGGTGTTGCGCAGGATCGATCGGTCATCAGTCCCCTGCGTCGCCTGCACGAGGACAAACGCAGCGCCGGCATCGGCCGCTGCATCGATCGCCGACGCGATGGATGCGGTGCCTCCCGGAATCAGCAGGCCGTAACTGCCCGCGGCGGGCGCGGGCACCGGAAGCTGCCCTCCGGCGTACACAGGCAATTCAGCCGTCGGTCGGTCGACGTGCACTCCCACCGAACCGGCTGCACCAAATCCGATATGACCCGCAGGAACCGCATCGCCCGCTGGAAGAACGCGGAGGCCGTCATCGGGAATCGGCTGGGCGATGGCGTTGGTCCAGGAGAGGACGGTCGCGGGCGGACGCGGGTTCCAAATTTGGGCAATCCTCACGGCCTGTCCGGCATCGGGAATTCCGAACCCCACATTGGGGCTCACGCGAAATCCGGCGCCGTTGGTTTGCAGGGCCGGATCCGCGAGGTCCACATGACGCGCAGAGACGGCGAGGATCTGCTGCACATCACGCCAGCCGAGCTCGGGACGCGCCGACAACATCAGCGCCACAATCCCCGCCACCTGCGGCGCCGCGGCTGACGTACCATAAAACCCCGAGGAACCGAATGCATAGTCCCACAGCGCGGGGTCGTTGGGATTCGCAGTGGAATTCGCCCCGCGGCTTCCCAGTCGGTCGGTGGTGAACAGCCCCGGCGATGCGGAATCGGTCGGATCCCCACCCATCGCCGCCAGCCAAACGCAGGCCCCCGGCGTGCTGTAGCTGGCTACGCGACCGTCGTTGCGCACCGCGGCGACGGTGATTTGCCGGTAGTCCGACGCGTAGGCATCGAGGTTCGCATCGCCGACCCCGGCGGCCAAACTGTAGTCCGTGGTCCGCGTGTTGCCCGAGGAGCGGATGAGCACCGTGCCGCGTCCGCCGCGGCCCGCAGTGACCGCGTTGGAAATGGCGAGCGATTCCACGAGGCTCATGGCGAGCGGTTCGAATTCGGAATTGCCCCAGGAATGGTTCTGAACGGCGACTCCGTTGGTTCCGCCCAGGTGACGCCCGTTCTCGAACATCTGCGCGAGCTCATCATCGGCCGGAGCATTGTCCACGGCGTCGAAGATCACCCAACTCAACCACCCGCTTTCCGGAGCCACGCCAGAGATGCCCAATCCATTGCCTCCTCGCGCGGACGCGATTCCCGCCACTGAGGTGCCATGGGTTTGAAAAATCGTGGAATGCCCGCCGGTCGGAAGCCCGGTGACGAAATTGAAATGACCGGCCACCGCGTTGGGCGAAAGGTCCGGATGCGCGACCTCCACGCCATCGTCCACCACGGCCACGGTGACGCCGCGCCCCCGGCTCCATGGCCACGCCGAACGAACCCGAAGATCCGGCGGGCCCGGGGGCAGCCCCGCGATGGGATCCGCAGTTTCGAGGTAGGTCTGTCCGGTGAAATACGGATCGTTGGGCGCCGGTGCGTAGGCAAAGTGACGGGCCAGACGCTTGCGGAAAATCGGCACCGCAGCCTCCACCTCCGGAAGCCGCGACCACGCCTCGGCCAAACGCGAGGCAGCGAGGGGATCGGAAGCTTCGAGCAGCACGGTCCGGTCATCGAGAACACGAACCAGTTTCAGATTTGGTACATCTCCAAGGAGCGACTCCCGAGTGGCGGCATCGGCCCGGAGGACGAGGCGCGAGGTGATGACCGAAGTGCGCGTGCCTCCGGGCATGGTTGCGAGCCAGGTGCCGGAGGTGGCATTGGAACTCACGATCCAGTTCTGGAGTTCCGGCGCGCGGAACTGCATCTGAAGCGTGGTTCCGGTTCCAGGCTTCACCGCCGCGGCGCAAAGCGAATCCGCCGCGGACAGCAGCAGCCCCAGGGAAAGGGCTGCGAGAGCATTGCGCGTGAAGTGACCGGGCACACAGCGACCGTAGCGAAGCCCGGTCGGGGCGGCTACTCCGGGTCTTTGGAGGATGCGGCAGCCGGCCACTTTATTCGGTCGCGAGCCGCCCTTTTCATCCGATGCGGGTTGTCCCATCGTCCGCCCGTGCATCTGGCCCGACTGCGTCTCCGCGACTTCCGGAATTACTCCCGGATGGATGCGGATTTTGCCCCGGGCTTCCACGTGTTCCTCGGCGACAACGCGCAGGGGAAGACCAATCTGCTCGAGGCGATCTACCTGCTGGCAACGCTGCGATCCTTCCGCGGCGTGGGCGGGGCGCAGATGATTCGGCACGGGGCGCCGGGATATTTTGTCGGCGGTTCGGTGGTGGGAAGCCAGGCCGGTGAGATCAAGGCCTGGTGGTCGCCCAAGGAACGAAAACTTTCGCTGAACGGCACGCCGGTCCGACGGCTGAGCGATTACCTCGGGGTGCTGCGTGCGGTGGTGTTCTGCACCGAGGATCTGCAACTGGTTCGCGGCAGCGGCCGGGTGCGTCGGCGGTTTCTCGATCTGTTGCTGAGCCAGACGGATCCCGGCTATTTGCCCGTGTTGTTGCGCTACACGCAGGCGTTGAAGGCGCGGAATGCGCTGCTGAAACAGCCGCGAATCGATGAGGATCAACTCGCGGCCTTCAGTGGTGAATTGATCGATCTGGGAACGCGGATCGTGGCGGCGCGACGCGCGCTGGTGCCCAAGATTTCTCCGCTCGCGCGGCTGGCGCATCGACGCATCGCGGTGGAGGCCGATGACCTGAAACTGGAGTACGCGCCGAATTTGAAGGGCGATTTCGCCGTGGCCCTCGCGCAGAGCCGCGCACGCGAACGCGCGATGCGCACGACGGTGGTGGGGCCGCATCGGGATGATCTCACGCTGCTGGTGAACGATCGTCCGGCCGATGAATTCGGCAGCGAGGGACAGAAGCGCACGCTCGCGGTGGCCTTGAAGATTGCCCAAGCGGAGTACCTGACCGGCATTCACGGACAGCCGCCGGTGTTGCTGATCGACGATGTGATGGGGGAGCTCGACGCGCGGCGTCGCGCGGGATTGATGCCGCTCCTGCAACAGGTGCATCAGGCCACGGGCCAGGTGTTCATGACCTGCACGGAGGAAAGCTGGCCCAAGGAATTGTCCCAACGGCTGGTGCGGTGGGAGGTGCGCGGCGGGACGGTGGCACCGCAACGCGCCGGGTGAAGCTTCCTGCACGGCGGGGCGCTGAAACCGTCGACGCGTTGGAATCAAATCCGGGCGGGGATGCTCTCCCTGGGAACTTGCGGGCCTTTGCGTCGGCCTGGTGCGCCAACGGAGGGACGTGATTTCTCAATATCCAACCTGTTCCGAGCGAGAAGATTCCGAGGTCACCCGAGAAATCGGTTTGGATCGACTTCTCGCGTTGCCGTATCGTCGCCCGATTCCTCTGCGGGGAGGAACCGACGAGGAGCATTTTATCCCCAAGACCATCTCATGAAAGGCCTGCGTCCGTTCATTCTCGTCCTGATGTTCATTGGCCTGCGCTGTTCAGAACAGGGCGCCTCCGCCAACCAGGTCTTCGTTCCGGGAGACTCGGCAGGGTACGTCAGCATACCGAATCACCCCCAGCTGCAGAACCCCACGGAGTTCACGATTGAGTTCTGGTTAAATCCATCCCGGCGGGACGGCCGACCGATCTCGAAAGGGGACGGATTGAACGACTTCACCGATCAGTCGTATCACTTCGATTTGAGAGAGCTGGACTATTTTAGGGCGGAGATATTTTGGGAATTCGATCCAACCAAGGCCGGGTATGACGTCCTCAGAGCCCCCATCCCTTTGGGACAATGGACCCACGCGGCAGTGGTGTTCTCGAGCAGACAAGGCTCCCTGAGTCTGTTCTTAAACGGAGAATTAGTCGCCCAGAACACGGGATTGGAGGGCCGGCTCCTTCGTCAATCCACGAAACCGTTGATCTTCGGGTGGACGCCTCCGTTTTTTGATACGTTCAGCAATGCGCGCCTGGATGAAGTGCGAATCTGGGATGTGGCCCGAGAGCCAGCGAACATCGTCCGCGACATGAGCTGCACGTTGACCGGTGCCGAGCCACATCTGGTCGCCTACTGGAACTTTGAGGGCGTCGCCGTAACAGACCTCACTGGGAATGGTCACGACGGGATCCTGTATCAGAACGCGCAACTTGCACCGATGCCGGAGGATGACTCGATCCACGCCGGGGGCTGCGGCGGCTCGCTGCCCATCACACCTCGCTTCGTCATTGTGGATGAGACGCCGGGAGGTGGTCAGATTTCCGTCACTCCGCCTCGTTCGAGCTTCGCCATAAACACGGTCGCAACCCTGACAGCGCTTCCAGATGTCGGGTGGACGTTTCTCGATTGGAAAGGCAACGCTGAAAGCACTGCAACGACGATCACGCTCCGGATGACCGGTGAGAAACGAGTGCGGGCCCGGTTTGGTACCGTCATTAAGCCTCAGAAGAACGGAAACGGAACGGTCACCCTGGATCCGCCGTCCCCTCCCTATCCCTACGGAACCACGGTCCGTGTGACCGCCACGCCGGATGCCGGCAACTACTTTACCGGTTGGTCGGGAATTGTCGGCGGCACTCGGAATCCGCTTACGTATGTCGTAAAGGATGGCACGCCGCTAATCCGGGGTTCGTTCGCAGCCCTGCCTCCGGATCAAAACACGCTGACAGTCACTCACCAGGGGCTTGGAAGAACCACGGTCACTCCGCAAGCCAGCTACTATGCACCGGGAGAACCGGTGACTGTCACCGCCACGGCCGATTCGGGGCAGGCATTCCTGGGTTGGGCTGGCGACGCCGCTGGAACCGATAACCCGCTGAGTGTGACCATGGACAAAAGTCGCAGTCTCCGCGCGCTGTTCACGGAACGTCCCCGGCTGGCGATCCAGTCCATC
Source organism: Verrucomicrobiota bacterium (assembly GCA_947454705.1). Taxonomy (GTDB): domain Bacteria; phylum Verrucomicrobiota; class Verrucomicrobiia; order Limisphaerales; family UBA9464; genus CAIVQB01. The sequence goes on from CANGKZ010000036.1 coordinate 32,378, forward strand.
GGCCGGGAAGGCGTGCTCGTCACCCTCGTGGGAGCCACAAAGGCAACGTACGCCATCGAAACCTCCACCGACCTGGCAACATGGACCCCGCACACGACGCTTCAAACCAGCTATGGAGAGGCGCAAGTGATCGAGCTGCCGGTCGGAGATCAGCCGCTGTTTTACCGGGTCATCAGTCAGTAAGCGGGCGGCCGATGCGGCCAATGCCTTGACTGGGATCTCCGTCGCTCAGCGGCGCGCAGAGAGGATCGGCGAAAGTTTCGCGATCACGCGGTCCACAGAAAGCCGGTTCAGGCACGCCAGTTTCTCCGGATTCCGGCAGGACGCCTTGAGGCACGGCGCGCACTCGAGGTCCACGCGCAGCACGCTGTCGAGCTGCCGATACGGCCCAGTCCGCGTGGGCTCGGTGGGTCCAAACAGGGCCACCACCGGCACGCCGAGCGCCACCGCCACATGCATGGGGCCGGTGTCGTTGGTGACCAGGACGTCGCATCGACGAATCCATTCCACCATTCCCGGGAGGGACAGTTGCCCGGTGAGATCGAGGCAACGGGGTCCGGCGATGGCGGTGATTTGTTCGGCGAGAGGACGATCCCCGGTGTCGCCAAGCACGGCCACGCCGAGGGAATCATCGAGCGCGAGGAGGCGTCGGGCGAGTTCACCGAAGCGTTCCGCGGGCCAGCGTTTGTTCCACCAGCGGGCCCCGGGTTGGAGCGCGATCCAGCGTCGGCCATCGCGCGGCCACACCGAATCCACGATCACGGCGGCTTCTTCGTTGCGGGGCATCCACTCGAAGTTGGAATGCACGGGCACCTGAAGATGCCGGAGCACCTCGAGGTACCAATCCACCGCGTGGGTGTTGAAGGAGGGGCGAGGAACCCGGAGGTCGTACAGCGCGGTCGCGCCTTCGCGGGCATCGTCGAGACCGATGGTCAATTCGCCGTTGGCCAGCCAGGCGATGGCACCGCTGCGGGCGAGGCTTTGGAGATCGATCACCCAGTCGTAGCGCTCGGCGCGCATTTTGCGGATGCACGAGACCACGGATCCGAAGCCGGAGGGATTGCCCCAGCGTTTGCGATCGAAGGGGATAAGGCGGTTGATGTCGCGATCGCCCTGCAGGAGCGGCATGAGGCCGCGGAGGATCCACCAGTGGATTTCGGCCTGCGGAAAGCGCTGACGCAGCAGCCGAACCACGGGCATGGCGTGGACCACGTCTCCGAGGGAGCTCGGCTTGAGAATCAGGATTTTCACGACAGGACTTCTACCGGGCAATACGCCCCAACACGGGAAACAAGGAAACTGGGAAACACCGCAAAGGGACTTTGGAACAGGCCCCTTCGCACGGTCCGTTTACTTGCCCGAGGCCAGACGATCCGCGAGACGCTCCGGGAGTCCGGCGGCGCGAATCTTCTTCTGCTGGGCGGCGATGTCGTAATCCAGCCGGCGCAACTCAATGGTCTGCTGCGCCAGGTCGTAAATCACATACGAGGCCTTCGGGTTTCCGTCGCGGGGCTGCCCCACGCTGCCGACGTTCACGAAGTACTTCTTGCCGGCTTCGACGCGAAACTTGGAGTAGGTCCCGCCCCGGACTCCGGAGTCGCGGATGAAGGCGACCGGAACGTGGGTGTGACCGAAGAAGCAGACCTGCGTGTTCTGGTAGGTGAAGCTGGCGGCGGCCTCGAGCTTCTCGAACACGTAGCCCCAGCGATGCGGCGCATCGAGGGTGGCGTGGACGATTGAGAAATTGGCCACCAGGCGGAAATACTTCAGGTCGCGCAGCCACTTGCGGTCATCGGCGGTGAGCTGGTTGCGGCTCCAGCTGACGGCTTCCGCGGCGGCGTCGTTGAATCCTTCCGGATCCTCGTCCGCACCGATGTATTCGTCGTGATTGCCCTTAACGGTGGGGATGTTCATGCCACGGACGATATCGAGGCACGCCTTGGGGTCCGCCCCATAGCCGACCACATCGCCCAGACAGGCCACGTGGGTGCAGGCCTGCTGCTTGATGTCGTCCAGCACCACCTGAAAGGCATCCAGGTTGGCGTGAATGTCCGCTATGACTGCGTATTTCATCGAATTACCGCACTATTTCAAATCCACGGAACTCCCCCAGGGGCTCCGACTCAAATTCCACTTCATCACGAATCATCGGGCCGAGCCCGCATTCGCGGATGCCTTGGCGGAATTCCACCAGTTCATCTTTCTGCCCCTCGGCGATCAGTTCCACCCGGCCATCGGCCAGGTTTCGAACGATTCCCGTCACTTCAAATCCGGCCGCCAGGCGTTTCACCTGATACCGAAATCCCACTCCCTGCACCTTGCCAGAGTAGAACACTTGAACACGACGGCGCTTCATTCCAGACCCGATTCCGCATGAATTCCGCATCCAATCGACTCAACGGTCGGACCTAGGAAGCCTCACGGCAGGCCGGCGACTTAGCCATATCCGTGCCGAAGTAAGCAACGGTTTTGTTCCTTCTCTCCTTGGACGCTGCCGAAACGGTTCAAGATACACTCTTTTCCGCAAAAAAGGTCAGAACCGTGACTTTTCTCTCTTTTGCGACGGATTCGAGCTCCGGCCGATCGAGCAACAGGGTCCGGCCCGCCTCCACCGCAAGGGCGCGAATTCCGTGGTCGGCGCAGGTCTGGACGGTCCGGGGTCCGATGCACGGGATGTCGAACCGCATGTCGTGCCCCACTTTTGCCGTTTTCACCGCCACGGCCCCGCCGGAGCTCCCGGCCAGGCGGCCCCCGCGCTCGAGGCAGGCATCGGTGCCCTCAAATCCCTCCACGGCGAGCGTGGTGCCGTCCTTCACCACCACACTTTGACCGATTTCGAGCCGGGAAATCTCCTTCGCGATCCGCGCGCCGTAATCCACCACCGCCTTGAGCTCGGGGGTGACGGCCGGGCCCACGGAGTACCCGGGGCCGGGCATCCAGGCCTGGAGCCACGGGGTGGATTCGATCAGGCGGACGCCGTCCTTTTCCAATTCGTCGGCAATGGCACCAAAAATGGTGTGGGCATTCTTCTCCTTCAGGCGAAGGAGCAGCCCCATGGCCCTGAAATCCGGTCGAACATCGAAGAGATTCCGCGGTGCGATCTGCCCGAGCATGACGCATTCGGTGATGCCGCGCTGGGTGAAGGCCCCAATCATTTTGGACAATTGCCCCACCCGGAGCCAGACCACCTCGTCCACCTTGCTGGCCAGGATGGGGTCGGTTTCACCCTCAAACCCCACGGCAACCACCCGGCGTCCCTGGCGGCGGGCTTCATCGGCAAAGACCAGCGGCAACGATTTGGAACCGGCGATCAACCCGAGCGGGCTTGAAGAATTGGACATGCAGCGAGGAAATCGAAATGCGTAATGGACCCGGCCAGCATCATGCGCGGGCGGATGCGGGTCAAACCGAGTTCTGCCCCGCGCCGAACCCTTGCAACACGGCCGAACTCAGGCAGCGTTTCCCGGTGCGAATCGTGCATCCCATGTCCCGCCTATCCCGGCTGCAAGCCGCCCTCGGCGGATTGGCGGCCTGGGGAGCCACGACGCACGCGATGGCGTTGATCTTTTTTGGAACGGCGGATCCCGCGTTTCACACCACGGCCCCCACGGGAGAGTATTCCGAGTCCGGATGGCAGTGGCTGGTCGATGGTGGATTCTGCGCCACGGTCATTGGACCGCATCACGTCGTGTCAGCGCGGCATCTCGGGCTGACTGCTGGGATCCAATTTCGATACAAGGGGCTGCTCTACGAGGCAATCCGGGTGGCCTCCCCGGCAACGGGCGATTTGAGTCTCCTGGAAATCGCCGGCCGAATGCCGGATGCGGCTCCGAGGTACCGGGGCACCAACGAAATCGGGTCCACGCTCTTCATGACCGGACGCGGGACTCCCCGCGGGGAACCGGTATACGGTCCTCCGCCCGACGGCACGCGCCTTCAAGGATGGCGATGGGGCAACGCCCCCGGGGATCTGAGGTGGGGCACCAATTCGGTTGCGGAGACCTATCTGGCCAAACCCACGGATCCGATCACCGGCGACTACCTCGTGTCCTATTTCACGGATCAGGGCGGAAATGATCTGACCACGCTGTCGATCGGGGACTCGGGAGGGGGCGGTTTCATCCGGGACGACGACGGCACGTGGAAACTTGCCGGGGTCAACTACGGCGTTGAAGCCGTCTTCAATACGACCACCACAGGCGACGGGTTTTACGCAGCGCTGTTCGACCGCACCGGCTTCTACGAATTCGACGACGATCAAAAGGCCTGGATCATCGATCCCAGTCAGGCCGATCAACCAGGCACGAGCTTTCTACTCACGCGGATTTCCTCCTACAACGATTGGCTCGACACCGAACTGGCCCGACCGCCGGAAACCGATTGGCCCCGCCTGATGTCATCGGATTCCGTAGATGGCCCGTACCTCGAACACCCCGCCTACTCGGTGCTGATCAAATCCAAATCCTTCTCGGTGTCGGCCGGCGACGCCCGGCGTTTCTTCCGGCTCGAGAGCGATCAACCCCTCACCGTGAAGGCCCCGTCGCTTCAGAAGGGAATGCTGATCTTCACCTACGAGTAGGCCCCGACGGTCCCCCCGCTTCAAAGCAGATGCCCCACCGGATCCCCAGTTTCTTGAAACGAACAGGCGCAAGCGTCCGTTCGCGCATGATGTTCCTCATCACGTGCGCGCTTCTCCTGCGGATCGAGCCGCTGCGGGCGATTACCTTTTTTGGTACCGACAATCCGGCGTTTCACACCACGGCGCCGACCGGTGTTTTCACGAACAGCGGGTGGCAGTGGCAGGTGTCGGGCGGGATCTGCGCCACGGCGATCGGTCCGCATCACCTGGCCACGGCACGGCACCTCGGGTTTAATCCTGGACTGGAATTCATCTACCAGGGACTTCGATACCGCGCGATTCGCGTCTCGTGGGCGGACACGGGGGATCTGGCGATGCTGGAAGTGGCAGGCAGGATCGGTTCGTTCGCCCCGTTGTATCGCGGGACCAATGAGGTCGGAAAAACCATCGTCATGCATGGCCGGGGAACCCAGCGGGGCGATCCTGTCTACGGCCCGCCGCCCAATGGAACGCAGGTTCGCGGGTGGCTCTGGGGCGGATCGGACTTCCTGCTGCGCTGGGGCACCAACCGGGTCGAGGACACCTACGATACAACGCCGAAGGATCGAATTACCGGGAGTTACCTGATCTCGCATTTCTCAAACCGAGGCGGATCGGACCTCGCCACCTTTGCGGTGGGGGATTCAGGCGGCGGATCGTTTCTCCGGGACACCGACGGCGCATGGAAACTCGCGGGGGTGAATTACGGGGTCGAAGCACAGTTCAATAGCTCGACGAACGGCGCCGGATTCTACGCCACACTTTTTGATCGGCGCGGATTTTACACCTTCGATGAAGATCTCCAGGCGTGGACGATCGACCCCGATAAAATCAACGAGCCCCGAACCGAGCTCTACATGACGCGCATTTCCTCCAATCTGGCGTGGATTGATTCGCAGTTGGAGCGCGACCCCGCAGTGGACTGGCCGATCCTTGAATCAGCCGCTAACGCCACCGGACCGTTCGCCGAACACGAGGCCTATGCGGTCACCGTGGATCTCAAACAAATCGTGATCAACGCAGGGCCGCAGAAGGCGTTCTTCCGGTTGCGCAGCACAACCTCGCTTAGGCTTAAAGGCCCCACGGTGAAGGACGGGCAGTTTGTGTTTACGTACGAGTGAGGGGTAATCCGTCGGCACATCGGGTTGAATTTGGAAAACAGGAAAGCAGGAACGAGAGGCCAGTTGTTTTGGAGTGCGGCGGGAAGCGGAGCGCCACGCCGCTTTGGTCGGCACACCGGGGGGAGACCGCTTCGCTCGCAACCCCGGGTCAAGTCGCGAAGGTTGCCGGTCGGTTTCCCTCGTTCGCGCGAACTCGAAAGCGGTGTCGACGCTGCGCTCTGCCACCGCACTCCAAAAGGACGCCGGGTTTTGAAATCGGCATGAAAAAACCCCGGCTCCGCGAGGGAGACGGGGTTTGAAGAGTGGGAAACGCGGAGGCGAATCAGACCACCTTGCTCTTGCCCGGGACCGCCACCGGGTAGAAGCCGTCCGGACCCGCGAGGGTCTTCGGAACGGTATCCCAGGAATAGCTGTCGGGGTGAAGATCCACGCTGGAGTTCAGCGCATCTTCCCAGGTGATTTCCGTGCCGGAGTAGGTGGCGAGACGGCCGAGGATGGCGGTCATCGTCGACTTGGCCCCGTTGAACGCTTCGTTGTACGGCTTGTCGGCGCGGATGGCGGCGAACAGGTCGTCGTGTTCGACCTGATACGGATCCTTGTCGCGACCCTGGTTGCGCCAGGCGCTGCCGCCGGTCGGCTTGATGATGTAGCCGCTGACGTCGCAGGTGCCCTTGGTGCCAACCGCGTGTTCGCTGACGCTCGACCAGCAGCCGCGGATGTGACGGCACTGGCTGAAGTTCACGGCACCGCTCTCGTAGAAGAATTCCACGGCGTGGTGGTCATAGATTTCGCCGAATTCCTTGCCGGTGCGGACCTGGCGACCGCCCATGCCGCGGGCCTTGACTGGGTAACCACCGAGCACCCAGTTGGCGACGTCGAGGTTGTGGATGTGCTGTTCGACGATGTGGTCACCGCCGAGCCACACGAAGTAATACCAGTTGCGCATCTGGTATTCCATTTCGGTCTGGCCTTCCTTGCGGGGATTGACCCACACGCCGGCGTCGTTCCAGTAGGTGCGCATGGTGTGGATGTCACCGATGGCGCCGTCGTGCAGACGCTTGATGGTTTCGAGGTAGCCCGCCTGGTGATGACGCTGGAGGCCGATGCCGACCTTGAGGTTCTTCTTCTTGGCTTCCTCGGCGGCGGCCAGGAAGCGGCGGACGCCCGGAGCGTCGGTGGCCACCGGCTTCTCAGCGAAGACGTGCTTGCCCTGCTTGACCGCTTCTTCGAAATGGATGGGGCGATAGCCCGGAGGGGTGGCGAGGATCACCACGTCGGCCAGGGCGATGGCCTTCTTGTAGGAATCGAGGCCCACGAACTGGCGTTCCGCCGGCACGTCCACCTTGGGTCCCTGCGCGTTGCGGAGGTTGTTCAACGCGCCGTCCATGCGGTCCTTGAAGGCATCGGCCACGGCCACGAGCTTCGTGCCCGGGACGTTGAGGGCCTGATTGGCGGCGCCGGATCCGCGGCCACCGCAGCCGATGAGCGCGATCTTGAGCTCGTCGCTGCCCGCAGCGTAGGCGAAGCGGTTGGCAGCGAGGGCGCCCACAGTGGCGACACCCGCAGTGGTGATGAAGTTGCGCCGGGAGAACGGCGTGATGATGGAGGACTCGTTCATGGTAATGATTGGCTCAACTTCGGACGCCCAAACAGGCGCCGCGATTCAAGCCGGATAAAACTCAGGACTGGGATTCGAGGAAACGCTACGGGACGCAGTGGGGAAACATCAAGGGCCAAGCTTCACGCGAATGAAGCGGCTGAATGAAAACCAACGACCAACGAAGCGTCCTTTTGGAGTGCGGTGGCAGAGCGCAGCGTCGACACCGCTTTCGAACCCGTGTGTCGTGCAACACCGACCGGCAACCCCAATAAATCGGCGGAAAACCATTAACGCGCGGGTGATCCGCCTCGTCCCCTCGGCGGCTACAGGAATCAACAATCGCCGATCGAAGATCGCACCACGGTGGAGGGCTTGGTTCCACCCAAGCCCCATATTCGTCTGCGGACCCCGCGTGAAGTCGCAGACCGCCAGCCAGACCTCACCGCGGAGGCGCAGAGACGCAGACGTGAACACGCGATGCCGCGCAATTTTAGAGTGCGGTGGCAGAGCGCAGCGTCGACACCGCTTTCGAGTTCGCGCGAACGGGGAAAACCGACCGGCAAACTTCGCGACTTGGCCCAGGGTTGAGAGCGAACCGGTCTCCCCCCGGGGTGTGCCGACAAAAGCGGCGTGGCGCTGCGCTTCCCGCCGCACCAAAGCGACTGGCAACTCGGTAGCGATTGGTGAAGGCGAACCGGAAGAGTCTCCACCCTCTTTAGCAATTGATCTTGAACTCACCACCGCGAGGCCGCGAGGCCCGCAAAAAGCAAAAACCCGAGACGGGGTTGAGCCCGGCTCGGGTGAGATTGGGAAGCCTGAACCTTACTGCTTCTTGACCGGGAAGCTGGTCCAGACGCGCTCGAGTTCCTCAGGCGTGGCCGGAACCTTCAGCGGACGCACCACGCGCCAGCCCAGGAATTGGGCGTCGGTGAGGTACCACTTGGACTTCGGAAGCTGCGGGTCGCGCATCTTCCAATCCTTGTCGCTGGCCGTGCGCAACGCGATGCGCAGGCCATCGACATCGGAATCCCAAGATCCACCACGCGCCACGTGCGGGTATTCGGCGAAGCCCGGAACCCAGGGATTTTCGGCCGGCTGCGTTCCGTAGGCGTCGGCCTTGTAGCCGTCCATGGTCCATTCGGCGACGTTGCCGATAATGTCGTAGAGCCCCCAGGGATTCGGCTTCTTGCGTCCGACCTTCTGGTACTTGTTGTCGGCGTTGTCGAAGAACCACGCGTAGTCCTTGGCCTGCTTGGGATCATCGCCCCAGAAGAACTTGGTGGTGGTTCCGGCGCGGGCTGCGTACTCCCACTCGGCTTCGGTGGCGAGGCGGTAGAAGTGACCGGTCTTCGCGGAGAGCCAGCGGCAGTAGTACAGCGCGGCCATGTGGGTCATGCTGATCGCCGGGTACCCATCCTTGCCCATGCCGAAGCTCATTTCGACATACGGCGTGGTGGGGCGGCTGACGGCATCGGCTTCGCGACCAACGTAGGGATTGCCGCCATCGGCCGGGCGCGGGAATTCCACCATCAGCATCAATTCGCGATCGACGCGCTCGGTGCTGACGTTGGTGCCCTTCTCGAAGGCCGGGAACATGAAGAGCTCGTACTCGTTCCAGGTCACCTCGGTCTTGCCCATCCAGAACGGATCGATCTTCACCTTCCGTTGCGGACCTTCGTCTTCCTTGCGTCCAGCTTCGGAGGCCGGGCTGCCCATGAGGAATTCACCACCGGGGATGCCGACGAGTTCAAATCCCACCGGACCGGTGATGGTTTCGCGATAGCCCTGCGGCTTTTCACCGGCGGGGGGCGGGGTGACCGTGCTGTTCTTCACCAGCATCGCGTGAATGGCCTCATACATGGCCTTGGTGTCGCGCGTGGTGGTGGCGGCGGCTTCCTTCTGCGAGAGCTTCACGCCATCGGGCCACTCGGCACCCTGGTTGATCCAGTCGCGGATGCGATCGGTGAGCTGCTTGGGCAGCGGGCCACCCTTCTTGCGGGGGGGCATGAGATCGTCGTGATCCTGCGGGAGAATGGTCGTGGTGTAGACCTTCGACTTCGAGGCATCGCCCGGGACGATGTCCTTCGACTTGAAGAACTCGGCCTTGTCGTCCATGCGGAGGTCACCCTTGGCGTGGCCTTCCTTGTGGCAGCCGACGCAGTTGACCTCGAAGATCGGTTGGATCTGTTTGACGAAGTCCACCTTCTCCGCCTGTGCCAGCACGACCCCTTCGGGCCACTTGGCGCCCTGTTCGATCCAGGTCTTCAGCGTGTCCTGCTGGGCCTTGGTCAGGCGATCGCCCTTCGGCGGCATCGCCTTGTCGTCGTCCTTCGGCAGCGTGGTGGTGGTGTAAAGAGGCGACTTCGCAGGATCCCCCGGCACGAGCGAGGTGCCGCTTTCGCCGCCCTTGATCGCACCGGCGAGGGTGGTGAGGGACAGGCCGCCCTTGGGCTTTTCAGGGCCGTGGCACTTGAGGCAGTACACCTCAAGAATGGGTTTCACCTGCTTGTTGAAATCGACGGGATCCGCGGCGCGCGCGGCGAGAGGTCCGGAGAGGACGGCTGTCAGGGTGAGGGCACCCGGGAGAAAACGGAATCGGCTCATGGCTTCGTGTTCGGCGAGAATAGCTGCGCGATCCGACTCCATGTCAAACCCGCGACGTGCCCCATGGATAAAAAATCCATGAATAAAACCCGATCCGGAATCAGGTTCCGAGGGCCTCGGAGATCTCCTTGGACCAGGTATCGGTCGGATTGTTCTTCATCCACTCGCCCAACATCCGACGCGCCTCCTCCAGGTTTCCACTCAAGGCCTGAAACAGGCAGACCGTGGGAACAAAGTGCCGCGCCATGCGGATCCATTCCTGGTTCTTGGGCAGACGATCGATCCGCGTGGCGATCTCTCGGAGCTGGTCAGCCACGCCTTCGAGCGAGGCGGCATCGGTGGATGTTTTGAGCTTCAGCGACACCACCGTCATTCGCAGCCAGAGGTTTTCCGGCTCCACCTCGACCCCGGCCTCGGCTGTCTCCAACGCATCGTCCAACCGCCCGGCCCGTTCGAGCGACTTGGCATACATCAGAAAGTTTCTCCCGGTCGGACGCACCTTCGCCCGGGCGGCGCAGGTTTCCCGGAGCCCGTCGCGATCCTCACTGCGAAGGTGCACCGCCAACAACACCTCCCAGGCCTGGAACCGCGAGGGATCGAGCTTCACCGCGCGCTTCAAGGTGGCTTCGGAGGCCGCCCGGCTGCCGGTGAGGAATTGCAGGATTCCCCGCATTTCCAGGGCCAGAGCGGCCGTCGGACCGGCATCCTCCGAGGCCAGCGACTCCAGCGCGCGCAGCGCCCCGACGATCCGCTGCTGGGAATCGGCGGGGAGTGTCCCAAAATCGACACCCTCGGAAGCTTCGGGGCCGACCCGGGCCACGAGTTCGGTGAATCCGGCGATCCCCCAGCTCAGCACGTTGGTCTTCCACAGCGTGGCGGAGCGCCAGTAATCCTCGACCGCGGCCTGCGCGGGGACGGATCCAGGTTCGCGTTTCCCCGACGGGGCGGAATCCGCCAACCCGTCCTGGGCGACGGCAAAGCGATGGAATCCCCGCGCGCGATAGGCAGTCGGTTCATTCGGGGCGAGCTCCACGGCGCGATCCACGAGTTTGCCCGCCTCGGCTTGTTTCGCGGGTTTCTCGGCCTTTGCGGAGGAGGAAGATCCGGTCAGCCATTGCGCATCGAGAATCTGAGCCAGCGCCAGGCGGCTTCGCCATGCCGAGGGGTTCGCTTCGAGCGCGGAGCGGAGGCGTCGCTCCGCTTCCGGGGCGCGCCCGGCCAGCTTCAGCGCCTCGGCGAGTTCGGCCTGCGCCTCGTCGTCCGACGCCGTGCGCTCGACCCGGGATTGGTACAGTGCGATGGCCTTGTTCAACGCAGCGGCGGTGCCGTTGGTGTCCCCGGTGGCGGGAAGCCAGGTGCCCAGGCGCAACCATTCGTGCGCGTTGTCGGGACTGGCCTTCAACACGGCGCGGGCTGCGGCGATCTCGGTTCGCGGGCGTTCGGGATCGTTCACCACAAAGCCGCGCGCGAGGTCCACTCCGAACGCGATTTGCAAATCCACCTGCGGACAACGCACCAGCTGCCGAAGGGCGTCGGGACCGGTGCCCAATTTTGGTACAGCCAGCGCCCCGCCACACAGGAGGGCGGATCCCAGCCACACTCCGATCCACCGAAGGATTCGATGCCGATGGGACTTCACGGCTTCACGGTACGATCGGATCGCCATGAAGCGAGGCCGATTTTGGGTCGCCGTTTCGCGCCGGGGCTCAGGCGGTGGCGAGCGAGGCTTCCCGGTTCTCGCAGGAGGCGGCGCATTCCGCGGCGCGCGGCGAGTGCGGATTCGCAAAGGCAGGCCGCATGGTCATTCCGAGAGCTTCCAGCAGCAGTCGGTCGGCATCGTAGCTCGGCGACGGCACGGCCTTGGTGAGCATGAACTCGGTCTCGCTGGAGAAGATGGAATTGGCCCCGGCGAGGAAGCACATGGCCTGAGCGGTGGCGTCGAGTTTCACCCGGCCCGCGGTGAGGCGGACGTCCGACTTCGGCATCACGAGGCGCGTGGTGGCGATCATCCGGATCACATCCCACACCGGCACATCCTTGGCGGTGGCCAGCGGGGTGCCTTCAACTTTGGACAGGATGTTGATGGGCACCGACTCCGGATGCGGCCGGACCGCGGCCAGGTTCTGCAGCATCTTCAAGCGGTCCTCGACCGACTCGCCGAGTCCGATGATGCCGCCGGAGCACAGCGTCATGCCGGTCTTGCGCACGTTGCCCAGCGTTTGCAGGCGGTCGGCGTAGGTGCGGGTGGTGATGATGGTTTCGTAGAACTCCTCGCTCGAATCGAGGTTGTGATTGTAGGCGTAGAGCCCGGCATCTTCGAGGCGCTTGGCCTGATGCTCGCTGAGCATGCCGAGGGTGCAGCAAACTTCCATGCCGAGATCGGTCACGCTGCGAACCATGTCGAGCACGCGATCGAACTGGTCGTTGTCCTTCACGCTGCGCCAGGCGGCGCCGAGGCAGACGCGCGACACGCCCGCGGCCTTGGCCCGGGAGGCGATCTCCATCACCTGGGTCCGGTCCATCATGCGCTCCGCCCCCACCCCGGTGTTGTAGCGCGAGGACTGCGCGCAGTAGGAGCAATCCTCGGGGCATGCACCGGTTTTGATACTGATCAGCTTGCTGACCTGCATCTCGCGCGGGTTGTGAAACTTGCGGTGCACGGAGGCCGCCCGGAACACGAGATCCAGCAGCGGCGTGTCGTACAGCGCGCGCAGCTCATCCAGGGTCCAGTCGTGGCGGAGTTCGTCGTTCATTTCGCGGCCCAACATGCCGGGCCGACCGAAGCTTGTAAACCCGCGAGACCCGCGAAGTTGACGGAAGTCGAATCGAGGTTTGGGCGGCGCCGGGCTACCGGGGGTTGCCCAATTTTGGAATACCCGGATCCGGCTCGCCCACGGCGCTCCACAATTCCCACTGGATGCGGTTGTGGTCGGCGATGGCGCGGATCTGTTCCGACTGGCTCCGGGTGAACTCGCGCTGGGCATCGATGGCCTCCAGCACCACGCCCACGCCGAATTCCCGACGCGCCTGCGTGAGTTGCAGCAACTCCCGTGAACTGGCCAGCGCGCGGGAGGCTACCGCCAATTGGGCCGCCGCGGACTCGGCCCGGGTCCGAGCCTCAATCACTTCGCGGATGACTTCATCGCGCGCCTGTTCCGCGTTCAGCCGGGCGATGCGAAGCCGGGATTCCGCCCCGCGCGTGCGCGTGCGATCCCCGATGCCGCCCGGACCGATGCGCCAGCTAAGCCCGAGAAAATAGTCCTGAAAGTCATCCGCGTTTCGAAACTCCCCATTCCGACCGCCAGCAAATCCACCGAGCGAGGCCTGCGCGCCGAGCGTGGGGATCCACGGTCCGACGGTGGTTCCATCCTTCGACGCCGCTGCCCCGGCGATTCGGGCCTGGGCTCCGGCGAGTTCGGATCGATGGCCGAGCGCGGACGCCATCAACGCATCGAGAGTCCGGTTGGTGGAGACAAGGGCCACAGGGATGAACTCGTTGAGGTCAGGTCGCAGCTCAACGTGCATCGGCAGGCGCAGCACCTGGGCGAGTCGCACCGAGGCAACACGGACCTCTTCCTGGGTGCGGAGGCGCAGGGATTCGTTGCGCTCGCGCTGGATTGCGGCGCGTTGCACATCGCCGGCAAAGGCGAGTCCGGCCTCCACTGCGCGACGAACCTGGCCGAGGTACTCGTCGGAAATCCGCACCAATTCCTCCGCCGCACTGAGCGATGCCGCAGCGCGGGAGAGCTCGAGGTAGGCGGCTGCTGCTTGAACGGTCGTGACGCGGCGCTGCGTAGCCTCATCGGCCTCTACGGCGCGCACCGACTGCTTTGCGGCGAGAACGCGGTAAATGGAATCCCCCAACTCCACCTGCGCCTGAACGGTCAACGCGGCAGTGCCGGACTGCTTGGAGGCATCGAAGACGTTGCCCACCACGTCCTGAAGATTACCATCATGACGCCGGTATCCAACCCCCGGAGACAGCCAGGGAAACATCCCCTGACGCTCGCGATCGAGCCCGCTGCGAGCCTCCACCACGCGTTCGGCTGAAATCTCAACGGCACGATTCTGCGCCCCAGCAAGACGCAACGCGGTCTGCAAGGTGATGGGATTCGACTCCGCACCGCACGACGCCACACCGAGCATCCCGAACCCGATGAACACGAGGCATCGAATGAAGGTCCTTCCGGTCATCGGGCCTCCTTCGTGCGGACGGCCACTCCATCCGCCGGTGCGGTTTTTCCAACCGCGATAATCGACGCGCCTTCCCCAACCCCGCCCAGCACCTCGGTAACTGCTCCGTCCTGGAACCCCAGTTTGACCGCCGTCTTGCGACTCACGCCCTGTTCCACGCGAAACACAAATCCCGCAGCTTTCTCCATCACCACGGCTTCGGTGGGAATGGTCCAGGTGTTGGTGTGGCGTTCGAGGCCGATCCTCACCGTGGCGTACATCCCCGGCCGCAGTCGGTCGGAGGGATTCGGAAGATCCGCCTCCACCCAGAGCGTCCGCGTGGATTCATCGAGCGCACCGGAATTGCGACTCACCCGCGCTTCGAACACGTCGGGAATCCCCTCAACGGTGACCCGCACCGGCAGACCGGTTCGAATCCACACCGCCTCCGCCTCGGGCACGGGCACCTGCGCGCGAAGCACCGAGGTGTCGGCAAGAGTGACGATGGACGAAGCTCCACCCGCAGCCCCGGCTGGCAGGAACGCCCCGGCATCGACAAACCGCGCGGTGACCCGTCCCGAAAAGGGCGCGGTGACCTTGGCGTAGCGCAGCAGCGTTTCGATTTTTTCCAATTCCGCGCGGGTGATTTCGAGACGCCCGCGCGCGGTGTCGAGGGATTGCGGGGTCACCAGGTCGGGCGCTTTTTGTCGGGCCGCTTCGATCCGCCGCGCCTCCGCCTCGGCCACCGCCACCTCGGCGCGCAACCGCACTCGATCGGCAATCAACTCGGGCACTTCCAATTCCGCCACCCCCTGCCCCGCGGTCACGCGATCGCCGCGGTCCACGGAAATCGAGTTCACGAATCCAGCGACGCGCGCCTGCAGCGTGACCTGCTGATTCGCGCGCAGCGTTCCGGGAAGCGCGGCGAAGCGCGTCACGTCCCCACGCACCGGGTGGACGACCGACACCTCGACCGGATCCGCCGCCCGGACCCACATCCCCGCGGCCAACAGGCCCAAGACCGTGATATTAGACAAGTTCATGCTCAATGGCTCGAAGGGGTGGAGGTGGAACGAAGAAAATGCGCGCTGTCCGGGTCCTCCGGATCGAGCGATGCCGAACGCACGCCGGAAGGGGCGATCCACGCGAACACCGCGGGAAGCACCACGAGCGTGGCCACGGTGACCAAGAGCAAACCTCCCACGACCGCGCGTCCGAGCGGAGCGGTCTGCGGACCCGCCTCCCCCAGTCCGAGCGCCATGGGAATCATGCCCGCGATCATCGCCGCACTAGTCATCAAAATGGGACGCAGACGCGACGTGGCTCCTTCGAGCGCGGCCTCCAGGGGCGTGGCTCCGGCGAGACGCGCCTTCTCGGCGAAGGTCACCAACAGGATCGCATTCGCCACCGCCACGCCGATCGCCATGATGGCCCCGATCGCCGATTCCAGATTCATCGTGGTTCGCGTCAGGAACAGCATCAGCACCACTCCGAGCAACACCGCGGGCACGGTGGCCAGCACGGCGAGGGCGAGCCGCCAGCTCTGGAAATGAGCCAGCAGCATGAGGAACACCACGGCCACGGCGACGCCGAGACCCGACTGAAACCCACCCATCAATTGGCGCAGCGGAACGGACTGCCCGCGGACATCCACGCGGGTTCGCGCGGGCCAACGCTTCGGATCGGAAATTTCCGGGAGCGCCTCCAACTCGCGCAGCACGCGTCCGAGATCGGCCCGACGCAAATTCGCCGTCACGCTCACCACGCGGGCCATGTTGTACCGTTCGTACTGCCCCACCACGGTGCCGGGGGTCACCGAGGCCACGTTGCGCAACAGCACGCTGCGATTCGGCCCGGCGCCGACCGGAAGGTTTCGCAGGTCCTCGAGCGAGCGCGTCTCCGTTTGCGGCACCTGCACTTGAACGCTGTAACTCACGCCGGTGTTGGGATCGGCCCAGTACCCCGGAACCGTGAATCGGCTGGAGGTGGTGGCCGGAACGAGCGACCGGGTGACATCGCCCACCTTCACGCCCATCAGACCCGCCCGCTCTCGCTGGATCGACACCTCGACGCTGGGATAATCGAGCGACTGCGCGATCTGCACGTCGCACAGCGCCGGCATCGACGCCATTTTCGCGAGCAACTTCTCGGCATGTTCGCGGCTGGCGGCGAGATTGGGTCCGCTGACCGCCACCTCGATCGGCGTGGGTGAACCAAAACTCATTACCCGGCTGACGATGTCGCTGGGTTCAAACGACACGCGAACGTCGGGCAGTTCCCGAGCGAACACCGCACGGAGCCGCTCCTTCAATTCCGGGATGGCCACACCGCTTCCCGACCGGAGCTGCACCGAGAGATGCGCCTCCTCGGGTCCGCTGTTCCATAAATGAATCAGGTTCACCGGATAATTCGCCGCGTGCACGCCCACCAGCCCGAGCGAGAGGCTGACCTGGTTGGTCCCCCCGGCTTCGCGCTGAATGAGATCGAGCGCGCGCAGGGCGATCTGCTCGGTGTTGTCGAGGCGTGTCCCTGCGGGCGCACGCAGGCGCAGCGCGAATTGGCCGGAATCGACCGACGGAAAAATCTCCACCCCGAGCCTCGGTCCAATCCAAAACACTCCGCCAAGGGTGATCCCCAAATACGCCGCCACCACCACCCACCGGGCCGCGAGCAATGGTTTCAAGCCGGCGGCATAACGGTCGCGCAAGGCCCCCATCCACCGGGCGTCCTTCACCGCCCCAACGGACGGAAGCCACCACACGCAGAGGATCGGCACCAGGGTGCTGGACAACACGAAGGAGGCGGCCATGGAAAACCCGACCGCCATTGCCAGCGGAGTGAACAGCGCGCGGGCCGCGCCCTGCATGAAGAACGCCGGGAGAAACACCGCGAGCACGCACAACATGGCCAGCAACCGGGGCAGCGCCGTCTCGCGCGTGGCGAGCAACGCGGCACGCGCCAGCGGTTCGCCGCGAGTGCGTTGAACGTGGAGATTTTCCACCGTGACGGTCGCCTCATCCACCAGGATTCCCACGGCCAGGGCGAGTCCACCCAGGGTCATGAGATTCACACTCTGCCCGGTCACCCAAAGCCCGAATCCGGCGGCGAGCAGCGCCAGCGGAATGTTCACCACCACCACCAGGGCGCTGCGGGCATCGTGCAGAAAAAGCAGGACCATCAATCCGGTGAGCACCGCGCCGATGGCTCCTTCGCGGATCAAATCGCCAATGGCCCGGGTCACCACGGGCGATTGATCCAGCTCGTAGCTCACCCGGATGTCGTCCGCCACCGCGGCCTGGAATTTCGGCAGATTCCGCTTCACCAGGTCCACCACCGCCAGCGTCGAGGCATCGGCCCGCTTGGTGACCGGCATGTACACGGTTCGACGTCCGTTCACGAGGGCGTAGCTGGTCACGAGATCGCTGGCATCCTGGACCGATGCAAGATCACGCACGAACACCGCCGCGTTCCCCTGCACGCGAACCGGAACTCCCTCCAGATCGCGGATGTTCCGCACCTGCGCGTTGGCAGGGACAATCGGGTATTTGTCCCCCAGGTTCATGTTGCCCGAGGGGCTGATCACGTTGGCCTGCGTGATGGCCTGGACCAATTCATCGGGCGAAATGCCATACGCACGTAGACGGTCCGGACGGGCATTGATGGTGATCGTTCGCGCCCCGCCGCCGAACGGAGGCGGAGCAGACACGCCGGGGAGCGTGGCAAAGAGCGGACGCACCTGGTTGAGCGCGGCATCCTGCATCTGCCCCACGGTGCGATTCGCATTGGTGGTGGAAAACACGAGCTGCCCCACCGGCACGCTTCCCGCATCGAACCGCGTGATGAACGGCCCCGGCGTGCCCGCCGGCATGAACGCTCGCGCCCGGTTCACATAGGCCACCGTCTCCGCCATCGCCGCCGACATGTCGGTGCCCGGATGGAATTGGAGCTTCATGATCGAAGCCCCCTGAATGCTCTTGGATTCGACGTGTTCGATCCCGGTGATGTAGAGAAAGTGGTACTCGTAGTAGTACGTCAGCGATCCCTCCATCTGCGCCGGATCCATCCCGCCGAACGGCTGGGCGACATAGATCGTGGGAATGCCAAGGGGAGGAAAAACGTCGCGGGCCATGCGGCCGAGCCCGAGCACGCCACCGAGGCAGAGGGCCAGCACCAAAACGAACACCGTCACCGGACGGCGAAGCGATAAATTGAGAGGCGACATCAAAATAAAACCAGACTCTCGAAGGCGGAAATCAGCCGAATCCGGGACTCACCCCAAATCCCAAAACGCGGTCCCAAACCATCGGCCTCCTGTCGGGAATGAACAGCTCTAAAAACCGGGATCCGCATCGTTTCCGATTCGTTTCAAATCGAGTGCCTGGGACCTGATTTTTGCGGTTGAACGCACTTCAAACGATTTGATAAGAAAACCTTACCAGTATCAGAACTGGTACATTTGGATCCGCAAAACCCTTCTCGTTCGCCGACTTGTTCGCGCTGTGGAAGCCCTTTTAATCCGAGGGCTGAAGGGGACCTTTGTCCCAAGTGCCTGTTCTCCGATGTCTTCGCGCAGGATTCCTCGTTCAATGAAGCGCTGAAATCCCAAGCCCCCGAAGCGCCGGCGTTGATTCGTTACTTCGGCGATTATGAGTTGGAGGGCGAGATCGCCCGGGGCGGCATGGGGGTGATCCACCGGGCGCGGCAGGTAAGCCTCGGGCGGACGGTGGCGATCAAGCTGATGTCGGCCGGAGAATTCGCACGACCCGAGGTGGTGAAGCGTTTCCGCACCGAGGCCATGGCGGCGGCGAAGCTTCAGCATCCGAACATCGTGGCCATCCACGAGGTGGGCGAATACCAGGGGCTCCAGTATTACTCGATGGACCTGGTCGAGGGTCCAAACCTCGCCGCCCAGCTTGCCGGACAAACCCTGCCCGCACGACGCGCGGCGCAGTTGTGCAAGACACTCGCCGAGACCGTGCAGTACGCGCACGACCGCGGGATCCTGCATCGCGACCTCAAGCCGTCGAACGTGCTGATCGATCCCTTCGGTCAGCCGAGGATTACCGATTTTGGTCTGGCCAAGGACATCACTGCGGAATCCGACCTTACCGTGACCGGCCAGGTGCTGGGAACGCCGGGGTTCCTGCCGCCGGAGCAGGCGGATTCCACGCGGGGGCAGATCGGTCCCGGGGCCGATGTCTACTCGCTGGGGGCTGTTCTGTATTTCACCCTCACGGGACGTCCGCCGTTCGTGGGCGGGACGGTTCACGAGACCCTCCGGCAGGTGTTGACCGACGATCCGGTCGCTCCGCGCCTGCTGAACTCCGGCGTGCCGCGGGACCTGGAAACCATCTGCCTCAAGTGCCTCGAGCGCGATCCCGCTCGACGCTATCTCACCGCCGCGGAACTGGCGGCGGATCTAGGGCGGTTTCTCGACGGGCATCCAATTCACGCGCGTCCGGTTTCCCCCGCGGGACGGTTCCTCCGCTGGTGCCGTCGCCGCCCCGCCATCGCCACCGCGTGGGCGCTGGTGGTGTCGCTCGCGATCGGTTCGAGCATCGCCTCCGTCCTGATCCAGCGCGCACGCGTCCGCACGCAGGCCGCGCTGGACGAGGGACGCGCGCGACTCCGCGAATCGCTCATCTCGGAGGCCCGCGCCGTGATGGTGACGCTCCAGCCCGGACGACGCGCCAAAGCGCTCGCCGCCCTGGCCGAGGCCTCGCGCATCCGGCCCGGTCCGGACATCCGGCACGAAGCCTACTCGGCGTTGTTGCTCTGGGATCTCAAGATCCAGGACACCTGGAAGTTGGACTTCGGTTTTGGCGGTTACCTCAAATTCGATGAGTCGGGCAAACGTGCCTTGAACGACAACCTGCGCTGGGGCGGTGGACAGCGGGAGCCCACGCGGTTCGTCCAATGGAATTCCACGTCCACAGCGCCCACGGTCCTCACGATCGAAACCCCTGTCTCCGCGGTTGGCCCGTTCGATTTTTCCCAGAACGGAAAACGGGTCATTGGCCGGTTTGAGGACCACACCATCCGCGTCTGGGAATTCGGCCAGCCCAAGCCGTTCCTCGTGCTGTCCAACAACCCGGCCCCGATCGTCACCAAGAACGACGTCGACACGGACGACGTCCGCATTTCGGCCGATGGCACGCGCTTCTTCACCGGGCGCAAGGGCGGTGGCCTTTCGATGTTCCGAGTTTCCGACGGCGCGGAGACCGCGCGGTGGGAGAGCTCCACCACCTTCAACCTGGTCCGATTCTCCCCCGACGGAACCCGGATCGCCGCGCTCTACTACGGGGACCGTACCAAAAACGAGATTCTGGTTTTTGACACCGACCTTCACCTCGTGGTCACGATCCCGTTGAGCCATCCGAGCACCTCGTTCGGCTGGTCCGCGGACTCCAGCCAGATCAACGCGGCCCTCGATGACGGCACGGTGGAAATGTACGACGCCAAACGCGGATGGGTGGCTGCGCGGATCGTTTCCAACATCACCGACGCCGGAAAGGCTGCCTACTTCGGCGAGGACAATCTCCTCGTCATTCGCAGCATGGGAATGATCTCGCGCATCTTCAACGCGAAGCTCGGGAAGGAGGAATTGGTGTTGGGCAACACCGGCCCGAGCGCGTTCCGTCCGCGGAAGAAGGGCATGGAGTTCATCGCCACCACGACCCTGGGCGACGGACAGATTTGGAAATTCGAATCCCCGGCAGGATATCGAATCATCCCCGGCGGACACCTTCCGGCGCAGGGACGTTTCTACAACCACTGCGGAATGGACTTCAGTCCGGGCGGCGAATGGGTCGTGACCAGCCACGCCGGTCAGATCCGCCTGCGCGACGTCGCCACCGGCCGCCTGCTCGATGAACTCGATGTCGGCACCACCAATCGCATCGAGTACGCCATGGTCGCCCTGCAGGATGCGGGACGCACCCTGATCCGCAGCTCCGGGGACACCGGCCTCTGGCGGCACCGGATCACGCAGACTCCGGAGGGTCCCAAAATTGGTCCAGGCGAACGGCTCGATTCGGTTCCCAAATTCCTGATGACCAGCCACACTGCGGATGGACGCCGGATCGTCCAGACGTCGGCATTCCAGAACGGCGACGAGGAAGTGCGCGTGGTGGATGTCACCGAACAGGGGGCCCGGGAAATTCGCCGTTGGAAGCTCAATGACGCCTTTGCCACCGCCATCAGTCCGGATGGAACCCGACTGCTGGTCAGCGGTGGCGGGGATCGTCCCATTCAGATGTATCGAATCGACGACGGCGTGTTGCTCACCACCCTCGACAGCTACTCCCACTCGGACATTTGCTGGGACGGCCCCGGCAACCTGGTCATGGGCGCGGATGGGGCGAACACGACTGCGTTCTGGGACCCCACCACCTGGAAACGCGTGGCCACGCTGACCGGGGATTTCGGCGCCGAGGACACCGTGTTCTCAATTTCGCCGGATGGGAAGGAAGCGGTCCTGCTCAAGAATCAGCGCATCTCAATCTTCTCGCTGCCCGCGTGCACGGTGCGGATGAGCTTCGATCGTCCGCTGAGCGCCGGCGTCGTCTCCGGCCTGAAATACCTTCCCGACGGCAAACGCTTTGCGGTGCTCTGGCAGGACGGCCGGATCGACCTCTTCGACCCCGAAGCCATTCGCGCCGCCGGACTCGCCCTCGGGATCCAATGATTTCCACCCACACCGAACGGCCGCAATTTCAGGACTCGATTGTACCAAAGTTGGAAATTGGCCCCCGGACCATTTCTGATATAACAAGTTTCCCTCCCGGCGTCCGCAGCCAGGTGTTCATCGGGAGGCGCTCGGTTCACGGATTGAAGCACAAGGAATCAAAACGATTTGAATAAGACCACCCATCTCCGGCGTTAGCAGGCCGTTGAAAAACCCCTGTTTATCTACCCGATTCTCTCCTGAGCGGTGTTCAAAAGGCTGAAAACTGGATTTGGCAAAAGGGTGGCCCGGCGGTGTGGGGCTGACTGGGTTCCATTTTCCCAGTCTCCCGACACACCGCA
>CANGKZ010000037.1 GCA_947454705.1 Verrucomicrobiota bacterium
ACGTACACCATGCCAGCCACTCCGGGCTGTTGGTGGGCTCGGGTCCGCTCGGTTCGCTACGCTCACCTCCGCTCCCCCTCGCCCTCCAACAGCCCGCATCTCCACCAGAAATGTGACAAACGGAAATCAGGACGTGACACCAAAGTCCACGGTCGCACCACGGCGATGGTTTACGGTCGGTTATTAACTTCGCGCTTAATCGAAAGCGGTGTCGGCGCTGCGCTCTGCCACCGCACTCCATAACATAGGCGATTCGGTATGGAGTACCGCGTTTACGCGGCTCTGCTGTTGGACGGGGCAGGCCGTTGAGAGACTGAGTGCACACCCGTATGGATCTTCCTACGCGCCTACCACAGCCGTCTGAAGCCAGGACTCCATACGAGATGCGAACTCCGATCTGCGATCCCCGATTCTTTTCGCGCCTCCGGGGTTGAACTCACCCCATTCCCCTGAGTTTATTTCCGAATCGCATTCCCGGCATGAACTCATCCGCTGAACCTTCCGCAAGTCACCGCTCTCCCACGATCACGCGTCGAGCCTGGATTCAGTCGAACCTCGGAGCCGTCGCGCTCGCCGCGGCGGGAATCGGATCCGGTTGCGCCAACGGAACCCGCACCACAGTACACGGAAAACGGCCCTCCAAACTGCTCTACACGTCGGCAGGAAAAACCTGGATGATTCATCCCCGGGAACCAGGCGCTGCGCCGCATCCGCTGGAATTCAGCGCGCCGGGACAGAAGACGTGGCAACCGGCCGGTTTTTTCGCCGACGGACGAGTACTCTTGCTCAGCATGGAGGAACGGCAGGACGGACCCGGCCGGCCGTTCGATCAATACTACACGCTCACCAAGACGCATATCTGGCGTGGAAACCCCACCACCGGAGCCTTGGAGGAGCTCGCGGTGCGCGATCGCATGGCGGTGTTCGAAACTCCGGCGCTGCTGCTCCCGGGCGATGAGCGGATGTTGATCCAGGTCGCCAAACCCGGAAGCGGGAAGATTTTCAATGTCCGGCTCAACGGATCGGATCCGCACGAGTTCACCCGCGAGGGCGATGGATTTCCCTACGGATTGAGCGCGAGTCCCGACGGCCACCGCATCGCGTTTCATACCGCGGGCCCGTCGCCCCACAGCTATCGGATTTGGACCGCAGATTCCCGCGGCGACGGACGCGTCCTCATCGCCGGCGATCCATCGCATTTGTATTTCGCGCCGATGTGGTCGCCCGATGGACGCTCCGTCCTGTTTCAGGATTGCCGACATCATGAAGATCCGGGCCATGACTGGTCGGACCTCTGCATCGCTCCCGCAGAGGGCGGCCCGCTCCAACACGTCACCGAAGGACAGGAAGCGTGGTTCGGTGCCACCTACGGTCCAGCCAACCGCAAGGGCGGCGGGTCAAACGTGCCGCAATGGATGCCGGATGGATCCGTGGTGTTCTCGTGTCGGATTTCCGGCAGCGAGGTGCCCTGGCGTTATCAATCGCAGCGTCCCGATACGGATCACTTCAATCGCGACTACCTTCCCGATCAATCGAAGGGCGGAACTTACGTGTGCCGCATCGATCCGGTCTCGCGCGCACGCACCGCGCTCACCACGCCAGTGTATGGAACCTGGGATTTCCGGGTTACTCCTTCGCCGGATGGCAAAACGATCGCGTTCTGCCGTTGCACCACAGGAACCTCCCCTTCCCTGTGGATCATGAACGCCGACGGCAGTTCGCCGGTGAAGTTGACCGATGGATTTGAAGCCACTGGGGCGGATCATCCGCGGTGGATTTCGTGAGACGGTCAATGCGGACGGAGGTAGAAGGCGGACGTCGCGGGACGTGTTGACTGATGGATCTTCTGTCGCCCCGCTGGGGCTCGGGAAATCACGCGCATGCGAATCCCACGGGCTGAAGCCCGGGGCTATTATCAAGTTTCGGCGACGCACAGCGCCGCCCTACCTGCGAACGATGCCCGATGGAGCTGCCGCGCCGCGGCTCCCCTTAACCCCTTTAACCCTTCAACATTTCAACCCCTTCAACCTCCACACGTGCAGCCAGTGTCTACCCCTTCAACCCCAGCATCCCTCGACTGCGGTGAATCCAGCACGAAACAAAAAGGGGTCGCGACCCGAAGGCCGCGACCCGTGTCCCCACGTTTTGTGGAATGCGTACCCAAACCGGCACCCACCGGCGGTGCCGGAGATCGAAGATCCAGGATCTGATTTTATTGCGACACGCGGTAGAACTTCACAGCGCCTGCGCTCGTCGTGGTGGTGAACGGCGACGCGCTCGATTCATCCGTCCAGGCGATCGGTGCAACCAGGCTGGTGGCCGATTGCAGCTTTCCGCCGTTGGTCCAGGACAGGGTCAATGAGGTGCCATTGCGGCTCGCCGAGAGAACCGGGGGTGCCGCTTGGGCCTGAATCCCCAACGACCAGTCCACGGCGGCATCGAACAACTTCCACCCGGCATCCGTGGCCACAGAGGCCGTGTTGTCCTGGAAGAAGAAGAACACCCTGCGCTCCGGCATCACGAATCCGTTGAAGCCCTTGTCTCCCTTCTCGTAGTAGAACAGGACTTTTTGGGAACTGTCGGCGGCGAGGGTCGCGATGACGTGGGCATTCACCGGCTGTGCCTGGGAGTAGGTCTCAGACGCGCTGGTGGTGACGAGCCCCACCGGGAATCCGGCGGCAAGCGGATGCGTGGCGTCGACGATGTTAATCTGCGTCTGCGCGCCCGTGGTACCGGGATTCGCATTGGCCTCCTGGAAGCCGTAGGCATCCACATTCGAGGCCTCCCATTCAATTGCCGGAATGGCCAGATTGCGGAACTTGCCGATGCCCGCGTTCTCCACCGTGCCGGAGCCAAGGCTCGAGGATTGCACGATGAGGTCGCGACCCAAGGCCGTCGATCCATCGTCCGGAACATCGGATCCGCGCGCGAGGGCGACGTCGAATCCGCGGTCGATCAGGTGCTGGTTGACCGCCAAATCCCCGGCAAAGGTGAGCGGACCCGGGTCAGCGCTAACGAAATAAACACCCTTCTGGAATCCGACCGCGATCGAAGAATTCGCGGCGATGGAATTGCCGTGAACGTCCTGAACTCCGCTGACCGTGAGTTGGTTCTGGGATCCCTTGGCAATCGCCGTGGTGGTGAGCTCCACCACCCGCGCATTGGCGGTCAGCTTGGCCGCACTGACGGTGATGCCGTTGTTGATTTTATAATTTCCGACCGTATTGGCGGAAGCCGACGAGACCGGCTCGGAGAAGGTTACCAGAACCTTGGTATCGGCACTGAACGCCTTCAGGGCCGAGGCGAGGGTCGGCGGAATCTTGTCGGAAATCACGGTGGCGGTGATTTCGGTGCTGTTCAGGCTCTTGCCGCTCGGGGCACTCACCACTGCGCGATACTTGCCGCTGTCGCCCGGGACCACCGACGCAATGCTATAGGTCTTGCTGGTGGCTCCGGGAATATCCACGCCGTCCTTCTGCCACTGCACGAGGAATGGATAGTTGTATCCCTCAGGGGTCACAACGCCATCGACGGTAAACGTCCAGGCCGCGCCTTCCTCCAAGTGATCGGGAAGCTTGGGCTGAAGGGTGATCTTCGGTTCGCCCTTGGTGGGTCGCACGTTGGCTCCAACCAAGGCTCCGGAGATGGGCTTCAAGGCACCGGCGAGTGTTGGATCGCCTTCCTTGCGCATGGCCACCTGAAGGAAGTCACCTCCGCCGCCTTCCTTCACAAAAGCGAGGAACGCATACTTCTTGCCGGCCACCAGGCTGATCGGGGTCTGTGAGGTCTGGTTGACAGGATCGCCGTTGGCATTCAGCGGTTCGAGGAACGCATTGCAGCATCCGGTTTCCTCCATCACCGGCGTATCCACGGCGGGGTTGGGAGGGGTTTCCGTTTTGCTGAGGAAGAACTGCGAGGCGTCGTCGCTGCGAATGAAGAACCGGTAATTTCCGGATTCCACGGGGATGATGTAGCCGGAGACGCGGGCGCCGTAGTTGTCGGCATAGCCATTGGGGGTGTCGATGCCGGCGAGAACGCGCGTGTCGTCAGGAGCATCCTGATAATGCGGATCATCCAGGAGTCCGCTGACCGAGGTGCCACTGATGCCGGTCCAGGCCTCGAACTTGACCACGCCGCGCGCGAAGTCGGAGGTGAACGATGACACATACAGGACGGCTTCAGTACTGGTGAGCAGCCCGGCGGAGGTGGTGATGAAGGCCTTATACTTGGCCCCGTCGTCGGCGAGCTTGGCCGTGACGGTAATCGAATTGGTGTTGCTGTCGGGAACATCCACCCCGTTTTTCGTCCACTTGATGCTGTTGACCGTGACCGACGGCGGAGCATCGACCGCAACCGAGAAGGTGGCGGTGTTGCCATCGTAGGCGGCAGCGTCGCTGGGCTGGGCAATGATCGACGCGGCCACAGGCAGCTGGAAGGGCGAGAGGTACTGGCCGGAGATCGGCTTGTCGCCATCGGCGAAGTCGGGATCGCCATCGAACCGATAGCTGATCGCGGCGTTGTCGCCTCCCCCAAACTCCGTGCCCACGAGCTCGATATAAATCGGCTTGCCCTTGGTCACGGAAATAAAGGGTGTCCAATTCTCCGGACGCGGGATGGGGGCGTCACCCGTGGTGATCACGGTTCGACGCGTCGCGGTGGAACCATCGAAGGCTCCGCCAAAGGATCGAATGGCATTCCATTGCGATTCGGTGGCCAGCTGCTTCTTGTTGGCCGGATTGTCATCGGTGCTGGCATAAAACACGCCCGCATCATCCGTGGCGATGGCGAGCTGGAGCTTTCCGGTCTTGGGCGGATAGAAATACCCCTTCAATACCATGTTATAATTGTTCCGAACGTCGCCTGGAGGATTTGTATCGTCATCCCCGGCATCGACTCCTGGGTATCCAATATAAGGTCCCTCCGCCCGCTTGGGATAGAAGGAGCCATCGGGCTTTGCCGTTCCCGCCTGAATGCCCGCGCGTTGATCCCCGTTGAAGGTATAGAAGTTCATATACCCCAGCGGTGCAGGAGGCGCACCGGCCTGAACACCGAACTGGAGTGCTGGTATCAGGGCCGCCATGGCTACGGCAGCCCGCAATCGATAGGTTTTCATGGGTTAAACGGATTGGGTGGGTTCTCCACTGCAGCAGGAGTGTTTCCTTGAATGGGAGTTGTTGCCGAACGCCTCTTGCACCGCACGAAAGACGATCGTGCAGCCAAAAGCCGAGTCAGGGCTTTGTGAGAGTGGAACGTTCTCTGTGTAACGAAATCGTGACCGAAGAGGCAATCAGATTCATTCACACCGCCAACGACCTGAATCAACTTTGGTAATTCCAGAATTCGAAAATAACATCCCATCAAAGGGTTCCGATCCGGACCGGCACGGAAAAATATTTTTGATGGTTCGCAGGATTTGCCGGACGTGACGGGAATTGGGGACCGGGCCGTGGGAGGAGAACGGATTCTGGACGAGGGGAATTCATCACCTCTGTCGTCCCTAGGGGGGCTGGGGAATTCACACGCGCGCAAAACCCACGGGCTGAAGCCCGGGGCTATTCTCGAGAGGGCCTTCTGCTTCGGGGCACGAATCTGCAAGTTAGCGTCCAACAGCGCAGCCGCGTGAACGCGGTACTCCAAACGACTGAACGGGGCGACCCGCGCCCCTTCAACTCTTCAACGATTCAACCCTTGAACCACCGAATTTGGCCTCAACGGTTGCCAGACCGGTCCGGGATCGCGCAGTCTCGGCCGGATTCTCCATGTGGTCCTCACTGACATCCCGGTGGATCGGTTCGATCCTGTCGCTCTGGCTTGTGTCACAGGGCGTTGCCGCGACTGCCCCGGCTGCCCAGCCCGCCGGCGACGCGCGGGTGCGCGCCGCCCTCACGGTGCTTAAGAACGAGTGCTTCGCCTGCCACGGGGAACAAAAGCAGAAGGGCGGCCTCTCGCTGCTGACGCTGGAAAACGCGCTGAAGGGCGGCGACGAGGGACCGGTCATCCAGCCGGGACGCCCAAACGACAGCAAACTGCTGGCCGTGCTGAAGCCCGGGGTGGATTCCCACATGCCGCCGAAGAAGCAGTTGGATCCGGCGCAAATCCGCGCGCTGACCGATTGGATCAAATCCGGTGCCAAGTGGGACGCAGCGGCATTGACCGAGGAGGAACCCATCCAGCGTGTGGCCTTGTCCCCTGCTCCGACATCCTTTCAACCGGTCCTTGCCCTGGCGATTTCCCCCGACGGGTCGCGACTGGCCGCAGCTCACGGGGATCGGCTTGCGCTTTACTCCCTCTCCGGAACCAATGCCGCCCCCTCGGCCCTCGTCCAGGGCCATGTGGATCCCATTCAATCCCTCGCCTGGAGCCACGACGGAGCGTCGCTCGCGTCGGGCGGGTTTCGTCGCATTCGACTCTGGCGGACCGATGGATTGCTCCCGGTTCGTGACGAGACGAACGGACTCTCGGGCCGGATCACGGCGCTGCGGTTCGCTCCCGATGACGTCTCCCTGGCCGCGGCCGACGGCGGATCGGGCAAACCAGGAATGGTACGCATCTTCGATCTCTCCACGAACCGGGCTCCGCGTTCCTGGCGGGCGCATGCGGACACGGTGTTCGATCTCGAATTCAGCCGCGACGGAAGCCGGCTGATGACGGCGGGGGGCGACCAGTTGATCCGCATTTGGAATCCGTCCAAGCGCGAGTTGATCAGCACGCTCGAAGGCCACACGGCGCAGGTGCTGGCGGCGGTGTTCAACACCAACGCCACCCAGGTACTCAGCGGCGGGGCCGACAAGCAGTTCAAGGTCTGGGACATTGCCACGCGGGAAAAAATCATCTCGCTCGGCACCCACACCGCCTCGATTTCCGCGGTGGCCTGGCCGGGCGATGGCAAGGCGGTGTACGCGGCGACCGATGCCGGCGGGGTGTTCCGTTATACGAATTTGAAATCCCACACCGGGGAACAGAGCTCGGCCTCGGGGGATGAACAACGCATCGCCGATTTGTCGATCCCGGTTCAATGCCTGGTGGTATCGGCCGACGGAAAACGCGTGGTCGCGGGATGCCAGGATGGAAGCGTTCGCGTGTGGGATGAGACCGGAAAACTGATTCGAACCCTCCAGCCGCCGGCATCCACATCGGCGTCCCCTGCACTCGTCTTCATGGCAGCTTCCACGCACCCAGCTCCCCGTCCGAGTGCGGCGCCGGTGTCGAAACCCGCGATGACGGGCACAAACTCCGCAGCAGCCGCACCGCGCATCCGGACCCGGGAGATTCGATCGATCTCGGTGGAACCGGCGTCGCTGGACCTGTCGATGGATGCCCCGGAACGACATCTCATTGTTACGGCGCGGACGGACGACGGATTCGATCTCGACGTGACCGAACTGGCTCGCGTCTCAGCCGGACGCGGGACGCCGGTTCAGATCGGCGAGGCCGGACAGATCCGGGCCGTGAATGCCGGCGCAGGTGCGTTGACCGCGCGGATGGGCGGGCACGAGGTGAAGATTCCGGTCACGGTGGCGGCCAGCCGATTCGCGACCCCGCAGCCGCCGAGTTTCGTTCGCGATGTGCTGCCGGCGCTGAATCAGGCGGGATGCTCCGCCGGGGCGTGTCATGCCAAGCCGGAGGGGCAGAACGGATTCAAACTCACCGTGTTCTCCTTCGATCCGAAGGCGGACTACGCCGAGATTGTGAACGAGGCGCGAGGGCGGCGCATTTTCCCGTCGGCCCCGAAGGAGAGTTTGCTGCTGTCGAAGCCGCTGGGGCGGGTGTCGCACGAGGGCGGACAGCGCTTCGCCGAGGGTTCCGAAACCCACCAATTGTTGCTGCGCTGGATCCGCACCGGAATGGTGTTCAGCGCCACCAACGAGCCGGTGCTGCAACGAATCACCATCTTCCCCAAAGAACGCCGGTACCGAAAAGGATCCATCCAGCGCCTGGCCACGCTGGCCCATTATTCCGACGGGAGCGTTCGCGATGTCACCCGCCTGGCCGGCTACGAATCGAACGACAAGGAGCTGGCCCGGGTGGATGAAGGCGGGCGCGTGCAGATCGGCCGTCTCACCGGTCAGGGCGTGGTGGTGGCCCGCTACATGGGCTACGTGGCCGATGCCCAGATCCTTGTCCCCGCCGAAACCCTGTTCCCCGCGGAACGCTACGCCGGACTGAAGACCAACAACTTCATCGACCCGCTGGCCTACGCGCAATTCCAACGGCTCGGGCTGATGCCGTCGGCCCCGTGCACCGACCTGGAATTCCTCAGGCGTTCCAAATTAGATACGCTCGGACTTCTTCCCACCGCCGACGAGGTGCGCGCATTTGCGAAGGATGAGTCACCGGACAAGCGCCGGCGGTGGATCGACCGTCTGCTCGCGGATCCGGCGTACGCGGATTTCTGGGCGAACAAGTGGGCCGACCTGCTGCGGCCGAATCCGGATCGCGTGGGGGTGAAGAGCGTGTTTGTGCTGGACCAGTGGATCCGCGACCGGTTCCGCACCAACCAGCCCTACGACCAATTTGTGCGATCGATCCTGCTGACCGAGGGATCGAACCACCGCGTGGGATCCGCGGTGATCTACCGCGACCGACGCGAACCGGCGGAGCTGACCACCATGTTCAGCCAGCTGTTCCTCGGCACGCGACTGGAGTGCGCCAAGTGCCATCATCATCCGAACGAAAAGTGGAGCCAGGACGATTTCTACCAGCTCGCCGCGTATTTTGGCCCATTGAAGCAAAAGGGCGCGGGGCTTTCTCCACCGATCTCCGCCGGCACTGAAACGTTCTACTATTCGCCCGGCGGCACCGTGCGTCATCCCGTGAGCGGAGCGGTGATGAAGCCGCGTCCGCCCGATGGACCCGAGTGGGTGCCAGGCTCCGACGAGACGGATCCGCGCCGGCATCTGGCCGACTGGCTCACGGCCACCAACAACCCGTTCTTTGCGCGCGCGGCGGTCAACCGGATGTGGGGTGTCTTTTTTGGGCGCGGATTGGTGCATCCGGTCGATGACTTCCGGAGCTCGAATCCGTGCGTGAACCCGGCGCTGCTGGAGGCACTGGCGGCAGATTTCGCAGCGAACGGATACGACCTGAAGCATCTCATCCGAACCCTGCTGGAATCCCAGGTGTACCAGCTGAGCTCGACGCCGAATGAGTCGAACCTCGCCGACACGCGGAACTTCTCGCGGTCGTATCGCCGACGCCTGCCGGCGGAGGTGATGGTGGATGCGGTGAGCGACGCCACCGGCGTACCCGAGACCTTCACCGCGATCCCGACCGGCGGACGCGCCACGCAGGCGTGGAGTTACAAGATTGCCTCGCACTTCCTCGATGCCTTTGGGCGTCCGAACTCGAGCAGCGACTGTCCGTGCGAGCGCGACACGCAGCTCAGTGTGGCGCAGTCGCTGCACCTGATGAATTCGCGGACGCTCCAGGCGAAGCTCACCACTGCGAGAGGACGCATCCAGTCACTCGCCTCCAGCCCGCGCGCGGCCGATGAAGTGGTGGAGGAACTTTATCTCACCACGCTCAATCGTCCTCCCACCCGGGAGGAAAAGGCGGCGGCGATCGAAGCGTTCATTGGACCGGACAGGACTCGAAAAACCGCAACCGAGGATCTTCTCTGGGCGCTCTTGAATTCCCCCGAATTCATCCTCAACCACTGACGTCCGGTTTTCTGCGCATGAACGCCATCCCCAATCCCCGACGGAAGCCCACGGGAATGGCGTCTTCCCAATCGATCAAAATCGTGGCCCACTCACCTGGACAGCCCTGCCTTCTCAAATGAGCGGAACCTTGCACAACTGCGCCGGAATGCGCCGCCGGGATTTCATCCAGGTGGGGCTGGGTGGGCTCATGGGCCTTGGGATGGCGGACCTCATGCGCCTCCAGGCAAAGACGGCCGCGACGCCCGCCGCCGCTGCGGCCGCCGCCTCCGGCAAGCCGGTGAATTGCATCCTCATCTGGCTTGATGGCGGTCCGTCGCACTACGAGACCTTTGATCCGAAGCCGGACGCGCCGTCGGAAATCCGCGGCTCGTTCCAGACCATTTCCACAGCAGTGCCGGGAACGCGGTTCAGCGAGGCGGTTCCGGAGCTGGCCAAGACGGCCGACAAATTCACCGTCCTGCGCTCGATCTGCCACAAGGATCCCAATCACGGCGGCGGGAACCATTACCTGATGACCGGTTCGCCGACGCCGGTGCCGGTGGCCTGCGGGGCGTTCGTCACCTTTCATCCGTCGTTCGGATCGGTCGTGGCCTGGAAGCGCGGCCAGCGCGAGGGGTTGCCGCCGTATGTCTCGATGCCGTCGGTGACGCGCAGTGGCGGACCCAATTTTCTCGGCGGGAACTGCTCGCCGTTCGTGATCGACGGTCAGCCGAACTCGGCCGATTTCCGCGTGCGCGATGTGGTGCTGCCCTCGGACATCAGCGAAGGGCGCGCATCGAATCGTCGAACGCTCCGCGCCTCGCTCGACAGCATGAAGCGGTACACGGACCGCCTTGCCGAGGATCCGGCGGTCACCTTCGATCAGTACCTGCAGCAGGGCGTGGACCTCGTACTGTCGCCCAAGGCCCAGGCGGCGTTCGATCTCGGACGCGAGGATGCCAAGCTGCGCGAGCAGTACGGACGAAATGATTTTGCCCAGCGGTTGCTCATGGCGCGCCGGTTGGTGGAAGTGGGCGTGTCGTGGGTGACGGTGAATTACGGCGGCTGGGACCATCACACGAAACTGTTCGAAGCCTACAAGGGCGACCACGTGAAGAACATGGATCGCGGCGTGGCGGCGCTGATTCGCGATCTGGACCAGCGCGGTCTGCTCGACACGACGCTCGTGGTGTTGCTGGGCGAATTCGGCCGGACGCCAAAGGTGAACAAGGACGCGGGACGCGACCACTGGCCGCACGCGATGTCGATTCTCATGGCCGGGGCGGGATGCCCGCGCGGTGCCATCATCGGCGCCACCGATGCCAAGGGCTACGCGGCTTCGGAGAACGTGCATCGTCCCGAGGATTTCGCGGCGTCGCTGTACTTGAAGATGGGCATCGATCCCAACCAGGTGCTGCACACGAACACCGGACGTCCCGTTCCGCTGGTGAACAACGGCCGGCGCATCAAGGAACTCTTCGCCTGATCGCAGCCTGCGGTCGCGACCTGCTGCCGTGAGTTCCCCTTCCCGAGTTTTTGCCTCGCTCGATCGACGCCGCGCGTCTGCATTCGGCGCGATCGTGGTGCTCACGGCATCCACGACCTTCATCGCTCGTTCGGCGGCCCCGGTGCTCGACCACCTGTTTCCGTCGGCCGTGCAATCCGGCGTCACCAACACTGTCACCCTGATCGGAAAGTTCGATCCCTGGCCTCCATTGCTGTGGGCCGATTCGCCGGGCTTCACCTTTCTTCCGGCAACCAACGCATCGGACGTTCGCGTGGTCGTGTCGCCGGACGTGCGCCCAGGTCTGCACTGGGTTCGCGCCCATTCGCGCGACGGAGCCAGCAACCCACACTTGCTCGTCGTCACGCCGGATCGCCTCACGCTGGAGCAGGAACCGAACGACGACCTACAAAAGCCGCAATCCGTCTCCGTCCTCCCAGCCGTGGTGGAAGGACGGCTGGAGAAATCGGGCGATGTGGATTCCTACGCGGTCCCGCTGAAACGCGGCGAGACGCTGGTGGCGTGGATCGATGCCTACACGCTGATGACCTCGATGGATCAGGCGCTGCGGCTGGTCACCACCAGCAACGTTCAGATGGCATGGAATCACGACAGCGTGCGTTCATTTGATCCCTTGATGACCTGGACGGCGGACCAGGATGGAACCTACGTGGTGCAGGTGTTTGGTTTCGCGTATCCGGCGGAATCCGAGGTCCGCTTCGCGGGAAGCCCCAAGGGCGTGTACCGCCTTCACTTGTCGAACGGTCCGGTCCTCCAACACACGCTCCCGCTCGGCGCACAACGCGGCGCGTCCACCTCCCTCGAACTGCGCGGTTGGAATTTGGGTACCCCACGTCCGGCGGTTTCATTTCAACCCACCGAACCAGAATGGATACGACCCGGTTTTGCTGAATTCCAGCCGGCAGGGTTCCGGGATGCGATCGAGATCCCGTTGGGGGACGGACTCGAGGGAATCGAATCCGAACCCAACGACACCCGGGATCAGGCCGGTGTGATTTCCATTCCGGGTGCCGTGTCGGGTGACCTGAATCGGCCCGGCGATGTGGACCGGTTTCGGTTCACCGCGAAGAAGGGCGAAGTTCTCGCGCTCGAAGTGCAGGCGGCGCGGTTGGGATTCCCGCTCGATGCGTGGCTGAAGGTGGAGGATGCCGCTGGGAAGGAACTCGTCCGGGTGGACGACACCGTGGGCGCCGATCCGAAGCTGGATTGGACCGCACCGCAGGACGGTTCGTTTTTCGCCGTAGTGGGAAATCTGGTCGGCAGCGGCGGGACCGATCTTCGGTACCGGCTTCAGTTGCGCCGTCCCACGCCGGCGCTGCAGGTCTCGCTGGCGGATCACGCCTTCGCGGTGGAGCCGGGGAAGACCAATAATATCAAGGTCACCTTCGCGCGCACCCACGGGTTCAACTCCCCGTTGCGGATCCGGGCCGCCGGCTTGCCCACCGAGCTTATTGCCCCTCCAGTCGAGGCCGCAGCCGCCGCGGCCGATGCCACGCTGAAGGTGTTTGCCCCGACCAATGCTTCGCCGTTCAGCGGAGCGATTCAGATCATCGCCACCGAAACCGGCTCCGGCCGGGAACACACCGCCACGCATTCCCTCGCGAGCACTGGCGAGAACAACGGCGTTCCCCAGGGCTTCAGCCGGTTGCTGCGCGAACAGATCTCCCAAATTTGGTTCAACGTTCTTCCCTCGACCAATTCGGTCCCCAAACCGAAACCCTGAGCCGACGTCCCCTCCGGACCTCCGCACCGGATGCGCATCCGGGAATGGCCCGGGCTGCAGCCCTGGGTATCAAGTTTGATTCAGCCGGGCCCCGGCGGGGCGACAGAGTCTTCCTACGCTTCGCCGCCCCTACCACCCTTAGGAACACCTCCTACCCAACATCGGGGCGTCCCAAGGCAATGGGGTGTTGTCCGAAAGGTGTAGTGCACCGTATTTGATACGTGCGCCTACAATCTTGGCTGGAATTCTCCAAGTTCCACTTCCGAGAAGCGGTGCCCGACATGACCAAATCCAATCGCCTCCGAATCGCTCCTTCCTTCCCCGAAGGCAGAATCCTGTCGATCGCTGCGATCCTTGCGGCTGCTGCAGCGACGCCGGCGTGGGCCGTTTACATTGGCGGAGCGGTCACTCCGGGCGCGGTGATGGACAACACTGCGATCAAGATCGAGCTCAAGAGCTACAGCTCCAGCGGGACGCTTCCTGTCGGGTATGTGTACGGCGTGGCTTACGTCGCTCCCGATGCGAACTGGGCGACCACTGGTGCCCTCGACGTTTCTTTCCAGCTTTTTAATCCGGGCAACCCGCCGCTGACCAGCGGCGCTCCGAAGCTCAAGGCGGCGGACGGCATCCAGTTCGTAATCAGTCCCACGACCACGGGAACGGTTTACACGTCCACCACCACGTCGGCGCTCACCACCT
The DNA here is from genome assembly GCA_947454705.1 of Verrucomicrobiota bacterium. Taxonomy (GTDB): domain Bacteria; phylum Verrucomicrobiota; class Verrucomicrobiia; order Limisphaerales; family UBA9464; genus CAIVQB01. Next base: position 13,589 of record CANGKZ010000037.1, read on the forward strand.
TTTCCATTTCCTACCTGGGCTCAACTCTGGTCAGCAAGACCACGACCGTTCCGATCAGCACGACTGGCTCCGGCAATTACATCAGTGGTGGAACCTACGGGGGCACGGGCGGAGGTCCGTCCAGCGGTTTCACCTACCAGGCGATCGCTACTGCTGATTTGACCGCTCCGGCAGCCCCTTCCGTTGCGAACGCCCCCGGCGACATCGTGAACTGGGTGATCACGCCGAACGCGGGCAAAATGTACGTCAGCGATTTCTACAAGACCGCGACGGCCTCCGGCGGCATCGAGATGGGCATTCATTACATCGGTGTGAACGGCACCTCGTCGTACTTCGGTTCGACTCCCGCCGACGTGACCTACGCGGTTCCTGAACCCAGCACCTGGGCGGCGCTCGCCGGACTCGGTGCGTTCGTGGGCTGGGAATTCCGCTCCCGCCGCAACCGCGGCAATCGCAGCACCGGTTCGCAGGGTTGATCGGGCTTCGGTTCGCTTCTTCTTCCGGCGTCCGTTTTCGGCGCCGTATTCAGTTCCGTCTCCTTGTTTCGCTTCACCGGGTTGAACGTTCGTTCATCCCCTCGCGCCTTCATGCATCGGCTTCAGGTGAGCCCCAAATAAACGCAGGATGCGAACCGAGAAAAATCCCCGACCACGGGCGCAAACCCATGATCGGGGACGTGGCAACAATCGGAAGTGAACCAACCGATTGAAAGGCACTCGCGGGCGACCGGCGACTAGCGACTGATGCGGTAGTACTTGTTGCCCGCGCCGAAGGTTACGGCCGCGGGATTCGCCGTTCCCACATTGGTCCAGACAGCTCCGGCACCGACCGCGGAGGATTCCTGCAGGGTTCCACCGGCCGGAGTCCACGAAATCGAGGCTCCATTCGCCGTGCGCGTGATCGCGAGGACGGGGTCCGCCGGCGTCACCACCGTGCCGCTTCCGGCAAAGAAGGTACCGACGAGTTCGGCTCCGAACACCACATCCGAGCTGTTGCTGCTGCTCTGGTGGACTTCCACCATCATGACGTTGTCGCCGTTGACCAGGCTCGCGGGGGAGATGTCGAACGGTCCTTCGAAGGCGTTCTCGTGACCGCTGGCAAGGGTGGTGGCGTCAATCACCGCATCGGCCGCAAAGCCAAACCGGTGAACCTCCACGCCATTGAGGTAGAACACCGCGCCGTCATCCACCGCGTGACGCAGCTTCAACTTGGCGGTGTCGAGATCGCCCGAGAAGTTGAAGTGGTTTCGGAAATAGAACGTGGTGACGTACACATTGTCGTCGTTGAACCGGCTGATCGCCGTGCGAATCGGCTCAACAACCGCGGTGGTTTCATCCGCGATCAACGCCTTGCCCTGAGGCCAGGTGGAGTCGTTGTACTTCACCTGACGCCACTCGCTGCCGAGGTCCCGACCGCTCCGGTCGTAACGCCAGGAAGAGTCGAAGGCGAATAGAGTTTCCGTCACCGCAGGCACGGTGGCGATCAGCTCCATGCCGAAAACCACATCCGAGCTATTGCTGCTGCTCTGGTGCACTTCCACTTCCAGCACGTTGTCGCCGGTGACCAGATTTGCGGTGGAGATGTCGAACGGTCCCTCGAAGGCGTTCTCGTGGCCGGAGGCCAGCGTGGTGGCGTCGATCACGGCATCGGCCGCAAAGCCGAACCGGTGGATTTCAACGCCGTTGAGGTAGAACACAGCCCCGTCATCCACCGCGTGGCGCAGCGCGAGCTTGGTGGCCGGACTGACCGGTCCCGCAAAGTTGAAGTGCGTACGGAAGTAGAAGGTGGTGACGTACACATTGTCGTCATTGAAGCGGCTGATCGGCGTGCGGATGGGTTCCACGACGGCCGTGGTTTCATCGGCGATCAACGTCTTGCCCTGCGGCCAGGTGCTGTCGTCGTAGGAGTTCTTGCGCCATTCCGTGCCCAGATCGCGACCCGACCGGTCGTAGCGCCAGTTGGAATCAAAGGCGATGAGGGAAACCTGCTTCTTGAGTCCACCCACCGAGATGGTGCTGAAGGCGGAGTCGGTGGTGAGGCCCGCGCTGTCCGTGGCTCGGACGAAGAACTTGTGGGCATCCTCCTTCAATCCGCTGAGCGAGATCGTGTACGGAGCCGCGGTCGCCTCGCCCACCTTGGTGGTGAGTTCGAAGAATTCCACCTTGGTGATGGTCTTGCCGGGGGCCGCAGTGGCGGTCGCGGTGAGCGTCAGCGTGGCACCCACTTCCACCGAGCTGCCATTGGCCGGGCTCGAGATGGCCACCGTCGGCGCCGTGAAGGTGCCCGGGGCCGCAAGCGTGGAGAGCACGGTGCCCGGAATGTATCCCAGACCCTTGGCCGGACTCGTGTCGCCGACTTTGCGCCAGGCCACATCGAGGTAGTCGTCGCCCGTGCCTTCCTTGAGCAGGGCATAGATCGCGTAGCGCTTGCCCCCGACCAGGGATTGCGGAGCGGAGGTGGCTTCGTTCACGCCGGGTTCCTGGAACGGATCGTTCGTGGCCGTGGAGCGCGCGATGGACACGGCGTTCGATGCCTTGTCGTCCGCGCTGAGGAACAGCTCGGATTGATCATCGGCCCGGAGGAAGAACTCGTAGTTGCCGGTCTCCGTCGGGGTGATGTAGCCCGAGAGTCGCGCGCCGTAGGTGTCATAAACGCCCGAAGGGGTGGCTAGACGCGAACTGAACTGGGGCGCGTAGAGCACCAGGTCCGGGGTGTTGGCCTGATAGGCGGGGGAATCGAGGAGATCCTGCACCGCGGTTCCGGTGATGTTGAAGAAATACTCCACCTTCACGCCGCCCGCGATGACCGAGAAGGCCGGGAAGCTCTTCTTGGTGTCGGCCGCCGTCTTCACGCCGGCGGTGTCCACGACGTCCTTCACGGTGAGCGTGTAGGTTGTGCCAGAGGTCTGGGTGCTAGTGGCCAGACGCACGCGCGTCGGACTCACCACCGTGACGCCCGATACGGTCAGGCCGTTGTCGAAGCTGTAATTCGCCGCCGCACCGGCCGAGGCCGCAGTGACCGCTTCCGAGAAGTCCACGGTCACGGCGTTGAAGGTGTCGCTTCCGACCACGTTGACGAGCTTCGGCGGGGTGACATCGGCGGTCACGGTCAGCGTGACTTCCGCACTGTTGGTCACCGCCCCCGGGATCGACAATTGGGCGCTGATCTTCGCGTTGGCATCGGTCGGGAGCAGAGGTCCCAGGGTGAGGCTGGAGCCGATGGCCCCGGGGATCTTCGCCCCGTTCTTGAGCCACTGCACCACCAGGGGAGACGCCGTGCTCGTCGCTTCAATGCTGAAGGTGACGCTGTCATTCACCGCCGCTGTCGCGGCCGCCGGCTGCTTCGTGATCCCGATGGATCCCGCCGCGGGAACGCTCACTGAAAGGAACGATCCGGGAATGGGCTTCAAATTGGCCGCGGCCGTGGCGTCACCGACTTTTCGCCATGCGACCTGTGCAAAGTCTCCGCCGCCGCCTTCCTTGTAGAGCACCTGGATGGCGTAGCTCTTGCCGGCCACGAGACTCTTCGGAGCGGTGGTGCGGACATCGCCCGTTTCCATGAAGGCGTTGCAGCAGCCGGTTTCCTCGGCCTCCATCGCCAGATTCGACACCTTGTCGTCCGGGCTCAGGAACAGCTGCGACGCATCATCGCTGCGCAGGAAGAATTCATAATCCCCCGACTGCGTGGGCGTGACAAAGCCGGTGATACGCCCGCCGAAATTCTCATGAATGTCGGTGGGATAGACCGTCCGCGAATCAAACGAAGTCAGATACAACACCTCGTCCGGTTTGTTTCCGGTGTACTTCGCATCGTCCAGGAGCCCCTGGATCGCAGTTCCAGTGATCGAATTGAACGCCTCGAACTTGAGGAATCCGGGAACCTGAATCGACTGGGCCTGCAGCGTCCAAGCGGCAGAACCCGCCAGACACGCCGCCAGGGCGGCCGCGTAACGGAATGGTTTTATCATGGGATGGGGTTGGGGGTTGTGTTTGGGGACACTTCGGCCTGTGAGGGCCAAAAATGGATCTTCTCCCGGGTAGGGAGGAGGGACTGGGGATTCGCTGCTAAGAAACCACCGGGCCGGGAAACGAATCAACAGTTTTCAGACATGACCATCATTTTTCGGACTTATAAGTCGGCCGGGAGACGCGGCAGCGCCGGATTTGGGCGACGGGTTTCCTACACGTTTGAAGTACCGCGTTTACACGGTGCTACTGTTGGACTCGGGCCATCGAACGGTTGGAAATCAACCGGCAGCGTCCCTCGAGGCACGCATCCCCGAACCGTCTGGAGACGGGACTCCATACGAATGAGAAAACCCTCGCGGAAGCGTCGGATTCCCCTTCAACGCTTCAACTTTTCAACCCTTCAACTGCCGCTTCTCGGTTTCCCCCTTCAATCCGGGCGATCTCCAATTGCCCCGAGTGCGGGGTTGTCGACATGCCGAAAGTCTGGGTAGCTTCGCCCAGATGCGGTCCCATCCCACGACCCTCCATCGCCGCCCCGGCCACGGGCGTCGAAGTCTTTCCGCGTTGCTGGGTTCCCTGCTCGCCTCGGCGGTGTCGATCTCCGCATCGGCAGCCACGCCCCCCACTTCCGGTGGTGCCCAATTTACCTCCGACATCCGTCCCCTGCTCAGCGAGTTCTGCGGCGACTGCCACATGGACGGCACGAAGAAAGGTGGCGTGGCGCTGGATGAATTCGCCACCGGCGACGCCGCGATGGCCGACCACGCCTTATGGCTCGCGGTGCTGAAAAACGTACGGGCCGGTCTGATGCCTCCGGCCAAAAAATCCCAGCCCTCCGACGCCCAGAAAACGCGGCTGGAATCGTGGATCAAGACCAGCGTCTTCCGCGTCGATCCGGCCGATCCCGATCCGGGACATGTGGTCGTCCGCCGCCTCAACCGCACCGAGTACCGCAACACCATCCGCGACCTACTTGGAATCGAATTTGATACACAGGTTGAGTTCCCGGCCGACGACAGCGGGCACGGCTTCGACAATATCGGCGAGGTGCTCACCGTCTCCCCGATGCTGCTGGAAAAGTACCTGGCCGCCGCCCGGACCATCGTGGAACGCGCCGTCCCCGGGGAATCCGCATCGCCCGCGGAGAACGTCATCCCTGGGAAACGCTTCACCCCCGCCGGGACCTCTGACGCCAAACCCGCCAAGGGCTCCGCCGGCCCGCTCTCCCTTTCCTACTACGAACCCGCACGCGTCACGCATCGCCTCACGGTGAAGCACGGCGGAAGCTTCAAGCTGGTGCTGGACCTCGGCTCGACCGAGAAGTTCGTGGACAACCAGTTCGACTACAACGAATGCCGGATCACGCTCCGCATCGATGGACAGGAGGCCTGGTCGCGTCGCTTCACCCGCGAGGGCAATCGGCCGTTTCAATTCACGGTCGATCGCACGCTGACCGCCGGCGAACACGTGATGGAATTCGAGCTTCAGCCGCTCACTCCGGACCAGAAGCACGTGCGGACCCTCGCGCTCCGGCTCGACTCCGTGACGCTCCGCGGACCGCTGGAAAAACCGCACTGGGTCAAACCCGCGAACTACGCACGGTTCTTCCCCAAGGATCCTCCCGCCGACGCCAGCGCACGTCGCCAGTACGCGCGCGAGTTGATCCAGCCCTTTGCCCGGCGGGCGTTCCGTCGTCCGGTCGAACCCGCCACCGTGGACCGTCTCACCGCGCTCGCCGAGAGCGTGTACGCCGACGGACACAACACCTTCGAAGCCGGGATCCGCCAGGCCCTGGTGGCGATCCTGGCCTCGCCGCGATTCCTCTTCCGCGAGGAATTCGCCGAACCCGTCGCCTCGCGCGGCCGATACCCGTTCGTGGACGACCACGCGCTGGCTTCCCGTCTCTCGTACTTTTTTTGGTCCACCATGCCGGACGACGCGCTGATGCGCCTCGCCGATGCGGGGCAGCTCCGCGCCCAGCTGGAACCGCAGGTGAAGCGGATGATGTCCGATGCGAGGTTCGACGGCTTCATCCGCAATTTCGTCGGCCAGTGGCTGCAGGCGCGGGACATTGAGAATGTGTCGATCGACGCCCGGCAGGTCCTGGCCCGCGAGGCGATTCCTGATCCGGCTTTTGAAGCCAAGCGCGACCGGTTCCGTGCCCTGCGTCAACGCACCGAGAGCGATCTCACGCCCGAGGAACGCAAGGAACTGGAAGCGCTCCGGCCCGAGATCGTGAAACGGAACAACGCCCCGGTTCGCGTGGAATTGAACGGAGACCTGCGGCGCGCCATGCGGCAGGAAACTGAAAAGACCGTGGCCTACGTCCTTCGCGAAGACCGCCCCCTGCGCGAGCTTCTGGACAGCAACTACACCTTCCTGAACGAGCGCCTGGCCAAGCACTACGGCCTGACCAATCTCACCACCGCCGTGATCGGCGATGAAGTGCGTCGCGTGGATCTCCCCGCGGGCAGCATGCGCGGCGGACTGCTGACCCAGGGAACCGTTCTCGCGGTAACCTCGAATCCCACCCGCACCTCGCCGGTGAAGCGCGGGTTGTTCGTGTTGGACAACATCCTCGGCACCCCGCCGCCGCCCGCGCCGCCCGATGTCTCGCCGCTCGAGGACGCCAGCAAGCGCGCCTCCAACAAAACTCCCACGCTGCGCGAAATGCTCGCGCTGCATCGTGAGAAGCCCTTGTGCAGCGGCTGCCACAACCGCATGGATCCGCTGGGGCTTGCGCTGGAGAATTTCAACGCCATGGGCCTCTGGCGCGATGCCGAACGCGGTCAACCGGTGGACACCTCCGGCGTGCTGCTCACCGGCGAAGCGTTCGACGACGTCCGCGATCTGAAGAAGATTCTCGCCACGCGCCACGCATCCGATTTCTACCGGACGCTGACCGAGAAGATGCTCACCTACGCGCTCGGCCGCGGATTGCGCGAGAGCGATGTGGAGACCGTGGATCAAATCGTGGCCTCGGTGGTCCGATCGGGCGGCAAGCCTTCCGCGCTGATTGCGGGGATCACCTCCTCTGCCCCATTTTTGAAAACCCGGCCCGCGGCTGCGACGGACTCCCGGCCAGTCGTTCCCGCAGCCGCACAGCCCAAGCCTCAGCAGCGGGCCGATGCCCGAACCTCGAACACGCCATGAGCACGAACCCAAACTCAGCGAACCCCGTTCGTCATCGCGCCGCAGAGCGCCACGTCAGCCTGAGCCGACGCCATTTCCTCCGCGGACTCGGCGCGAGCATTGCGCTTCCCACGTTTGCCTCGCTCGCGCCATCCGGTGCGCTGCCGCTCCTGGCCGCCGCCGCGCCGCTCGCCACCACCGCCAGCGGCGCTCCGTTGCGAACCGCCTTTGTCTTCTTCCCCAACGGCGCGATTCCCTCCACCTGGTGGCCGAAGGATAACGCATCAACCCTGCAATTTGGTGCCACCCTCCAACCGCTCGAAGGCCATCGGCAACAACTCCAACTGCTCGGCGGACTCGACCACCGCGCGGCCGAACCCGGGTCGGACGGCGGCGGCGATCACGCCCGCGGCAACGGTGTGTTTCTCACCGGCGTGCGGTTGAAAAAGAGCGCCACCGACATCCGCGCAGGGACCTCGATTGATCAGGTCATCGCCCGCGAAGTCGGCCACCTCACCCGCTTTCCCTCGCTCGAACTCACCGGCGACACCGGCCGCTACTCCGGCGCGTGCGACTCCGGGTACGCCTGCGCGTATCAGCACAATCTGTCCTGGAGTTCTCCCACCACTCCGATGGCCGCCGAGGCGAATCCGCGTCTGGTGTTCGAACGCCTCTTCGGTGGCGGAGCACCGGGGGAACGCGCCGCGAGCTTGGATCGACGCCAGCGCGAACAACGCTCGGTGCTCGACTTCATCCTCGACGATGCCAAGTCCATGCAGGGCCGACTCAATGGATCGGACCGCGACAAGCTCGACCAGTACCTCACCGGCATCCGCGAGATCGAAACGCGCATCGCCCGCGCCGAACAGTTCGGCAAGCCTCGCGATCCCGGAATTGAAACCCCGCCCGGAATCCCCACCGACTACGGCGAACATCTGCAGCTGATGTTCGACATGCTGGTGCTGGCGTTCCAGACCGACTCCACGCGCATCGCGACGATGTTGCTCGCCCACGACGGCAGCAACCGCTCCTTCGCCCACATCGGCATTCCAGAGGGCCACCACGACCTGTCGCACCACTTCAATGATCCGGAAAAGATCCGCAAGGTGGCCGACATCGACCGCTGGTACGCGCAGCAATTCGCCCGGTTCCTCGACAAGATGGAGTCCACGCGCGATGTCGATGGGAACTCGCTGCTGCACAATTCCATGATTGTGTACGGCGGTGGCAATGCCGACGCGAACCGTCACACGCATTCCAATCTTCCCGTGGTCCTCGCCGGCGCGGGCGGCGGCACCCTTTCGCCCGGCCGCTACCAAAAGCACCGCGGCAAGCCGATGACCAACCTGTTCCTCTCCCTCGCCGATCGCATGGGAGTGTCCTCGCTGAAGCAATTCGGCGATTCCACCGGACGGCTGGATTCGGTCTGACGCCACCGCCCCGATGCCCTTCCTCCTCGTCCGCCGCGGCGCCGTGCGTGTGTTCCAATTCTGGTTCGCTGTTTTGCTGCTGGGCCTTTTCGCCCGCAGCGCCCGGGCGGCCGGCATTCCGGACAAGCTGGTGGTCCTCACCTTCGACGACTCCGTCGCCTCGCTCCACACCCACGTGCGTCCGCTGCTCAAGCAGCACGGATTCAACGCCACGTTCTTCATCACCGAGGGATTCAGCTTCACCAACAACAAGGTCGATTACATGACCTGGGAGCAGATCGCGGAGCTGCATCGCGACGGCTTCGAGATCGGCAACCACACGCGGAGCCACATGGGAGTCTCCGCCGACACCCTCGGCCGTCTGCGCGGCGAGGTGGAGTTCATCAACCAGCGCTGCGCGGAGCACGGCATCCCGCGTCCGGTGAGTTTTGGCTATCCGGGCAACGCCATTCATCCCGCCGCCCTTCCCCTCCTGCGCGAACTCGGGTTTCGCTACGCCCGCCGCGGCGCGCAACCGGAGTATGCTTACGAAACCGGCCGGGGCATTCCGTTCGAGCCCGGACAGGATCACCTGCTGCTCATCCCCACCACCGGCGATGCGCGCCCGACCTGGAGCCTCGACAATCTCAAGGCCGCCGTCACCCAGGCGCACGACGGAAAGATCGCCGTGCTGCAATTCCACGGCGTGCCCGACCGGGAACACCCGTGGGTCAACACCCCGCTCGAACGCTTCCGCGAATACCTCGACTGGATGAAATCCCACGGCTACCGCGGCATCGCCCTGCGCGACCTCGCCCCGTACGTGCAAAACGCCCCCGTCCCGACCGAACCCTGGGCGATCATTGAACGCCGCCAGGCCGCCATCCGGGCCGCCGCCAAGCCGGATTCCGGAGCCAAATAAGGGTGTACCATTTTTGGAACACCCTGGTTTTTAATTCCTTCCGGAGGCCGGAACCCGCGCTGGACGAAACGGAAACCCCCTCTATCTTCCGCCCCGTATGGAATCGAACAATCCGGTTTTGAGTGAGAGAACGTTTGCGGGCGCGCGGGCCTACAGTGGCCCGTCCATGACGCTCGATGGCGTGACCTTCAAGAGCGGCGTGCTGCTGCTCCTGGCGGTCCTTTCGGCCGCCTTCAGTTGGAGCGCGGTTTCCACCAACACTGCCCTGGCCCTGCCCCTCGTCGCGGTGGGCGGACTCGGCGGATTCGTCATCGCCCTCGTGCTGATGTTCAAGCAGCAGTGGGCTCCGGCCCTCGCCCCCGCCTACGCGGTGCTCGAAGGCTTCCTGCTCGGCGCGATCTCGTACGTCTTCAGCGCCAAGTACCAATACATCGCCTTCCAGGCCGCCGGCCTGACCATGGGAGTGCTGGCCATGATGCTCACCCTCTACCGCCTGCGCATCGTGCGGGCGACTGAGAAGTTCAAGCTCGGCATGATGGCCGCCATCGGAGCCATCGCCCTGCTCTACCTGGTGAACATGGTGATGCGCCTGTTCGGAAAGCCGCTGCCCTTCCTCTACGACTCCAGCCCGCTGAGCATCGGCATCAGCTTCGTGATCGTCGGCGTGGCCGCGTTGAGCCTGATCCTGGACTTCGATCGCATCGAGAACGCCATCGAGCGCGGCGCACCGAAGTACATGGAATGGTACTGCGGATTCGGCCTCTTGGTGACGCTGGTGTGGGTGTACCTCGAAATCCTTCGCCTGCTGTCGAAGTTGAACGACCGCCGCTGATCCCAGCCGCCGGTTCTTCCAACCTCCTTCGCAAGGCGCGCCCCCGGGCGCGCCTTGTTTGTTTTGCCGGGGAGCTGTGCGAGCGAGATTCTTTGTCTCCGTCGATCCTGACTCGACGAATCCCGGTCGCCGGAGGAGCCTCGCGTCATGACCTCCCTGCGCACCTTCCTTTCGCAATGCCTCGCCGCAACCGCGACGGTGGCGACGGCCGCCCTGCTGATGCTTACCGCGCTTACCGTTCCTCAGCGGGCCGTTGCTGCGGATTCGGCGGCTCCGCAATACTACGAACTGCGCGTGTACAGCACGCAGTCCATCGCGCAACAGCAGCGGATCAGCGAATACTGGGAGAAGGCCGCGGTGCCGGCGTACAATCGGATGGGCATTCGTCCGATCGGTGTCTTCACCGAGTTGCAGGAATCCACCAACAGCAAGGTGTACGTGCTGATTCCCTTCGCCAGCCCCGGCGCGTATGCCGAAGTGCCGGCAAAGCTTGCGGCCGATTCCGCGTACCAAGCCGCGGCCGATTCCTACCTCAACACCCCGAAGTCGGAGCCCACCTATCAGCGTTTCGAGAGCTCGCTGCTGGTGGCCTTTGATTCCATGAAGCAACTCGCCGTGCCGCCCTCCGCGGCGGAAAAGAAGCCGTGGATTTTTGAGCTCCGCACCTACCAGAGCCACAGCGAAGGCAAGGGCATCAACAAGGTGAACATGTTCAACGCGGGTGAAGTTCCGTTGATGCAGGAAGTCGGTCTGTCGCCGGTGTTCTTTGCCCAGACGGTCATTGGAACCGGCATGCCGAACCTCGTGTACATGGTGTCGGGCGAAAGCCTGGAAGCGCACAAGGAACACTGGAAGGGCTTCGGCGGCGCGCCGGCGTGGAAGAAGCTGAGCAGCGATCCGCAGTACAAGGACAACGTCTCGAAGATCATCAACGTGTTCCTGAAGCGCACCCCGGCGTCCCAGATTTGAGACGGGATGCGGGTGGTTGAACCTAAGAACGACAGTTGAAGGGTTAAAAAGTTGAAGGGTTGAAGGGGCAAAGTGTTCCGGAGATTCGACTGTTGTCCCAAACCTTCACCGATTCAGAAGGACAATAGCCCAGGCCTTCAGGCCTGGGTGCAAATGCGGTAAGCGTCATCGAGTCCCGGAGGGACGGCAGAGGTGTCTTTCTGTCGTCCCTCCGGGACTCGATCCGTGTTGAGGCCAAATCCCCGGCCTCAAGGCCGGGGCTATTTTCACCGCGCCTTTCACGATCTGCGATCTCCGATCTCCAATCTTCGATCTCCGATCCCGCCCCCAGAGGGAGATCCGGCAAAGATCGGCCACAGATGCGCAATCCACGGTTGGAGCCGGATCCCGCCGGCGTCCAGCTTCGGAACCACAACGGACCACGCGAGCCGATCCCAACGCGACGCCCCATCAGGCCTCGCAGGGACCGGATCGCGGATCCCGCGTGACATCGTGCCCGATCACCCACTCCACAACCCTTTGCCCCACTCCCCATGACACATCCACTCGTGATCCAAGGCGGCATGGGAACCGGCGTCTCCAATTGGCGACTCGCCCAGGCGGTCTCCCGACTCGGTCAATTGGGAGTCGTTTCCGGCACGGCGATCGACGTCATCGTCGCGCGCCGACTCCAGGAGGGCGACCCGGAGGGGCATCTCCGACGCGCCTTCGAACACTTCCCCATTCCCGGCGTTGCCCAGCGCGTGCTCGACCGCTTTTTCATTCCCGGCGGAAAGGCCCCGAACCAGCCCTATCGCACCCTCCCGCTGGTCAACCACCCCGCCACCGCGCCGCAGGTCGAACTCCTCGTCCTCGCAAACTTCGCCGAAGTCTTTCTGGCCCGCGAAGGCCACTCAGGTTGCGTGGGAATCAACTACCTTCAAAAGGTCCAGCTCCCCACTTTGCCTTCCATTTTTGGGGCCCTGCTGGCCGGAGTGGACTACGTGCTCATGGGCGCGGGCATTCCGATGGCCATTCCCGGCGTGCTCGATCAACTCGCCCGCGGCGAATGCGCCCGATTGAAACTCGAGGTCGAAGGTGCCGAAACCAGCGAGGAATTCGTGTCCGAATTTGATCCGGTGGAATTCTGCGGCGGCGCCGTCCCTGCCCTGAAACGTCCCCAGTTTCTGGCGATCATTTCCTCCTACGTCCTCGCGCTCGCGCTGGCGCGCAAGGCCAGCGGACGCGTCGATGGCTTCGTGGTCGAAGGCCCCACCGCCGGCGGACACAACGCCCCGCCCCGCGGAGCGCTCCAACTCAACGAACGCGGCGAACCCGTGTACGGCGACCGCGATGTCCCAGATTTGGAAAAGATCCGCTCCCTCGGACTGCCCTTCTGGTTGGCCGGATCCTACGGCACCCCGGAGCGTCTCGCCGAGGCGCTCAAGACCGGCGCCGCGGGAATCCAGGTGGGAACCGCCTTTGCGTTCTGCGACGAATCGGGTGTGGAACCCGGATTGAAATCACGGGTTCTCGACTCCGTTCGCAACGGCACGCTCGATGTCTTTACCGACCCCCTCGCATCGCCCACCGGATTTCCGTTCAAGATCGCGCGGTTGGAAGGAACCCTTTCCGAACCCGGAGCCTACGAGGCGCGGGAACGCGTGTGCGACCTCGGGTATCTTCGACGCCCCTTCCGCAAGGCGCCGGGCATCTTGGGATATCGCTGCCCAGGCGAGCCGGAGGAATATTTCGTCAACAAAGGCGGGCAATGCGACGAGACGCACGGACGCAAGTGTATCTGCAACGGTCTGCTGGCCACCATCGGTCTCGGGCAGATTCACTCGGATGGCTACCATGAGCCCCCGTTGGTCACGACGGGCGACGACGTGTTGAGTCTCGCGCGATTCTTCCCCAACGGCTCGAACCACTACTCCGCTGCCGACGTCGTAAACCAACTCGTCGGAACGGCGTGACGGGGGAATGACGGGCCCCGTCCGTAGCCGCCGAGGGAACGAGGCGGATCAGCCGGGTGCCAGTAACTGGCCCGGACTTCGATTGGGACGGACGGGCGCGATGCAACCGTTTACGGGGATCGAAATCCTCGTCTGGCCAAGCGGTTCACGCCCAATTCAACGAAGACCACTCTTTGGCTTGAGGTGATCCGCCTTCTCCCGGCGGCGGCTACGCAGAACATCAGGCGGTCTCGGATCAGGTATGGAGTACCGCGTTTACGCGGCTCTGCTGTTGGACGCGACACGCCGTATCGGCAATGTATTCACGCCCGTGCAACACTTCCCACGCGCCCACCAGAACCGTCTGAAGACGGGACTCCGTACCCGTTTCGATTTCCATCTCCCAGCTCCGAGCTGCCATCTCCTCCGCCGATCTTCATCTCCGATTCCCCTTCCCCAATAACCCCGCTTCCTTTCGTTCGACACGCTGTGGCAGGATCGCGGGGCACATGCGACGATTCCGCATCGCCCTTTTCCTTGCCGCGACGATTCCCTTCCGCCTCTTCGGGGCGGGGGCCACCGTCGATTTCGCCCACGACATTGTTCCCATCCTCCGCCAGCACTGCGCGGAGTGTCACACCGGGGACAAAAAGAAGGGCGGATTCTCCCTCAACGACCGCTCCAGCCTGATGAAGGGCGGCGAAAACGGCCCAGTCGTCAAACCCGGCTCCGCCGCGCGGAGCAAGCTCTTCAGCGTGGTCACCACCACCAATCCCGACGACCAGATGCCGCCCAAGGGCCCGCGGCTCACCCCGGCGGAAACCGCCAAACTGGAGGCATGGATCAATTCTGGTGCAGCCTGGACCGAGGGATTCTCCTTCAAGAAACCGGCCTACGAACCGCCCTTGAAACCCCGCCGTCCGGTGCTGCCGCAGGTCCGACGCGGCCACACGAATCTCATCGACCGCATCCTCGACGCTCAATTCGCCAAGACGCGCCAGCCCCGTCCGGAGTCGGTGGATGACGCCACGTTTGCACGTCGCGTGCACCTGGACCTCATCGGCCTCCTGCCCGAGCCGGCCGAGCTCGACGCCTTCCTTGCCGACCGCCGGTCCGACAAGCGCTCGCGCCTCATCCAGAAACTGCTCTCCAACGACATCGCCTACACCGAGCACTGGCTTTCGTTCTGGAACGACCTGCTCCGAAACGATTACGCCGGCACCGGCTACATCGATGGCGGCCGCAAGGCGATCTCCACATGGCTGTATCGTGCGCTGATCGAGAACAAGCCCTACGACCAATTCGCCCGCGAGCTCATTGCCCCCACCCCGGAAAGCGAAGGCTTCGCCCGCGGCATCCAGTGGCGCGGTGCGGTGAGCGCAGGACAAGTTGTGCCCGTTCAGTTCGCCCAGTCGGTCGGACAAACCTTCCTCGGCATCAACCTCAAGTGCGCCTCCTGCCACGACAGCTTCATCGACCGCTGGACGCTGCAGGATTCCTACGGCCTGGCCGCCATCTACTCCGAGAAACCGCTCGAACTCCACCGCTGCGACAAGCCCACCGGCCGCATGGCCAAGCCCGCGTGGCTCTTTCCAGAATTGGGACAGGTCAATCCCGACCAACCCCGCGACGAGCGTCTCAAGGCCCTGTCGAAACTCCTCACCCATCCGGACAACGGCCGCTTCACCCGCACCGTCGTAAACCGTTTTTGGCACCGACTCATGGGGCACGGCATCGTGCATCCGACCGATGCCATGCAGACCGAGCCGTGGAATGCCGACCTGCTCGACGCCCTCGCCGTTCACCTGGCCGACAACCACTACGACCTGAAGGCCACCCTCGCGTTGATCGCCAACTCCGCCGCGTACCAATCCCGGTCCGAGATCCGCAAGCCCGGCTCCGACGACCACGGCTACCACTACGCCGGTCCCCGGGCCAAGCGCCTCTCGGCCGAGCAGTTCATCGACGCCCTTTGGCAGCTCACCGACACTGCTCCCGATCGCTACGACGCCCCCGTGGTCCGCGCCCGCAGCTCCAGCGACGTGAAGGCCACCGGCCAATGGATCTGGACCCGCGGACCGATCCCCACCCCGCAGGGCGACACCGCCACCTTCCGCGCCACCGTGGTGCTCGACTCACTTCCCAAGAACGCCGGCGCCGCGATCACGGCCGACAACTCCTACTCGCTTTATCTCAATGGCAAAAAGCTGAAGTCCGACGACGCCTGGGACACCGTGGAATCAATCGACCTCACCCCGCTGCTGCGTCAGGGAACCAATGAATTCCTCATCACCGCGAAAAACGGCGGCGATGCCCCGAACCCCGCCGGCCTGTTCTTCGAGGCGCGTTGGCGATTCGCGAACGGAAAACTCGGCACCCTCGCCTCCGGCCCCGGTTGGGCGGCCACCCACTCCAAGCCCGATGGACAGGGAAAACTCCCGGCCACCAACGTCGTCTGGGAACCCGCCGTGGTGGTGGACGACTCCGCCTGGCGCGACACCACCGCCGGCGGCATCAGCGCCACCCTGCGTCAGGCCACCGTGGCCGAGCGCCCGCGGGTGCGCGTGTCGCTGCTCAAGAGCGATCTCCTGCAACGCACCCTGGGCCGACCGAACCGCGAACAGATCGTGAGCGTTCGACCCGATGAACTCTCCACCCTCGAAGCCATGGACCTCAGCAACGGTCCCCTGCTCGCCGCACGGATCAAAGATGGGGCAAAGAAACTCTCGGCCCGGCCCTGGAAATCTTCCGATGAGCTCGTAAGTTGGCTCTACCGCGCCGCCCTCTCGCGTCCGCCCGCGCGGACGGAACTGGAGCTCGCCCGCAACACGCTGGGCAACACCCCGGGACAGGAAGGCGTGGAGGATCTGCTGTGGTCCGTCCTGTTGTTGCCGGAATTCCAGCTCGTCCGTTGACCCGCAAGCCCGCATCGTTTTCAACGTCATCGCCGCATTAGTATTCGCATTCGCATCAGTCCCGTTCGCCGCCGAACCCAAAGTCCAACTGCACGTCATCCCATGAATCCCCTGGAATTGGACCCGCAGAATCCCCGCCGCGATTTCCTCAAGAAGCTTTCTGCCGCCGGCCTCGCCGCACTGATGGCGCCGGAGCCGCGCCTGCTCGGAGCCGATGCCGAAGGCGCGCCGGTCGTGGCCCCCAAGCCCCGGGCCGATGCCTGCATCCTGCTCTGGATGGGCGGCGGAATGGCGGCTCCCGAGACCTTCGATCCCAAACGGTACAGCCCCTTTGAAAAGGGCCTGCCGGTGTCGAAGATGCTCAGCACCTTTCCCTCGATCCCGACCGCGGTGGACGGCGTGCGCATCTGCCAGGGCCTGGAACGCGTGGCCAGCGTGATGGATCGCGCCACGCTCATCCGGTCGGCCGTGCAGCCCGACCTCGGCAGCATCCTCCACTCCCGCCACCAGTACCACTGGCACACCGGCTACGTGCCGCCCCAGACGGTCGCCTGCCCGCACATCGGCTCCTGGGTTTCGCGGGTGCTCGGACCGCGCAATCCGGTCATGCCCGCGTTTATCAACATTGGTCAACGCCTCGAGGGCCACGGGGAATCCGAGGAGCTCAAGGCCTTCACCACCGCGGGATTCTTCGGCAACGAATTCGGTCCGATGAACCTTCCCGACCCCGCGGGTGCGGCCTCCGCCGTGCAGCCGCCGCCGGGCATGACGCCGGACCGGTTCGCCAACCGTTACAAGTTCTACCGTCAGCTGATCGACAAGAACCCGCGTCGCGACTTCATGAGCGACCATCAGCAGGAGTCGATGCTCCGCGCCATGGACAACGCGCAGCGCCTGCTCGGATCCAAGGAACGCGCCGCGTTCGATCTCTCGCTCGAATCCGAAGCCACCCAGAAGGCCTATGGCGAAAGTCATTTTGCCAAGGGATGCCTCCTCGCCCGCCGGCTCGTGGAAAACGGGGCCCGGTTTGTCGAAGTCACCACCGAGTACGTGCCCTTCTACCATTGGGACACGCATGCCGACGGACACTCCACCGTCGCACGCATGCACGGCGAGATCGACGGCCCCATCGCCCAGCTCGTGCTCGATCTTGAAAAGCGCGGGATGCTGGACCGCACGTTGATCATCCTCGCGAGCGAGTTCAGCCGCGATGCATTGATCGAAGGCGTGCCCGGATCCAAAGCCACCGACCAGGCCACCTCGCCGTCGGAAACCCTCCAGGAATCGAAGCACTACGGACTCCACCGTCACTTCACCGGCGGCACCAGCGTGGTGATGTTCGGCGGCGGCGTGAAACGCGGACACGTCCACGGCGCCACTGCTGATGAACGACCGCTCGTCGCCATCAAGGATCCGGTCACCATCCGCGACCTCCACGCCACGATCTTCACCGCCCTGGGCATCAGCCCGAAGACCGTGTTCAACATCGAGCAGCGTCCGTTCTACGCCACCGAAGACGGCAAGGGCGCGGCGGTGGAATCCATTTTTGCCTGAGTTTGTCGGTGTTCACGGCACATGCCTCCCCAACCTGATTCGGAACGCCGCGGCAAAAAGCCGGGCAAGGAACTCTACCGTCAACTCCGCGCACTCTCCTGCGCCGAGCTGTGGAACACCGAAGTCCCGCGGTTCAACGCCGCCTCGCCGCGCGAACGGATCGAGCGCGTGTCGGTGATCCGCGCCGTCAGCGTGGTGTTCTCGGAAACGGGCTCTCCGGCTCAACGCGAGGAAGCGCTCCAGTGGATCCGCTCGCTGGTGAACGACCCCGAGGAAAAGGTCCGTCGCTACGCCGTCGAAGCGCTGCCCAAACTCGGGGCCGACGCCGCCGAGGAAGCGCAACTGCTCGCGCGTCTGCAAACCGACACCACCGAACGCGAACGCAAATCCCTCGGACGCGCCCTCGGACGCATCGGCGGAACCGCCACCCTCGAAACCCTTCAGCAGGGCACGGCCACCCTCGACGCCGAGGCCGCCCAGCGCGTGAAGGCGCGGCTGCTCCGCGAACAATCTCCCGGCAGCATCGTGATGAACCGCGTGCTCGACGACACGCGCGGACTCGAGATCCACCTCCGCGGACGCCGCGGACTGGAGCCCATCGTGGCCGACGAACTCGACGCCGCCACCCTCACCGGAGCCCCGTTTCAAGGGGTCTCGGTGCACACCGGACTCGTGGTCGCCCGCGCCCGCGGCAAGTTCTCCCTCGCCGATCTCTACCGCCTCCGCTGCTTCGACACCGCCGGCTTCGTCCTCGGCACCGTTCCAAATCTGGGCGGCTCAGCCACCCCGGACCGGATTGCCGACTGCATTGCCTCGCCCCGCGCGCAGGCCCTGTTCCGCGCCTTCCAGGACGGCCCCGTCCGCTACCGGCTCGAATTTGCCGACCAGGGACACCAGCGCTCGGCTGTCCGCCAGATCGCCGACCGCGTTCACGCCCTGCGGCCCGAACTGCTCAACGACCCCAGCATGGCCCCGTGGACCGTGGCCATCCATCCGTCGGACCGCGGACTGACCGTGGAGCTCGTACCAAAAATGGTTCCCGATCCGCGGCTGTTCTACCGCCAGGGTGACATCCGCGCGGCCTCTCATCCCCCGCTCGCCGCCTGCATGGCGCGGCTCGCCGGGCCGATGCCCGGGGAAGTCGCGTGGGATCCGTTCTGCGGCTCCGGATTGGAACTCATCGAGCGCGGACTGCTGGGCGGCGTGAAGAGTTTGATTGGGTCGGACCTCGATCCCGACGCCCTGGCCGTGAGCCGGAAGAATTTCGAGTCGGCCGGACTCACCGGGGTGAACGCGCATTTCGTCCGCGGCGACTTCCACGACTTCGGCCGCCTGCCCGGCCTGGGATCCAACGCCGTGTCCCTCATCCTCACCAACCCGCCGATGGGACGCCGCATCGCGGTGCCGGATCTGCACGGGCTGATCTCCGATCTGCTCACCGTCGCCGCCACGGTGCTCCGCCCCGGCGGTCGCCTCGTCTTCCCCAATCCGGTGCGCATCCAAACCCCGCCCGCCGCGCTGGAATTGAAGTCGCGCCAGACGGTCGATCTCGGCGGATTCGACTGCCGGCTGGAAGTGTACCAAAAACGGGCATAACCGGAGGGCGGCAGTTCAACCGGAAGAGGCAGACGCAACCACAGATGGACACGGATGCACACGGATGCGGAACCAAAACGGAAATCCGCTGCGCATCGAAGCCACTCAACTGCAGGTGGTCTCCCTGATGGTTCCATCGCGTGCATTCCAATCTGTGTTCATCTGTGTCCATCTGTGGTTGTAACTCTTCCTGTCCTCAGGACTTAAGATGAACCTCCCGACTCGCGCCCGGATGATGCGGAAACGGATTCTTCTCCCGCTGCTCGGGTGCCTCAGCTGGCTCGGAGTTCTAGGGGCACCGGGGGAATCGGCGCCGAAGTGGTTTCAGGACGCGGTCTGGTACCAGATTTTTCCCGAGCGCTTCCGCAACGGGGATCCGCGCAACGATCCGGTTCCTTCGAGCATGCAGGGCACCTGGCCGTACTCGGTTCCGCCGGGATGGAAGGTGAGTCCGTGGACGAGCGATTGGTACGCGCCCCAATCCTGGGAAACCAACGCCCCGGGCGGCTTCTACCGGAACGCGCAATTGCGACGCTACGGCGGGGATCTGCAGGGCGTTCTCGACCGGCTGGATTACCTCCAGGATCTCGGCGTCACGGCGATCTACCTCAATCCGGTGTTCGAATCGCCCTCGCTCCACAAGTACGGGGCGACGCTGTATCACCACATCGACCGGCACTTCGGACCCGATCCCGCGGGCGATCTGGCGCTGTTCGCCACCGAGGATCCGGCGAATCCCGCGACGTGGAAATGGAGCGCGGCCGACCGGCTCTTCCTCAAACTCGTCGCCGAGATTCATCGACGCCACATGCGGGTGATCCTCGACGGCGTGTTTAATCACACCGGCATCCCCTTCTGGGCTTTGCAACAGGCGCGACGCGACGGGCCGACGAGTCCCTACGCTTCGTGGTTTCACATTCTTCGCTGGGACGATCCGAAAACCCCGGCCGACGAGTTCGATTATCAGGGTTGGGTCGGGGTCAAGGACCTCCCCGAACTCGCGCGCGATGCCACGAATCTGCACCCCGGAGTCCGCAGTCATCTCCACGACATCGTTCGTCGATGGATGGATCCCAACTGCGACGGAAACCCGGCCGACGGCATCGACGGCTGGCGACTCGACGTCGCGGCGGAGGTGCCGATGGGATTCTGGCGCGAGTTCCGAGGATGGGTGAAGGGGATCAATCCCGAGGCCTACATCACCGGCGAGATCTGGTGGGAGGACTACCAGACGTTCAAACTGCGGAATGCGCGTCCCTGGCTCGATCAGGCCTTCGACGGCGTGATGAACTACCGCTTCGGCGATGCGGTGTATCAATTTTTCAATGCGCCGCAGCCGATCACTGCGGGACGCTTTGCGCGTCTGCTGACCGGCATCCACGAGGACTACGGCTACGCGCAAAGCCTGAACCTGCAGAACCTGATGGGATCACACGACACGGCGCGGATCGGGTCGGCGGTGGTGAATCCCTCGTACCGCATGGACCACGGGGCGAACCTGGAATCGAACCCGCGCTACGAGGTGCGAGCGCCCAACGCATCAGAATTGGAACGCTGGCGTCAGATGGTGGCCTTTCAATTCCTCGCCCCTGGCGCACCGGGGATTTACTACGGCGACGAAGCGGGAATGTGGGGAGCCGATGATCCCGATTGCCGGAAGCCGATGGTGTGGCCGGATCTTCGCCACGAATCCGAACGGGCGCATCCGTTTGGTGCGGCACGGCCGGTGGATCCGGTGCGGTTCAATCGCGGGATGTTTCAATCCTACCGAACTCTCGCCCACGCGCGCCGGGACCAGCCCGTGCTACGACGCGGAGATTTCCACGTGGTGCTCACCGACGATTCACGACGCGTGTTCGCCTTCCGCCGATCGCTCGAAGGCACGGAATGGATCGCCGTCTTCAACGCGGGCAACGAGGCGGTGAAGATTCCCGCGGCTGACGTTCACGCGAATCGCGGTCAGGGCTGGAGGTTGGGTCTCAGCGGCAACCGTCGTGCGTCCACTGAACTCCGCATCCCCGCTCAC
Organism: Verrucomicrobiota bacterium; assembly: GCA_947454705.1. Lineage (GTDB taxonomy): Bacteria > Verrucomicrobiota > Verrucomicrobiia > Limisphaerales > UBA9464 > CAIVQB01. The sequence goes on from CANGKZ010000037.1 coordinate 34,846, forward strand.
GGCTTCGAAGTCCTGCGCCGATCGACGCCTCGCTCCCCGTAGCCGCCGAGGGGACGAGGCGGATCACCCGTGCATGGAATGACGGCCGCCCGATTTTGGAGTGCGGCGGGAAGCGCAGCGCCACGCCGCTTTGGTCAGCGTCAACCGTGCAAGCAGGGCGAATGAACCGCAGAGGCGCGGAGACACAGAGCGGATTCGGGGATGTTTTTTAGGCTGATGCGATGTCACCGGTCGGTGCGACACCACGAACGGATTCGAAAGCGGTGTCGACGCTCCGCTCTGCCACCGCACTCCAAAATCGCGCGGCGGCGCGTCTCTGCGGTGGCTTCCATGTTCCGGACTGCGACTTCACGCGCTGTCCACAAACGAAGATGGGGCTTGGGTGGAACCAAACCCTCCACCGAGACACGATCTCCGATCTTCGATCTGCGATTCCTTTCCCCGTAGCCGCCGAGGGGACGAGGCGGATCACCCGGACGTGGAATGACGGCCGCCCGATTTTGGAGTGCGGCGGGAAGCGCAGCGCCACGCCGCTTTGGTCAACGTCCACCGTGCAAGCAGGACGAATGAACCGCAGAGGCGCGGAGACGCAGAGGCGATTCCGGGATGTTCTTTAAGCGGATGCGATGTCACCGGTCGGTGTGACACCACGCACGGTTTCGAAAGCGGTGTCGACGCTCCGCTCTGCCACCGCACTCCAAAATAGCGCGCCTCTGCGTCTCCGCGGTTTCCTCCGAATTTTCGGGCTACGACTTCACGCGCTGTCCACAAACGAAGATGGGGCTTGGGTGGAACCAAGCCCTCCACCGAGACACGATCTCCGATCTTCGATCTTCAGCCCCGCCTCCCCTTCACCGATTCAACCACGCAACCATCGAGCGGGTGACCAGCTCTGAGGCATCCTGCTGCACCCAGTGCCCAGCTTCAGGGACCGTCACGAGCGTGAGGTCGGATCCAATCCAGTTCCATGTGTCGTTCAACGCACCGGCCAGCAGCGCGGTGTCCTTCAACCCGTGGAACATCAGCACCGGGCAGCGGACCTTCGGACGGTCATAGGTCGGCTCCGGGTACGGTTCGCGCGGGTAGTTCGCCTTGTAGTAGTTCAACATGCCTTCGATCGAAGACCGCCGGAACGCCGCCACATAATTCGTCCGGGCCGCAGGATCACGCACCCATCCGGCGATTCCCTCGGCCGATAGTTTCGATGCTGCATCGGGCTTTTGAAACTCACGCGCGTAGCCGCTGTTCTTGCGCTGCTCGGGGTTGTGCGCGAGTTCGCGTTGAAGTCCGTTCGGATGCGGGAGATTCAGGATGATCAACCGCTCGGTCTTCTCCGGATGCGCCATCGCAAACGACCAAGCCACCATGCCACCCCAGTCGTGTCCCACGACGACCGCCTTCTCCTTCCCGAAATGGCGAATCACGGCATCCACATCGCCGACCAATTTCTCCATCAGGTAGTTGGTCACCCCCGCAGGCTGCGAGCTGAGGTTGTATCCACGTTGGTCGATGGCCACGACCTGGAAGCGCTCCGCAAGCGCGGGCATCTGGCGTCGCCACGTGTACCAGTAGTCCGGAAACCCGTGGATCATCACCAGCAACGGCCCCTTGCCTGCCGTGACGTAGTGAATTTTGAGATCCCCCGACACGGCGTAGCCATCGGTCCCCACCGAGGCCTCGGTGGGTGCGGCGGTCTGGGCGCGAAGCGGGGAAACCGAAACGAGCGCAGACGCGGACGCGAACACCAGTCCGAGCCCAAGCCACAGACTGGTCAACGGACGGAACGAGGAACGACGCAAAAGATTCATGAATTGGAATTTTGGCCAAACGGACGCGATGACCGCCAATCGGCCAAATCAATCCGCACGGATCGAAGCATGCTCGGACATGAAGATCATGTCGCGATTTCCCGGGGACGGAACCACGAGCGTCATCGGCTTCAACACCACCGGCTTGATGGTTCGCGGGTCCACCCATTTGTGCACCTCGGCGTGTCCATCGCCAAAGCTCATGCCGCCCGCGCCGTTGTGATTGCTGGCCGGGTAATCGATGATGTACACGCCCGATGCGGCCAGCCCGTCGTTCATCGACACGGCGAAGTCCCCGTAATTGATACCGTCGGGATGTTCATCGATGAACACGTAGGCCTGGGACGCGCCCATCAGCGCGAGGTCGGTCAGCTTGCGGAAGACCATGTACTTTTTCTTGGTCTGGAAGCTCAACCAGTCGTCGCGCGAATTCATCGCCTGGCTCATGGAAAGGCTCCGCACCCGCGGAATCCGTCGTCCGCCCGCCACCACGTAGCTGCGATCGCCGGGACATTTGTAGATCCCGGCCGACGCCGTGTAGGGGGCGAGTTTGGCGTACGAGGGATTGAGCAAATTGGCGACGTTGGTGTTGTGCGAATTCGCGCCGTTGTAATCGAGAATCCCGCGAACCCACCCGGAGCCATCCGCAGTCAGATCGTTCCACACCAGATTGTCGGTGTGGTCGCCGGCGTAGAGAATCCACGCAAGGGTCAGCTGCTTCTGGTTGCTCAGGCACTGGATTCCCTGCGCCTTGGTCTTCGCCTTGCCCAATGCGGGAAGAAGCATTCCGGCCAAAATCGCGATGATCGCGATCACCACCAGCAGCTCGATGAGGGTGAAACCGCGGAGCCTGCCGTTGGACGGGAGAGATCGGGCGGGGATCATTTCCGGACCGTAGGCATCGACGCCGAAGGTGTCAGGGATGAAATTCACGCGAGCCCGCATTTGCCATCGCGGTTGCATCTGGTGTTTTCTAAGTGGCGTGAATCCCACCGCATCCCTCCGCCCGCGTGCCAACCCGCGCGCCTTGCGCCGGAGCCGAGGGATCGCCGCAGCCCTGCTGGTGGCCGTGGGAGTCGCCAGCGGAACGCTCAGCCATGGGGCATCGCTGCCCTCGAAGCCGGTGTTCGAACGCGACATTCGTCCCCTGCTGAAGACGCACTGCCTCCAATGCCACGGCGAGGAGGAAAAGCCGAAGGGCGGGGTCGATCTGCGGCAGCGTCGGCTGATGCTCACGAACTCGGAATCAGGAGTGGTGCTGGTCCCGGGAAAACCAAAATTGAGCCGCCTGCTGGAGGTGGTGGCCTCGGGCGAAATGCCCAAGCGGGGCAAGAAGCTTCCGCCGGAACAGATCGCGCTGCTGGAACGCTGGATCCGCCAGGGCGCCCCCACCGTGCGTCCGGAGACCGGCGAGGTTCCCAAGTTTGTCATCACCGAGGAGGAGCGGAGCTTCTGGGCTTTCCAACCCATCCGCTCTCCGCAGCCCCCGGCCGTTCGCGCCCGCTCGCAGGCGCGCAATCCGATCGATGCCTTCCTGATAGCCCGGCTGTCGAAGGAGGGACTCCGCCCCGCCAAGCCGGCCCCGCCGGAGCAGCTTATTCGGCGGATCACGTTTGATCTGACCGGACTCCCTCCCACGCCCGAGGAAGTGCAGGCCTTCGTGGCCGATCCGTCCGATGCCGCGTACGAGCGGCTCGTGGACCGGCTGCTCGATTCGCCCGCCTACGGGGAACGCTGGGGACGCCACTGGCTCGATGTGGCCGGGTACGCCGATTCCAACGGCGGCGTGGAAGCGGATTCCGAACGCGATGCCGCGTGGCGTTACCGCGATTACGTCATCCGCTCCTTCCAGCAGGACAAGCCGTTCGATGAATTCATCACCGAGCAGCTCGCGGGCGACGAAATGGTTTCCAACATTGGTCCGGACCTCGCAGGACGCGATCTCGACCGCGTGGTGGCCACCGGGTTCCTGCGCATGGCCCCGGATCCCACGGGGGACAATCCGCCCGACGCCGACCTCGCGCGAAACCAGGTGATCGCCGACACCGTGCAGATCGTGTCGTCATCGCTCCTCGGCCTGACGGTGCAATGCGCGCAGTGTCACGATCACCGATACGACCCGATTCCGCAGAGCGATTACTACCGTCTCCGCGCGGTGTTCGAGCCCGCCTTCGACTGGAAGCGCTGGAAGAACCCGGGACAACGCACGCTTTCCCTGATGCCCCCCGAGCATCGCGCCGAGGCCGAATGCATCGAGACCGCCGCGCGCGTGCTCGACACCGAGGCCACGCGACTGCACGACGAATTGATCGAAAAGTTCGTTCAGAAACAGCTCCTGCTGGTGCCGGAAGCGGATCGCGATTCCGTGCTGAAGGCCCGCCGAACCGCGGCCGACAAACGAACTCCGGAACAACTCCGACTGCTGCGCGATTACCCGACCTTCCAAGATCACATCATCCTCGGCGAAATCGACCGCGAGGGTGCAAATCGCGTGGAGGAAATCCGCAAGCGCGCCACCGCTGAACGATCGGCCAAGGCTCCCGATTCGCGCGTTCACGCACTGGTGGAGGACACCTCGGCCCGGTCGGTGGAGACAGCGCTGTTCCACCGCGGTGATCCGCAACAACCGCGCGGGCCCGTTCAACCCGGACTGTTGAGTGTGATGTCACTGGGCGGGCTTCCCGTGGACATTCCCGCCGTGCAGCCCGGGCTCAAGACCAGCGGACGTCGCCTCGAGCTCGCTCACCGGCTCACCGATCGATCGAATCCGCTCACCGCCCGCGTGTGGGTGAACCGGGTGTGGATGCATCATTTTGGAAACGGGCTCGTCGGGACTCCGGGCAACTTCGGCGCCCTGGGTGAAAAGCCCTCGCATCCCGAACTCCTCGACTGGCTCGCGAACGACTTCATGAGTCACGGATGGAAACTCAAGCGGCTCCACCGCCTGCTGGTGACCAGCGCCGCGTATCGGCAATCCTCTTCGAATCCGGCCGCGCAAAAGGCCGATCCCGACAACCGCCTCCTCGGCCGGTACAAGCTCCAGCGTCTCGATGCCGAAAGCCTGCGCGACGGACTCCTGGCCATCAGCGGCAAATTGAACCCCGAAGCCTTTGGTCCTCCGGTTCCGGTGGCCATCACGCCGCAGGGTCAATTCGTGGTCGGACGTCAGAAGCGCGACGGCAACGGCGACTCCGTGGATGTTGAATCCGCCGGGAGCGCGGCGCTGCGACGCAGCGTGTACGTGCAGGTGCGACGAACGATGCCCGTGGGCGTGTTGGAAACCTTCGATGCCCCGGTGGTGAATCCGAATTGCGAGCAACGCTCCGCATCCACCGTGGCCCCACAGTCGCTGATGCTGCTCAACGACCGGTTCATCCTCGAGCGTGCCTCCGATCTAGCCGAACGACTGCTCCGCGAGCGTCCCGCCAGCGCCCAGGAACGCGTCACGCGCCTCTGGACCTTGATGTTCGGCACCCAGCCCACCGCGCGCGAACTCGCCCGGTCGCTCGACTACCTCCGCGCGCAGGAAGCCTCGCTCCGCGCCGCGATCTCCGATGCGAAACCCGCCGCAAAAGCTCCGGCGGCGCCAAGCACGCCCGCTCCGGATCCGTCGGTTCAGTCCCTGGCCAGCCTTTGCCAGGTGTTGATGGGATCGAACCGCTTCCTCTACCTCGAGTAACCGCTTACGCGCATGACTCCCCAATCCCCGATTTCTCACGGCGCGTGCTCCAGTCCGATGCCGCACGGGTTGTGCTCACGACGCCACTTCCTCGGCGCCGGGGCGTTCGGCCTCGGTTCCACCGCGCTCGCGTGGATGCTTCAACAGGAGGGGCTGCTCGCGGAACCGGCCCGACCAGAATTGGAACAACGGACCTACGATCTGAAGCCCAAGGCCGGGCATCATCCGGCAAAGGCGCGGGCGATGATCTCGATCCTCATGATCGGCGGTCCGAGCCACATGGACCTCTTCGATCCGAAACCCATGTTGAAGAAATGGGAGGGCAAGCCCTTCCCCGGCGAGCTGAAATTCGACAACGCCGGACAGGCCAGTTCCAAGGTTATGCCCGGGCTGTGGGAATTCCAGCGACACGGCCAGTGCGGCACCGAGCTCTCCTCGCTGCTGCCGCATCTGGGCACGGTGGTGGATGACATCTGCGTCATCCGGTCGATGCAAACCGGCGTCAACAACCACGGCCAATCCCTCTACGCACTCACCGGCGGCCGCATCACGGCCGGCGCCCCCACGATGGGAAGCTGGCTCACCTACGGACTCGGCTCCGCGAGCCAGGAGCTGCCGGCCTTCGTGAGCCTCACCCATCCGAACGGACTTCCCCTGCTCGCGGACCACAATTGGTCCAATGGATGGCTGCCGTCGCTCTACCAGGGCACGGTGATGCGCCCCATCGAACCGCGAATCCTCAACCTGGATCCGCCCGCCCACCTCCGCGGCACGCCCCAGCAGCACCAGTTGGAACTGTTGCGCGAACTCAACCAGGAGCATCGCCAACGTCATCCCGGCGAACTGGACCTCGATGCCCGTATCGCCAGTTACGAACTCGCCGCGCGCATGCAGACGGCCGCGCGCGAGGCCATGGATATTCAGTCGGAATCCGCCGCCACGCGAAAACTCTACGGCATCGACAACGACCTCACCCGCGACTACGGCACGCGCTGCCTGATTGCCCGACGGCTGGTCGAACGCGGCGTGCGTTTTGTGCAGATCATCAACAACGGGCAGAGCTGGGATCAGCACTCCGGTCTCTACAAAGCGCTGCCCGATCTGTGCGTGCGCAGCGATCAACCCACCGCGGCCCTGGTGAAAGACCTCAAGAGCCGCGGCCTGCTCGACAGCACGCTCGTGCACTGGGGCGGGGAGATGGGACGCCTGCCGGTGATCCAAAACGACGGACCGAAAGACAAGGTGGGGCGCGATCACAACACCTACGGCTTCACCATGTGGCTCGCCGGCGGTGGAATTCGCGGCGGAATGACCTTCGGCGAAACCGACGAGTGGGGTCACAAGGCGGTGAAGGATGTGGTGTCGCACCACGACTACCACGCCACGGTGCTGCATCTCTTCGGCCTCGATTCGAGCAAACTCGTTTACCGCCGGGCCGGACGCGAACTCACTCTCACCGACGGAAAGCCCGCACGCATCGTCCGCGAAATCCTCGCCTGAACCGATCTGCATGGACGACCAACGTGTGAAACCACAGATGGACACAGATTCACACAGATTGGGGAAGCAGAGGAGGCAACGAGGGTGGGGCGTTTTCAACTCCCGGGTTGCGCATGGCTCTCGCCGTTCCGTGCATTTCGATCCGTGTCCATCTGCGTCCATCTGTGGTTGAACTCTTTCTCAACTTCCATTTTTAGAATCTCCCGCACTCCCCCGTTTTCTATGGCCACTTCGCCCAATTCCAAACCCGATCGGAACCGGATCCTTCGCCACGCCACGTCGCGCGTCGTTGCCGCGATGCTCGCTGCCGCCGTTACGGGGTTGTTCACCCAGGCTGCGGAGGCGCCCGCACTTCCTCCCTTGCAACCGCTGCCGGTGGGAAAACCCGCTGAGGTCGAACGTCATCTCGCGCCGCTGTCGCCGGCCGACGAGTTGAAGACCATCCAATTGCCCGACGGCTATCAGCTCGAGCTCGTGCTTAGCGAGCCCGACATTTTGGAGCCGATGGCCATTTCCTTCGATGGCAACGGGCGCATGTACGTGGTGGAGATGCGCACCTACATGCAGGACATCGAGGGCACCGGTGAACACGAGCCGAGGTCCCGCGTGTCGCGTCATGAATCCTCCAAGGGTGACGGTGTGTTCGACCGACACACGGCGTTTGCCGACCACCTCATGCTGCCGCGCATGGTGCTGCCGCTGCAGGATGAAGTGTTGATCGGCGTCACCGATACCAACGACATCGAGGCCTGGCGCGACACCAATGGCGACGGCGTTGCCGATTCGCATCGGCCGTTCTACGTGGGCGGTCCGCGCGGCGGCAACATGGAGCACCAGCCCAGCGGCCTGATGTGGGCCATGGATAACTGGCTCTACACCACCTACAACGCGTATCGCCTTCGCTGGAGTCCCGACGTCGTCACGCGCAAGGAATCCACCGCGCCGAACGGCGGACAGTGGGGCCTCACGCAGGACGACTGGGGCAAGCCCTGGTTCAGCAATGCGGGTGGCGAGATTGGCGTGTGGAATTTCCAGACCCACATCGCGTACGGCGCAGTCAATGTGGCCTCGCAGTGGAACGAGGATTGGAACGCGGTGTGGCCCGCAATCGGACTCGGCGACGTGCAGGGCGGGACCGGACGGTTGCGTCCCGACGGCACGCTGAATCATTTCACCGCCACGTGCGGACAGGAAATCTTCCGCGGCGACCGGCTCCCCGCCGACCTGCGCGGCAACATCCTCCTGCCCGAGCCCGTGGGCCGATTGATCCGACGCGGCATCGTCGAGGTGCAGGACGGCATCACCAAGGTCACGAATCCGTACCCCAGGTCGGAGTTCATCCGCAGCACCGATGCGAACTTCCGTCCGGTCAATCTCGCCACCGGTCCCGACGGCTGCCTCTACATCGTGGATGTCTATCGCGGCATCATTCAGGAAGGCAACTGGACGCGTTCCGATTCCTTCCTGCGTCCGCAGATTCAACGCTGGGGACTGGACAAAAACGTCGGCCACGGACGCATCTGGCGGCTGACCCACCGGGATTTCAAACCCGGACCGCAGCCGCGAATGCTCCAGCAATCGAGCGCCGAACTGGTCGCGCACCTTGCGCATCCCAACGGCTGGTGGCGCGACATGGCCCAGCGCCTTCTCGTGCTCCGACAGGATCGCAGCGTGGTCCCGGCGTTGAAGCGCCTCGTTTCCTCCAGCCCCAGCCCGCTCACCCGCGCGCATGCCCTCTGGACGCTCGAAGGCCTCGGTGCCCTCGACGTCGCGCTGGTCGAAGCCGGGCTTCACGATCCGAACCCACGCGTCCGGGAATCCGCTCTTCGCGTCAGTGAATCGCTCATCCAGACCGGCACCCACTCGCTCACCAATGCCGTGATCGCGCGGGCGCAGGATTCCGATCCGAACGTGGTCATTCAGGCCATCGGCACGGTCAAGCGACTCAACCTCCCGAGCTGGCCGGCTTGGGCCGACGGTGTGATCGCCTCGTCGAAGAGCGACGGCGTGAAGCAAATCGGCGGAGCGCTCGCCCACGGTCCCAAGCCGCGTGAAAACGTGTTCACCGCCGAGGAGGTGGCGATCCTGAAAAAGGGCGAGGCCATCTATCGCGAACTGTGTTTTGCCTGCCACGGAATCGACGGACGCGGCATGGCGCAGCAGGGCGCGCTGCCGGGGTCCACGCTCGGACCGCCGCTCGCTGCATCAAAAACGGTCAACGGTCATCCGGACGGTGCGGTGATGGTCCTGCTCAACGGCCTCGCCGGTCCGGTGAACGGCAAGGCGTACGAGGCGCAGATGGTGTCGATGGCCACCAACCCCGACGAATGGATCGCCGCGGCGGCGAGCTACATTCGCAATCAATTCGGCAATCGCGGCGGGTTTGTTTCGACTGAGGAAGTCGCCCGTTTGCGGGGGATCTACGGCGCGCGCACCGAGCCCTGGACCGAGGCGGAACTGCGGGCGACGCTGCCGCAGGCGCTGACCAATTCGAAATCCTGGAAACTCAGCGCGAGCACGAATCCAGGCGGCTGCACCAGCGCCAACGACGGCAAGCTCGACACCCGCTGGGACACCGGCGCCAGCCAGACTCCGGGGCAGTGGTTCCAGATTGAACTGCCGTCGGTTGCACGCATCGGCGGTGTCCGGCTCGATTCCATGGCGTCCCCGGGGGATTACCCGCGCGGATACAAGATCGAGGCGAGTCTCGACGGCACCACCTGGAGCAAGCCCCTGGTGGAAGGCAAGGGCACCGGAGCGATCACCGACATTCCCTTCGCCGTCACCCCGGCGAAATTCCTCCGCATCACGCAGACGGGTGCGGTCAACGGTCTGTTCTGGAGCATCCACGAACTGCGCGTCCTCGCGGTGCAGTGAGGGAGGGGGGAAACGCCGAGGAGATGGCAGTTGGAAGCTGGGAGATCGGAGATCGAAGATCGGGAAGGATGGCGGACGATGCTGGATGCTGGATGCTGGATGCCAGATGGGCGCTTCGTTTTGCCTTTTTCCTTTTACCTTTAAACTTGGCTGTGGCCTTGGCCTCGGCCTTTGGAGTGCGGTGGCAGAGCGCAGCGCCGACACCGCTTTCGAAACCGTGCGCCGTGTCGAACCGACCGATGACGTTGCATCGGCCTGAGACAACATCCCAGAATCCACTCTGCGTCTCCGCGCCTCCGCGGTTCATCCGCCCTGCTGCGCGGTTGGCGTTGACCAAAGCGGCGTGGCGCTGCGCTTCCCGCCGCACTCCAAAAACGGGCGGGCAAACTGGGTTGCGGTCGGGCAACCCCAATTAAACCGCGGATGACTTACTACGCCCGGCTGATCCGCCTCGTCCCCTCGGCGGCTACGGGAAAGGGAGGGCTCCCGATTTCCGTGGTTGGATCATTCCAGCGGGGGGCTTCCACTCGGGCAACAACGGCGCTGGTGCTGGTCGTTTTGAAGTTACGGAGGAGCGGCAGCTCCTCCCTACCTGGGGTCAATCGCCGATTCGCGCTGCCGCGCTTCCGTTGCGCAGGACCTCTTCAACCCTTCATCTCTTCAACCCTTTAACCTCCGCACGCACCTCACTCCTTCGGCAGCGCCGCCACGTGGCCGTCCATGAAGACCACGTTCTTGCCCGACTTGGGCGGGCGCGGATGGAAGTTCTCATAGTCCAGCAGCATCGGCACCGTGTCGGGCGACAACACCACCACGAAGTTCGTGACTCCGCCGGAGAGGTTCCCTTTTTCGAGAAGCAGGAAGGCGGTGTCGGTTCTGGTTTCATCGATGCGATGGCCGTTCAGGCTGGCGTTCCATTCGTAGCTCGATCCCTCGGCAGCGAACCGCCCTGCCCTGTCATTCGGGCATTTGAACACCGTTGCACCGCCGCTGACATGGGAGCTTCCGGAAACGGAGCGCGCCGCGTAGTTCGCCAGAATATCGCAAATGCGCGGCAGTGGCTTCGCGGGATTGACGGGCATCGTGGGCAGGATCTCCGCGCTCGGCAGGCGCTCCCGGTTGTCGTCGGCATACAGGCGGGTGGCGATTCCAAGCTGTCGCAGGTTGTTCACGCATGCGGCGTTGAAACCAGATGACTTCGATCGGCCGAGCGTCGGCATGAGCAGTCCAACGAGGACCGCAAGGATCGCGATGACAACGAGCAGCTCAACGAGCGTGAATGCGCAGCGAGCGGAAGCGCGGGAGCGAGGTTCAGGAGAGAGAAGATTCATGGCAGGGTTCACTGGGAAATGGAGGGTCTGGGATGGGACTCGAATCGGATGGCTGACGTCGTTTCATCCACCCACGCCGTGAGGAGATCGCGCGCGCCGCACCCGTTGCTCCGGAGTTAGTTCGTCAAACGCCCGATTGGGATTGGGCGGCAGCAGCGGATGACGATTTCCAGTCTGGCTCTTGGGAGCGTCAGCTCGTGGCGCAGCGCCGGAAGCAGCGTCCGCCGTTGCGGAATCCGTCGAACGCGATTCCGGACTCGAGCGTTGATGGAACCAGAATCCGCCCAGGGCGAGCAGCACGACGGCTGCGAGAAGGAGGTGTTTTGCTTTCATGAAGTGGGATCGTTGAATCGAAACTCGATCGCAGTTTCCCCAGCTCCCCCGCGAACGCGACCGCAATGGGATCAAGCCGGATTGGAACCGGGACGAACGTGAACCGAAGCGGGACGAATCCCGGAAGGCTTTACTAGAAGAAGGTCTTTCAGAGGAGATCAACCACAGATGGACACGGATGAACACAGATGAAAATGCACGGCACGAAATGCCTCGCGAGTCACCGGGAAGGTGAAACCGTTAAACGCGTTTCGAGCCTCCCAACCCCTGCCTTATCTGTGTGAATCTGTGTTCATCTGTGGTTAGGGCTTCCGCTCCTGCTTCAAATCTCCCCGAGGCGGGCCTGTAATTCGGAGAGGGCGCAGGTCATGTCCAGGCGCGTTCCATTTTTGAGCAGGAGCGAATAGCGGCCCGAGCCGGCGGGTTGAATCTCGCGAATGTTGCCGAGGTTCACCACCACTGAACGGCTGATGCGCATGAATCCCGCCGGAGCCAGCCGCGCCTCCATGGCCGAGATGGTTTCGCGAATGATGTGACGCTCGGTAGCCGTGTGAAGAAGCACGTAATTTCCAGCCGCCTCCACGCGGTCGATCTCGCCCGGTTTGAGGAAAAGGATTCTTTCTGCAGATCGAACACAGATTCGTCCACCACCCGCGACGGGTGCGGAAATCTGGTTCAACAGTGTTTTGAGCTTTTGATCCACCTGCTGCGCGCCTTCCTCCAACCGACTCCGGGCGCGCTGAAGCGACATCTTGAACCGCGCCTCGGTGAACGGCTTGAGCAGGTAGTCGATCGCATTGAACTCGAACGCCCGGATGGCGTGCTCATCGAAGGCAGTGGTGAAGATGACGATGGGCATGGGATCGGGCCGCAGCGCTTCGAGCACCTCGAATCCGTTGAGCCGCGGCATCTGAACATCGAGGAACAGGACATCTGGCCGATGTTTCCTCGCAGCGTGAACCGCTTGCGCTCCGTCGCTGCATTCCGCGACCACCTCGACATCCGGCTCTTCGCAGAGGATCGCACGCACCCGCTCCCGCGCGAGCGGTTCATCATCGACCACAATGACACGGATCTTTTTCAAATGCTTGTAGGCGGAACGGAACGACTGAAACGCGAGGCGAAGTTAGGAGGGAAAGGCGGGGCGCAAAGTCCAAAGTCCAAAGTCCGTTCTCCGATCGATCTACGATCTGCGATCTGTGATTCCTCATCCATCGTGATGCTCTGGGTGGGCTTGCGGAATCTCGACGCGGACGACCACCCCTCCTCCGATTCGCGGCGTGAGTTGGAGCGATTGCTGACTGCCGTAGAGCGCCTGTAGGCGTTCCCGCAAATTCGCCAGGCCAATGCCGGTTCCTGCCCATTCTTCATTCTTTCCGGAATCTGCCTTGGCGCCGTCGAGCCCGACCCCGTCGTCCTCCACCGTTAGCACGAGTCGCCCGCTGCGGAGCGACGCGCTCACGCGAACGGTGCCCGGATTCCCCGAAGGTTCGATGCCGTGTCGGATCGCGTTTTCCACCAGCGGTTGCAACACCAGCGTCGGCACCACGCACTCCAGAGCTTCAGGTTCGATCTTCAGTTCTGCCTTCAGCTTGTCGCCAAATCGAACCTGCTGAATCTCCAAATACCGCTCCACGAATTCCAACTCCTCGCGAAACGCGCACTCCTGCTTCTCGGATCGACTCAGCGCCAGCCGCAACATTCCGCTCAACGCCACCAGGGTCGTTTCCGCGAGTCGCGGATCGCGGCGAAGCAGCGAGGTGATGGCATTGAGGCTGTTGAACAGAAAATGCGGCTGCAGCTGGGCCTTGAGCGTGCTGAGACGCGCCTTCGCCAGGTTCGACTCCAGAAAGAGCGCCCGCCGCTCCCGCTCGCGTAGCTGACGATAAAAGATCATCGCATGCACCACGCCCGTGAACGCGCCATACGCGAGCAGATCCACCACCGCGGAGCGAACGATCGATCGAAGGGATCGACGCGAGGTATGACGCGGCGGAAGACGGGGACTGAGAGCATCCGCACGAGCCCTGTTTGTTGACGGAACGATTTCCTTTCCGTCCTCTCCGGGCGAAATCCCGCCAAGGCCCAGCGGCGGACTGGAAGGCACCATCGACGGATCGGATCGAACCACGATCACATTTGGGCTCAACTCGGTGGTCCGACGATTCACTGCCTGGCACGACCAGACGAAGGCGAGGCAGGCCAGCGCGTTCAACGGGAGGTTCCGACGCAAGCGCTCGCGTTCGAGAGGAAAATACCAGGCCACCAGGGCCAGATACGGACCGAACAGGATCCAGGGATAAATGCGCTGAAGTCCAAGATCGGTGCGAAAGATCGCATCCACGCGATCAGTGAATCCTGGCTGGGCGAGGTCTCTTTCCTGGAACACCCACACCGGCGGGCCATCGGCCCCGCTCATCAGCCAGCCGAGGACCAGCGCAACCAACACCGACCAGGCAAGAGCTCCAATCAGCGGGTTGCGGCCCGTTCGCATCGGCTGCGAGGGGCTCTTCTCCGGATCACGATGGACAACGTCGGTCACGCTGCGGAGCGGTGCCGACCCGAGTTCAGTCTCACGACGGCGAAGGAAGGGAACTTCCAACCCAAAGGCAATCCCCCAGTGACCAAGCCTGGTCCAACCGGGACCAAACCTTCCGAATCTGGGACGAAGCCCCCGGAGCCATCGGCATGCTGTACTTCGTCCCTCAGCGTCCGCCGAGTTTCCGTTCCGACCTGCAGCCCCAATTTTGAAGCACCCAAAACCCTATGGAGTGCGGCGGCAGAGCGGAGCGTCGACGCCGCTTTTGGAACCGTTCGTGGGATGGAAACCGACCGCCCCCTCAGCTCCCAGCCCCTCTTCTTGACGCTCCGAGCCGCCGGAGTAGCGTCGACTTCATGCCCGGTTTCAGTCCCAAGTCACCGCTTTGCAGCGGACCGGTTTCGCGCCGTAGCTTCCTCGAAGCCGGCGCCCTCACCGCGGCAGGACTTGGACTCAGCGATTTCTTCCGCCTTCGCGCCCTCGGTTCTCAGACCGCACCGAACTCGACCTCGGTCCCGGCCGCATCCGACCCTGCGGTGATTTTCATCTGGCTCCCGGGTGGCCCCGCGCATCTCGACACCTACGACATGAAGCCGGACGCGCCGTCCGAGATCCGCGGCGACTTCCGTCCCATCCACACGAACGTTCCCGGCATCGAGATCTGCGAACTGTTCCCGCGTCAGGCGAAGATCGCCGACAAGTTCAACATCGTCCGCTCCGTCTCCCACGAATTCGCCGACCACGGTGGAGCCCACAAGCGGTTCATGACTGGGCGAATCCCCGCCACGCCGACGGAATTCGTCAACGACGCGCCGGCCGTGACGTCGATCATCACCAAGATGCTCGAAGGCCGGAACACGCGGGGCATGGCCTCGTGCATTGCGGGAACCGACAGCGGACGCGGTCAGATCGATGTCTTCAGCCTCGGCCCGGCCTACCTCGGCTCGGCCTACACGCCCTTCATGGTGGTGGGCGATCCGAGCGATCCGGGATTCAAGGTGCAGAATCTGGGTCTCACGCCGGACATGGCGACGCGGCTCGACGACCGGCTGCATCTGCTCCACGGCATGGACCGTCTCCGTCGCGATCTCGACGGCAGCGGGTTGATGGGCGCGATGGATCAGTTCAGCCAGCGCGCCGTGACCATGCTCACCAGCCCGGGCGTTCGCGACGCGTTCGATCTTTCCCGCGAACCGGCAGCGGTCCGCGATCGCTACGGATGGAACGCCTACGGTCAGCGAGGACTGATGGCGCGTCGGCTCGTGGAAGCAGGATGCCCGTTCGTGACCATGGTTTGGGAAAACCCGTTCCCGGGAAAACCCATCCCCAGCGGTTGCACCTACAACTGGGATTCGCACGCGGTGAACTGCCACATCTTCGAGGATTCCAAGTGGCGCTTCCCGCCGTACGACCAGGCGGTGTCGGCGCTCATCGAAGATCTCTACGCCCGTGGGCTCGATCGACGCGTGCTGTTGGTGGTGACCGGTGAATTTGGACGCACGCCGCGACTCGAGCGCAACAAGGGCACCGAGACCCGCGTGCTGCAACCCGGACGCGACCACTGGCCGCAGGCGATGTCGTTCATCGTGTCGGGCGGGAGCATGCGCACCGGACAGATCATTGGATCGACCAACTCCCGCGGCGAACACCCCGATCATCGTCCCCTGAGCCCGAACGATCTTTGGGCCACGGTGTACCGGCACCTGGGGATCGACTTCACCGATTCCCTGCTCGATTTCACCGGACGCCCGATGCCGATCCTGCCCTTCGGCCAGCCGATCGATGAGCTTCTGCCGGTGAACGGCTGAGCTACACCAACCGTCCCACCTGGCGACCGCCTCGCCTGGGCCTCTTGCTCCTTGCGTCTCCGTGAGCTACCGGATTGGAATCCCGCCCCCCGGGGGACCTGGGTTTGAAACTGGGGAAAGAAACAGAAACTCCCGGGTGGTTGGAATTCCGAACACATGAACGAACTGCAGCAGGAAATCAGCGAGCTCAAGCAATTCATCGCCGACCTCAAGGCGGATCGAGCGGCGGCCAAGGCCAAGGAGAAGAGCGAGGCCTGGACCAAGTACGTGTCGCTCACCGTGGTGATCATCGCGGTGGTGGCGGCGATCGCCGCGCAATGGAGCGGCAAGTACGGGAGCCGAGTTCAGATCAGCCAGGCCAAGGCCTCGGACCAGTGGGCCTACTATCAGTCCAAGTCCATCAAGCAGCACCTGTTTGAGATTAGCCGGACGCAGCTGGCGCGATCCGCCGCCAACGGGGATGCGGAAATCGCGAAGGAGCAGAAGAAATTCGAGGACGCCGTCGCCCGCTACAACTCGGAAAAGGCGGAGATCAAGTCGAAGGCAGAAAAGTTCGAGGCGGACCGCGACGACGCGAGCCGTCGCGGCGGGAAGATGGGTCTGGCGGTCTCGTTGTTCTCCGTCGCGATCGCCATGGCATCGATCTGCACCGTGACCAAAAAGAAGCCGCTGTGGTTCATCGCCATCGGTCTGGCGGGATTTGCGGCCTACGAGATGTTGCTGGCCTGGACGATGTAAAACCGCAGCTGGTTCGAGCAGACTTTGCAGAGGTTTGAGCAACTCAACCGCTTTTGGCTCGTTTTGACCAGCCGTTAAGCCGGTCTTAAAGCCTCCTCAAGGCGGCGGTAATCGCACCGCTTCGGCAAACTCCACCAAAGGCAC
>CANGKZ010000038.1 GCA_947454705.1 Verrucomicrobiota bacterium
ACTGGTGGCAGAGCCTTCTGGAAAAACTGAGCTGTCGCTGGCTCAACTGCATTGCAGTCCCGCCAAAACCTCCAAACGCCTATGCCTGAGCACAAAAACTTCACGCATATCCAACCCGGATTTAGCTCTCCAACTGCATAGATACGGCTGAAGACGGGACTCCATACGAATGAGAAAACCCTCGCGGCAGCCTCGGATTCCCCTTCTACGCTTTAACTTTTCAACCCTTCAACGGCCGCCGCCCCTGCCAACCTGCCCATCAAATCGCGGACGGCACCGGGGGCTTCAATTCCGGCGGGGCCGGATGCACTCCCACATCGCCACGAATGGTCGTGGCCCGGGCAAAGGTGATATCGGCGGAACGTCCATCGGTCCGCGTCGCATTCACCGCCAACACCGGCAATTCGAACTGACCATCCGGCAGCAAAAACCGGAATGAGAACGATCCGTCCTCACGCAACGTGACTGGACGACCGGCGATGGTGACCGTCGCGTCGCGCTCCGTGCTTCCGTACAGAATCACCTCGGCATTCACGCGGAACCAGAATCCCGGCGCTGCGGGCACCGCCGGCGGCCTGGCCGGAGCTTCCGAGGAAACCGGCTTCAACAACGGCACCACTTGCGACACCGAAGAGGACGACGGATTCGAAGGCTTAACCGAAACCCCAATCTCGGGCACAAACTCGACTCGCGAACGACGCTCGGGAATCACGGTTTCCCGCTCGGTCCATTCCACCGCGCGATCCGAACTTCCCGCAAAGACTGTGTTGGCCTCGCGATTCAGAATTCGCTGCAGCGCTTCCAGCACCACCCACTGCTGCGAATGCGCTGCAGATCCGGTCGGCTTGGAGGAATCGCCACGGAATCGATCGGAAACACTGCCGAGCAAATTCTCCGGATTCACCGGACCCGAGGCCGGGCGCTGCGGAGATTCGGTCGCGGAATCAGTCGGACGATCCGATTCCCAACCACGTCCCCGGTCGCGTTCGCGATCGCGACGGGAAGATTCGCGGGGTGAACTCACCGGCTGGCTGATGGCCCATCCGCACCAGTGGCCCGTCGCCTCCTGATATCCAATTTCCGCCACGTATCCCGCTCCGGGAATCATCACCGGAACAAAGCGGTGCGTGGTGTCGAGCGGAAGGGGTTGATCGGAAATCCGCGTTCCACCCACCCATTCCTGCCACAGCCGCAGACGCCACTCACCCCGCGGGCTGCGCGTGCGTTCCGCATCCACCACGGCCGACGGCAGATCCCAGTGCACGCAAACCGTGAACGGATCGCGCGCAATCACCCACACCGATCCCGACAACACCGGGGCCGGGCGTGACGCCGACGAACTCACGGGCGCCGGCGTGGGCGCTGGCGCCGGCTGACTCGGCTGGGAACTTCTTCCTTCTTGGTGAGTCGACGCAGAAACGCCGGAACCCGAATTCACCGGGCTCGGAGCAGTGCCGGCCACCGGAGCCGATGCCCCAGCGGCGTCGGAAGCCAAAATCGACGGTGCATCTTTTTCGGAACCGCTCGGCTGCGACACACCTGCCGTGGACACCGCAGTCTTGGCGGCGCGCACTCGGGCCTTTGAGCTCGCTGGATCGGGGTCGCCGGAAAGCAGGATCGAAGGAAGACGCGGCTGCGTGGAGAAACCCTTCCCGGCTGGAGCCGCCAGGTCCTTCGAACGGGCCGGAGTAGACTCCTCCTCAAGCGCCCGCGCGGCCACCGAGATCGCCACCGGCTCCAGCTTCACCGGAGGGGCTTGTACCGATTTAGGGACAATCGCAGACGGCAGCGGCGCGGCAGCGGCCGATGGTTTCGAAGCGACGGTGGGTTTGGTTGCCGGCTTGGGGGAAGACTTCGGGGAAGGCTTGCTGGCGGTCTTCTTCGCGACCGCAGGCTTGGTCGGTTTCACCACGACGACCGCAGGCTTGGCCACGGGAGCCGCAACGACGACGGCTTGGGGAGCGGGAACCGCAGCGGCTTTTGGTGCGGATTGCACCGTCGGCGGAATTGATGCCGGAGCGGGCTTCGGCGCGACGGCTTTGGTCGCGGCTTTTGCCTCAGTTTTTTGAACCGAAGGAGGCGCCGACGGAACCACTCCAACCTTTGCGGGCTTGGACGGAGGAACGACAGAAGCCTTGGCCACCGCGACGGGTTTCACCGGTTTCAATTTCGGTACAACCTTCGGAGCCGGCGGTGCCACAGCAGTCGGTTTGGAACCCGCCGCGGAGAGTTTGGATTCGACCGCCTTGGGCACGACCACAGCCGATGGTGAAGGCTTCACCGGATTTTTCGCGACGGGAGCTGACGTCGGCTTCGGAGCCGGGACTTTCGCAACGGGGGAAACGGAAGGTTTTACCAGTGCCTTCGCCACCGGTTTTGACTCCGGCTTCGCGGCCGCGGGAGCTGGAGCCGGGGCTGGAGTTGGAGTTGGAGTTGGAGCTGGACCATTTTTGGGCATCGCCCTCTTCGCCGGGGGCGGAGTCGGTTTGACGACCGCCTTGAGCGCAGGCTTGGTGGCCGCCTTCAGAATCGGTTTCGCCGGAGCCGCGGGCTTCGCGACGATCGGCGCGGGAGGCGCCACGGGCTTGGACGTCGCGACGGGTTTCGCGGGCGACGACGTGGCGGCAGGTTTGCTCTGGGTCGCCGGAAGCTTAGGGGGCGCGGCCTTCGACTGGCCCTTGGGAGGAGGGGCTTTGGCGCCAGGTGAGGAGGCGAAAGGCGACGCAGCGGCGGGAGAACGAGTCGGTCCGGGTTTGGTCGGTTTCTTCACCGGCGCAAAGAGTGAAACGCCATCCCCTCCCGGTGCAATGGGTTTCCACGTTAGATGTGACCCCGCACGCAAAAGCAGAAATCAGAACCGCTGATGAACGCAGATGGACTCGCCGAATTTGGATTCATGCGATTGAAGAGGCATCCAACACGACGGCGAAAGCATCCTCATTCGTTCGGAGTCCCGTCTTCAGACGGTTCGGGTAGGCGTGTTTGAAGTTATTCGGGGTCTTGAAATTCCTCCGACCGTTGTATTCCAAGTCCAACAGCAGAGCCGCGTAAACGCGGTACTCCATACACGCGGGCTGAACGCTGCTTACCCCTTCAACGCTTCAACTTTTTAACCCTTCAACCGCCGCTTCGCCCACACCTCTCGGCCCTCGCTCCAAGCTCCCTCCACGAATCGAAACTTGGTCGATGCCCCGGCACGCGCTATCTCTGGGGCGTGACGCCATCCGGCAAAAAACTTGGGGTTCTGCTTTCGGGTTCGCCGAAGCATCCCGCCTTCCTGCACGGCGTACGCTTCGCCGCAGCCGCGCTCGATGCGGGGCACGACGTGTACCTGTATTGCATCGATGAGGGCGTTCTCGGCATCGACCACCCCGAATTGCAGGCCCTCGGCCAACGCGGATTGAAACTCTACGGCTGCGCCTACGGGGCCCATCATCACGGCGTGCCCGTCGATGACCGAGCCACCTTTGCCGGTCTCACCGTGGTCAGCGACATGGTCGGCGGCACCGATCGCTTCGTCAGTTTCCAGTAACGCGTCCGCTCGATTTTAATTCCCTCCCCTCCCCTGCCATGCGACCCAGCTTGTTTGTCCTGGTTGAGAGCGATCCCCGCGAGAGCGAGCGCCCCGCCGAAGCCGTCCGCATCGCCGCCGGCGTGGGCGCGTGGAAAAAGGCCGACGTCACCCTGTATCTCCGCGGCCCCGCGATTCGCGCCCTCGGCGAGTGGGTGGACGATCTCAAGGAGGAGGACAATTTCACCCGCTACCTGCCTCTCCTCGGCGATTCCGGCCGCCCGGTGCTCGCTCAAAAAGGCGCCGCGGAACTCGACGATCTGGGCGAATCCCCGATTAAGTTCGAACTCGTGGACGACGCAGAACTCGCCCGCCGCATGGCCGGCGCACGCCACGTCATGCGATTCTAAGGGCGTTCAAAGGTGTACCATTTCTGATATGACCTCCGTGCTCCACATCCTCACCCGGCCGGCCGATGACTGGGTCCGGGCGACGATCGAAGCCCAGTCGCAGCTTCCCGATCTGAAAGTCGAGGTCATCGACCTCACTCAGGGCACACCGGATTACGCCGCCCTGATCGAGCGCGTGTTCGCCTCCGATTCCGTGGCCTCGTGGTAGGGGCCAGCTGAGGTTGAAAGGTTAAAAAGTTGAAGTGTTGAAGGGGACACCGACGCTGCGGCGAGGATTTTCTCAATCGGTGAATTGCTTTCTCCATCTGCGTTCATCCGCGTCCATCTGCGGTTCAAATTCTCCGGTTTCCCGATGCGCAGAATTTCAAATCGGAGAAGAAGAGTCCGGTTTGACACGCAGGCACTCACCTCGTAGCCTCACCCAGTCATGAGCGCTGTCGCCACACCTACCGATTCCGTCGTCACCCTCACCGAAGCCGCTGCCCGTCAGATCGCCAGCATGCTGGCGGAGGACAAGGAAAACGCCGGCAAACCGCTGCGCGTGTATGTCGAGTCCGGCGGTTGCTCTGGTCTCCAGTACGGAATGACCTTCGACGAGAAGCGTGACGACGATCTGAGCGCCGAATATGGCGGCGTCGGCGTGGTCGTGGATCCCTTCAGCGCCAACTACCTTCGCGGCGCAGTCATCGATTTCAGCGACGCGCTGACCGGTGGCGGATTCAAGATCAACAATCCGAACGCCCACAGTTCCTGCGGTTGCGGCAAGTCGTTCAACGCCTGATCGGCGTCGACGCTGCATCCTTTCGGACTCGGACTTTTTCACTTTGGCAAGCCGCACGGTTCTCCGTGCGGCTTTTTTGTAGCAATCGGACATTGGACT
This sequence comes from Verrucomicrobiota bacterium, assembly GCA_947454705.1. GTDB lineage: Bacteria > Verrucomicrobiota > Verrucomicrobiia > Limisphaerales > UBA9464 > CAIVQB01. The sequence goes on from CANGKZ010000038.1 coordinate 4,802, forward strand.
TGGCCGCGCGGGAATGACTAGCCTTCGTCCGAATGATCGGTGCCCTGCTGCTGCCAGAGCTGAAGGAGTTGATTCGCCAGCGCGATTTCGCGCAGCTGCGTGAGATTCTTTCGGAGTTCCATCCGCCCGATCTCGCGGAGTTGCTTGATGATTTGGAGCCCGCGGACACCGCGGTGCTGCTCCGAATCCTGCCCCGCGACCTCGCAGCCGAGGTGTTCGAACACATCCCCCTCGCCGGACAGGAAGAACTGCTCCACGCGCTGGGCGATGCCGATGTCGCGAGCATTCTCAACGAACTCGCTGCAGACGATCGCACCGCCCTGTTCGAGGAAGTGCCACCCCGGATGGCCCAGCGGCTCCTCGGATTGTTGAGCCCCGAGGAACGGAAAATCGCTGCGGACCTGCTCGGGTATCCCAAGGGCACGGTCGGTCGCCGGATGACGCCGCATTACGTGGCGATCGAGGAAAAATGGACCGTGGGCGAGGTCCTTGAACATCTCCGAAAAACCGCCGCGGAACACGAGCGCATCACGCTCAACCAGCTTTACGTCATCGACAGTTCGGGACAGTTGATCGACTGGGTCCGACTCCAGAACGTCGTCACCAGCGACCCCAAACGGCCGGTTGCCGAACTGCTCGAAGGCAGCAATCTCGCCCTCAAGGCCACCGACAAACAGGAGACCGCGGTCGCGGCGTTCAAGAAGTACGACGTCACCATCCTGCCCGTCGTCGATCGCAATGATCTCTTGCTCGGTGTCGTGACGGTGGACGACGTCCTCGACGTCGCCGAAAAGGAATCCACCGAGGACATCCAGAAACTCGGCGGTATGGAGGCGTTGGACGCCCCGTACCTCGAGATCGGTCTGCTCTCGATGGTGAAAAAGCGCGCAGGCTGGCTCGCGCTTCTGTTCATGGGCGAAATGCTCACGGCAACCGCCATGGGCTATTACGAGGGCGAGATCGAGAAGGCGGTCGTCCTTTCCATTTTCCTCCCGCTGATTATTTCCTCCGGCGGAAATTCCGGTTCGCAGGCCACCTCGCTCATCATTCGATCCCTGGCGGTCGGCGACGTCGCGGTGGGCGATTGGTGGCGGGTGCTCCGACGCGAGATCGTCGCCGGCTCCCTGCTCGGGCTCGCGCTGGCGGTGTTGGGATTCAGCCGAATCTGGATCTGGCAGCTCGCCGGCATCAAGAACTACGGCGAACACCACGGCCTCATCGCGGCCACCGTTGGATTCAGCCTCATCGGCGTCATCCTGTTCGGAAGTCTCGCGGGCGCCATGCTGCCGTTCTTGCTTCGCGCCGTCCGATTCGATCCCGCCGTGGCCTCCGCCCCCCTTGTGGCGACGTTGGTGGACGTCACGGGATTGGTCATTTATTTCACCATCGCCTCACAGGTGTTGCAGTCCACCATCCTCGCTCCGTCCAAGCCGGGCATCGTGGTGATGGAACACGAAAAGAGTGCCGACACCTTCGCGCGATTCCTCGGAACGATGCCGAAAGATGGCGAGAAGGAAGTTTGGAACATCCAGCGCATCGAGTGGATAAAAGATCGCGACACCGTGGTGGTGACCGTCGTGGATGGTGAGGATGTGACCGGCACCGCGGAATGCGCGGCCAAAGGAACCAAACTCGAGGTTTCGGGTCACGAACCGGAGCGCCGATGGAAGGTTGCCGAATCCATTTTTGGGCACCCTGTTGAGGTTGTTTGCGAGCTGCCGAAATTTAAGAACCTCACCACCGGCAAGGAGTGCGGGGTCACCTTCCCGCTGCCCTGGGAAGCACTTCCCAAGACGCTCGCCGCCCCGGCAGCAACGCCTTGAAGCAAAAAGGCGGGTGAAACCGCGGATGGACGCAGATGGAGAGGGAGATGAATCGTTGGATGCATCTCCAATGCATTCCCCTGCTGGGTGGATCTCAACGGCCTCTGCCCTGCGCTTGTTTTCTCTCTTAATTCCCGAAATCGGCGGCGGGGCACCTCAGACGTTTGGAGTACCGCGTTTACGCGGCTCCGCTGTTGGGCCGGGACCATCGAACGGTTGAAATTCAAGCGACCGCATACCTCGTAACACGCTTCCCCGAACCGTCTGAAGACGGGACTCCAAACGAATAAGGAAACCCTCGCGGTAGCGTCGGATCCCCCTTCAACGCTTCAGCTTTTCAACCCTTCAACTGCCGATTCCTGGCTCAAACCGCGGGCTCGCGCAGCTCGTTGAGCGCCTGAAGGCAATACCAGCGCACCGCGTTGGAAAGGGGCGGCTGAAGCTGATCGAGCCCTGCGGCATCGACCCAGCGGATGTCGTGATGTTCCGCGGCAGCGAGTGTCAAAGCCCCGCCCTTGATCCGGGCGAGGTAGATCATTCCGATGTGTTCGTGCGTGGCGCTTATCCGGTGGATGTCGAGGAACCGCGGCGCGATCAGCGCACGCGTGCCGTCCTCGGTGGTGGGAGGACGTTCGCCGACGAGTTCCAGCTCGTATCCGGTCTCCTCGAATCCCTCACGCAAGGCGGCCTGTTCCGGGTCCTCATCCAGTTCGATGTGACCGCCGATCGGAAGCCACTTGCCCAGCTTGCGATGCAGGACCAGCAGAATGCGGTTCTCGTGAACGATCAGGAGGGCGACCGTGAAATCGATTTTCTCGTGGATATGAGCCATGCGCGCCCCCGAACGATGCGATCCCGCCCCCCAGAGGGAAAGCCCCAACCCGCGCAACTCCACTCACCCACTCACCCACTCACCCACTCGCCCACTCACCGCTCGCCTCCCGCTCCTTCCTCCGCCATGCTCTCCCGTCATGGCGTCGCCCTATTCGTCCCGATATTACGAAGGTCTGAAGGAGGATTCCGCAGCCTCCGCGCGCGAGACCGTGCCGCTGGTGCTCCAGATGGCCCCGGCGCGCACCGTCGTGGACGTCGGCTGCGGCTCCGGCACTTGGGCGCGCGCGTACGCGGATGCGGGGTGTACCATTATTGGTATCGATGGCGACATCGTGCAGGCGGACCAACTGCTCATTCCGACCCAATCATTTCAACGCGCCAACCTGGCCCAGCCGTTTAAGCTGGATCGGACCTTCGATCTGGTGAACTGCCTCGAAGTGGCCGAACACCTCGATGGTTCCCGCGCCGATGGATTCGTGGCTGACCTCACCCGGCTGGGCGATGCGATCTTCTTCTCCGCCGCCGTGCCCGGACAGGGCGGCACCCATCACGTGAACGAACAGTGGCAAAGCTACTGGAGTACCAAATTTGAATCCCACGGGTTCACCACCCTGGACTGCATCCGTCCGCAGATCTGGGACAACACGAAGGTCGCCTGGTGGTACGTGCAGAATGCGCTGCTGTTTGTTCGCACGTCGCGTCTGTCGGAATTTCCCAAAGCCCGCGAAGCCGCGAAGCCCTGGCCCCGGGATCTGGTGCATCCCCGCGCCTACATGCGCGCGACGGTTCCATCGGAGATGTCGCCCCGCATGCTGAAGGAAGTGGCCCGCGCCCTGCCGCATTTTCCGGGCAAGGTGCTGAAACACCTTCGCGGCGGCTGACCTGCGGGCGTTGGGATTTTTCAATCCCCCGTTACGAACCCGTGTTCAGGCGGATTCGAGCAGCACGTTGGTGTAGATCCGTCGCTCGCCCGTGCGGATCAATCCGATCGATCCCGGCACCCGCGCCTTGAGTTGGAGATGCGGCACGGGGATCACCCGCGTGTCGCCAAAGGCCTGCGCGAATTCGCGACGGACCTCCTCCGGATTGTGTTCCTCGAATTCCGAAGCGATCCAGGCGCTGCCGGGCTTCCAATGTTGGAGGATGGCGCGGATGACATCGGGCACCGTGGGAATCCCATACACCAGGGAAAGATCCACCTCGGGAACATTCGGCCAGTGCGGGAACATGGAATCGGCGATGACCAGCGTGTTGGTGTGACGCACCCGCGCGAGGAGCGAGAGCAGGTGCGGGTTGAGGATTCCGGACTGGATCATGGAGCGAGCAAACCCGTCCGGGCTCGACGGCGTCAAGCTTGCGACACCGGTTCGCGGCCGGATCGACGCCGGAACGGCGGTTGACCCGAACGCCCTCTGTCCGCAACCTCAGCGCGCTTTATGAGCAAACTCGACGACGTCTACGCAAAGCTTCAGGTTAAAACCGGCGCCAAACTCGCCCTCGTGGTCCTCGACGGACTCGGCGACATCGCCACCCGCGAACAGGGCGGCATGACCCCTCTGGAAGCGGCCAAGACCCCGCACCTCGACGCCCTCGTGGGCCAAGGCGTGGCGCAGGGCCGCATGATCCCGGTCGCCCCCGGCATCACCCCCGGCTCCGGCCCCGGCCATCTCGCGCTCTTCGGCTACGACCCCATCGAATGGGAAGTCGGCCGCGGGGTGATCGAAACCCTCGGCCTCGGCATTGAACTCAAGAACGGCGACGTCGCCGCCCGCGCAAACTTCTGCACCCTCGACGCCGCCGGGCTGGTCACCGACCGCCGCGCCGGCCGCATCGCCACCGAGGTCTGCGAACGCCTCTGCGGCATCCTCTCCTCGAAGATCAAGAAGATCGGCACCACCCAGGTGCTCATCTACCCTGGCAAGGAGCACCGCTTCGTGATCGTGTTCCGCGGCGCGGGACTCGAAGGACCGCTGACCGACACCGATCCGAACCGCGAAGGTCTGCCCATCGCCACCGCGAAGCCGATCGATCCCGCGAATGCCGGACAGAAGAAAGTCGCAAAGCTCATCGCCGATTTCTACAAGGCAGCACTGCCCCTGCTCGCCAAGGAAAAGCCCGCGAACGGCTTCCTCATGCGCGGCGTGGCGCACCAGCCCGACATCCCCACCTTCGAGCAGCGCTACGGACTCAAGGCCGCCGCGCTCGCCGTGTACCCGATGTACAAGGGACTCAGCCAGCTCGTGGGCATGACCAAAATTGAGGGACCCGAGACCATCGCTCAGCAGTTCGAGCGCTACGTGGCCGACTACGACAAGTACGACTTCTTCTTCATCCACTTCAAATACACCGACAAGGCCGGTGAGGACGGCGACTTCGCCGCCAAGGTGAAGGCGATCGAAGATTTCGACGCCGCACTGCCGATCCTGCTCGCGCGCAAGCCGGACGTGCTCGCCATCACCGGCGACCACTCCACGCCCGCCGCGGTCAAGGGCCACTCCTGGCATCCGCAGCCCGTGCTGCTGCACTCCGCGTACAGCGGTTCCGACAAGCTCCAGCGCTTCACCGAAACCGGCGCGAACAACGGCAGCCTGGGCATCTTTGAGGCCAAGTACCTCATGCGCCTGATGCAGGCGAACGCGAAGATGTTCGACAAGTACGGGGCCTGATCCGGCCTTCACACCCGGGGCGGATTGGCGAAACCGCTTCCGCCCCGGGTGGTATTCCGCTAGAAAACGCCATGCAGTTTCACGAATTCGGGCTCCGCCTCGCCCTGCTCGACGCCGTTCAGGCCATGGGCTACAAGGAGCCGACCCCCATTCAGGAGAAAGCGATTCCCCTGATGCTGGAGGGCAAGGATGTCATCGGTTCCGCACAGACGGGCACCGGCAAGACCGCCGCATTTGCCCTTCCGATCATCCACCAGATTGGCACCCACGGCCCCGGGCCGCGCTGCCTCGTCCTCGAACCCACCCGCGAGCTCGCCTCGCAGACCGAGGAAAGCTTCAAGAAGTTCGCCCGCTTCACGAACCTCAACGTCAGCGTCGTCTTCGGCGGCGTCGGCTACGGCAAGCAGCGCGATGAACTCAAGGCCGGCGTGGACATCCTCGTCGCCACCCCGGGACGCCTGCTCGATCACATCCAGGAACGCCTGGTGGATCTCAGCGGCGTGAAGCACCTGGTCCTCGACGAAGCCGACCGCATGCTCGACATGGGCTTCCTGCCCGACGTCCGCCGCATCGTGGAACGCTGCGGCAAGGACCGTCAGACCGCGCTCTTCTCCGCCACCGTTCCCCCGGCGATCGAAACGCTCATCCAGTGGGCGATGCGGTCTCCGACAACGATCGAAATCGGCCAGCGCCGCACCCCGGCCGAGACCGTCAACCACGTGCTCTATCCCGTGGCCGAAAAGCAGAAGAAGGACCTGCTTCGCGCGCTGCTGGACCACGTTCACTACGAGTCCGTCATCATTTTCTGCCGCACCCGCCGCCGGGCGGACGACATCGAGGCCCTGCTCCGCCGCAACAATCACCGCGCCGCAGCCATTCACTCCGACCGTTCGCAGAAGGACCGCGAACGCGCGCTCGAAGGCTTCAAGGAAGGCAAGTACGAGGTGCTCGTGGCCACCGACATCGCGGCCCGCGGACTCGACATCGCCGACGTCACCCACGTCGTCAACTACGACGTCCCGCAGCATCCCGAGGATTACGTCCACCGCATCGGCCGCACCGGCCGCGCCAAGGCGTCGGGCGATGCCCTCACGCTCATGGTGGCCGAGGACGCGACCGCGGTGCGCTCCATCGAACGCTTCATCAGCCAGACCATCCCCCGAGTGAAGCTGGAATCGTTCAAGTACGACTACACCGCGCTGTTCGACGACGGCAAGGATGGCCGCGGTCCCCTCGCGGATCGCAAGGTCAAGGGCGTGCGCCTCAGCGGCGGCTACTTCTTCGGACCGGCCCGCCGGCGCAAGTAGTCGGTAATCGCTCCCCGCATTCCCAATTCCCAATTCAATTGGGTCAGAACATCCCGGCTTCCCGCCGGGATTTTTCTTTTCCTACCGCCCCGCCAACCACGGCCAGTGCGCCATCGCCGCGACCCACAGGCCGATGCCAATCGCCAGCACCAACGAGTGCAGGAACACGAAGCGCAGAATCTTGCCCTCGATTCCGTGCTGATGCGTCGCCGTGCCCGCGACCACAATGCTCTGCGCATCGATCATTTTCCCCATCACCCCGCCGGTGGAATTCGCCGCTGCCATCAGGTGCGGATCGATTCCGAGCTGTTCCGCCGTGATGCGCTGGAGCGATCCGAACAACACGTTGGAGGCCGTGTCGGACCCAGTCAGCGCCACCCCGAGCCATCCCAAGAGCGTACCAAAAAAGGGATACCACGTGCCCGTCCCGGCGAGCGCGAGGCCGAGCGTGGCATCGGTGCCGGAGAACTTGGTGACATTCCCCAGCGCGAGCATGGCCGCAATGGTGAGCAACGAGGGTTGAACGCGCTTGAGTGTGCTCAACCAAATCTGAAACAACCGGCGGGGTGAGAATCCCATCACCAATCCCGCAAACACACCCGCGAGGAGAATTCCGGTGCCGGTCGCGGAGAGCAGGTTCACCTTGAACACCGCCTTTTCAGGGCGCGCCTCGGCCACCACCGGCGGCGTGCGCTGCACCTGGAGGTGCAGGCCGGGAACCTCCACCGAGCGGGAGAAGGTTCGATCCAGCGAAGTCTTAACGCCGTTCATTCCCCACACGAAAATGAAGACGGTGAGGATCAGCCACGGAACCCACGCGGCGAACTTCGAGGTTGAAGCCTTCGGGTGTGCCCCCGAGGACTCGACCGGTGCGTGCGCGTGGGACTCGGCGAGCGATTCCAACGGCTTCGGACTCCACACCTTCAGCACCGCGAGCACCGCGCCAATGCTGGCCAGCGCCGCGAGGGAATCCACCACCCAGGGTCCGTGGTAATTCGAAACGAGAAACTGCGTCACCGCGAACGCACCGCCCGCGGCCACCGCCACAGGCCAGACCCCAATCGCGCCGCGCCATCCGCACATCGCGCAGACGATCCAGAACGGGATGATGGCCGAAAACACCGGAAGCTGCCGGCCGGCCATGGCGGACAATTTCATGAGGTCGAGCCCGGTCACCTCGGCCAGGGTGGTGATGGGAATGCCGATGCTTCCAAACGCGACCGGCGCGGTGTTGGCGATCAGGGAGAGGCCGCTGGCGTGGACCGGACTGAACCCCAACTGCATGAGCAACGCCGCGGTGATCGCCACCGGCGCACCGAATCCCGCCGCGCCTTCGATGAATGCGCCGAAGCAAAAGGCAATAAGGATCACCTGCACGCGCGGATCGGGCGCAACCCCGGCGAGTTGGATCCGAAGGCTTTCAAACCGCCCCGACTCCACGGTCAAACGGTGGAGGAACATCACGTTGAGCACGATCCAGCCGATGGGAAAAAGACCATACGCCGCACCATATCCGGCGGCCCCCATCGCGGCGGACACCGGCATGCCGAATCCGAACACCGCCACCGCCAGGGCCGTCGCGAGTCCGGCCAATCCCGCGGTCCAGGCGCGGACGCGTCCGTGCGCCATCAATCCAAGCAGCACCACCACGGGCAAAAGCGCCACGGCAGTGGAGAGGACGCGTTGATGAAACGGGTCGTAGGATTGGGACCAGGGCATGATGGGTCCGCGGATCAAACGGGAGCCACGTCGGTCGGGCAAGGCCTTCCCTTCGAATCGCAGTGGGGAGTTCCGGAAAGAATTGTGAAACTCCGTGCCATCGATGCCGGTTCTCCTGGAATCCACAGCCCCGCCGAGCCGATTGATTTTTCCGGCCAGGAGCTTGTCACCGCCGAAACCTCATCGTAACAAACTGCGTGCGTCCCCCTTGGAAATGGCTGCCCCGATCCGGCTGGAAACGTTGGCTCGGAATCCTCCTGATGACCTTCGGAGGCTTCGTGCTCTTCATCGTCGTCCTGATCGGGTCCGTGATTCTCGCCTGGCAGAATCCGTCGTTTCAGTCCTGGGCCATCTCCAAGTTGGTAAACCTGCAGAAGCCAGCATTTGCGGAAGATCTCGAATCCGCACCGGCTCCCGTTCCGCAGTACAAGGGATTCGAAGGCCGGTTGGCCGACATGCAATCGATCGGTGACGTGTATCAGATCACCAACGTCTGGAACGTCCACCTCTCCTTCACCGAAAAGCAATGGACGGATCTGGGGCCGAACCGGGTTCCGCCGGTTTCCGGTTGGATGCGCGAACAAGGCCGCCCCGTGCTTCGCAATACCAATGCCCTTCGTTCCGGCCTAGCCGGTGTGCTGGGCTTCGACTTTCCCTGGTCCGCCGCCACGGTCGAGTTTGGCGGCAAAACCTTCACCAATGCGGGAGTTCGCATCAAAGGCAACGGCACCTACCTGGCATCCATGGGTTCGTACAAACACCCATTCAAGGTGTCGCTCGACCACCACGTGAAGGGCCAGAAACTCCTGGGCAAGGGCACGTTCAATTTCGGAAATCTCGGCGCGGACTTCTCCTGTCTGGGCGATGCCCTGGGCTACGAGTTCCATCGCGAAGCGGGCGTTTATGCGCCACGAACCGCCTTCGCCCGGATGTTTCTCACCATCGAGGGACGCGAGCAGCACCGCCTGCTGGGCCTCTACATCATGGCCGAGAATCCCGATGAAGCTTGGGCCAGGGAGCGCTTCGGACAAAAGGGCGCGGTGCTGTTCAAACCGGTTACTTATAACCTTTTTTCCGACCTCGGAACCGAGTGGACCCCGTACGCCGGCATTTACGATCCAAAGACGAAGATCACTTCGGAGCAAAAGGAGCGCGTCATCCGAATTATTCGCTTCGTGGCCAACAGCCCCGAGGATGCCTTCTCGGCCGGCCTCGCGGAGCACTTCGATCTCGAGGAAGTCGCCCGCTTCTTCGCCTGCGAGACGCTGCTGTCCAACTACGACGGCATCTACACCACCGGGCAGAATTTCCTGATGTACCTGCATCCACGGTCCAACCGGTTGGGGTTCATTCCCTGGGACCTGGACCATTCCTGGGGCGAGGCTCAATTCATCAGCAACACCCACCAACGGGAGCATTCGGACATCTGGCAGCCCTGGGTCGGCAAGAACCGATTCTTGGAACGACTGTTTTCCTCCCCGCCGTTTCGCGCCGCGTACCGCCAGGCATTGGAGGGACTTCTCGCCACGCAATTCGTTCCCTCGCGAGTGGCGCAGCGCATCGATGCCCTCGCCCCGGTCATTCGCCCGCTGCTCGCGGAGGTATCGACCAACCGGCTCAGCCGGTTCGAAATCGCGGTCTCGTCGAAATTTACCGACGGACCACGCGACACCGAGCGGCCCGAGGATCCCAACCGCCCCGTCTGGCAGATCAAACGCTTTGTCGAGAATCGCTCCAAAAACGTGCGCGATCAGCTCGACGGCAAGGTCAAGGGCGTCCGCGTTCAGCACGATGCTCCCAAGGACACGCAGCGCGAGACGCCGGACAAAAAGAAGCCCTGACCCGGGCCCGCGAGGGCACCGCCGATTGATTCGCGGGAAACTTGGCCCTTTCCCGCCGTTTCGCGTAGGGTTGTTGGCTCTGTGAGTTCCGAAGCCGCCATCCTTACCGCGCAGGAGATCCTCCTGCGGCACAACGAACGCGTTCTCCTTGACCATGCCTCCTTCGGCCTGGCCCCGGGAGATCGCGTCGGCCTCGTCGGTCGCAACGGCGCCGGCAAGTCCACCTTCCTCCGCATTCTCGCCGGGGAACTCGAGCCCGACTCCGGCCTGATCACCCGCCAGCGCGGCACCATCGTAGGCTACCTTCCGCAGACCTTCGAACTCGCTCCTGATGAGACCGTGTACGATTCCGTTCGCGAGGGCGGACGCGCCGTGCTGGACCTGATCCACGAGTACGAAACGCTTCCCGGCCACACGCGCCGGCACGAGGAGCTCGAGGAACAGATCGTCCACCAGGACGGATGGAACCTCGACACGCGCATCCGCACCGCGCTGAACCAGCTCTCCTGTCCGCCCGACGACCGCAAGATCGCCCAGCTCTCCGGCGGTGAAAAACGCCGCGTCGCCCTCGCCCGCGCGCTGGTGGCGCAGCCCGACGTCCTCATGCTGGACGAGCCCACCAACCATCTCGATACCGACTCCGTCGAGTGGATCACCACCTTCCTCGCCAGCTACCCCGGCGCCCTGCTCGTGGTCACCCACGACCGCCACTTCCTCGACCAGGTGGTCAACGGCATCGTCGAACTGCGCAACGGCGTGTTCGAACGCTACGAGGGCAACTACACCGACTACCTCGTGGCCCGCGCCGAGAAACTCGCCTCCGAGGAACTCGTCGAGCACAAGCGCCAGATGTTCCTGCGCAAGGAACTTGAGTGGGTCCGCCGCCGTCCGAAGGCGCAGACCAGCAAATCCAAGGCCCGCCTCGATCGCTTCTTCGAAACCGAGGCCGATGCGCCCCCGGCCACCGAGGCCGACATGGACCTCGTCGTCCCGCCGCCTCCCCAGATGGGAAATCGCGTGGTGGACCTCGAAGGCGTGGCCATGGAATTCAGCGGCCGCACGCTGTTCTCCGATCTCAACATCTCCTTCGCCAACGGCACGCGCATTGGCATCACCGGCCGCAACGGCCTCGGAAAGACCACCCTGCTCAAGCTGATCCTGGGCGAACTCAAGCCGACCGCCGGCGAGATCAAGATTGGTCAACTCACGCGCTTCAACTACGTCGATCAATCCCGTCTTCAACTGCGCGACGACCGCACCGTGCTCGACGAAGTGAGCGACGGCACCGAGTGGGTGCAGTGGGGCGAAACCAAGCTCTCCCTGCGCGGCTACCTCAAGCGCTTCCTGTTCACCGACGACCGCATCACCGCGGCCGTGAAGTGGTTGAGCGGCGGCGAACGCAGCCGTCTCCTCCTCGCCAAGGTGCTCAAGCGCGGCGGCAACTTCCTCATCCTCGACGAACCCACCAACGACCTCGACCTCCCCACGCTGCGGGTGCTTGAAGAGGCGTTGATTTCATTCCCCGGATGCGTGCTCGTGGTGAGCCACGATCGCTACTTCTTGAATCGCGTCTGCACCGGAATCCTCGCCTTCGAAGGCGAAGGCCGCGTGGCGTACAGCGATGGCAACTACGACTACTACGTGGACAAGAAGAAGCGCGCCGAAGCCGCGCTGAGTCGTCCCGCGGTGTCGGGAAAATCGAATTCAAACTCGAGCCCCGCGCGTTCCGCAGCCCCTACGCCGGCTGCAGCCCCGGTGTCCGCGCCGACGCCCCCCAAGGCCAAGGGTCGCAAGCTCAGCTTCAAGGAGCAGCGCGAGCTCGAAGGCATGGAGGCGTTGATTCAATCCAACGAAGCCGAAGCCGCGAAGTTGGAGGCGCAACTGGCCTCACCTGAATTCTTCAAGACGCAGGGTGCCCGCGCCAACGCGGTGATCGGTGAGCTCGAAGCCCTGAAGGCAAAGATAGCCACCCTCTACGCCCGTTGGGAGGAACTCGAGGCGGTCCGCGCAGCCAGCGCCTGAGTCCGGCGGATCATCTCGGGGTTGGCTGGGATCAGAACGGCGTTCTCGGCCGGGTTTTCGATGGCCTGCGCGTTGTGGGCGCTGCCATGATCCGGCCCATGATTCGGTCACATCCCAGCCTGCGCATCGCAGTCAGCCTCGGAATGGCTCTGGCCGCCTTCCAAAGCCACGCGGCGGAATCCGCCCCGCGCCCCATCCGATTCGACGACCTGCTCGCGACCCATCGGGTCTCGTCCCCCACCCCGTCGCCCGACGGACGCTGGATCGCCTACGTCAACACCGACGTGGACAAGGCCGCCAACCGCGGCAATTCCGACGTGTGGCTCATCCCCACCGCCGGCGGCACTCCGCGTCCCCTCACCACCTCGCCCAAACACGACCGTCACCCCACCTGGTCCCCCGATGGTCGCTGGATCGCCTTCGAATCGAACCGCGACGGGGAGTTTCAAATTTGGGTCATCCCCGTGGAGGGCGGCGAAGCCCGCAAGCTCACCACCGTTTCCACCGAGGCAACCCGCCCGATGTGGTCGCCCGACGGCAGCTCGATCGCGTTTGTCTCCGCGGTCTTCCCTGAATTCTCCGATCGGCCCTTTGCCGATTCGAACGCCGCCAACAAGGCGCAACTCGATGCCCGCGAAAAGAGCCCCGTGAAGGCGCGGGTCATGGATCAGCTCCTGTACCGGCATTGGGACTCCTGGGTGGATGATCGCCGACAGCACTTGTTTGTGGTGCCCGTGCGCGAAGGCCGGGCCGCCGGGGAACCGCGCGACCTCACCCCGGGCAAACGCGACGCCGTCCCCACCTCGACCACGTTTGAGGCGGGCGATGAATTCGCCTTTTCCCCCGATGGCGGCGAACTCACCTACACCGCCACTCCGGAGGACACTCGCACCGAGGCCTGGAACACGAACCACGATCTGTGGTCCGTCGATCTGAAGACCGGAAAGCGCCGCCAAATCACCTCCAATCCCGCCGCCGACGGCTGCCCGAAATACTCCCCGGATGGCAAGTGGCTCGCGTACCGCGCACAGGCCCGCGCAGGATTCGAGGCCGACCGGTGGCAATTGATGCTGCTTGAGCGCACCACCGGGAAAACGCGGAGCCTGACTGCATCGTGGGACGCATCGGTCGAAGACCTCACGTGGTCTTCCACCTCCACCGCGCTGGTCATCACTGCGGAATCCAAGGCCACCAAACTGCTGTGGTCGCTCCCCATCACCGGAGGCACGCCTACTCCCCTCACCCGCGGCGGCGCTGCGGCCGAAGCGGTCGTTGCCACCGGCGACCAAGTGGTGTTCACCCGCAGCCGTCTGACAGAGCCCGCTGAAATTCATCGCGTTGCCCTGCAATCCAGGCAGGAGCCGGTGCCCGTCACCTCGCTGAACGCGGACTGGAAATCCAAATTGATCCTGTCCGAACCGGAGTCCTTCACCGTGCGCGGGGCCGGTGGCACGCCGGTGCAGATGTGGCTGATCAAGCCCCCGGGCTATGTGACCGGACGCAAGTATCCGCTGGTGTTCTGGGTCCACGGCGGCCCGCAGAGCGCCTTCATGGATTCATGGTCCTACCGATGGAACGCCCAACTCTGGGCCGCGCAGGGGTATTTGATCGCGATGCCGAATCCCCGCGGATCCACCGGGTTTGGGCAAAAGTTCACCGATGAAATATCCCGCGACTGGGGTGGCCGATGCTTTGGCGATTTGATGGCCTGCATGGACGCCCTGGAGCAGCGGCCCGATGTGGATCGCTCGCGCATGGCGGCCGCTGGCGCCTCATTCGGCGGCTACATGATGAACTGGTTCCAGGGACACACCGACCGGTTCAAGACGCTGATCACCCACTGCGGCGTGTACGAATTCCATTCGATGTACGGAACCACCGAGGAAGTCTGGTTCGACGAATGGGAGCACGGCATTCCCTGGGAAAATGCGGAATTCGGAAAATGGAGCCCGCATCAGTACGCGGCCAAATTCAAAACCCCGAATTTGATCATCCACAACGAACTCGATTTCCGGGTTCCGATCGCCCAGGGCCTGAGCCTGTTCACAACGCTTCAACGGAAGGGAATTCCGTCCAAGCTTCTGTACTTCCCCGACGAAGGCCACTGGGTGCTCAAACCGCAAAACAGCGAGCTCTGGCACAAAACCATCTTCGACTGGTTGAAGGTGTATTTGAAGTAGCATCCACGATCTCCCTCCACCTAGCGGGAGGTCACCACCACGCGGTAGAACATCCTGTTGGAATCGATCGGAAGCGGATCCGTGAACTCATGGTCCGCCTCCTCGTTGCTTGCATAGCCATCTCCCACCGGGGCCCAAATGCCGGTATCGAACGCATCCGACCGTTGCAGTTGGTAATTTCGCCCCGGGATCACATGAACCCGGATCCGAAGTTCACCCGTTGAAAGGCGGGCAATGCCGGTCTGAGTGGACACTCCTCGGAGGGTGATCGTCGATGAGCCTCTCGCGAGTTCGGCTCCGCTTGAATTGACCAAACGAATTTCAAAGCGCGAGTCCGTCCCTGCATCCGCGTTGGGCAACAGCGTTACAGGAATGGTCTGAACCACCGTGCCCGGGCTGAACGTGATAACCCCGGAGCTCGCATTGAAATCACGTCCCAGAAGAGCAGTTCCCTGCGCAAAGAAATAGGTCGCCTTCACCTCGTGGCTCGAAGGTCCGGAAAGCCGAACCTCCACCGGGAGCACCTGGGAGGCTCCGATTGGAACCCCCACGGATTGATCCGCAGCCAGTGAAACAAAAACCGGCGCCTCGGTTCGCGCAATGAGCGACGTTTGATTGTTTTTTCCGATGGGATCCGGCGTGGATGAACTCAACGTCAACGTAAACTCTCCAGCTCCCGTTGCCACCGCCGCAACGTCCAGATCCAAGGTCGCACGGGCGCCCGCTGCGAGAGACCCCACATTCCATCGCAGCGATCCGTCCGATACCTGCACGGTTCCAAGGGATCCGACGCTTGCCGCAACCCTCCATCCGGTGGGAACCGGCAACACCCCGGTGACATCGCTGGCCTGCACGGGCCCTTGATTATCAATCGCGAACGACAGGTGAACGGGATCGGGAATCGTGGAAACCCCGTCCGACACCGACCCCGACACCATCAAATCGGACAGCACCAGATGCGAGACTCGTACGGCGACGGTATCCCGGATGAGTACCGCACCAGAGACGGAGGAGGCCACCACCTGAAAACCGAGATCTTCGATCACCGGATTGCCCGCCAGCAGTTCGACCTGCACCTCGGCGGAGCTGCTTCCTGCGGGAATCGTCACCGTGGAGTGAATCGATGCGTAGTCCCGCCCTGCCACGGCGGTTCCATCCACTGTGTTGACCGAGAACTGCACCGCGGACGGCGCCGGTGCCGACAGACGGAACTCGACCGGAACCGTGAACTTTCCCGACGCCGGAGCCGTTCCTGAAACATCGGCACCTGCAGTCAGGTTTGGCAGGAATTCCACATGATACAGCGATGATACCTGATTGTTTGCACCATCCGCATCCGTGGACGCAGTGGTGGCGGAAGCAAGAATTTGCCCTGATCCCGCCAGCGAAGGTTGGAAGGAAACCTCGAGTTCAACGCGCCCTTCCGGATTCAGCTGCCCGACGGACCACCCAATTCCCTGGTCCGACAGCTCCGCAACTCCCTGGGTCGGCAGGAGTCCCTTGACCTTCCAGCCCGCGGGAACGGGGATGACGACCCCGGCCGCGATGGCGGCCCCGGTTCCACGATTCTCGAGGCGCCACCGCCCGACAACTGTTCCACCGGCCGGAACCGCCGCGTTAATCTCCGCGGTGCTCAATTTGAGATCTGAGGAATACGGAGCCTGAACGGCAAGGAACGTGGTCGTGGGGCCTGCGGCCCCACGAATGCCGGAAATCATCAGGACGAGACTTCCAAGATCGGTGGTGGTTCCCGCGAGGAGCGGAATGGGAATTCCAGATCTCAGGGTTCCAGCAGGAATCACCGCCGTGCCGAACGTGGCATCAAACCCACGTCCCCCCGCCCGGAAGATCGGATAGATGCCATAATCGACAAACACCGCCGTCGTTGAAGCCACATCGAGCGCTAGATCAAATTGAAGAAGGTTGGTCCCCACCGCGGGCACCACCGCATTGCGGGGAGCGACGACGGATAGATTCGGCAAAGTCACGACCACGGGTTGGGCCACGGTGGTCAGAGCGACTGATTTGGTGCGTACCCCCCCGCTCCACCCCGAGAGTGCCCCCACCAACGTTGCCGTTCCGGCCTCGGAAGGTTTGATCGAAATGAGCAACGTGGCACGCGCGCCCGCCTCGAGGGTTCCCAGATTCCATCGAATCCCCGCACCGACCATCGATGCGCTGCCCCGGGACGGGGTCAAGGCTGGTGCCGCCCATCCGGCTGGAACCGGCTGGTCAAGAATGAGCTCAGAGATCGGGCCGACCGTGTTGTTCAGCACGGAATATTGGTATTCTACCGGGGAACCAAGCACCGCGGGTTGAGAGCTCGTGACCAGGGCGGAAAGATCCACGCTGCCGGTCGTTTTCCCATTGGAGTAGGCCCGGTAGATGCTGAAGATTTCGTCTGCCGAAAGAGCACGGTTGTAGATGCTCAATTCGTCAATCCGTCCGGCAAAAGTCTCCACCCCTACTCCAGGAACGCTCTGTCCGAGCGCCCCGATTGCGAAGGGCGAATCAAAGTTGAACACAACCGGATATGAGCCCGAACCGGCGTCGGCTCCGTCGATGTAGAATCGGACGGAAGCCCCAGCGCGCGTTACCGCGACATGGTGCCAGTCAGTGTCGGTGACCGCCAGGGTGCTATCAATTTTGGTGACCCCAACCTCGGAAAAAGTGAGTCGCCCATCCGCCATCATGGCCAGCGTGTAGCTTCCAATACCGCCTCCGAACAGAGCGCCGGTTCCCGGTCCCACGGGGGACGGAGAAATGGCGGAGGAACGCTTCACCCACGTCTCGATGGTAATCTCATTCAAACCCAGGGAACTCGTTGGCCCCAGCTGGATCGACGAATCCGTCCCATCCAGGGAAAAGGCCCTTCCGACAAGTCCGGCGTCAAACTTGGTATGGCCTGAAAGCACCCCTTGGGCACTGCCCCAAGCGTCCAGTGGAGTCCCCTCACCCGGCCACCAGGAAACAAGCCCCCGGGGAACGAGCACGCTTCTTCCGATCACCCGGCTCACCCTCAGCAGCGGTCCCACCGAATAACTTTGCCCATCCTGCTCCAGAGTGACGGAAAGCCGATTGGTGAGAAATGCGGATCCGATCAACTCTCCATCCACAGCGACATCGAGTACAACGACACCGCCAGGTTCCAGGATTGGAACTGCCAGCGCGGCCACCGAGCCTTCAATCGAAACCACGCCTCCGCCGGTTGAAACCGCACTTCGTATGACAGCGTCGGATGGAAGGGTTTGAACCAGTCGGAGATTCTGAACTGCCGTGGTGCCCGTGTTCGTTACACCTGAGCGGAAGATTCCCGGCTCCGGCAGGGTGATGCCGGCTGGCGACGGCGCCGCGCCAAATTTGA
Organism: Verrucomicrobiota bacterium; assembly: GCA_947454705.1. Lineage (GTDB taxonomy): Bacteria > Verrucomicrobiota > Verrucomicrobiia > Limisphaerales > UBA9464 > CAIVQB01. The sequence goes on from CANGKZ010000038.1 coordinate 22,558, forward strand.
ATCCGCGCGGTGATTTGCCGGACACGTTGGACTGAAAGATTCCAAAAATCTCTGCATCGGTAAGAGGTCGACCGTAAACCGACAACTCATCGATGTTTCCCACGAAACCGTAATAGACACCCAAATAACCACCGCCCAATCCACCGATGGCATACGGGCCGGAAAGGGAAAATCTGACATCACATGCGAGCGTGCTTTTCAGCACGCCATCCACGTAGAACTTGATCGATCCTCCAACGCGACTGAGGGCGAGATGGTGCCATCCGGAATCGCGAACCGCGGTGTCGCTGAAAAAAGAAACGATCCCGACATGACTGAGGTAGAGCCTCCCGTCGTCGGTGATCCCGAAGGAAAAACCACCACTGCTTCCTCCAAAGATCTGGCCGCCTCCGCCGTCGGTGCTGGCCGCCTGGGTGGAACCCCGTTGAACCCACGCTTCCACGGTGAACTCCTGACCGGGGATTGCGAATTCGTTCGGAAGCACGAACCCCGAGGCTCCTCCTGTGAAAACCATGCCGTTCCCGATGAAACCGGGTCCAAACTTGCCGGTGGAACGAAAGAAACCCGTGCCTCCGGTGATCACATTCGCCTCGGAATCTGCCGGCCACCAGCCGATGGCGGCTGAGGAAGGAGGCACCGACGGCGGGACACTTTCCTGACTCAACTGGACATCGTCCAAATAGTACGTTCCAAGATTGGCACTTTCGTTGCGCAGAAGGATCTCGATCGTTTTGCCGAGAAAGGGCGAATCCGACGGAACAATCAGAGTCAGCTCCGTCGCTGTGAACACCCCTGCCAAAACCATGCCGGTGGTTTTGGCCAGCACATTCGTGCCTGAGACAAGGGACATGGAATAGCTCTGCACCAAGCCGGGCTGTGAGGTGATTTGCGCCCGAAACCGGTACAAGGTATCCCGCGAGTAGGTGGCATTGATCGCCTGCCGGATCGCAGCGCCCTTCCGCAAGAAACCCCAATTGCGCCCCCCTTGCACCGGTTGCTGACTCAGCACAGGAACGGCCGACAACACACCACCGTCGCCTTCAAGCCCCCAACCGGGCACCGGATCCGCGACAACGGCCGCCCTGGAATCAAAGACCGCGGAGGGGGACTGTGAGAAATGAAAGGGGATCAGGAATCCGTCAGAACCAAAATGGGCGGGATCCGATCCAGTAAACGATTCGAAGCCCGGATCCTGAACCGGAATTGCGACCGGCGCCGCAGCGGCTATCAATCGAATCCAGAACGAAGCAACCAGCAACCGCATGCGTACAAATCTCATAGTGAGAACACCTCCTCCAATGCTTTCGAAAACTGTACCGTTTTCTGGGTGATCGTTTCGAGCGGTTTTTTCCAATGTCCCCGCGCAAATGCCGGAGGAGAACTTTTCGAAACTTCGACCTGCATCATCCATAGTTGCATCCGCCTCTTCATTCAAAGCCAAGCCCGACTTCCTGCCACGGCGGCACCAGCTCGCGTCCGCAGCCGACGGCAGCATGGATTTGGTTGGATTCAGTCGATTCGCTGTCTAGCTTCTTGGCCGAATCAATCAGTTGTCGTCATGAAAGTTGTCATTCTTTGCGGTGGATTGGGAACTCGGCTCCGCGAGGAGACCGAGTATCGCCCGAAGCCGATGGTCCCCGTCGGCGGGCGCCCGATCCTATGGCACATCATGAAGTACTACGCCACCCACGGGCACAACGAGTTCATCCTGTGCCTCGGTTACAAGGGCGAGGTCATCCGCGACTACTTCCGGAATTACCTTTGGAACACCAGCGACATCACGCTGAAGCTCGGTCGCAATCCCCAGATCACCTACCACAACAACCACGACGAGGCCGACTGGACTGTCACCCTTCTGGAAACCGGCGCTGAAACACAGACCGGAGGACGGCTCCGCCGTGCGCTGGCCCATGTGGAAGATTCCACCTTTCTCTTCACCTACGGCGACGGGGTGACCAACAGCGACATCAACGGTTCGATCGAATTTCATAAATCGCACGGGGCGATCGCCACCGTGACCGCAGTAAAACCGTCGGGTCGCTTCGGTGAACTCGCGATGGACGGAAAGACGATTACCGCGTTCCGCGAAAAGCCCGAGCAGGAGAGCGCCTACATCAGCGGCGGCTACATGGTCCTCGACCGGCGGATCGAAAAGTACCTGGACCCCTCCGACAGCTGCGTCTTTGAGAAGGCCCCAATTGAACGCCTCGCCGCCGATGGCCAGCTGAAGGCGTGGTGCCACGAAGGCTACTGGCAGTGCATGGACACGTATCGCGAACAGCAGCTGCTCGAGCGCGAATGGAACTCCGGCAAGGCCCCGTGGAGGATCTGGTGACTCCGGGCCAGCCATTTGGTGGCACCTTTTCTGGTACGCGCGTCCTGGTGACCGGACACACCGGGTTCAAGGGCGCATGGCTCACCGAATGGCTGCTTCAACTTGGTGCCCGCGTCGGCGGCTTCTCGCTGAACGTCCCCACGCGTCCCGCCCTTTCCGAATCGCTCGACTGGGGCGGCCGCATTCAGGAGTGGACGGGCGACATCTGTGATCGCACCGCCATTCAGAAGGCAATCCTCGAATTCCAGCCGGCCTTCATCTTCCACCTCGCCGCGCAGCCGCTGGTTCGCACCAGCTACGCGGAACCGGTCGCCACGTTCCAAACGAACGTCATTGGTACCCTGCAAGTGCTGGATGCCGCACGGTCGCTGACTTCGCCGTGCACGATTCTCGGAATCACCACTGACAAGTGTTACGAGAATCGCGAATGGCTTCACGGATACCGCGAGTCGGACCCGCTCGGCGGCCACGATCCCTACAGTGCCAGCAAGGCCGCTGCGGAAATCGCCATTGCCTCGTTCCGCAGTTCGTTTCTTTCCCGCGGTCCGGTCCGACTCGCCAGCGCCCGAGCCGGCAACGTCATCGGCGGCGGAGACTGGGCGCTCGACCGCATCGTTCCCGACGCCATGCGCGCCCTGTCGTCGGGCCGGGAAATTGAAGTCCGAAACCCCGCGGCCATCCGTCCCTGGCAACACGTGCTGGAACCCCTGGGCGGCTACCTTTGGCTGGCGGCACTGCTCGCCCGGGACAACGCGAACCCCGCTTCCCCGCTGGGCAGCGCGTTCAATTTTGGTCCGGCCGTGGACTCGCAACGCACCGTTCGCGACCTCGTTGAAACCATGCTCCAATTCTGGCCCGGCCAGTGGCGCGACGCTTCGAATCCGAATGCCGTTCACGAAGCGGGACGGCTTCAACTCTCGATCGACAAGGCCCACGCCCTCCTCGGATGGAAGCCGGTCTGGGATTTCAAACAAACGCTCGCGGCAACCGTTTCGTGGTATCGGGAGCATGCCACCGGTTCGGACTCCAACTCGGTGCAAAACCTCACGCGCCGCCAAATCAGCGAGTACGTGACCGCCGCCACGCAAGCCGGTCTGCCATGGGCCAAGGGAACTCTTCCATGACCACCTTCTGCTGTCGGGCATGCGGCGCGGGGCGCGGGCGGTTGATTCTCGATCTCGGGAACCAGCCCCTGGCCAATCGCCTCCTCACCCAGGCCGACCTCTCCGCCCCCGAACCCCGCTTCCCGCTGCGCCTCGCCGCCTGCGAATCCTGCTGGCTGCTCCAGATCATTGACCTCGTCCCACCTGCGGACCTGTTCAGCGACTACCTGTATTTCTCTTCCTTCAGCGACGCACTCCTCCGTCATTCCGCCGCCGCGGTCGAACGCCACATCCGCGACTTCCAGCTCGGCCCGCAGAGCCGCGTAATCGAAATCGCCAGCAATGACGGCTATCTGCTGAAGAACTTCGTCGCCGCCGGAATCCCCTGCCTCGGCATCGAACCCGCCGCCAACATCGCCAAGGTGGCCAAGGAACGCGGCATCCCCACCTTGTGCCGGTTCTTCGGCGAGGAACTGGCGAAGGAATTGACGGCGTCGAACCAGCAGGCCGACCTGATCCTCGCCAACAACGTCTTCGCCCACGTTCCCGACATCAACGGCTTCGTCGCCGGCATCGCCACCCTGCTCCGCCCGGGTGGACGCGCCGTGATCGAGTTCCCGTACGGATGCGACATGGTGGAGCACGTGGAGTTCGACACGATCTACCACGAGCACGTGTTCTACTTCACCCTGACCGCCCTCGTGCCGCTCATGGCCCGGCACGGAATGGAAGTGTTCAACGTGGAACGCCTCGCCATCCACGGCGGATCGCTTCGCCTTTCCATCGCCCGCACCGGCACCCACGCGGTGCTCCCCGCCGTCGCCGCACTGGCCGCCGAGGAACGCGGCAAAGGCGTAGGTTCCGCCGGCTACTACGATGACTTCGGCCGGCGCGTTCAAGGCATCAAGCAGGACCTCCTCACGCTGCTCGACCGCCTCCAATCCGAGGGCAAATCCATCGCCGCGTATGGCGCCTCGGCGAAGGGCAGCACGCTGCTGAATTTCTACGGGCTCGATTCCCGGCGCATTTCCTTCGTCGTCGATCGCAGCACCGCCAAGCAGGGACGGTTCACTCCAGGCACCCACATCCCCATCGTGCCGCCCGAGGAACTGGTCCGCCGACGCCCCGATTACGCGATGCTGCTCACGTGGAATTTTGCCGAGGAAATCCTGGCGCAACAGCAGGCGTATCGCGACGCGGGCGGACACTTCATCGTGCCCGTGCCCACGGTGCGCGTCGTGTAGTCACGCCGGTTCGAACGCCATGCACTTCCACCCCCTTACCCTCGAAGGCGCGTGGCGAATCGAACCCGATCGACGCGAGGACCCGCGCGGTTTTTTCGCACGCACCTTCTGCGAAACCGAATTCGCCGCCCACGGACTCAACACGCGCTGGCCGCAGGGAAATGTCACCCGAACGCTGAATCGCGGAATGATTCGCGGCATGCACTGGCAGGCAGCGCCGAAACCCGAAATCAAACTGGTTCGCTGCTCGAAGGGGCGCGTGTGGGATGTGGTGGTCGATGTCCGCCGCGGCTCCGCCACCTTCGGCCGATGGGAGGCGTTCGAACTCTCCGCCGACAACGGACGCCAGCTCTACATTCCCGCCGGATTCGCCCACGGCTTTCAATGCCTCGAAGACGGCTCCGAAGTGTCCTACCTGATGGGAGAATTCTACGTGCCCGAGCTCGCACGCGGGTTGCGTTGGAACGATTCCACCGTGCGAATTCCATGGCCGATCCCGGATCCGATGCTCTCCGATCGCGATCGCGCACTCCCCGGTCTCGACGCCTGCGATTGAACCCGTCATGCGGATCCTCGTCACCGGCGGCACTGGATTTCTCGGCTCGGCGTTCGTGCAACACGCGATCGCTGCGGGACATTCCGTCGGCTGCCTCGTCCGTTCCACCGCCTCGCCGCTGCCCGAAGGCGTGACCCGCTTGACGGGCACCGTGGGCAATCCTCCCTGGACCACCATTGAGGCGTTCCGTCCCGAGGCCTGCGTCCACTCGGCCTGGATTGCCACGCCCGGAGTGTATCTGGAATCGCCGGAGAACGACGACTGGGTCACTTGGAGCCAGTCGTTTCTCGAAGGGTTGGTCGAACGGGGCGTGACCCGCGTGGTCGCGCTCGGCACCTGCATCGAGTACAGAATCACCGGTGCCCCGCTCTCGGACCACTCCACCCCGCTCGCCCCGGTGTCGCGCTATGCCCGGGCCAAGCAACGGTTACACGAAACCCTCCGCCCCAGTCTGGAGGCCCAGGGCGTGTCCCTGGCGTGGGCCCGTGTGTTTTATCCCTACGGCGAACACGAACACCGCGATCGGTTCATATCTTCCCTTCTCCGACGCCTCCGCGCCGGGGAGATCGTAGCGCTGCGCACTCCAACGAGCGTGAAGGACTACATCCACGCGGACGATGTTGCCTCCGCCCTCGCAGCGGTGCTCGACCACGCGCACGACGGGGCGATCAATATTGGTACAGGCACCGGAGTGGCTGTGGGCGACATCGCCAGAATCCTGGCCGATAGGATCGGGCGACCTGAGTTGATCCGCCTGCCGGAGCACCCGGTCGCTGACCCGCTGGATCACGTGGTTGCGGATGCCACACTGCTTCGCTCCCTTGGATGGAGCCCGCAGGTGACGCTTGAACGCGGGCTGGACCGGATGATACAGGCTTCCCTTCCATGAAGTTCAAGGCACGCACCGAATGTCCGGGTTGCGGCGGAGGTTCCCTCTCGCCGGTGCTGCGCCTCCCCAAGCAGCCCGCGGTGTTGAACTACCGTTTTCCCACCGTGGCCGCGGCCCAGAAGGTCGCGCGACGCGACGTTACGCTGGTCTCCTGCGACGCGTGCGGGCTGGTGTTCAATTCCACGTTTGATGCGGATGCCGTTCCGTACGACGACCGATACGAGAACCGCCAATGCTTCTCCCCGGCGTTCAACGACCATCTCGATTCGCTTTCGAAGGGGTTGATTCGCCGCAACAAGCTCAACGGCGGACGCATCCTCGAAGTGGGCTGCGGCAAGGGCGATTTCCTGCGTCGGATTTGCTCCGACGCCGAAGCGTCGGGCGATGGATACGACACGTCCTTCGAGGCCGGAGCCGAGCCGGACCCTCAGGGGCTCCGCTTCTTCGCGCGCTATGTCGCGCCGGAGGACATCCGGCATTCGTACGACGCCATCCTGTGCCGCCACGTCGTGGAACACGTGCCGGAGATCGGCCAGTTTCTCGAACTGCTTCACGACCTTGCCGTGGCCTCGGGCGATCCCGTGGTGGTGCTGGAAACGCCGCGGTTCGAATGGATCGTGGAACACACCTGCCTCTGGGATGTGTTCCACGAGCACTGCAATTACTTCCTCGAATCCGCACTGGCCACCTTGTGCCGGAATGCCGGATTCCGGGTGGTTCGCCAGCGACCGGTCTTTGATGACCAGTACCAATTGGTGGAACTTCGACTCGCCAAGAATTCAAAACGAGGACGATCCCCCTCCAGCCAAACCGAAAGCCAAAAGCAGGTGAAGGCATTCGGCCGGCGCGCACTTCTGGGACTCGCGAAGTTGGAGCAAAAAATCGGTCGTGCTGCTGCGGAGAAACCGTGGGCGGTTTGGGGTGCGGGAGCCAAGGGGGTGGCCCTGGTCAACCAATTGCCCACCGCGAAGCCCCGCTGTGTGATCGACTCCAATCCCGCAAAACAGGGTGGCGTGCTGCCGGGAACCGCCGTTCGCATCGTCGCCCCAGCGGACCCGGTGGTCTCCAAACTGGGACTCATCGTCATTGCCAACCCGAACTATGCCGTCGAGATTCGACGCGATCTCGCGCGGCTCGGCTTCACCGGACGCACCTTCACGCTTTGATTCATGAAACTGACGCTCGATACGGAACAAAAAACGCTGGTCTGCGAGGTCGATGGAAAATCGGAAACCCTGCCCCTGTACTCGGATCGCGCGTTTGACCTGATCGCCGAGCAGTGGGTCAACGTGGGTTGGAACCAGAAGTACTCCTACACGTTTTCCTGGATGGGACGCCCCATCATCCAGCTCCCCGAGGACATGGTGCGGACCCAGGAGGTCATTTATCGCGTCCGGCCCGATGTGATCGTCGAGACCGGCGTGGCCCACGGCGGTTCCCTGATCTACTACGCGTCGCTGTGCAAGATGCTCGGCAAGGGACGCGTGATCGGCATCGACATCGAGATCCGTCCCCACAACCGCGCCGCCATCGAGTCGCATGAACTCGGTGCCGGCATCACGCTTGTGGAAGGAAGCTCCACCGCGCCAGAAATCGTGAAGCGGGTTCACGACATGATCCGCCCCGGCGAAACCGTGCTCGTGCTGCTGGACTCCAATCACACCCGTCAGCACGTCCTCGATGAGTTGGAAGCCTACCACGATTTGGTCAGCCCCGGATCGTACATCGTTGCCACCGACGGCGTGATGAAGGATCTCCACGCCACGCCGCGCGGATCCGCCGAATGGACCTGGGACAACCCCACCGATGCCGCGATTGAATTCGCCGGGAAGCATCCGCAGTTCGTCATCGAGCAGCCCGAGTGGCCGTTCAACGAAAGCGGGCTCAGCCGGAATCTGACCCACTGGCCCGGCGCATGGCTGCGTCGGGTGTCCTGAGGCCCGCCGTGACGGAACTCACCACCGTCATCCCGGTGTTCAACGGCGAGCGGTTCCTGCCGGCCACGCTCGCATGCCTCGCGGCCCAGACGCGTCCGGCGGACCGCATCGTGGTGATCGACAACGGCTCGACCGACTCGACGCCCGAGATCGTCCGCAACGCCCCCGGACTTCGCTGCGAATTCCGTCGCAACGAATCCAATCTCGGCGTCCTCGGTAACCTCAATCGCTGCCTCGCCCTTTCACGCGAGACCCGGTACCTGCATCTGCTCATGGCGGACGACCTGGTCACGCCGGAGTTCAACGCATCGATGCTCGAGGCGATGAAACTCCTTCCCGGCCCGGGCCTCGGCTACTGCTTCAACGAGACCATTTCGCAGACCGGCGCCGTGCTGGGAAAAAACCAGCAGCGTCCCACGGGCCCGGCGTTGCGGGTTTCCTTGAACGAATTTCTCGGCCCGCAATCGGAACTCGCCACCGTGCTGCTCCCCGGGGTCATTTTCAAAACCGAGTTCCAGGATCCGGTGTGCCTGTTTCGCGACATGCCCCAGGTGGCCGATGGACTCTTCCTCGCCGAATGGGCCGCAAAATCGGGCGGCGTGGTGGAACTGCCCCAGTTCTACTGCCAGTACCGCGTTCACCCATTCAACGCGTCGAGCCGCCACATGTACGATTTGAAATGCTTCGTGGAGGACGAATGGGAGGTGAGCTGGAGCGTGTTCAACTGGTTCCAAGAATCCGCCTTCGCCCACGCCCGTCGCGCGCTTCGACTGCGCCTCCTGCACGCCGCACGCATGCAGGTGAAGATCGACATGATGGACCACCTGCGTCCCGACTTCGCCAACACCATCCGCAGGCGCCGACGCGAACTCGTCGGCACCCCGGCCACTGCCTTGGGCTGGACAGTCGTCCGGCTGCGTGATGCGCTCCGTCGTCTCAACGGGCGCCCCGGGCGCGCCGAAGAATTAATTTCCAACGCCCACGTCGCCACCTGAAATGAAAGATTCCCCCTCCGGTTCCTGGAAGCGCCACGTCGCCTGCCTCGCCGTCGCCCTCTTCCTCCCTCTGGCCATTCTCTTTCAAGCCAGTCTTGATCCCGCGATGGTGCTGTTCTCCAACGACGGCCCGCTCGGAACCCTGGTGTCCCAGGCCGACAATGTTCTCCACACCTTCACCGGCCTCTGGCGTCCGCTGAACTGGGTGGGAAATCAGGACCCCAGCTCGCAGCCGGACCTGACCATGGCGCTGTTCATCGCGCTCCGCAGCCCGATCCTCTTCGCCAAGTTCTACGCCCCGCTCGCTCTCCTTTTGCTCGGACTTTCCGCGTGGTTCTTCTGCCGCTGCGCCGGATTTAATCCGCTGGTCGGAGTCCTCACTGCCTCGGCCGCAGCGCTCAACAGCAATCCTGTGTCCTACGCCTGCTGGGGTCTCCCGCCGAAAGCCCTGGCCCTCGCCGCCACCCTTTGCGCGCTTGGACTCCTGCTCAAGACATCCTCCGCGGGATGGAAGGGCTGGCTTCGCGTCGTCCTCGCCGGGTTCTGCGTCGGCATCAATGTGGTCGAGGGCGCCGACGTCGGCGCCATCCTGAGCCTCTACGTCGCCGCCTTTGCCGCCTGGCAGATCTGGATCGAATCCTCCGCCGGCGTGGGACTCAGCGTCTGGATCCGCGGCGGGGCCCGTCTCGCGCTGGTCGCCGTCTGCGCCGGGTGGATCGCCGCCCACGCGCTTGCCTCGCTGGTCGGAACCCAGATCAAGGGCATCTCAGGCCTCGACTCCTCCCCCGAATCAAAAGCCGAACGCTGGGAATTCGCCACCGGCTGGAGCTATCCCAAACTTGAAACGCTTCGAATCCTGATCCCCGGCCTGTTCGGCTATCGCATGGACACCCCGGGCGGCGGCGCCTACTGGGGCGGAGTCGGTCAGGACGGCACCCCGCAATCCCGGTTCAGCGGGTCCGGGGAATACGCCGGTGCCCTCGTCCTCGTCATCGCAGGACTCGCCTGTGTTCGTTCCTTCCGGGGACGCGCTTCCGGTGTCGGCCCCTACACCCACACCGAACAGCGCGTGATCTGGTTCTGGATGCTCGCAGCCCTCGTGTCGCTGGCGCTGGCCTACGGCCGATTCGCCCCCTTCTACCAGTACATCTTCCAACTGCCCTACTTCTCCACCATCCGCATTCCGATGAAGTTCCTCCACGGGATGCACCTCTCCCTGTGGATCCTCTTCGCCTACGGACTCGAAGGCATTGCCCGTACCGGATTTGATACCACCACTGCCCGGAAAGGATCCTTCCTCGACCAGATCCGCGAATGGCTCCGCAAGGCCCCTGCGTCGGACCGCGCGTGGTGGACTCTCTCGCTGGTGGTCCTCGGAATCAGCGTCCTCGGCGCCGTGCTCTACGCCAGTCGCGCGCCCCAGATCGAACAGTATCTCGGAACCATCCAGTTCGGTGAAAGCGAACGGGCCACCGCCGCATTCAGCGTGGGCGAGGTCTGGACCGCGCAGTTCTTCTTGATCGCCTCGGTCGCCGTGGTGGTCGCGAGCCTGTCGGGATGGTTTGCCGGCACCCGCTCCAAGGTCGCCTGGTACCTCCTCGGGTTCGTGCTGGTGTTCGATCTCTTCCGCGCCGACCGGCCGTGGATCAAGCACTACGACTATCAAATCCGGTACCAGAGCAATGCCGTGATCGACCTGCTTCGGGAGCGTCCGTGGGAAGGTCGCGTCACCGCCCACCTCTCCCCGCGCCGGGCCGGAGTGCTGGCCCCGAACAATGAGTTCTCCTACCTGCAAAAGGAGTGGCTCGAACACCCCTTCCAGTATTTCAACATCCAGAGCCTCGACATCGACCAGATGCCGCGCACTCCGGAAATGGAAGCCGCCTTCTTCTCGGCCATGGGAGTCACCCCGGAGGATGATGCCTCGCGCAACAAACTCTCCATGCTCGTGCTGGCGGTGACCTACGGCCCGCTCGCCGACAGTCTCCCGCCGCAGACCGCAGCCCAACTCCCCGCGGCCCGCGAGGTCTCCCGCGAGGCGGGTCTCTCGCTCGTGCGCATGTGGCAGCTGACCAACACCCGGTTTTTCATCGGCTGGCGGAAGAGTGCTGAAATCTTCAACGACTTGTTCGACCCCGCGCAGCGCCGGTTCACCAACCGCATTGTTTTCGATCTGGCCTTCAAACCCGGGGTCCCGCCGCCGCCCAAGAACATGCCGTTTGCCGACGTCATTTCCCGCGTGACCACCCAGCCCAATCCGCAGGGAGCATTCGCCTTGTTCGAGTTCTCCGGAGCCCTGCCCCGCGCCCGGCTGTTCAATCAGTGGTCGGTGCAGGCGGACGGAACCAAGACGCTCGAAGCGCTCCGCTCCCGCAGCTTCAATCCGGAATCCTCCGTGATCCTGAGCGAGGCCCCGTCGATCGCAGCTCCCGCCGCCACGGGCACCGTTGGATCATCGAAGATCACCACCTACGAACCCCGACGCGTGGTGGTGCAGACCGAGTCCAAGTCCGCTGGAATCCTTCTCCTGAACGACCGCTGGACGCCGGATTGGAAAGTCACCATCGACGGCAAACCCGCTCCGCTCCTCCGCGCGAATTTCCTCATGCGCGCGGTGGCCGTGGGCGAAGGAAGCCACACGGTGGAGTTCCGCTTTGAACCGCCGGCCGGCACCCTGTGGATCAGCGTCGCCGCACTCGCCGCCGCTGCGGCGTGCATCGGCATCCTGGTGGTGAGCGGACGACGCGATGCGGTCGCCTCCGATTCCAAGCGTTAACCCCGGCCACCTCCCGACCCTCCATGTCCGGCCACTCGAGTCATCTGGATCGCGTTCGCGACGACACCGCGTACGCCGGAATCCTCGCGGGATGGGATGCGGCGTTCTATCGCAAGTTCACCGATGCACTCCGTCCGCCGAATCCCGGCGGAAAGGTGCTCGACGTGGGATGCGGCGTGGGACAGGTGGTGGTCACCCTTGCGTCCGCGGGAATCGATGCCTGGGGCGTGGATGTCGCGCAAGCCAACATCGATCGCGCCTCCAAGGCCACCCATCGCTGCCTGTGGTACGACGGCAATCGCCTGCCGTTTGCCGACCGGGAGTTCGACGTCGTCGGAGCCTTGAACGTGCTCGAACACGTGGAGGAACCCGAGGCCTTCGTTGCCGAGGTGGTCCGCGTCACCAAGCCCGGCGGTCGAATCGTTCTCAGCAGTCCAAATTTTCTGCGGGCCCTCGGATGGCGCGATTACCACCCGCGCATGCGTGGAGTGGGCAACAAGTGGAAGAACGCCCTCGCCCTGCTCGACCGTCGGAGCCAGATGCGACGTCAGCCCGATTCGGTGCGGTTCGAACGCATGACGCCGATCATCAAGACGCCCTTCACTCCGGATGATGACGCGATCGTGTGCACCAACGCACTCGACATGTCGTTCTTCCTCGAGCGCAACGGATGCACGGTGGAAACCGTCGCCTGCACCGATCGTGTGGTGTCGCCACTCGTGGATGCGGTGCTCAACGCCACACCGCTGCGGTACGCGATGTTCAACGCCTTCGTGGTGGCGCGGAAGTCAGGCGGCCGCTGAATCTTCGGTCGCAGCTGCGGCCGACTTACCTGGCTTACTTGGAAATCCCGCGGGCGCTCGAACGGCAGAAGGCCACCAGGTGTTCCAATTCTGGAAGCTTGGGAAGCTCGGCTTCGATCTGGGTCAGAGCGTTCGACACCGTGAGCCCCTCGCGGAACAGAATCTTGTAGGCCTGGGTCAGTGCCTTGACCGCCTCCGGGGAGAATCCGTTGCGCTCCAGTCCCACCTTGTTGATGAAGCGCGTCTCGGCCGGGTTGCCGTCGCCCATCATGAACGGGGGAATGTCCTGCACCACTTTGGAGCATCCGCCGATCATCGAGAATTTCCCGATGCGGCAGAACTGATGCACCGCGGCGAGGCCTCCGATGACCACGTGATCTTCCACCACCACATGCCCGGCCAGGGTGGCGACGTTCGACATCACAATGTGGCTGCCGAGCTGCACGTCGTGCGCGAGATGGACGTAGGCGAGGAAATGATTGTCCGATCCCACCCGCGTCACGCCGCCGTCGGCCGTCGCGCTGTGGACCGTCACGTTTTCGCGGAAGACGTTTCGATCCCCGATCTCCACGCGCGTCACGCCGCCCTTCCACTTCAGGTCCTGGGTCTTCAGGCCGAGGCAGGCGAAAGGAAACAATTCGTTGTCGGAGCCCAGCGTGGTCACGCCGTCGATCACCACGTGGGAGTGGAGCCGGCAGCGGTCGCCCAGACGGACCTGCGCGCCAATCACACAGAACGGACCGATCTCGCACTCGTCCCCAAGGACGGCTGCTGGATCGATGACGGCGGAAGGATGAATGCGGTTCGCCATGGCAGACAGACTCAGCGATCCATGAACATGCAGGTGACCACGGCCTCGCTCACCACGTCGCCATCCACATAGCACGTGCCGCGGGCGCGACCGATCTTGCCGCGCGATTTGGTCAGCTCGACCTCAATCGTCAGCGTGTCGCCTGGGCGCACCGGCTTGCGCCACTTCACATCTTCGGCCGACATGAAGTAGGCGAGTTTCCCGGCATTCTCGGCCTGGCGCATCATGAGGATGCCGGCCACCTGCGCGATGGCCTCGAGCTGCAGCACACCCGGCATGATCGGATGCCCGGGGAAGTGCCCCGCGAAATACGGCTCGCCGATGGTGACCTGCTTGATGGCGGTGATCTTGTTGCCCTCGATGCGGAGCACGCGATCCACCATGAGAAACGGCGGACGGTGCGGCAGGAGCTTCATCACCTCGCCGATGTCGAGGGAAACACCGTCCCGGACGACGGCTTCAGTGGCGGTGGGGGTGGACACGGTACGGGGTTCGATGGGGGTCGGTTCGGCCTTGGGTTTGGCCGGGGCTTTTTCGACGGGAGCGGGAGGCGGGGCGAAGGTCTGCGCCTGTTCGAGCGGACGGCGCATCTGCGCCACCAACGCACGGGTCAGTTCCGCATTGGCGTGATGGCTCGGCTTCACCGCGATCACATGACCGCGGATCGGACGCCCGGCCAGCGCGAGGTCCCCGACGATGTCGAGGATCTTGTGCCGCACGAATTCCTCCGGATACCGCAGCGGCTCGGTGGTGAGCACCGCGTCGTCCCGGATCACGATCGCATTCTCCAGGCTTCCGCCCTTGATCAATCCGTTGCGGATCAGGAATTCGATTTCCTCAAAAAAGCAGAAGGTCCGCGCATGGCTTAACTCGCGCGCCCAGGTCTCGGGATTCACCTCCAACGAGAAGAACTGGGTGAAGCGCCCGTTCTTGTCAGAACTGGTACAGGTGATCTTGAACCCGGGGTGCGGGAACACGGCCATCTGGGTTTCGCCGACGGTGATCTCGATCGGCTGGGTGACGGCGTAGGGTTCGACCGGATCGGTCTGCGCCACGAGGCCGGCCTCCTGGATGATCCGGGCAAACTCGCGAGAGCTGCCATCGGCGATCGGAGGCTCATTGGCGTCGAGCTCCACGATGGCGTTGGTGATCCCGGCGCCGACCAGTGCGGCGAGGACATGTTCCACCGTGTGGATTTTGACCGACCCCTTGCCCAGCGTGGTGGAGCGTTGGGTGTCGGTCACGAACTCCACGCGCGCCTCGACCTCGGGTTTGCCCTCGAGGTCCACGCGGCGGAATCGGAGACCCGAATTCGCCGGCGCGGGGAGAAAGCTCATGTTCACCCGGTTTCCCGAGTGCAGACCGATTCCCGAATACGAGACGGTCTCACGAAGTGTTTGTTGTTGAGGCACCGCCCCTTTTGTAACGAATCGGGGAAGCCCTAGGCAATCGCCCGTTGCAGGAACCTCAACCTATTTGAACCCCGGGGATGGAAGGGATTTCCAGCATTCGCCACTTGCCGACCTCCAGGGACTCCACGGTGTAGGTGCCAAAATGGCTTCGATGCAGCTTCAGCACGTTCAATCCCTGCTCTCCGAACATGCGTTTCACCTGGTGATACCGCCCTTCGGTCAACTCCAGACGCGCCTCGCTCGGACCCGTGATCTCCAGCCGGGCTGGAAGGCAGGGCTTTTCCTCGTCCGCCAGCATCAGGTCGCCGCGGGCAAAGACCTCAATGAGTGACTCAGGAATGGTACCATCCACCACCACCTCGTAGAGCTTGGGCACCTTGTGTCGGGGCGAGGTCCAGTGCTGCACCAGCGGCCCGATGTCGGTCAGCAGCAGCACGCCGGTGGTATCCTTGTCGAGACGCCCCACGGTCGTGACCACCGGATTACGCTTCATCCAGCGCGCCGGAAGCAGATCGAACACCGACGGTCCCTCGCGTCCATCATGGGAACACACATAGCCCGCCGGCTTGTGAAATACCGCGAGCAATCCCTCCGGCGCTTCGATGGGTTCGCCGTTGATGCGAATCGATTCGGAACGGACCTTCTCCCCCGGATCGGTGGCGCGCTCGCCGTCGATCGTCACGCGACCTGATCGGACCAGAGGACGCGCCTCGCTGCGGCTGCAGTAACCACAATTTGCCAGCCATTGATCGAGTCGCCGCGGTTTGGAGGATGCCATCGGGTTCCAGCCTCACGGAAGCCCGGCCGGAGAGCAATGCAGGAAGCAACCGCAAGATTTTACGGATTTCCTCAGATTTTCGCGTAATTCCTCGACGCCGTGGCCCGCGCCCACAGACTTCGCTCATGCTGCGTTGCTCAACGTTGATGAATGGACCCGCCTCGTGTTTGTGGCGTAGCGCTGCGGCATTTGTTCTTTCCACCTGCGCCTCGGCGATACTCGCACTCGCGGCCGAACCGGCGGCCACCCACACAAACTCCATCGCGTCGAAATTCCCCTGCCCCGAATCCGAGGTCGCACGCTACACCGCCTTCAAGATCTCGAAGCCGATTCGTATCGACGGCAAACTCGACGAGGACGTTTGGAAACGGGCACCGCAGTCCCCGCGGTTTATCGACATCCTAACCGGAGGCCCAGTGATCCACGATACCCGCGCGACGATCGTGTGGGACGACGAAAACCTCTACATCGGCCTCCGCGCCGAAGAGCCCTTTCTCCACGCCAAGTTCACGGAGAACAATTCGCCAATTTACGAGGACAACGACCTCGAGGTGTTCATCGCCGGGCGCGACGCCTACTACGAATTTGAGATCAATGGGTACAACACCACCTACGAAGTCTTCTTCGTGTGGGAGGACGCCTACGAACGTGGCGGATTCTCCAAGGCCCCGGAGTTCGCCCGGTCCAAATTGCGACCCTTCAACGGAGTCGGCTTCACCACCCACCCGCGCGGACCGCGCCTGGGGCAGTTCGACTGGCACTTCCCGGGCAAGCGGACCGCGGTGTTTCTCGACGGCACCGTGAACGATGACAAGGACCGCGATCGCGGTTGGACTGCCGAACTTTGCTTCCCATGGAAAGGCATGGAGTGGCTGGCCAAGGCGGACGGACGCGCCTTCCCACCCAAGGACGGCGACGTGTGGCGGATCGATTTTTCGCGGTTCAACCAGTACAAGGAAGCGCCTCCGGCGAAGGATTCCGGCGGCTGGTTCTGGAGCCGCCACGGCGTGTGGGATTCCCACATTCCCGAGTGCTTCCCGTACATTCGCTTCTCCACCAATCAGGTTGCAGCGCCTTGATTCCCTGCCGCGGGAAACATCCGCGGTAACCTCACCTGCCGGTTCCACGTCTCTTTTGGCGGGGGGCGTTTGACTCCAACGCCAGTGCCCGCGAATGAACATTCCGGGCGCGATCGGAGTCGTTCGGGATATCTCGTGAAAACTTTTCTATTGGTCCTTGGCATCGCCTGGTTGGGATTGGGAACCGCGCTGGGAGCCAACCCCGCAGCCGTTGATGAAATCCTCAAGCTGAAGAACGCCGGCGTGAACGAGGAGACCGTGGTGGCCTTCATCAAAAGTAAAAACCTTGCGTACGGATTGTCGTCCGACGATCTGATTTCCCTCCGCGACAAGGGACTCACGCCCGCGATCCTCAACGCCATGCTTGGTTCCGGTGGCAGCCCCGCTGCAACCAGCCAGCCGAGCACCGCTTCGAACGCCCCGCGCTCCCCCATCACCTACCCGGGACAACCCACCGCCACGCCGCCTTCTCCCGCGCCAAGCGTCCAACCGGCAGTGCCCGCCGCTCCCACCGTCGCTGCGGCGCCGAGCGTGCCCGTGGTCGCGCCGCCCCTGTCCGGAGACGCCACCCATTACGCCCCCGAATTGAACGCCTACGGACGCTGGATCCTTGGCGATGACGGCCAATGGTACTGGCAGCCTTCCGTTGTTCTGTCCTCCCCCGGTTGGCGCCCGTACTGGGACGCCGGCCATTGGGTCAACACAGACCAAGGCTGGTACTGGGCCTCCGACTATCCCTGGGGCGGCATCACCTTTCACTACGGCCGTTGGTCGCTGCATCCCCGCCACGGATGGGTGTGGCTGCCGGATCGTGTCTGGGGTCCCTCCTGGGTGGTTTGGCGCACCGGGGGCGAGTATTGCGGATGGGCTCCGCTGCCTCCGGGCGTGGTGTTCAACGTCAATGCCGGAGTCTTTTTCCATCACGGACACGCGGTCGCCACCGGATTCGATTTCGGCCTGAATTGGCACCATTACAACTTCTCCCTGGTCTCCGATTTGGGATCCCGCCCCGTGCTCCGCCTGCGAACCGAAGTGGAAATCCAGGGCGTGTTCCGCAGTTCCGTCGTGCTCCATGGCTACACCACCGTCCGCTCCGGCGGAACGGTGCGAATCGTCAACCGGGGACTCGAACCCACACACGTCGCCGCCGTGCGCGGGCACCCAGTGGAAACGGTGCGAATTCACGATGTCCGATCCGTCGAACCCGGCCGCTCGCGCGAGCGCGTCGATTCCCGCAAGGGACGGATCGACGTGTATCGACACTGATACACCCGTTCAGATCCGGGTCCCACCGTCAGGTCACGTCACGCCCTGCCGGCGGAACGTTTCACCGCATCGATGATCTTGCGGTCGTCCGATCCACAATCGCGCACCAACTTGAGGAACGCGGGAAGCGACATGCGGATGCTTGCCAAAAACTGACGGTCTCCGCCGCAGCCGTACATCAGATCTCCGGGCATCTCACCGCGCAGCTTGAGCCGAGCCTTCACGATGATCCGTGGGAGCCATGAGATCCCATCGACGGCAGCCGCCTTGGGGGGAAGCTCATCCATCGACATCCGCGTGGTGGCGTGAACCCCGCCGAGTTGATTCAGAAAGAAGTCGCGCCGGATCGAAGCCACCTCGAGCGCGTCCTCGAAACTCGGCTCACCGTAGCGGATGAAGTCATCGACGAAATCAAACGCCTCCTGCGCGGTGCAGCCGATCCCGTGAAGGAACGCCTGATCGGGTTCCGAAAACATGGATGCAGGCGATTTGCGCCCCGCCCGCCAGGCCTCCACTCCACGGGCATACACGTTGCGAAATTCAGTAACCCAGGCGTCGTTGCTCATGGGCGACGACCCTAGCCCGGAGGACTCCGATCCGCCAGTGACGATCGCCCCGACGAGGCCCGGACCTGATCGACGATCCACTCCCCGCCACAACCACGCGCGATACCCTCCCAGCACCAAGGCAAACGCAGCGGCGCAGAGGTAGAAACCCAAATGATCGTGCTCCCGGATCAGGAATGCTTCGAGCACCACATCCAGGATCACCAGCGCATGCCCGAGGGCGTCCCACTGGTCCAGGAAATAGGATCCCCGCACCGCCCGCGCGAAGCCCCAACTCATCAATCCCGCACCTGTCAGACCTGTCGCGACGATCCAAGGCCGCCTCGATCCGAACCAAAGATGGAACATCGCGAGGTACCCCGCGAGCAGCAGCAGGCTGAAGCCCCAGCGCTCAACTAGGTTGGACCGGTTCATTCCAGACATTTGCCACGCTTTAGGGGGCGACGGTGCGAACGTAGAGCGTGGTCGCCGCGGAATTCGGCGGAAGATCCACCAGGCGTTTTCCATCCACGACCCGCAACGAACCCATCGGAACATCGGTCCAGGGTCCATTCGGCGTCGGGGCCGTTTGCGGTGTGTGGACAGGAATGGAATCACTCCAGGCAAGAACCCACGTGTTGCCCGAACGCACCGGAAGGTCCAGCTCTGGAGGCGACTGTCGGGGCACCGGAACGATGGACACTGCATCCACCGCGGCCTCGGTATCGGGATTCGTGGACAGGTTCGAGAATTCGATGGTGGCCACGCCCGTACCAGGAATGGGCGGCACGTAGAGGGTGTACGAGTGAAACCCCGTGGTGCCACCGCCTCCGAGGACCGGGGTATCGGTGGACTCCGCCAGGGAAGTCCCGGATTCATCGAGCACGCGGGCACGCAGCACGGCGAACGCCCGGACAATGTTCATGCTCTGAGCCCAGTACGTGAGCTCGTAGGCGCGCCCCGGCTGGAGCGTCACCTTCTGGAACATGGTGTGTGAGGTGTAGTTCGGATGGTCCGGCCAGATGCCGGCGGAACAGTTGCCCTGGGCGCCGATCGGCGTCGCCGCAGGGACGAGAATATTCCCACCAAACGGTCCTGCAGGCCGAGAAACCAGCGGGGTTCCACGGGGCTGCCCCAGTTGAATTCCCCCGGTCCACCCGGTCATCGCCCCGGGAAATCCAGTGGCGGGCCAGGGATCATCTTCGAAGCTCCCGTTGACGATTTGAGCCTCAATCGAGAAACAGGCGGCAAATGCCAAAACAATGATTCCCGGGGTTAACCTCCAGTGCGGGGACATGGGGACAAGATACGGGGGACAAAGTTCAAAGTCCAAACTCTGGTTTTTCGTAGCCGCCGCCGGGGGAAGGCGGATCACCCGAAGTTGCCAAGTTACCCGTCCCCATCATTGGGGTTTCTCCGACGTAAGCCCGCGTACGCTGACTTTGGAGTGCGGCGGGAAGCGCAGCGCCACGCCGCTTTGCTCAACGCCCACCCACGGGCGCAGGCAAGGAACCGCAGAGGCGCGGAGACGCAGAGGGATTGAATCTGGAAAGCATGAAAGCAGGAGCAGAAATCCAGCATCCAGCATCCTCAGATCGATCTCCCATCTGCGATCGCCGATCGTCGATCTCTCCTTCCCCGTAGCCGCCGCCGGAAGAAGGCGGATTACCCGAAGTCACCAAGTCATCCGCCCCCATCATTGGGCTACCCCAACCCAAGTCCGCGAACGGCGACTTTGGAGTGCGGCGGGAAGCGCAGCGCCACGCCGCTTTGCTCAACGTCCACCCACAAACTGAGGCACGAGACCCAAGCGACGCAGAGACGCGAACATCTCGGGAGTTCCGTTTTTGATACGGAGGCGATGAGAGCCGGTCGGTCTTACTCCGCAACCGGCCTCAAAAGCGGTGTCGACGCTGCGCTCTGCCACCGCACTCCAAAATGACCGGGCGCGGATTCACACCCGGCGATAGCCTGAACCACTCAGTACTTCGGGATGTTGTGATCGATCTCGTCGCTCCAGGCACTAATGCCGCCCTTCACGGACTTCACATACTTGAAGCCCTGTTGACGCAGGAATTCGAGGGCCTTCATCGAGCGTTTGCCCGATTTGCAGTGGAGATAGATCTGCGTGTTCGGATCCAGCTCGGTGAAGCGCTGCGGCAACGATCCCAGCGGGATCTGCGGCACTCCGGCCACGTGCGCGATCTCGTACTCGTCCGGATCGCGGACATCGATCACCCGGATCCCGAGCTTAGGATCGTCGAGCGCCTTCTTCATGTCGTGCACCGTGACTTCGTCCGGATTGTGTCCGGGAGTCGTGGGCTCGGGGACCACACCGCAGAACATTTCGTAATCGATCAGTTCCTTGATGGTGGGGTTGTCGCCGCACAACGGGCACTTCGGATCGCGCCGCAACTTCAACTCGCGGAACTTCATGTCCAGCGCGTTGAACAATTGCAGACGCCCAATCAGTGAGGTGCCCTTGCCGAGCGCGAGCTTGAGAATTTCGGTGGCCTGGATGCACCCGATGATGCCCGGCAGCACGCCCAGCACGCCGCCCTCGGCGCAGCTCGGAACCATGCCGGGAGGCGGAGGCTCGGGATAAAGGCAGCGGTAGCAGGGCCCGCCCAAGTGCGGCGCAAACACGCTCGCCTGGCCTTCGAAGCGGAAGATCGACCCGTAAACATTGGGCTTCTTCAGCAGGACGCAGGCGTCGTTGGTGAGGTAGCGCGTGGGGAAATTGTCGGTCCCGTCCACCACGATGTCGTACGGACGGATCAGGTCCATCGCGTTGTCCGAGGCGATGCGGGTCTTGTGCAGGACCACATCCACGTTCGGATTCAGTGCGTTCAGCGTGGCCTTTGCGGATTCGGCCTTCGAAACGCCGACGTCGGCATCGCTGTGCAGAATCTGGCGCTGGAGATTGGAGTAATCGACCGTGTCAAAGTCCACGATGCCGATCCGGCCAATGCCGGCGGCAGCCAGATACATCGCGATGGGGGACCCGAGTCCACCAGCTCCAATGCAAAGCACACTCGTATTCCGGATTTTCTTTTGGCCGGCGAGGCCGACTTCCGGAAGGATCAGGTGGCGCGAGTAACGACGAATTTCCTCGTTCGACAGGTCGATCATAGCACGTTGAATGCGCGCGTAGCGTAGGCGGCGGGTCGGATCGGGCAAGGGAAGTTTGTTGTTCCGCGTTGTTGAATCCGAATCCACTTCGAACCCAGACCGCACCGCCATGCCTACCAAGACCCGCCTTCCCCGCCCTTCGGTCACCGCTGCACTGATTTTGAAACGCACCGATGTGCGTCCCCGGCTGGGAATCGTGCTCGGCAGCGGCTTCGGAGCCATTGCCCGCGCCATCCAGGTGGAGCGCGAGTTTCCCTATCGCGATCTGCCGGGATTCCCGGTCGGTAGCGTCCAGGGCCACGCCGGACGCCTGTTGCTCGGGTTGTGGCATGACATTCCGGTGGCGGTGCTCGCCGGGCGCGCCCATTACTACGAGGGATTCGAACTCGCCGAATCCACCTTCCCCACACGCGTTCTTGCCGCACTCGGGGTCACCACGCTGGTGCTCACCAACGCGGCCGGCGGCATCAATTCCAAGTTCCGCGTGGGCGATTTCATGGCACTGACTGACCACATCAACCTGCTCGGCGCGAATCCGCTCCGCGGACCCGAACCCGAGGGAATGAACCGCTTCGTGGACCTCACCCAGGCCTACGACGCCTCGCTTCGCACGCACTGGAAGGCGGCGGCCAAGGCGGCCAAGGCGAAGATTCACGAGGGCGTGTACATCGCCGTCAGCGGTCCCAGTTTTGAAACACCGGCGGAAATCCGCGCCTTCCGAACCCTCGGGGCCGATGCGGTGGGCATGAGTACCGTTCCTGAAACCATCGTCGCGCGCCAATGCGGGATGAAGGTGGCTGCGGTGAGCTGCATCACCAACGCCGCCGCCGGACTCGGCGGCAAGGGCCAGGTGGTGTCGCACCTCGAAGTACTCGAACTCGCGCGCCAACGCGAAGACATCGCCACCCAATTGGTGGGTGGATTCGTGAAACGGATCGGCTGAGCCCGTTCGCCGTTTGTTTCACCGGGCTTCGCTTCAGCCGCGAAAAGGCTGGAGCGCGGCTTCAAAATCCGCCGCGTCCTGGCGAACCCGAAGGCGCAGCGCCTCCATGGTGTCCCAGCGCGATTCCCGCGACGCTTCCTCGATCGCGGAGCATGTGGCGGCGAGACGCAGCCCACCCAGGTTGCTCGCGCTGCCCTTGAGCGTGTGGGCGGCGTCCTTGAGCGCGACCGATTCCCGGCGCGTCATCGCAGCTTCAATCGCAGCGAGGCGCACCGGAAGATCACGGAGAATGAGTCCAACCAATTCTCCAAGCACCGACGGATCATCGGGAACGCGGTAGGGCGACAACGATTCCTCGCGCAGCACCGGGAGCGATTCTGGCGCGGGCTTGGTCGGGGCCGGGGCCGGGACCGCAGCCTGTCCAGACGGGGAATCGGCAGCCCCGGGCGCGGGCTCGGCAGTGCCCTCGATCCGGCGAACCGCGAGCGCCAGCGCAGAAATCAACGCGGGTTCTTCCAAGGGCTTGGTGAGGAAATCATCCATGCCCGCCGCGAGGCATCGTTCGCGATCGCCGGCCATGGCGTTGGCCGTCAGGGCAATCACGTAATGCGGCGGACGCGGACCGTAGTCGCCGTCGGCCTCCGCCCGACGAATGCTCAGCGTGGTCTCGTACCCGTCCATTTCGGGCATCTGGCAATCCATGAGGATCACATCGACCGTGTTGCGCGCAATGGCCTCCATCACTTCCCTGCCGTTCGAGGCAATGCCGGTGAGCGTATATCCCATCTTTTTCAGCAGGGCTTGAGCCACGCGCTGATTCACCACGTTGTCCTCGGCAAGCAGGATGCGGAGCGACTTGTTTCCCGCTGTGACCGCCTTGGTGCTTTCGCGACGGAAGGTGCGCGTTTCGGATTCCGACAGCAGGTCCTCCCCGCGGATCAACCGTGCCACGACCTCGGCGAGGCGTGCCTGCTTCACCGGCTTCACCAGATGCCCGGCCACACCGACCGTTCGCAACAGTCCGGGATCGAGCCGTTGCCCGAGCGGCGCCAGCATCACGATGCCGAGCTTGTCCAAGCCTGGGAGCGAATGGGCCTCGTGCGCGAAAGTGAGTCCGTCCATGTCGGCCAGCTGGAGATCCACGAGGGCCGCCATGAACATGCCCCCGGAGTTGCCGCTGGAACGAAGAACGTCGAGCGCTTCGGCGGCTGAGGCCGCAAATTCTGCGCGGACAGGCAGACGTTCCAACTGATGCCGAATGGCTTCCCGCGTGCTCGCGTGATCATCCACCACCAGGAGCCGCGGTAAGGTCGGATCCAACGATTCCCCAAGCACCGCCGGCGCCGGCGGCGTCCCCGGGGCAGGCTGTGCGGCGAGATTGAACTTCGCGGTGAACCAAAACGTGCTCCCCTGCCCTTCGGCACTGTCCAGACCGATATCGCCGGCCATGCGCTCGACCAATTGACGGCTGATGGCCAGGCCCAGACCCGTGCCGCCAAATTTCCGCGTCGTGGAACCATCCGCCTGCTCAAAGGCCTCAAAAATCTTGGCCTGCGCCTCCGGCCGGATGCCAATGCCGGTGTCGTGGACTTCGAACCGAACCACGAGTTCAGTGGCCGTGATCGAATGCACCAGCGCCTTCAGGGTCACCTCGCCCTCGAGGGTGAACTTGATGGCATTCCCCAGAAGGTTGGTAAGCACCTGACGCAGGCGGTCGCCATCGCCCTGAACGACCTGCGGGATCGCGTGATCAATCCACACCGAGAATTCGAGCTGACGGCTGTAGGCCCGCTCCGCCAGCAGCTCGGCAGTGTCCTCCAGCGTTTCGCGCAGATCGAAGTCGCGCGACAGGAAGCTCACCTTGCCCGACTCCAGCTTCGAGAAGTCGAGGATGTCGTTGATGATGTTCAGCAACGACTGCGCCGCATCGCGCACCGTCTCCGCGTAGTCCCGCTGCTCCGGCGTCATCGGCGTGTCGAGCAGCAGCCGCGTCATGCCGATGACCGCATTCATCGGCGTGCGGATTTCATGGCTGGTGTTGGCCAGGAACTGCGACTTGGCGTGCGCACTCGCCAGCGCGGCATCGCGCGCCGCCGCCAGCTCGGCATTCGCCCGGCTCAACTCCTCTTCCGCGCGCTTCCGGGCGGTGACATCCTCCACCGTGCCCTCGTAGTACATCAGCCGGTTCTGCTGATCCCGCACCGCGCGCGCATTTTCCGAGATCCAGATGACCGTGCCATCCTTGCGGTAAACCTCGCTCTCGAACTTGTCGAGCTTGTCGGACCGCTGCAGCGCCTGCGCGAACTCGTGCCGGCGGTTCGGATTCACGTACAGCTCGTGCGCGATGTCGGTGCGCTTCTGGATCAACTCGGTGGTGGAATCGAATCCGTAGATCTTGGCCAGCGCCAGGTTCGCGCTGCGGTAATGACCATCCGGCGTGGTTTGGAAGATGCCTTCCACCGCGTTTTCCACAATACCGCGGTAGTTCGCCTCCGCCTGTTCGAGCCGCTCCTGCGCGGCCTTCAGGTCGGTGATGTCCTTGCTGATGCCGAAGGTGCCGATCACCGCCTTCTTCTCATCAAACAACGGCAGCTTGCTGGTCAGCGCCCAGCTCACACGCCCATCCGGCCAGGTTTCTTTTTCGGTATAGCCCAACAGCGGTTTGCCGGTTTCAAGCACCCGACGCTCATCGGCCAGCGCGAGATCCGCATGCTCGCGGCTGAAGAAATCGTGATCCGTCTTTCCCTCCAGTTCCCGCGCGTCCTTGAGCCCCAGCTTGATCGCCAGCGCGCGGCTGGCGCGGATGATCTTCGAGTCACGATCCTTGAAGTAGATCGCATCGGGCGCGGAATCGAGCAGCGACCGGAGCAGGTCCCGCTCATGCGCCAGATCCGCCTGCGCACGGTGCTCCGCGGTGACGTCCCAAAAGATGCCCTGCAAGCCGATCGGCTGCCCGGTGGAGTCGGACAACGAAGTCTTGATGACGTGAAACCAGTGCGTGGTCCCGTCCGGCGTGACATTGACTTCGGTGGTCTCAAACGGCTCACCGGTGGTCAGCACCTTTTCGTCGTCGCGCTGATACTTCGCCGCCAAATCGCGCGGAAAGAGGTCGTAGTCGGTCAACCCGATCACCTCGGACCGGCTGCGTCCCACCGTCTGGCAAAACCGGCGGTTTACAAACGTGAATCGTCCCGAGAGGTCCTTGCGGAAAATGTTCTGCGGGAGGCTTTCCACCAGCGCCTCAAAAAAGGTCTCGCTGTCGCGGAGAGCCACTTCGGTGCGACGACGCTCCTCGGTGGCCCGGGTGAGGTTCTTGGCGTGGAGGCGGAGGTCCAGGTGGATGACCACCTCGTGTCCCACAGTCTGGAGACCCGCCCGCTGACGCGGCGTGAGCTTGCGCGGCGTGCGATCCAGCGCGCCGAGCACGCCCACCACATCGCCATCGGAATTGGTCAGCGGAATGCCGGCAAACCAACGGAGGCCGACTGATTTTCCCCGCGGATCATCGCGCAGCTCCACCCAGGTGCGCTGTCCGAGGGTGTGGCGGCACCATTCGATCGCCACCGAACGCTCCACGCCGGCGAGGCCGAACTGGCCATCAATGTGGATTTCATCCCCGTCGAGCAGGGCCACCACCACCACCGGAATGAAGCCGACCTGCGCCGCGAGATTCGCCAGATCGTCGAACGGCCCTCCCACGGAAGCGGGAGGCATCGGTGCCGGAGTGGACATGCGGTCGCCAATAAAACCCGCCGGGGGAAAACTCCAAGCCTCAAATGATCGCGAAGCGGAACGGGAGCAATTCGCGGTCGTTGACATCGACGTCGCCCGGGCTATTCCTCAACGGCCGTTCAGCGGCATCCTTTTTTCATCCAGCATCATGGCCCGCATCACCATCCTTCCCGCCCAGGTATCCGCCGAAGTCCCCGATGGCGAGGAACTCATCGAGGCGGGCGAAAAAGCCGGCGTCGAAATGGAAGCCGGCTGCTTCAACTGCTCCTGCGGCACCTGCGTGGCCGAGGTCGTGTCGGGCATGGAGAACATCACCCCGCCGACGGATGAGGAACTCGACGTCCTCGATCAATGGAACAAGGACCCGGAGAAGTACCGCCTGACCTGCTGCAACAAGATCCTCCGCGGCGAAGTGACTCTGCGCGCGGGCCATTAATCTGCGCGTAGCCGCCGACGGGAGAAGGCGGATCAGCCGGGCGTTCAAAGTCACCCGCGCATCCATTGGGCCACCCCAACCCAAGCCCGCGTACGCTGACTTTGGAGCAATGGTGTTAGCCAACAAGGTGGAAGTTGGGATTTTTGAGGAGGCGGTTGAGGAGAATGAGAAGCTTGCGAAGGCAGGCTGTGAGAGCGACGAGGGGTTTTTTGCCGCGTGCCAAGAGTTGCTGGTAGTGAGCCTTGAGGA
>CANGKZ010000039.1 GCA_947454705.1 Verrucomicrobiota bacterium
ACTTCCGTTGCGCTTCAGCCTCGCTCGCGTACGCCCCACTTTCAAACTCCCGCACCACCTGAAGTTTGAACGCCTCACTGTAGCGGATCACCGCTTTCCCAGCCCGTTTTTCAATCGCCATCCTGACAACCTATTTCAGGACGGGACATAGACTTTGGACTTTGGACTTTGGACTTTGGACTTTGGACTTTGGACTTTGGACTTTCTCGTCCGTCCTAGACCCGAATCTTCCGGACCCACTGCTGATTCGCCTCCCAGTAGGTCGCCTTCAACTTCATCGAAGGATCATCGGCGGGCGGTTGAATGCGTCCATCGGCGTCCACGGCGCGGGACACGATGGTGTGATCCCCCGGCGTCGCATCGGTCCAATCCAAATGCCAGAAGTTCCAGGTGAACTTTGCATCGATGCCGTGGGCCGGTTTCTTTTCCAGGACCGCGGGACGCCACGGACCGTCGTCGATCTTCACTTCGACCCGTGTCACCGGTGTGCCGTCGCTCCAAGCCGCGCCGCTGATTTTTAGGCTGCCGCCAGCCCGCCGGACCACGCGGGCAGTCACGGACTTGATGCAGATGTTGCACACGCTGGTTTCGCGCCAGACGGTTCCGGATCGTTCCGTTTCTTCGCCGCGGATCGTGACGTATTCGCGCGCCATCCATTTGCCCATGAAACGGCGATCGAGCACTTCCACCCGGCGCAGCCACTTCACCCATGCGATGCCAAACCATCCGGGCACGACCAGGCGCAGCGGGAATCCATGCGCCGCTCCCAGCGGTTCGCCGTTCATCGCCCAGGCCAGCAGCACTTCCTCGCGCATCGCGTGTTCGACGGTGAGGCTGCGCGCGAAGTGCTGCGGATAGTCCTTGTCGCGAATCTTCTCCACCTTTTCGTCGGTGCCGTAGAACACGACCTCCTCCGAGCGTTTCATGAGTCCGAGCTCCTTGAGCAGCGGTCCCAGCGGGGTGCCGGTCCACCGGACGTTACCGCAGGCGCCGGCGAATCCCGGATTGGACCCGTTGCCGCCGCATTCGATCAGGGCGGTCACCGTGCGGATCGGCCGCTTTTGGAGATCGGCGAGGGAGAGGGTTGTCGGCTTTTTCAGGTAGCCGGCGAAGTCCACCTTCCAGTCCGCGGGCTGGGTGGTTGGATCAATTTTGGGACGCGGGTAGTGGCTCACCTCGTACACGTCGGCCGCGTCGGTGATCCAGTTCTGCAAATGGGCCCATCGCAGCATCGGCCGTTTGGCGTCGTAGGGCTGCGGATCCAAAAATGGTACGACTTCCTCGCCGGCCCCGGCTTCGAGGCCGAAGGCGGACAGGGGACGGCTCGCCAGCGAATAGGCGGCGAGGGCAACCGATCCACGCAGTAGGTCGCGACGGGACAGGGGGGAGGACTGCATGCCCGAAGAGTGATCGCGGACGCGGGTGATTCAATGCGGGAGTTCGGCTGCGGGAACGATTCTGCATCGTGCGGCAGACCTCTTGCCAGCGGTCGCGGGTGTGTCACGTTCGCGGCGCCATGTCTCAATCTCAAACCACTTCTGCCCCGAAGATTGTCGCCTACCTCAAGCCCTGGTGCGGTTGGAGCGGCGGCGTGCGTGCCGTGTTTAAAAAGTACGACCTCGCCTTCGAAGAGCGCGACATCATCAACCGCGCGGACTTCTTCCAGGAAATGGTTGAAAAGACCGGCCAGACCAAGCAGCCCACCGTCGAGATCAACGGCCGAATCCTGGCCGACGTGAGCGGTGAGGAAGTGGAAGCCTGGTTGCTTCAGAACGGCATCGTGACGCCGAACGCTGCAGTTCCCGAGGTGCCGATCAACCAGCCCTGCGCGCACGAAATGCCCGGCGCTGCTCCCGCTGCCGCAGCGGCCGCCCCGTTGCCCTTCCGCCGCTAAAGCTCTGCGGCCTGTGGCCCCTTCGCTGCAATTGCGCTCAGCGGTGCGTCAGGACGTGCCGCTGATTCTCGGGTTCATCCGCGCCCTCGCGGAGTACGAGAAGTTGTCGCATGAGGTGGTGGCCACCGAGGAGGCGATCGCCGAGCATTTGTTTGGCGCAACGCCCCGGGCCGAGGTGTTGCTCGCGGAATGGGAGGGCGCTCCCGCTGGGTTCGCCCTGTTTTTTCACAACTTCTCCACGTTCCTCGCCCGACCCGGGATCTATCTCGAGGATGTCTTTGTGCATCCGGAGTATCGCGGCCGCGGCATCGGCAAGGCACTGCTGCTGGAGTTGGCGCGACTCGCACGGGAGCGTGGATGCGGACGCTTCGAGTGGGCGGTGCTCGATTGGAATGAACCCAGCATTCGCTTCTACGAATCGCTGGGCGCCCGGGCGATGAAGGAGTGGCAATTGATGCGTGTGACCGGTGAGGCCCTTGACCGTCTTGCCGACCTCGGCCATGCCGGACGCGTGCGCTGATTTCGGCGGAACCCCGAGTATCGGAGTTGATCTGGGCTCCTTCGTGGTTTGAACTGCCGAGCCGACTTCCATCCCCCACTTCCATGACTCCGAAAACGCACGCCCACCTGTCCAAGCAGTGCCCGGTTCTCAAGCGCCTGATCGAGCAGGCGGGGCCGTGCGACATTGTGCCGCAGACGCGATCTCCCTTCGAAGCCCTGGTCCGCGCGGTCGCGCATCAACAACTCAACGGCACTGCGGCGGAGACCATTCTCGGCCGGTTTCTCGCCCTGTTTCCGCACGGACAATTTCCTGCGCCCGATGAAATCGCGTCGGTCCCCGATGAAGCCATTCGCGCCGCCGGGTTTTCACGATCGAAGCTCGCGGCCATTCGCGACATTTCGGAAAAGGCGATGTCGGGAGTCGTGCCGCATCGTGAGGAACTGGCCACGTTGCCGGATGATGAAATCGTGGAGCGCCTGACCCAGTGTCGTGGCGTCGGCCGCTGGACCGTGGAGATGTTTTTGATGTTTACCCTGGGGCGTCCCGACGTGTTGCCGGTGGACGACTTCGGGGTTCGCAACGGATATCGGATTGCCTACGGGCTGTCCGAGATGCCCACGCCGAAGGAGCTTCAGGCTGCGGGCGAGAAGTGGCGTCCGTATCGCACCACGGCAAGCTGGTACATGTGGCGCGCCGTGGACCTGGCCCGTGAATCCGGAAGCGGCGCAGCCAAGGTGCCGTCGAAAGCCGCTGCCAGCTCGAAAAAGAAAACCAAACCTAAATCCAAGGCCAAAGCTAAGGCCAAGGTCGCGCAGCCGGCCAAGCCCAAGCCAAAATCCAAGGCAAAGGTGAAGGCCAAGACCAAGGCGAAGCCCGTGGCCCGCAAGTCCCAAGCGCTCAAGAAGCGGGCAGGTGGCGGACGAGCGTGACGAAGGCTTCGAGAGCGACGTCTTCCGCGCGGGCGGTCAGCGGAATTCCGGCGGCGGTGAGGGCCGGAGTGAGTTGCTCGTCGCTCCAGGCGGTGCGGAGCTGTTTCACCATCATCTTGCGACGCTGCGAGAATCCCAGTTTCACCACGCGCACGAATCGCTCCAGCGCGGCTCCTTCGAGCAACGCGGGGCTTCTGCGTTTCAGCGTCACGCAGGCCGATTCCACATCGGGCGCCGGGAAGAAACATCCTGCCGGGATGGAAAAGGTGCCGATGGGTTCGTACTGAATTTGGAGCAGTAGGCTCAGCAGTCCGTAGGGTTCCGTGCCGGGTTTGGCGGCGATGCGTTGAACCACTTCGCGTTGAAGCGTGGCCACCAACCGCTCGGGCGGACGGGCTGAAAGCGCGAGTTCGACGAGGATCGGCGAGCCGACGGAATAAGGCAGGTTCGCCACCAGTTTCCATCCGGTCCAGTCGCGCTCCTCGCGCTTCAACCATTCCAGGGCGTCGTCGTGGAGGAGTTCGAAACTCGGCCGATCGGCGAAGCGTTCGCGAAGCACTTCCACCAGTCGCTGATCCTTTTCGATGGCGAGCACGGGAGCCCCGCTCGCGATCAACAGCTCGGTCAGAGGGCCGAGCCCTGGGCCGATCTCCAGGAGTTTGTCCGACGGTGACAGTTCCCCGGCGGTGGCGATGCGGCGGAGTTGGTTGCCGTCGTGGAGGAAGTTCTGTCCGAGCGACCGCGTGAGTTGGATACCGCGGCTGTCGAGCCATCGGCGCATTTCAGAAAGGGTCATGGCGCGCATTCCTCCAGCACGGCATCGAGGGCGCGCAGGGAGCGTTGGATTTCAGCGGAGGTGATGATGAGCGGCGGAGTGAAGCTGATGACCTCGGAATCGGCCCCTTCCGGAAGCACAATGAAACCGCGCTTCAACAGGGACTTCATGCACTGGATGGATGCCGCGGTGGCCGGGGTTCCATCCGCGTGTCGAAGTTCAATCCCCGACATCAGTCCGACTCCCACGGCGGTTCTGCGAATGGAGTTTCCGCGTTGGGCGATTTTCTTCAGTCCGGCGAGAAGCTCCGCCCCGCGCTGTGCAGAGGCTTTTATCAGGTCGTGCGACTTCAGTTCTTCCATCTGGGCCAGCGCCATGGCGCATCCCACCGGATGACCGAGATATGTGCTGGTATGAATGGCTTCGCCACTCGAGGGCGGCCAGGCGTGATCCATCAAGTCGGCGCGTCCCACACACGCGCTGAGCGGGAAGCCGCCGGTGAGGGCCTTGCCGAGGCAGATCAAATCTGGAACGACCCCGGCGTGCTCGCACGCGAACCAGCGTCCGGTGCGGCCAAAGCCGGTGTACACCTCGTCGAGCACGAGCAGCGCGCCGAGTTCGTCGGCCAGCGACCGGAGGCGTTGGAGGAATCCCTCGGGCGGAATGCGGATCCCGCCGCGGGCCTGGAAGGGTTCGGTGAGGATGGCACCGATGGGATGCTTCCGGGCTTCGGCGCGGAGGGCGCGTTCCATCCGGTCGAGCGATGCGGCATCGGACGGGAACTCCACAAAGCGTCCGAACTCCCGCAGCTGGTCCCGGAAGGCTCCGCGAAAATGATCGCGGTGTGTGGCGTTCAATGCGCCATAACCGAGCCCATGGTAACCGCCCTGAAATGCGATGATCCCGGGTCGTTCGGTGGCGAGGCGAGCCGTTTTCAGCGCCATTTCCACGGCCTCGGATCCGGAAGTGCCAAAAATGGTTTTACCGGTGAGCCGGGCTGTGTGGCGATTGCCGCGGGACCAACGTTCGAAGGTGATCCGCGAGAGTTCACGCGCGAGGGTCGCCTTGAGCGGGTGCGGGTGCACGTCCCCCATCGCATGCAGCAGCGTAGACATTTGGCGCTGACCGGCCCGAACGACCCGCGGATTGGCGTGTCCTGCGGCGGCGACTCCGAACGCTGCGGTGAGGTCGAGGTAGCGTCGCCCCTTCGAATCCGTCACGCGGGTGCCGCGCGCGCAGGTCCACACGATGGGCCACGAGCCGTCCGCCTCCTGAAAGGTGACGTTTCGAGATTCGAAACGCCTCAGGAGGGCGAGCGTGGGATCGGAGGCGGCGGGCATTCGACGGAGCGGCTTCTAGACGGAATGGAAACGACGCGAGACCTCAAACTCCACGCAGGTCGGGCGACCAGATGAACTTGTGCATCTGCAACTGGAAGCGAACCGGGAGAGCATCGGCAACGATCGCTTCCACCAACTCCTGCCGGCTGATCGACGTGAAGGGCAGGGGAATGGTTTTCAACGATGGATCTTTCTGATGCGCCTGCAGCGGAGCGACCCAGGAAAACAGAACCGGACAGCGCGTCTCGAGCTTGTGCTCACGGAGCATCTGCTTGGCCCACTCGTAATCTTCCCGGCTGCCGAGGACCAATTTCAGTTCATCGGTAGGCCGCAGATGTTCCAGATTGGCGAGGCGGTTGCGGTGTGTTTCGCCGCTGCTGGGGGCTTTGAGATCGACGATCCGACGGACTCGGGGATCGAGAATCGAGATATCATGCGCGCCCGAGGTTTCGACCAGCACGGTGTATCCGCGATCGCAGAGTTGCCGCATGAGGTCTGCGGAACGCGCCTGGAGGAGGGGTTCGCCCCCGGTGAATTCCACGATGGGAAGACGATGGCCAACCGGAGCCGATCCAACCGGGTCGATGCCGCTGCTTTTGCCTGCAGGGATCGGAGGAATCTGGGAGTAGGGCGTGGCGAGGCGATCGATCTCCGCGAGGATGGTTTCGAAAGCCATCGGTTTGCCCTCGCGAAACGCGTACGCGGTATCGCAGTAGGAGCAGCGCAGGTTGCATCCGGTCAATCGGACGAACACGCACGGGAGTCCGGCAAAGGTGCTTTCCCCCTGCAGGCTCAGGTAGATTTCGTTGACGACCAAGGTTTGCGGCTCAGACACGCGGGGAAGCTACGGGGTCCGGGCGCGACGCTCAACCACCACGACGATCGGATGCGGAAAAGAAGTTAAAGTTCGCTGCTGGAGCGAGCCAGGAGGAAGGCTGGTGCTAGAAGGCAGATCCTGGATGCTGGATGCTGGACCCGGCTAATCCCCTTCAACGCTTCAACTTTTTAACCCTTTAACTGCCGTTTCTAGGTTCAACTGCTGTTTTCGGCAAACCCTTCAACCGCGTCATCGACTCAACGCAGCGGAGGTTTGCCATCGGGCGGAGGATCCTGCGGCGGGCGTTTGTCGCGCGAGTGATCCGAGGGAGATCCTCCGGGGCCGCCCGGTCCACTCCTAAACCGGCGCTCCCGATTGCTCTCGGCTTCGCGGAACTTCGCTTTCTGCTCCTCGGTGAGAATGGTTTCGATGCGCTCGCGGCCCTGCTTGATCATGGCCTGCATCTGCTTCATCTGGTCGCGATGCGAACGTTCCCAGTCGGCCATGTTCTGGCGGACGATGGGATCGAGCTGTTTCTGCTGCTCTTCGGTCAGGGAAAGCTCGCGAGTGTAGCGATCCTTGAGGTGCTGGAGCATCGAGTCCGGATTGGGCGGACGGAAAATGGGCTGGCGACCATAGCGATAGCCGACCGCGCTTCCGGTGATCCCTCCGACGAGGAAGGTCCCGGCCAGATAGGCCAGCATTGCCGCTTTGGTCGGTGAACTCATTGCAGAAGAGCCAGGTTCGCGGTGGCGTTGGAAATGGCGTAGATGTCGTCGGGCTCACTCTGGTTGCCACTCCAGGTCAGGCTCACGGCGACCAGGGCGACGGCGCAGGCAATGCCCAGACCGTACCGAAGCAGGCGCAGACCGGCGGCGAAGTCCGAGACGCCACCGCGGCTTTGTCTCCAAGCGGCCATCACGCGGGTTTCGACGGCGAACGGCATTTCCGCCGGTGCGGTTTGGCGCGCGGCCGAGGCGTTGCGCAGCAGGCGGTCGAGCGCCTGATTCAAATCGGGTTCTTTTCGGGAATTCATCGGGATCCCTCTTTCAACAGTTGTTCGAGATGCTTCTTCATCTTCCGTCGGGCTCGGAACGCCCGCACTTTAACCAGCGGAATGCTCCATCCGGTCACCTGCCTGACCTCTTCCACACTGCGACCTTCGAGATGCAGCAGCGAGATGACCAACCGATCCGGCGCGCTGAGGTTGGCGAGCATCTTATCCACCAACTCCCGCGAGGCAAAGCTGTGTTCCGGCGCGAGATCCGCCGTGGTTGCAGCCAAATTCTGGATCACAGCCTCTTCGTCTTCGCTGAGATCCGCATGGCGCAGCTCCGGGCGGATTTTCTCGTGCGAGAGCTGATTCAGGCAAGTGTTCACCGTAATGCGGGAAACCCAGTGTTCCAACGGCACCGCGCCGCTGAACTGGTCCAGCTTTGTAAACACTTTGACGAAAACAGCCTGCACAAGATCTTCCTCTGCGGTGCGGCGGGGCAGGTGAGACCGGACTATCTTGAGGACGAGCGGCAGAAGGTGCTGATAAAGCGCCCTTGCTGCTGCATCATCTCCGCGCCGCGTGTTTTCGACGCACGCCTGCACGTCCAGTCCTGGTTCTTCCATGCCTCGTTCGGCCACATGTCTTGCTGAAGTGACCGGATCCACGCTCGGAGGTTACGGCGGAGACGATTCGATGGCGAACTTTCGTTGAGGCGGCTTCGATCGCTTCAAGCATGCGATCTTCGGATTTCTCCAGCTTGATGGTTGAACGAGAGGTGACCCATTTTTGGAAAGGGTCGGTGAGGGAAGCTCGTTTCGGGGGAATTCCTACGTCAAAGGACTCCTTTTTGCCTCTCGCGAAGTGTTCAATCCGTCCTCGCTCCAACCAAGGTGATATTGACCTCGAATCTAAGGGCGAAAATGCAGAAAATCCTTAGTTTTTGGTGAGAATTGTCGATGAAAGCGGGAGCTCCAGTGAGGAGCTTTTCACCCATCGAACATCCTTGATCCATTGATTCCAGGCAGGGCTCGCACTACCCATCGGCCCCTGCCCGGAAAACCACTTCCCTTGAAATCCATTCTTCCCCTCGGTCTTTTCGCCACCGCCTTCCACCTCGGAGCCCTCGCTGCCGAACCTGAAGCCGCCGACAAATCGAAGTACAATTTGTTTAATCCGACCCCCGACGCGCTGATGCGCGACATGAGTCCGGATCGCCCTGACAAGACCGACAGTGCCAAGACCGTCGATGCAGGGCATTTCCAGTGGGAGCTGGATTTCTTCAATTTCGGACGATTCAGCGACACCGACAACGGGGTCACCACCCGAACCGATGTGTATCAGGCTGCGCCGATGAACGTGAAAGTCGGCCTTCTGAATTCGGTCGATTTTCAGGTCCAATTCGCACCGTATTCCTGGGAGTTCGAACGCACCACCCCTCCGGGAACGGAGACCCGGGTGTCGGGATTTGGTGATGTCATGCCCCGTTTGAAGGTGAACCTCATGGGCAACGACGGCGGCGGATTTGCCATCGCGGCCATGCCGTTCGTTAAACTTCCGACCGGACGTCCCAATTTTGGAAATGGGTCGATCGAGGGCGGATTGAAGATTCCGTACTCCTTCGAAGTGCCGGGAATGGAGCTCAGCTTTCAAACCGAGATCGACTGGAACCGCGATGTGGTGGGAACTCGATACCACGCCGACATCGTCAATTCCGTCAGCGCCGGGCTTCCGGTCTGGGGAAAGCTTTCCTACTACGTCGAGGTGTTCACCGATGTAAGCACCGATCGGAACATCGGATTCATCTCCACCTTCGACACGTGGGTGACGTACTCGGTGAACAAGAACCTGCGCCTTGAGGCCGGTGTGTACATCGGTCTGACCAAGGCCTCGGAGCAGTTGCATCCGTTCATCGGTATGTCGTTCCGGTACTAAGTTTGGTACGCCCATCCCCGGGAACAGCATCCGGCGGGTGGGATCACCGAGTGCGATTCGGGCTGCGCGGGTCCGGATCGGACGCGTGGTGCACAGGGGGGCGGGGTCGGATCCGCCCGGAGGGAAGGGGATTTGCGATTCGCGAATCCCCGCAGTTCGCGTTTGCGCCCGGGCAGTCCTGCCGCTTACAACCTGCGCAGCAACACCGCCATGGACCTCTTCCGACCGTTTCAGATCGGGCTCGCATTCCGACGCGGACTCATGGCGCTGGTCTTTCTTGCGCTTGCCGCTTCGTCCCCAGCGCGGGCCAAGATCCAGTTCGATATTTTCCCCGGCTACGGCGACGTGGCCAGCGGCGTGGTGCGAGCCGGGGCGTGGTACCCGGTTGGTGTTGAGGTGTTGAACGACGGACCTGGATTCGATGCCGTCATCGAGCTTTCCGCCGGTCAATTCGGCGGCGCGGTGCAACGGGTGCCGATCGAGCTCCCCACCAACACCCGCAAGCGGTTCGTGGTTCCGTTTTTTTGCGCATCGTCGGGATTCCTGATGATCGATGCACGGTTGATGGAACGCGGCGGCAAACTCCGCGAAGACCGCCCGGGCAACCGGCTTCCGGTGATCCAATGGGAAACGCCGCTGCTCGGCGCGCTGCCCGGCAGTTATGGCGGGCTCCCCAGCTTTCCGACCCTTCCCAATCGAAACCAAAGCAGTGACTGGCAGCCCTCGGTGGCTCGCCTCCAGGTGGATTTCGTTCCGGAGAATCCCATCGCGCTCGAAGGCCTCTCGGCATTGTACCTCAACACGGGCGAAGCACTGAAACTCAAGGAACCCCAGGCCAACGCAATCGTCAGTTGGCTCAACCTGGGTGGACATTTGATTGTGTCGGTCGATCAAGCGGCGGACCTCGCGGCGCTTCCCTGGCTCGCGGAAATTCTTCCGGCCACGGTGGGCCAGGGCGACAACAAGCCCGCAGGCAAGGAACTCAATGCGTGGGTTCGCTCGCGTCACACGCCGGAGGTGAACGGCCTGAGTGTCCCGGTGGGACGCAACCGATCGGGCGCGTTTTCCGAGGATCCGTACTCGGCCGTGGCGGCGGACTTTGAGCTGGAGGTAGCCCCTCAGATGGTCCTCACGCTCACGCCCAAACTGGGTGCCTCGGTTCCCGCGCGAGTGGGAACGCTGCCCTTGTTGGCATCGCGTGCGACCGGACGCGGCCGGGTCACCGTTCTGGCGGTCAATCCGGAGCGCGAGCCCCTGCGGTCTTCGAAGATTCGTCCGTGGCTCTGGGCCCGCTTGTGCGATGTGCCGCATGACCTCCTTCGTGGTCCCGCCTTCAATGCCTACGGCGGACGCAGCCTCGACGGGATTTTCGGCTCGATGATCGAGACCCGTCAGATCCGCAAGTTGCCGATCACCTTCCTGCTGCTGTTGCTGGTGGTGTACCTCGTGGTGATCGGTCCGCTGGACCAGTGGATCCTCAAGAAGATCAACCGGCCCATGCTCACCTGGATCACCTTTCCGGCATACGTGGTGCTGTTCTCCCTGTTGATCTATTTCATCGGATTCAAACTGCGCGCCGGGTTGACCGAATGGAACGAGCTTCACATCGTGGACGTGCTCCCCATGGGCGACGGCACCCGCGCCTCGCTTCGCGGACACTCGTACGGAAGCGTGTATTCGCCGCGCAACGAGACCTATCACATCGCTGCCGCGACCGAATTTGGTACCCTTCGCGGGGAGTTTCAGGGCCTCTGGGGCAATGGGGCCGACAATGGGCGCATCGCAGTTCAGCCGAAGGCGGCCGGGTTCGATGCCGAAGTCTTCGTACCGGTCTGGACCAGTCAGTTGACCGTGGCGGAATGGTCCGATCGCGGGGAGGCCCCGTTGATGGCGTCGTATTCGGGCAGCGGTGGAAAGGCCCTGCAGGTCACCAATCCCTCCGGACGCAAATACGGACCGGTCTGGGTGGTGGCCAATGGCATGGTTCAGGTGATTCAGTCCCTCGATTCCCACGGATCCGTGGACGTGGTGTTGAACCAGAATTTGGGCGAGCCGCTCGAATCGGTGGTCGCGCGTCGCAAGGCCGAGTTTCAAAACGTGTTCATGCGTCGCCAGGAAGTGTTCGGCAGCAGCGAGAAGAGCCACATCGATGATTGGGTGAACGCCTCGTTTGCCGCCTCGTTTGGTGGTCAGCTCACGCTCGAGAATGGCGAGGCGCGCGACTTTGTCTGGACCCCGGGATTCGACCTGTCCGCGCTGGCGCGACGTCCGGGAGCCATCGTGCTTGCCTGGGTTCCCGAGGGTTCCGTGATTCCTCCGCTGAGCCAGTTCCAACCGCGCCTCGGCAAAAAGGCCACACTGGTCCGTCTGGTGGTTCCCGCCGCGAATTGATCTGAACCGAGTTCGACCCGATTCTCCCATGATTCCCCCCGTTCAAGAATCTCCCGCGGTCCAGACCAGCGACCTCGGCCGCTCCTACGGCGCCATGCAGGCGCTCACTGGGTTGAACCTCACCGTCAACCGGGGGGACCTCTTCGGGTTCATCGGATCCAACGGCGCAGGCAAGACCACCACGCTGCGCATCCTCGCCACCTTCCTCACCCCCACCAGCGGCACGGCCGAGGTGTTGGGGCATGATGTGGTGCGTCATGCCGACCGCGTCCGCCATCTCATCGGCTACATGCCGGACTTCTTTGGCGTGTACAAGGACATGGAGGTGACCGAGTACCTCGATTTCTTCGGCGCGTGCTACAAGATCCCTTCTGCCCAGCGGGAGAAAACCGTCGCCGACGTGCTCGAGCTGGTCGGGCTCACGGAGAAAAAGGGCGCGCTCATCGGCGCACTCAGCCGCGGCATGCAGCAGCGCCTCGGCCTCGCACGCGTGTTGATTCACGATCCCCAATTGCTGCTCCTCGACGAACCGGCCAGCGGACTCGACCCGCGCGCCCGCATCGAAATGATGGCCATCCTCCAGGAGCTCCAGCGGCTCGGAAAAACCATCATCATTTCGTCGCACATCCTTTCGGAGCTGCAAACGCTGTGCAATCGCTGCGCCATCATTGAGAAGGGACGCCTGATCTACAGCGGACCAATCCGCGGCGCGCAGACCCAACTCGTCGATGCCAAGGCCTTCTGGGTTCGCGTGGGCGGCCCGGCGGCGGCTGCCCGGGATTTGCTCCTCGCTCGGCCCGAGGCGTCCCGCGTCGAAATTCAGGAAGATCGCATCAAGGTCGTGCTCGCGGATCCCGCGGGGGATGGTGGCTTCATCGCCGAAACGCTCGTCACCGCCGGCCAGCGCGTGCTGGAAATGCGGGAGGATGAAATCGGACTCGAGGAAGTCTTCCTGCGCGTCACCCGCGGCGAAACCCAGTAACCCGGGCAGGGTTCGTCCGGAATCTCCGGCGCCGCCCCGCCTCCGGCGCATGGAGTGATCGGATTGAGCGGGTTGATCTGAGTGTCTCTGAGAATCAAAAAAGATACCCCTTGTTTCCGGGCCCCGTCGCTCGTTGTTGTTGTCATTATCGTTGTCGTCGTCCATGTGGCCACTGCTCCTGCGCGAACTGCGACTCGAAGCCCGTCGGCCCTATAACCGCTGGCTGCGGGTGGGATCGGCGCTGCTGTTTTTTCTGGTCCTGATCGGCGCCCTTCGACAGCCGGTTCCGCTGCATCAGCTCTGTCGCACGCTGTTTCCGATCCTGCATTCCATGCTCCTGGCCCTGCCTTGGTGTGTGGCACCGACGCTGGTGGCGGAAGTGATCGCGCGCGAGCGCCGCACCGGGATGCTGGAGCAGCTCCAGCTGACGCGGGTCACCTGGGGCGCGATCGTCCGGTCCATCACCGTCGCCATCACCGCTCGCACGATCACGCTCATGCTGGCCGCTTTTCCGGTGGTGACGCTTACCGTGCTCTTCGGCGGCGTGGGAATCGCCGAGCTCCGGATGTCCGCGCTGCTGCAAGCGCTGTCGCTGATTCAAGCGTTGTCGGTGGCGTTGCTCGCTGGCGCCCTGGGACGCAGCTGGGCCACTTCGATGCTTTGGGCCACGGCGCTCGGAGCGGTCTGGGGCGGGGGAGCTTCCTGGGCGATTTTCATGAAGTTTCAATGGTCGGTGGCCCTGCCGTATGCGCCCGGTGTGTGGCCCCTTCCGGAGACCTCCGCAGGGCACGCGGTCGAGTGGATCCGGTTTCTGTCGAACCGAGGATCTGTCTGGAGTCCCACCTTCGCGGTGGTGCCCCTGCGCGTGGTGGATCGCTGGTGGAACTATCTTCAGGCGGTGATCGGTCTGACCCTTGGAATGCATGTGGTGGCGGGAATGGTAGCCGCTTTGGTGTTGCGGCGCGGGATGAGCGATGCGGCCAACCGGGCGATGACCCGCGAGGACGCATTTGCCCTCCCCGGGTTGCCACGGGCGGTTTCGCCCGAGGTCCGCCGACGCTGGCTTCAGGGAAATCCGGTGCGTTGGTTGATGCGTTATCCCGGCGAAGTACGATGGATCCGCGTGACCGCCGCCGGAGCGCTGCTGGGGATCGAACTCGGGGTGTTTGCGCTCCCGCTTTCGTTCGAAGTTTGGTTTCTCGTGCAAACTCTGTTGCTCGGCCTGCTCAGCACTTCGCTGGCGCTGATTGCGGCCGACAGTTACCGGCGCGAGCGGGAGAATGGGGCGTTGGAAATGTTGATGGTCACGCCGCTGCGTCCGCGCGATCTGGGGCGGGGGCGCATCGGTGGATTGTGGTGGATGCTCGGCCCGGCGTACCTGATTTGGGCGGCCTCGATCTGGCTGGGTGTTCCCATTCTGCGCACCGGGGACGATCATCTCGCGCTGTTCTTTTGGGGAATGGCGCTCGCAGCCGCGATCCCGGTGGTCGGACTGGAAGCCGCGTTCCAATTTCGAGGCTACTGGCGTTCGGCGCTCGCCACACTGGGTCTGACCTGCGGACTCAGTGGCGGTTTGTTCTGGATGGGGGTCGCGGAAGATGCGGTGTTCTGGGTGACCCCGTTGTCCCTGCTGGTTCTCGGAGTCGTCGCGGCGCTGAACTTTCCCGGTTTTGAACAAAGATTCTCCCGGAATCGCAACGGGGAGACGCCGCAAAGCCGCCGCCTTCATCCCGAGCCGGTGGATTCGCCCTACACCCGGGTCATCCGTGAACGGGGGCCCCGGCCGTTGCCGAAAATTCCTCATTCCTGATCCCGGGCCAGTGCCGCCATCGGCGAAGGTCTGCGGCCTTGCAAGTTGCCGGGGAAGTCTTGGAATGCGTCGGTGTGGTCGATCGTCAGCCGTGAATTGAGGGTCCAGGCGCGCCAGCCTTCGAGCGCGATGCTGCGATCGCTCGGCGCCGCTGCCGTGCTGGTGGCGTTCGCCATCGGATGGAATCTGCAGGTGATGCAGTTTCAATCCGATGGACGCGGATTGTTCACGTTGATGAATCACGTGATGATCGTGCTCATCTGGCTGGTGGCCCCGGTGCTCACGGCCGATTGCATCAGCCGCGAACGTCGCGAGGGCACGCTCGGTCTTCTCTTTCTCACTCCCTTGCGTGCGATCGATGTGGTGATCGGCAAGGCGTTCGCCCACGCCTGGCGCGCGTTCACGGTCGTGCTGGCGTCGATCCCGGTTCTTGCGCTTCCGATCATGCTCGGCGGGCTCACCGTCTGGGACGTGATGCGGATGCTCCTGCTGCATCTCGCGGTGCTGGGGCTTTCGCTCACCGCGGGGCTTCTGGCATCGTCATGGGCCAACACTTGGGTTCGCGCGCGCTTGCTCGCGTTCGGGCTTGCGGTGGGGGCGGGGATTTCATTCGCAGCAATCTACTGCGCGTTTTCCGCGGTTCACCACTGGCAGATGCTCCAGCGACTGCAGCCGGGATTGCAGTTTCATCAGGCATGGCTGGGGCAGATGTGGGGTTGGCGCGCGCGGCTCGGTCTCGCATCCCCGGATCAAATGGGTGGCGCGGCCTCGTTCTGGATGCCGATCCCCGGATCGGGCGGGAATCCCGCCTCGGTGTGGCTCGCGTTCAAGGTGCTCCTCGCCGCCCTCGCGCTCGTCGGTTTTGCCGTGGCAATCGCATCGAATTCGGTAAGCAACTCCTGGCTCCCCGCGGAGGCGTCGTTGTTTTCGCGGTGGCTTCACCTCGATTCAGGATCGATCCGGGCGACGCAAGCTCGGCGCGGGCAGCGAAACCGCGCGCTGGATTCAAACCCGGTTCGCTGGCTTCAGACTCGAACCTGGTCGGGGCGTTGGGTTCGATGGGGATGGCTCGGATTGGGGGCTGTCGCGGCCTCCGGGCTGCTGGGTCCGCAGGCGACGCCGCTGGTGCTGATGTGTGGTGTGGTGGCGGCGATCGGTTATGGGGCGTGCATCAGCTTCCGTCGGGAGCGCGAGGAGGGGGCTCTTGAATTGTGGCTGGTCACCGAACTCACCCCGGAGCGAATCCTCACGGGTCGCCTGCTGGGCCTCGCAAATCAGTTTTTTCCGGTGATGGTGATGGTCTCATTCTTGATTCCGTTGAGGCTGATGCCGAGCGCGCCGGGGGCAATGCCCTGGGTGGTGGTTGTTTCGTCGTGGTTTGCCTGGCTCGGCTGGCTCGCCGGTGCCGTGGGACTCGGTCTGCTTGTTTCCATGCTTTCCCGTCCCCGTGCCTGGCAGGCGCTGGCAGTGGCTCAGATACCCGCCCTGCAGATGTTCGCGGTGCAATCGTTGTGTGACCAGGCGGGCCCAGTCCGGCCGGGAATGGCGGTCTGGGCCGCGCTGGCGGTGGTCCTCGGCGGAGCGCTTCTTTTCGTCCATGGCTTCCGTACGGCTCGGCACCAGTTGCAGCATCGGTGTTTTCTTGGTCCCTGAGCTGACTTGTGGCTTGATGCGCCCGGAGGCTTTTCCAACGATGCACCGCACGCCATGACCCTGTTTCCTGTCGTCGAACGCGAACTCCGGGTGTCTTCGCGCCGTTCATGGACTTACTGGGGGCGCTCGGTCTCCGGATTGCTGGCGTTGCTCATCACTGGTTGGATTCTGGCGCTGCAATCCATCGTCCAGGTTCGCACCACCGGACAGGCCCTGTTCAGCTCCATTTCCGTGCTCGCACTCCTCGTGTCCTCGATGGCCGGGGTGACCTACACCTCCGATTGCATCAGTTCTGAAAAACGCGAAGGCACGCTCGGGTTGCTGTTCCTTACCGACCTCAAGGGATTCGATGTCGCTCTGGGAAAGCTCACAGCGACCTCACTCGGAGCATTCTACGGGCTTCTGGCACTGCTGCCGGTGATGTCGATGGGCCTTCTTCTCGGTGGCGTCACGGGTGGGGAATACCTGCGGATGGTCCTGGTGCTCATTTCGACGTTGTTGCTCTCGCTCTCCATCGGACTCGCGGTTTCGGTCGTCAGCCGCGACGCGCTGCGCTCGGCGATGTCGTCGTTCGTGTTGATTCTCGCCGTGTTTTTCCTGATGCCGGTGGGCGGCATGCTGTTGGGCGATCTGTTGGATTACTGGGCGAAATCGGACAATCGGATCCGGAACTCGTTGGAGCATTCGATTGGATGGATGACTCCGCTCTTCGCCTACTCCCAGGTGGCCGATGCGGAGTTCAAAAAGAATCCGTCGTTGTTTTGGAAAGCCGAGGCGTGGATCGGCGGGCTGGCTCTGGTGGTGTTGGTTTTTGCGAGCCTGCGACTGCCCCGAAGCTGGCAGGACAAGCGGACCGGCACCGCGAATGGAGGCTGGCGTGCGT
This sequence comes from Verrucomicrobiota bacterium, assembly GCA_947454705.1. GTDB lineage: Bacteria > Verrucomicrobiota > Verrucomicrobiia > Limisphaerales > UBA9464 > CAIVQB01. Next base: position 16,906 of record CANGKZ010000039.1, read on the forward strand.
GGCTCGATGCGTTGCGGTTCTCCTCGGTGGAATCCCGCCTCCAGACCCGGCGCACCTGGCTGGATCACAATCCCGGTGCGTGGTTGTCCACCCGGTACTGGCTGCGGTCGGCTTCCGTGTGGGCCATGCTTTTTCTCCTCGTTCTCGGCTTCGCGTACGGGGGCTGGCGCGCGGGAAGCGGTTGGTGGAATACGGGAATCTATCTCGCCTCTTCCATTCTCCTGCACCTGATTCTCAAGGTCTGGATCGCCAACGAAGCCCCACGCCAGTTCATCGAAGATCGTAGGACCGGTGCGCTGGAGCTCCTGCTCACCACGGCGTTCGATGTGCCGGAACTTCTCGCCGGACGCCGCATCGCACTCATGCGGCAGTTCGGCGCGCCGATCGCGATCGCGCTGCTGTTTGATGCGATCTTCCTGATTTCGTCGCTCCGGGTGGAAATCTCCGGCAGCGATGAACAGCTCATGTGGACCTTCCTGTGGCTGCTCCGGATGCTGTTCCTTCCACTGGATGCGGTGACCCTGTTCTGGCTGGGAATGTGGAAGGGGATGACCGGGACCGGAAGCCGCGCGGCCTCCGGCGTGGTGGGACTCGGGCTCGCGCTTCCGGTGGTGGCGACGCTGATTCTCTACACATTCCTCGGGATGGCATCGGTGGCGGGACAAACCAGCTGGGTGACTCCGATGCTTCTGCTCTGCATCTGGGCCGTGATTTGTGGATTGAACTCCTTCATCTGGATCTCCCGGTCGCGTCGGATCGTGGTGAACCAATTTCGGGAGCTGGCCCATCATCGTCCCGATGGCCGGGCATCGTGGTGGTCCCGTTTGTGGAAACGTTCCAAGGCGGGTAGTGTGGCTTAGCCCCCACCGTTGATCTTCGCCGATTAAGCCGAGCTGCCGAATGAATCCCGTATTTACCCTCATCGGACGGGAACTCCTGAGCGCGAGCCGCAAGCCGGCCACCTGGCGTGCCCGAATTTCAGTGGCGGCCATGGGAATCCTCGGAGCGTTGGCCCTGGTGGGAATGTCAGGCTCCGCTCCGGTGGCACCGAATGCGATGGGGGCCCAAATGTTTCTTCAGCTGACCCTCGCCGGCGGGCTCTCCGCCCTCGGCCTTGGGGTGATGCTGACCTCGGATTCGATCAGCTCGGAGCGACGCGAGGGAACGCTGGGGCTGCTCTTTCTGACCGACCTTTCCGGTTGGAGCGTGGTTCTGGGCAAGGCCGGGGCTGCGGTGGCGGGATCGGCGTATGCGCTGATGTCCATGCTCCCGATTTTTGCCATCGGCTTACTCCTCGGAGGCGTGACGCTTGAGCAGGTCGGCATGCTCGCTGCGTCGCTGCTTAACACGTTGTTTGTTTCCACTTCAGTCTCCGTGTGGGTCTCGACCTGGTGCACCAAGCCCCGTCAGGCCGCGGGGCTTTCCGCGTTGTCGTTGTTTGCGCTCTCCTCGATTCCGCTGGGGGCAATGTTCTGGCTGGGCAGCAATTCGCCGGTGACTGGATTGCCAATCGAAGCCGCGCTGGCCGCGATGATCAGTCCGGTCCTGCCGCTGGCGCTGTCGGTCATGCCTCGCGGATCTGTGGGAGGCATCTCCTTCGTTCCCTCCGGCATCCTGCCCCTTGATCTCTGGGCGTGGTTCCTGGCCGGGCTCGTGGTGCAGCAGGGAATCGCGTGGGCGTTGCTCGGCTGGGCCGCAGCGAGAACGCGCACCGTCTGGCAGGACGCGCCGGTGCGAAAGTTTTCGGTTCAGCTGAAGAATCTCTGGAGCCACTGGACCCACGGTTCCGCCCCGGCCCGACGCGCGCTGCGGGAGAAACTGCTGGATCGCTCCTCCTACCTCTGGCTTTCGCAGCGCGAAATCTGGAAACCGTACCATCCCTGGATTCTGCTCGGGGCTTTGGGACTGCTGCTGGTCTGGCAGGAGTTCGTCATGCACCTGCCGTGGCGGCTGGATGAATGGATCCTTCCCATGGCCATGTCGGCTCAGATTCTGTTTTGCATTTGGATCATCACCGAGTCGGCCGCGCGTCTGGTGGAGGAACGTCACTCGGGATCGTTCGAGCTGCTGCTGTGCACGCCGCTGGATCGAGACGCAATCCTGCACGGCCAGTGGCTCGCGCTTCGGCGCATGTTCCTGCTTCCCATGTTGCTACTGCTCGGGGTGGACCTGTGGCTGATCTGCAACGAACGCGGCCCGGGCTGGGTCTTTCCGCCCAATCTTCCAAGTTTTCTACAACGATTTGTCCTCGGCATGCTGGTGTCGCTGCCTGCGGTTCGATGGGTCGCCACGCTGCTCGCGCTGCAGGGTCATACGATCCAGGCGCTCAGCTCGCGCACCATGTTTACGGTCTGGTTTGCGCCTGCGGCCCTTGCCCACGCCTTTGCCTGGATTTGTGAAATCCTGCGGACCCAGCTGGCCATCGGCGGGCTCCTGCCGGTGGAGTTTTGGGGTGGCCTGCTGATCTTTTGCGCAGGCGCGTGGATCACCGGAAGGCGCGCAAGGGAGCGGGTGCGACTCGAATTCCGCGAACTTGCCACGCAGACCAAATCACCTCGAACCGCAGGCGATTCGAAACCGAGGCCGATGCGACCTGCGAGGGGCGGTTGAAGGGGTGAAAAGTTGAAGCGTTGAAGGGGAATTCGGGGCTGCCGCGAGCGCGGGCGTTTGAGAATAGCCCATGGCCTTCAGGCCTGGGTTCAGGATCAGTGGATGCCTTCGAGTCCCAGCGGGACGGCAGAGCCGCGTTTTTGTCGCCCCTCTGGGTATCGACCCGTGTTTACGGCCAATCGATTCATCTCCCGCCGCACCCGCGTTCCTCTCCCCCTCTGCATCAGCGTTCATTCGCGTCCATCCGCGGTTCGAACTGCCGTGTTTCGGTTCGAGCCTGCAACCGGCTTTCCTGCTTCAACGATCTGGAATGCTCAGTTCGCAGACCACCGGACGGTGATCCGATCCGGCGCCCCAGTCGGGGCCGTTCCAGACGTAACTCGCGTCGCTCCGAAACCATGAGGTGATTCCCGGCGCGAGCAGGATGTAGTCGATGCGCGAGTAGGAATCCTCCTTCGCGTAGAAGTGCGTCCACGTCACACGCCGCTCGGGCGCGAGCTTCGAAGTCCGCAATGAACGCGGCGCCAAAGCGCGTTCCGCCGGCCGGGTGTCGAACAGACGCGTGCGGCCTTTTCCAAGAATGGTACGCACCGGGGCGCTCGATGGGGCGTCGTTGAAATCACCGCACACCACGACCGCGGCATCAGGAGTGCGTTGGAGGGCGGCGTTGATGTGTCCCCGAAGCAGGCGGGCTTCCTCGGCGCGGAGCAGGGATTCATCGGCAGCACCGACGGGGCGGCGGGATTTTAGGTGCGCCGTCAGCAACGTAAGGCTGCGTTTGCCGGGCAATGCCAGGTCCACTTCGACGACCGCGCGGCTTGCATGAAAGCGCCGCCCCTCCAGCAGATAGCTGTCGTTGGTGTGGGGGCGGCGTTCCTGAATCGGAAACCGACTGAGGACGGCGACAAACAGATTCGTGTCCCAGCCTCCGAGGTGTTCCCGATGCGGGAGGTTCACCCCCCGGGCGGCGAGGGCGGATTGAAGTTGTTCGAGCGCTGCGGGCTCGCCGATTTCCTGGAGCGCGACGACATCGGGTTGGATCGATGCGAGGATCTCCACCACCGCGTCGCGCGATTCCTGGGGCTTCTCAGCCCGGTTGCCCCACGGACGGAGGTGGTAGTTCTCGACGTTGTAGGTGACGATGCGACACGGCGTGTCGGCCTGCAGCGCGACGGCTGCAAACGTCCAAAGCAACACGGCCGCCGCAGCGGCCGTGGCAAGAGGGCTTCGTAGTGTCCGGGGAACCACAACCCGAACCCTAGGCCGGGAAGTGGACGGGTCGAGCGGAAACCCGGGGTTACCCAACTTGGTACACCCCGGAGTTTGCACTCCGCGCCGGGATCAGGCGTTTTCCTGGATCAGCTCGCGGCGGGCCCCGCCCAGAAGGCGTTCGACGAAGTTCGTCGTGTAGGTTCCGCGGCGGAAGTCAGGATCCTGAAGGATGGCCTGGGAGAACGGGATGGTCGTCTTGACCCCGGTGATCATGTACTCGCTGAGCGCGCGGCTCATCTTGTCCATGGCGTCGGCGCGATCCTTCCCGTAGGTGATCAGCTTTCCGATCATGGAGTCGTAGTGCGGCGGAATGGTGTAGCCGGCGTAGGCGTGCGAATCCACACGGACGCCGCGGCCGCCCGGGGCGTAGTACATTTCGATGCGCCCGGGGCTGGGGCGGAAGTCATCGAACGGATTCTCGGCATTGATGCGGGCCTCGATGGCGTGGCCCTTGAGGACCACATCGCCCTGCGAAATGGTGATCCGTTCGCCGGCGGCGATGAGAATCTGCTGCCGGACGAGGTCGATGCCGGTCACTTCTTCGGTGATCGGGTGTTCGACCTGGATGCGCTTGTTGACCTCGAGGAAGTAGAAGTTGCCGGTGTCATCGACGATGAACTCGACAGTGCCCGCGTTGGTGTAGCCGGCTTCTTCGGCGATGCGCAGCGCGGCCTTGCCCATCTTCTTGCGGAGGTCCTTCAGATCCTTCCGGTCGAGCATCGGGGACGGGGTTTCCTCGATCAGCTTCTGGTTGCGGCGCTGGATGGAGCAGTCGCGTTCGCCGAGATGGATGATGTTGCCGCGGGTGTCGCCGAGGATCTGGAACTCGATGTGGTGCGGGTTCTCGATGAATTTCTCGATGTACACGCCGCTGTTGCCGAAGGCTTTTTCCGCCTCGGTTCGCGCGGTGTGATAGCCCTTCACGAGGGACACATCGTTGTGCGCCGCACGCATGCCGCGTCCGCCGCCGCCGGCGACCGCCTTGATCATCACGGGATAGCCAATGCGCTTGGCCACGGCCAGGGCATCGCTTTCGGTTTCCACGAGACCGTCGGAACCCGGCGGGGTGGGAACGTTGGCCTTCTTGGCCAGGTTGCGGCTACTCGCCTTGTCGTGCAGGGCGTTCATGGCCGCGGAGCGCGGTCCGATGAAGCGGATGTTGCAGCTCTCGCAAACGTCGGCGAAGTGGGCGTTTTCGCTCAGGAAGCCGTAACCGGGATGGATGGCATCGACGTCGGCGATTTCGGCCGCCGAAATAATTCGGTCGATCCTTAGGTAGCTGTCGGTGCTGGCGCCCTCGCCGATGCAGATGGCTTCGTCGGCGATCTGGACGTGCATCGAATTGGCATCGGCCTTCGAGTACACGGCGACCGTCTTGATGTTCAACTCGCGGCAGGCACGGATGACCCGCATCGCGATTTCGCCACGGTTGGCGACGAGGATTTTTTCAAACATGCGGAAAAACGGAAGGGCAGGGGCCGGGGATTGATCCCGTCCGGCTCAGCGCACAACCCCCGGAATTCCGGAGGCGCGGCGCTGGAGGGAGGGGACTCACTGGAGTTGGGACGCCGCTTAGGCAGCGTCCCGGAATGCGGTTGATCAGGTCAGAGCGGGCGGATCTTGAACAAGGGCTGCCCGAATTCGACCGGCTTGGCGTTGTCCAAGAGGACCGAGGTGATGACACCACGCGCCTCGGCCTTGATCTCGTTCATGACCTTCATGGCCTCGATGATGCAGACCACCGTGTCAGGGCCGACTTCGCTTCCGACGTCCACATAGGGAGCAGCATCGGGCGACGGGGTGCGGTAGAAGGTGCCGATCATCGGCGACTTGATTTCGGCTTCCGCAACCGCCGGGGCGGCGGGGGCGGCAGGAGCCGGGGCCGATCCGGCAGGGCGTCCGGCTGGGGCCGGGTTCGCGTACTCACCATCCTCCGAGTACGCAGCTGCGGGCAACGCGGCGAGCGTTCCGGCAATGGGGCGCTTCAATTTGATTTTGAAGTCCTTTTCTTCCAGTTCGAACTCCGAGAGGGAGTTCTTCTTCATCAGATCAATGATTGACTTGATTTCTTTCAGGTCCACGTCGGATCCCAGGGTGGAATCCCGCAACACTGGAGCGGGATTCGGTTAGGTCGGTTAATCGTTTATCCTGGGCTCATCCCAGGCAGGCCGAAATGCCAAGAGGGGTTGGATTCGGCTTCGGTTCAAATGTCGGACGGACAGTAGGGAAAACTCGCACCGAAGGTCAAGTGAGGAGTCTGCTGGAAATGGCGTCAAACGTGAAAAATACGCGGGTTTACGCGTTCACTTTAACGCTAATCGCAGCATTCAAAGCGAGGAGATATGAGGTCTTGCCAAAGCCGGCAATTTGACCTCGGCAGACCGCGGCAATCAGCGACCGGTGCCGGAATTCCTCACGCGCATGGATGTTCGAAAGATGGATCTCCACAGCCGGAACTTCCGACGCGGTGATCGCGTCGCGCAGGGCCACACTCGTGTGGGTGTAGGCTGCGGCGTTGATCACCAGCGCATCGAACCGGCCGCGGGCCTCCTGGATCCAGGTGACCAGTTCGCCTTCGTGGTTGGACTGGCGAAAGTCGATCGACACTCCGAGCGATGCCGCCTTGGCTCTCACTTCCGACTCGATGTCGGCAAGGGTGGTGCGGCCGTAGATCTCCGGCTGACGCGTGCCCAGGAGATTCAGATTCGGGCCATTAAGATACAGGATCTTCACAGGACGCACGGAGCATCGCGAAGCAGGGGGAAATGTCGAATCTCAATCCGGGAAGGGATCCTGCTAAAAAATTCACCACAAGCGACCGAAGTATTGACAGGAACGTCACACTCGAAACAGGTTGATGACGTTGGTAGGTGCTTTTCCCGGGAGTCCGGCGTGTTTACGTCGTTCGCGGGTTGCGAACAACAAGCCTCGGTTCGACCGGGAGGTGTGTAGTGGAAGACCTCTCGTTTGCCATGACCAAGACCAATGAAGCGTTCACGGACCTTCTCCGTGACCCCAAGCATCCGTTCCGTGCCTCTTCGGATCGCCCGAAGAAATCCCTCAAACATCGTTACGAACGCCGCAAGGCGCGCGAGTGCCTGAAGCGCGTGGCGTGGGATGATGACGAGGGCTGATCCTCGGCCTGCAGGCTCTCGCATCCCTTCATCGACCGCAGACGCAGACTTGCGTCCCCGGGCTCCGGTGCGGCAAACAGTGGAATGCTGTTTCGCATCGCACTCTTCCTACTCTGCCTCGGAGCCGGTGCTTCGGCATCGGCTTCCGCAGCCGACTGGGCCCGATTCCTCGGTCCGAACGGGGATGGAACCTCGCCCGAAACCGGGCTGATCGACCAGATTCCCGCCGGCGGCCCCCCCGTGAAGCTCGATCTTGCGGTCGGCACGGGATACGCGGCCCCGTCGGTCCTCGGAGGCAAACTCGCCCTGTTTCACCGCCTCGGCGACACCGAGGTGCTCCAAATCCTCGAAGTCGCGACCGGAAAGCCGGTGTGGCGGCATGCGTACCCGACGTCCTATCGCGATCCGTACGGGTATAACAACGGTCCGCGCGCGGCGCCGTTGATGACCTCGAACCGCGTCTACACCTTCGGCGCGGAGGGCAAGCTGACCTGCTTGAATCTGCAGACCGGCGCCGAGATTTGGCAGCGCGATACGGCCAAGGATTTCGAAGTGCCCGAGGCGTTTTTCGGCGTGGGAACCACTCCCATTCTCGAAGGGGGAAAACTCATCGTGATGGTGGGAGGTCAGCCCAATTCCGGTGTCGTGGCCTTTGATCCCGAGACCGGAAAGACGCTTTGGGAATCGGTCGGGGAAAAGAACTGGCAGGGACAACCGATGCTCGGCTGGGCCGGGGATCGTTCCGTGGAGTGGCGTCGATGGGAGAAGCAGGCCAGCTACAGCTCTCCGGTGCCTGCCACCATCGGCGGCAAACGCTGGGTGTTCTGCCTGATGCGACAGGGCTTGGTGGGGCTCGATCCCGCGGATGGTTCGGTTCGGTTTTCCCGCTGGTTTCGTGCGCGCGTGGATGAATCGGTGAATGCCGCCAACCCGGTCGTCCTCGGCGATGACGTTCTCATCTCGTCGGCCTATTACAAAACCGGATCCGTGCTGTTGCGGGTCGGATCGGGAACCCCCGCTTTCACCGAGAAGTGGAAGGGGCTCGGATTGGAAATGCACTGGAGCACCCCGGTGCATGTGAACGGGCATCTCTACGGATTCAGCGGTCGAAACGAACCGGATGCCGTGTTTCGTTGTATCGAATTTGGAACCGGAGCGGTGAAATGGGAGCGCGAGGAACGCTGGGCTGCGCATTCGGCGGAGCGGCCCACGGTGTTCGGACGCGGGGCCTTGATCCTTGCGGACGGCAAACTGTTTGCGATCGGCGAGGGGGGGCTGTTTGGAATCTTCCGTCCGAACGCCGAGAAGTGCGACGAAGTGGGACGCTGGCAGGTGCCTTCGCTGCATCACCCGTGCTGGGCAGGCCCCGTGCTGTCCAACGGACTGCTCTTCCTGCGCTGTGAGGATCGATTGGTGGCGCTCGATTTGACGCGCCACTGAACCCCGCCGGCTTGTGCCGAAGCACGAGCCGTTCGTTCGGAGGTTCGATCCCGAAGCAGCCTCAGTGGGCGGCGCCGCGGTCTTCTTCCGGAAGGTCGGTGCCGACCGTTTCCGGCGCGAAGGGCAGGGCGAGGAGTCCCACTCCAAACACCGCACACATGGTGATGGCCGCGTAGCGGAAGGGCTCGGCCTGTTCGCGGTAAACCACGGCGGTCAGCAATCCAAGGGTGGCGGGACCTGAGGCGGCCACGAAGCGCCCCACGTTGTAGCAGAAGCTGGTTCCCGTGCTGCGGAGCCGGGTGGGGAACAGTTCAGGGAAATAGATGGCGTAGCCGCCGAACAACGCGAGCTGGCAGAATCCCATGAGCGGAATCAGGTAAAAAATCTGGGAGAACTCGCGCAGCAACCCGAACACGGCGGCGGTGCTGGCCGCCGCGGCAATCAGGGCGGCGGCGAAGGCGGGACGGCGTCCCACGCGTTCGGCCAGCAGGCCAAAGGAGTAGATGCCGAAAAATGCGCCGAGATTCTGCATCATCGAAGTGATGCCCACCCACACGGTGACCTTGCCCGGAATCATTTCCGGTTTCAGATCGGTGAAGCCCAGCCACGCGGCTACGGTGTGACGGAATCCCGGTTCGATTACCATGGGATGCGCGGCCAGTTCCTTCAGCTTTCCGGTCACGACCGGGCGAATGAGATCGAAGCTGAAGAATCCGATGCCCCAGACGCCGATCACGCCGGACAGGGCGAGAAGCAGCCCGACCACCGCGTTGCGGCGATACGTGGTGTCGCCCCCGCCTCCGAACACGACCACCAATCCGGCGGCGAGTGCGGCCAGGGAGAATCCGAACACGATGGAACGCTTCGGCCACGCAGTTGGTCCGAGGAAGGCGATCAGAATTCCGGTGAGCAGCAGGATGCCGGCAATGGCGGCGGGTTTGCGCCAGTTCGGATTCCCGAACAGTTCGCCGTAATCGCCCATGCGCTTGCGTAGCTCCGGATCCCGCTGAGTGGCCTGCCAGCGCTCGGGCTCCTTGAGTCCGCGTCGAACAAACACCACCAGGATCGCAGGCACCGCGCCTACCACAAACATCCAGCGCCACGCCGCCCATCCGGCGAGCTTGCCGTCCACGCCGGTTTGCTCCAATTGGCCGAGCGTAATGCTGGTCCAGGCGGCGGCGATATTGCCCACCGTGGAAAGTGCCTGCAGCAGGCTGAGGGCGTAGGTGCGCGCCCGCTCGGGCATGACCTCGGCCACCAGCGCGACGCCGACGGCAAATTCCCCGCCCACGCCGAGACCGGTCAGGAACCGGTACAGCGCAAAATCCCAAAACTCATGCGAGAAGGCGCTCAATCCGGTGCACCCGGAATACATCAGGATAGTGACAAGCATGGTCTTGGCGCGTCCCCATCGATCCCCAAGCACGCCGAAGATCAATCCGCCGGAGGCCCAGCCCAGAAGGAAAATGGCCGTCGCGTACGGACCGTATTCGCTGATTTCGTTTGCCGTGGCGGGGCGACCGAAGCTGACGGCGAGCAGCTCCTTCATCGCCGGCTGACGCGCCAGGTTGAAGAGCTGCTGGTCCATGCAATCGAGCAGCCATCCCAGGGAGGCAACGATCAGTACGAACCATTGGTAACGGTTGAGCAACCGCCACCAGGCAAAACCGGATTCTCGCGGAGGAGTCATGGATGTGATTTCACGAAACCGTGCCGTCGGACCGCTTGGGGAGGAAGACTCAAATTCAGCAAATGCGCGTCGCCCTATCGGCGCGTCAAAGTTTCCCGCACGGCGGAACGCCTTGTGGCTTGGGTTTGTTGCCCATGCTGTTATCTTCTCTTCAATGTCTGAGCCGAAGGAAGACTCGCCGCTGGACCGGCTGTGGAAGGAATACGGAATCGCGTTTCGTGAGGTGGACGACCTCACGCTGGCGCGTTGGTGCGCGCAGACGCTCGGACAATTGCACGGGCGCGCGTGGCGGCTGTCGCATCCGCTGGTCGGAGCCTACCGCCTGGCCGCCCAGCTCGCGCACGAACGCCAGGTGTGGCTCAAGCGGCTGGTGAACATCCCGGCCGGCTACGTGGCCGCGTCCTGCTGCCGCGCTCCGCTGCTCCCGCTTTTCACCCGCGACATCGCGGAGAGCGGGCTGATTTGCCAGCACTGCGGGGAGACCTCGGTGCCGTTCGATGATCTATCCCCCGAGGTGCGCGCCCGCGTCACCCGTTGGTGCGAGCTGTATCGGCCGGTGCATGACGTGGCGCATTGGGAGGACAAGCGACGCAAGAAGGTGCGCGACTACGATGCCGCGTTCGAAGATGCCGCTCAGCAGGTGGAACGCCTGCTCGCCGATGCCGCGCACGAATGCGTTCCCATGCTTCTGGAACACTTTCCGGCCGTCATCTGGGAGGACCAGGATGAATGCCTCGAGGTGCGTCCCGAGGATATCGTGCTCTGACGGGTCACGCGGATGAAGTCTGTCCTTGCGCGCCGACTGATCCGCATCGCCCTGGGGCTCGTGCTGCTGGCTGTGCTGCTGGTGGCTGCGCTGATTCTCTCGCGCAACTGGCTGGCCAAAACCGCGCTTACCGCCGCGATCCGCCAGCGCACCGGCTGGGAAACCTCCCTTGGCGCCGTGGAGCTGGGGATGCGTGACGGTTCACTCCGGATTTCGAATTTGAAGATTCTCAATCCGCCCCGGTTCGGAGGCGGCCCCTTCCTGGATCTTCCTGAACTCTACCTCGCCTACAACGCCGAGGCCGCCGCCACCAATGCGCTTCAGTTCCGGGAAATCCGTCTCCATCTCGCCGAGGTGCAGATCGTGGTCGATGCCACGGGCAAAACGAATCTCACTGAACTCCAGAAATCGCTCGGGGATCTGGACTCAACCGAGGCCCAGGCACGCGCCGGTTCCCTGCGATTTACCGGAATTGATACGCTGGTCCTCACGGTGGGGCGCGTGAGCTTCCGGGATCTGCGGCCTGGTGGGGTGAGCCGGGAATTTTCCGCGGGCCTGCGCAACGAAACGCTCCACCAGGTCCGAAGCTGGGTGGATTTTGTTCCCCTCGGCGTGAAGCTTTTCCTCGGGTCGCGCATCACCACGATCGAGCCTGAGCCGAAATCGAAACCCGCGCCTGCAGACGGGCGGGGAACTAACGCGGGAACCCAGCGGACGCCGCCGCGATGAGATTCGGGGCGCTCTGGTGGATGGCCACGTAATTGGGCCCGGGGAAGTCTTCCCGAAACGGTTCGTAGTCGAAGAATTCCACGTAGCGCGAGTAGAGCTTTCCGACCTTGTAGCCGCGGCTGGTCAGGAAGTGATGATGCGTCTTCAGCGCCGCTCCTCCGCAGGTGTATTCGAACTGCAGGGCCTGGATCGCCCCGCGACTCAGGGCGCCCTCGAACCCGCGCAGCACCTCCAGATCGCTTCCCTCTGCGTCCACTTTCAGGAAGTCCACCGACTCAATGCGATGTTCCGCGAGAAACGAGTCGCCCGTGCGGACCTCAACCTGCAGTGGAATGAAGTCCCCGGGCTGGCCGATGATGGGATCGTGCAACGTGCTCAGCTCGTCGAAGGTTGGACCGTAGTAGTTCAGCGTTCGGCTGCCGGCGGAATCCGACAATCCGTAGGTGTGGATGTGAACTCGTTCCACTCCCTGGTGGAGCTTGAAGGCGTACTCCGCGGTTGGCGGTGCGATTTCGAACAGGTGGAACGTCGCGTCGGGAAAAACCGGCAGGGCATCGCGGGTCCACAGGCCGTGATTGGCCCCCACGTCCAGAATCATTCGCCAGGGTTTGTCGGTTCCTGCGCGGGCGAGGCAGTTGAGAAGTCGAAGCTCGCCTCCGGAAGCCGCATAGCCGGGACGCTCGTGGGCGTCGTAAAACTGCCGCGCCAGGGTTGCCATGGCCCGGATGACCGGGTTGCGGCGGTGGTTCTGGACCACTTGGCGAAAGCGTTGGCGAATCCGGGTTCGAAGGAGTGGCATAGATTGGACTGACTCCGCGAGTGAGCGTTCCACGCCCGGGGGGATCGTGCAATTGTTTCGCCGGATCAGATTCGGGCACCACTTCCTGAGCCGCAGGTGGATCAGGCTTGTTTTTTCAGGCCGTCCCGCTAATCCATGCAGACCAACTCCGTCAGATCCATCATGAGCCTTTCCCAAGTAACCCGCGGTGACGAAACCGAATTGTTCCTCAAGGGACGCGTGGACGGTCCCGCCGCCAACCAGCTTGAAGTGGAAGTCCTTTCGGTGATCAAGACCCCGGTCAAGCGCCTCTACATCAATCTCGCCGAGGCCAATTTCCTTTGTTCTGCCGGCATCCGAGTGCTGCTCCAGTATCATCGCCAGCTCAAGGCCCAGGGTCGGCAGCTGCTGGTGTCCCGCACCTCGCCGGAGATTGATCAGATTCTCGAGCTGACCGGATTCCGCGATACCTTGGTGGAAAAGGTCTGAGGCTCTGAAGTCGATTCGTTAACCCCGTCCCGCAGTGGAATTCACGCTGCCCAACAATCCGGAGTTGCCCCCGGTCTCGGCGGAACGCCTCGCCGAGTTTGGCAAGTCCCACGCCCTCACGCCGCGCGTGATGTTCGCCCTGGACCACGCGTTGAACGAGCACCTGCAGAATGTGGTGGACCACTCGATGGCCAAGAAGGCCTCGCTCCGGCTTCAAGTGGTGGGACGGGAAGTCCACGTACTCATCGTGGATGACGGCCGGGATTTCGATCCGCTTGGCGCTGCGGAACCGGACCTGGTGGGGGATCCGGATGCACGTCCGATCGGCGGACTCGGCGTCCACATGATGCGGAAGCTGACCGATCAGCTGGTGTACCGCCGCACCCCGGCCGGGAACGAACTCGAGATCGTCAAGAAGCTCGAATAATTCGCCCCTCGGGCCGGGTGACGCAGAAACTCCCCGGCGCTAGGCCAGTCCGAGAAGTCGGACCACCGCCGCCGCGGAGTTGGCGCGATTGAGGGTGTAGAAGTGGATTCCTTCCACGCCTTCCCGAATCAATTCCTCGCACTGCTTCGCGCAGTACTCGATGCCGAACTGGGTCACCGCCGCATCGTCGTCTCCCAGGGCTTCCAACTGTGCCAAAAATGGGGCAGGCAGCGCGGCGCCGCAGAGCGCGGTGAACTTCTTGGTCTGATTGCGCGAAAGCACCGGCAGCAGGCCGGGAATCAGCGGAACCTTGAGGCCGCGCTTGCCGACGAGGTAATCCCGCATGCGCAGGAAGTCGTCGTTGTTGAAGAACAGCTGGGTCACCACGAAATCCGCCCCTCGCTCGATCTTGTCCGCCAGATGGCCCCAGTCGACTTCGCGCCCACCGGTCTGCGCGATGTGCCCCTCGGGGAATCCTGCCGTACCAATGCTGAAACCACCCAGGGTCTTCAAATGCGCCACCAGCTCGGCGGAATACTGGAATCCGCCCTCGGTGGCGGTCCACTCCGCCGCGCCCGCCGGGGGATCCCCGCGGAGCGCCAGCAGGTTGCGAACGCCGCGCGATTTTGCATCGGCAATCACCGCGTCGAGCTCGGCCCGGGTCGCGTTGACGCACGTCAGGTGCATCATCGTGGTCAGGTCAAAATCGCGCTGGATGCGCTCCACGATCTGGAGCGTCTTGTCCCGGGTCGTGCCGCCCGCGCCGTAGGTCACCGAGCAGTAATCGGGCTTGATCTGCATCAGTGCCGGAAGCGTTTTTTCAAACAGGTTCCGGTCCCCCTCGTCGGTTTTGGGCGGGAAAAACTCGAGCGAAATCGCTGGCTTGCCTCGCCGCCGGGCCGCCGCGTGCAGATCATGAATCAACGAAATCACAGACCGACATTGAAACACACTTTGCCCCGACACAAGTGATAAATCGTCCCATCCGGATGCGACGATATCAAATTGGATTTTCCCGGATCGATGAGAGGATCCGTCGAATCCCAAGGGTCGGCTTGCGTCGATGGGGGGATCGCAAATAACGTTTTCTGAATCCTATGCGTTGTAACGCCCGTTTCCTGATGCGCCGAGCAGTGATGGCTGCCGCGGCCTTTGCGCTGATGTCTTCCGCCTCGGCGCAACACCAACTCTCCGCCCCGACCTATGCGGCCAAGATCGCCGGGGCTTCCGATGAAGCCGAGAAGGCCATCAAACGCTTCCAGCTTCCGCCCGGATTCAAATGCGAAGTCTGGGCCGCCGAGCCCGATCTCGCCCAGCCGGTGGCGTTTTACATGGACGATGCCGGCAAGGTGTACGTCTGCGAAACCTTCCGTCACAGCCAGGGCGTGGACGACATCCGCGGGCATCCCGATTGGCTCGATGAGGAACTCGCCTCCAAAACGGTCGAGGACCGCATCGCGCTCCTGAAGCGTCACTACAACAACGACCTCAAGGCCTACACCACCCACACCGAGCGGCTCCGGTTGCTGACCGACACGCGCGGACTCGGCAAAGCGGACCGTTCGACGGTGTTTGCCGAAGGGTTCAACAACATCCTCGACGGCATCGCGGCGGGCGTGATCACCCGGGGCAATGACGTCTATCTCGCGAACATTCCCCACGTGTGGAAATTGCGGGACACCAATGCCGACGGGATCTCCGATCAGCGCGAGAGCCTCAGCTACGGCTACGGCGTGCGCGGCGGATTCCTCGGACACGACCTCCACGGCTTCGCCTGGGGCCCCGATGGCAAGTTGTACTACAGCATCGGCGACCGCGCGGCGAACATCCTGGTCAACGGACGCTATATCGGATTCCCCGATGGTGGATCGGTGTTCCGCTGCAATCCGGACGGATCAGAATTGGAACAGTTCACCTACGGCCTTCGCAACCCGCAGGAGCTGGTGTTTGACGACTTCGGCAACCTGTTCACCGGCGACAACAACTCGGACGGCGGCGATCAGGCCCGCTGGACCTACCTCGTCGAAGGTGCCGACAACGGATGGCGCATCGGTTACCAGTTCCTGGAAAACCGGAACTCCTACACCCCGCGCGGCCCTTGGAATCAGGAGAAGATGTGGCATCCGCAGAATCCGGAGCAGCCCGCGTACATTGTTCCTCCGATCAAGAACATTTCCGCCGGTCCGAGTGGTGTGAGCTATTACCCCGGAACCGGTGCCACTCCCGAATGGAATGGCGTCTTCACCCTGGTGGACTTCCGCGGCAGCAGCGGCGGTTCCGGCATCCACAAGTTCAAGCTCAAGCCCCGCGGCGCGAACTTCGAACTCGTCGAAGCCGACAAGATGATCTGGTCGATCCTGGCCACCGATGGGGACTGGGGTCCGGACAGTGCGTTCTACGTGCTGGATTGGGTGGAAGGCTGGAACCAGAACGGCAAGGGCCGCATCTATAAGCTCACCCACGAAGCGGGCAGCAAGTCGCCCATCGTGGCGGAGACCCGCAAGTTGCTGGCGACCGGATTCGATCAACGCTCGCCGAAGGAACTCCTCGGTCTGCTCGCGCATCCGAACCAGCGCGTCCGCCAGGGCGCCCAATTCGCCCTCGCGCACAAGGGCGAACCGGTGGTGTCGTCGCTGGTCAAACTCGCAAAGAACCCCGGTGACCTCCACGCCCGCGTCCACGCGATCTGGGCGATCGGCCAGGTGAACGCCCAGACCCGCAAGGTGGGCCTCGCCGCTCCCTCTGAAAGTCTCGATGCCCTCGTGGCCTTGCTGACCGACGGAGAAATGCAGGTGCGCGCCAACGCCGCGCGCGTGCTCGGCGATACCGCCTACCCCCGCGCGCACGACGCGCTGGTGCGTGCGACCACCGATTCCAACACCCGCGTGCAATCCCTCGCCGCACTCGCGCTGTCCAAGCTCGGACGCTCCGAGTCGGTGCCTGCGATTCTTGCGATGCTGAAATCGAACGCCGACGCCGATCCCACGCTGCGGCATGCCGGCGTGATGGCTCTCGTTCGTTGCTCCACTCCCGAGGCCATCGCCGCGTTGTCCTCGAACGCATCGGAAGGAATCCGCACCGCCGCCGTGGTCGCGCTTCGTCGCCTCCAACGCTCGGAAGTGTCCCGGTTCCTCAATGACTCCTCGGAACGCATCGTCATGGAGGCCGCCCGCGCCATCAACGACGAGCCGATTGCCGGCGCGCTCTCGGAACTCGCGCTGCTGATTGACAAGGGCCCATGGAACAGCCTTCCGAATTCCGGTTCGGAACTGCTCCGTCGCATCATCAACGCCAACTACCGCGTCGGCACCAAGCAGACCGCCGCCGCACTGGCCCAGTACGCCGCCGGGGATCATCCCGAGTGGGCGCGCCTCGATGCCCTTGCCGCGCTCGGCGATTGGCCGGCCAATGGCGGACGCGACCGCATCACCGGTCTGTGGCGTCCGACCGCATTCGTCCGCGATGCCAAGATCCCGGCCGAAGCCTTGAAGGCCGTCGTGGCTCCGCTGGTTCAAACCGCGCCGAACAAGGTGCGTGCCCGTGCCGCCCGCACGATCGGATTGCTCGGGCTCACCGAATCCGCCGGATTGCTCGCCGAGCTGTCCGTGAACCAGCAGGTCAGCGGGGAAGCCCGCTCCGAGGCGCTCAAGGCCCTCGCCGCGCTGCACGCCCCGCAGCTGTCCGAGGCGCTTTCCAAGGCGACGGACGATCCCGACGAAACGGTCCGCAAGACCGCGCTGAGCCTCAGCACCCAGGTGCCGACCGCCGCCGCCGGAGCCGCCGTTGCGGCACCGATTGCGGCCGCGATGCCCTCAGCCAACGTCCCGCCCAACCCGCTGGCGCGATTCATCACCGTGCTTTCCAAGGGCTCGGTGGCAGAGCGTCAGAATGCCCTCGCCACCGTGGCCGGCATCGAAGGCAAGGCGGCCGACGCGCTGCTCTCGCGCTGGATGAGCGATCTGACCGCCGGCAAGGTGGCCCCCGAGCTCCAGCTCGACGTGCTTGATGCCGTCGGACGCCGCCCGGCGTTGAAGTCGATGATCACCAAGTGGGAGGAGAGCCTTCCCAAGCAGGCGGAGAACGACATCAACCCGTGGAAGGTCTGCCTCGTGGGCGGCAATGCCGACGAGGGACGCAAGGTGTTCCTCGAAAAGGCCGAGGTCAGCTGCGTCCGCTGCCACAAGATCAAGGGTGAGGGTGGCGAAGTGGGTCCCGAACTCACCGGCGTGCTGGCCAAGAACGGGCGCGAGTACGTGCTTCGCTCGATCCTCTTTCCCAACGCCGAAATTGCGAAGGGATTTGAGAGCGTGCTGGTCAACATGAAGAACGGCACCACCTACGCCGGCGTGATCAAGTCGGAGACCGACACCGAGCTCGAAATCAACTCCCCCGAGGACGGCATCCTGAAGCTCAAGAAGACGGACATCACCAGCCGTGAAAAGGGTCTGAGCGGCATGCCTGACGGGTTTGGCGGCGTGCTCACCAAGCAGGAGCTCCGCAACCTGATCGAGTTCCTCGCCGCGAATCCGTAATCGCTGCGTTCCTCCGGGGAAGCCGATCCCGAAAACAACAAACGCCGGTCGTTGGAATTTCCAGCGACCGGCGTTTGCTTTGGGAAGGGAGAGAAGGGGAAGGCCGCGCCTGGCGGTCCGACCGGATCAGGCGAAGAAGCTGCGGATCGCGCCGATGACGTGATCGACCTGCGCGTCGGTCAGCTCGGGATACATGGGCAGCGGAAGAATCCGGCGCGAGACGGCTTCGGCGACCGGATAATCGCCCGTTTTCCAGGATTGATCCGCATAGCACGCCTGCAGGTGCAGCGGCTGCGGATAGTAGATCAAAGTGGGGACACCCTTTTCGGCAAGGTGCGCCTGCAGTGCGTCGCGCCGGTCGGCGAGCAGCGCGTACACGTGGAAGACATGGCTGTTGCCCGGAGCGGTTTCGGGGAGTTCCACCGGCAGGCCGCGCAGACCGGCGTCGTAGCGATCGGCGATGGCCTTGCGGCGCGCGTTCCACGCGTTCAGGTGGGGCAGCTTCACCCGCAGGATCGCGGCCTGGAGGTCGTCGAGACGCGAATTGTAGCCGTGAAGGTCGTGGTGGTAACGCTTCTGGATTCCGTGCACCCGGAGCATGCGCAGCCGCTTTTCCAGCGCGGGATCGGATCCGAGCACCATGCCGCCGTCGCCGCAGGCACCGAGGTTCTTCGTGGGGTAAAAGCTCAGGCAACCCAGCGCTCCGAGGCTTCCCACGGGCTTTCCCTCCACGGTCGCGCCAATGGCCTGGGCGCAATCCTCCACGAGGGGAATTCCCAGCGCGCGTAGCTCCTGAATCGGCGCGGCCTGACCGAACAAATGCACCGGAATGATGGCCTTCGTCTTCGGCGTCACCCGTCGGGCCACCTCGGCGGCATCAAGGGTGAACCGGCGCGGGTGAATGTCGGCAAACACGATCTTCGCCCCCACTTGATGAATGCTCTCCGCCGGCGCGATGTAGGTGAACGGGCTGGTGATGACTTCATCGCCCGGGCCGATGTCGAGGGCTCGAAGCGCGAGCGTGAGGGCATCGGAACCCGAGTTGACGCCCACGCCGAACCCCGTGCCGCAGTACGATGCGGCCTCGGCTTCAAAGGCGGATACGTTGGGGCCGAGGATGTAATGGCCCTTCGCGAGGGCGGCTTCGGTGGCGGCCAGGATTTCGACCCGGAGCGAGTCGAACTGGGCTGCCGGATTCAGGAACGGGACGTTCATGTGACGGCTCCAGTGTGCCTGTGGATCGCCCCGGATAGAAGCGCCAAGCGGAGCGGAAAGTGATCGAATCTGTGCCCCGTCCGGGATCAGGGCTGGGGCTTGTATTGGGCCTCGGCCTTGACCTGGAGTTCCTTCAACCGGGCGATGCGCTGATCGTCCGTCGGATGGGTTCGAAGGAACCACGGCGTGTCGTTTCCCTGCGCCTTGTTGTACTCGGCAAACCGCTGCCAGAAGCCCACGGCGGCCGACGGCGGATACCCCGCGCGAGCCATGTACAAGAGACCGATTTCGTCGGCCTCAGACTCCTGCATCCGGCTGTGGGGCAGGGCAACCCCGAGCTGTGCGCCAACCCCCCACGCGTTGCGAATGTAGGGGCCGTATTTCGCGTACTTGGACTGATCGACTGCGGCCGATGCGAGTTCGCCGCCCAGCTGGAGCCCCACCGCTGCGGTCATGCGTTCGCCTCCGTGCCGTGCTACGGCATGCGCGACCTCATGTCCCATCACCGTGGCCAACCCCGCTTCATCGCGGCAGATCGGCAGGATCCCGGTGTAAACCCCCACTTTTCCACCCGGGAGGCAGAAGGCATTGGCTTCCTTGCTGTCGAACACGACGAATTCCCACTGCGCTCCGGGCAGATTGGCCACGGCGGCAATGCGTTTGCCGACCTTTTGAACCATCTCGTTGGCCTTCGGATCCCGGCTGATGGGCACCTCTTTCTTCATCTGCGTGAACGAGGTCAACCCCAGCTGCATTTCATCGGATGGGGAGAAAATGTTGATCTGGCGTCGGCCGGTTTCCTGTACGGTCTGGCATCCCGTGGACAGGCCGAGAATCGAAACCAAAACGACGAGCCAGGCGGCGAAACGGGCAGGAAATACGGGCTTGAAGTCGGTGTTCACGCGGAACCAACGAACCAGAATTGGTACGCATTCTCAAGCGCGGATCCGGTCCGAATTTCCTGACGCTGAAGCCAATGCGATTCAGGGCCTTGCCGAGGAGGCTAGGGGACCGGACTAGGCACCTTGAGGCCTAAATAGGTTACCCCGAACGGG
Source organism: Verrucomicrobiota bacterium (assembly GCA_947454705.1). GTDB lineage: Bacteria > Verrucomicrobiota > Verrucomicrobiia > Limisphaerales > UBA9464 > CAIVQB01. The sequence goes on from CANGKZ010000039.1 coordinate 37,043, forward strand.
GAACCGTGCGCTATTTCTAGCACCACAACGGCCGCGCACACAGCGCTCCACAACACGGATCCATATGAATTCTCGCTTCTTCAACTTCGGAGTTTTGACCCTCGGAGCCCTCACGCTGGCGCTCGTCGCCGTCGCCTCGGGAGTCGGAGCCCAGTCAAGCACTCCGGTTTTCGAAGGCGTTCAAGCCGGCTCCGGCCTCGGATCGCTCTTCGGCACGCTGGCCGCGGTGATGTGCCTCGGTGGACTGGTCGCCGCTGGTTTGCTGCGTTCCAAGTCCCGCGCTTCCTGATCGGAGCGCAAGTTCATCCCTTCATCCCTTCCGCCACACGCTGATCCTCGTGCGGCACGAAAAACAGGGCGTCCTTCCCACTGCGGGAACGACGCCCTGAATCTTTTTTGGTCCAGCCCGGGAGTGGAATCCCGACTGTGAAGCTATTGCAGACTCGCCCGCGGGCCGAAGGAACCTGCCTTTGCCACCCAGTGGTGACCGAACTCGGGATGGTGCTGGCTCGCGAAGCGAACCACATCCGCGAGGGCTTCCGGACGAATCCGTCCTCCCGCCACGACCCGGATGCCCGGCTCCGAAACCCCAATGCAGATCGAGACCTCCTGATCCCGCGAGGTGAACTCATTGGCATACACCAGCACGGTCTGATCGTTCTGGAACACGCCCACCACTCGGTTCCAATGCTGCTTTAGCATCGCGGCGTCCAGGTCGGCGAGGTCCGCATCTGCAGGTCGCTGGAAGGGCAGGGAATCGCTTTGCCTCACACTGACCTCCGCCTCGCGGACGGATCGGGCGGCCAGCCGTGCCTCCGGCGGAACCGGAAGCACGTCGAGCACGAGACGCCCGAGAAACAGCGGCGTCCACCCGAGTCGGACGTCCACCGCCGTCCCGCCGCGGACCTCCTCCGCGGAATCCATCCCGAGATGATCCCGGAGCAGCCGGTTTCCCTCGGCAACGGAAGAACTACCCAGCGAAGAAACCCAGATCGCCGCGGCAATCGCAAACGGGGTCGCGATGATCGCCAAGATCAACCCCACTGTGATCCGGCGAGTCCATACCCAGAGACGTGAGGGCTGATTCTCAGTGACCGGGGAGGCGGGCTGAGGTGCTTGGGCAGAGCCGGGAGAGGTGGGGGACATGCGTTCGGTGGGGAAGGGGTTCAGCGAGACTCAGGGAGTCTTGGTGGAATTCGTCGCCCCCTTCTTCGAGGCGGGCACAGGCAGATTCTTGAGCGGCTCGATTCCGAATTTCTCACCGAGCGTCGCAAGCTTCTCGGGGCGAATGTCGCCGGAGATGTGCACCACCACCGCCTGCTTTTTGTTTTCCAGCACGGTGACCACCAGGCCCTGCACCGCTTCATTGCCGAGCGTTTTCACGTGAACCGCCACCTCCTGATCGGATTCGGTGACCGACACCACTTTTTCCCAGCCGGCAGTATCCAAAGTGGTCCGCAGTGAACGCACGTGGTCGGTGTTTGCGGCGCGGTTGCTGTCGTCGAGTCCGATGACGTGCACGCGGATGTTGTGGATGCCGTTCAGCAGCTCGGCGACTTCCGGCTGGTCCTTGGTGGCCAGTTTGGCGGCCATGCCGAGCAGGTTGTCGCGGAGGTTCACCTCCACGAATTCGCCGCCGTTCTTGGGCGGAATCCAGGAGCCGAGATCCACGGCGCTGGAGGCTTTGGACGAGGTCGAATCCGCCATCAGCGGCGCGGTGAACGTGAGGGAAAGCGCCGTGGCGAGCACGGGCACCAGACGGAACAGGGATCGACGGGATTGCGGAGCTTTCATGAAGTGATGATGTGAGAGTCTTGTTGAATCCGGCGTGAACCGGTGCTCACAACACCCAGCGACCCACCGGGAGGTTTCAGAAAAACGCGCGCGATTTTTCCAGAGCCCGTCCCCGCAAACGAAAAACGGCGGCCCGGAGGCCGCCGTTGTTGAAGATCAAAGTTGAAACGCGGATCGCGCGCTTACTTGCCCGGAGCTTCGACTGCGAGGAGCTCGACGTCGAAGATCAGCACGCTGTTCGGTCCGATCTTTCCGCCGGGGCTCTGTTCGCCGTAGGCCAACTTCGCAGGGATGTAGAGCTGCCACTTGTCGCCTTCCTTCATCAACTGCAGCGCCTCGGTCCAGCCGGGGATGACGCCGTTGACGGGGAAGCTGACCGGTTCGCCGCGCTCGACCGAGCTGTCGAAGACGGTGCCGTCGATGAGCGTGCCGTGGTAGTGAACCTTCACGGTGTCGGTGCTCTTCGGGGTCTTGCCGGTGCCGGACTTGGTGACCTTGTACTGGAGGCCGGTGGCGGTGGATTTCACGCCGTCCTTCTTGCCGTTTTCAGCGAGGAAGGTCTGTCCCTTCTTGAGATTCTCTTCGCCCGCGGCCTTCTGCCGGGATTCCATCTTCGACATCATCTCAGCCTGGAAGGCGGTGAGGACCTGCTTCATTTCCTCCTTGGTGAGGCTGAGCTTGTCCGCGAAGGCATCGGTGATGCCGGCCGCAACGGCCTTCGGATCCAGGTCGAGGTCCTGCCGCTTCATGTTGGTGCCGATGTCGGCGCCAATCGCGTAGCTGGCACGGATCTTCTGATTCTTGAGGTCGAGTTTGTCCTGGGCGAGGGCGAGGGAGGCCGGGGCCATGAGAAGCGTGAGGGCGAGGGTGTTGAGACGGTTTGAGGTCATGGGAGTGAAACGAGAGGTTGATCGGATCCGGCAGTCCGGGGTCCTCCCGTCGGACGTGGCGGCAAAGGGTTTGTGAAGGTTAGTGAGCCGCCTTCTTGCGAGCGAACACGTGGGTCGCGTGACCGAAGAAGACTTCGGCCGATTCCATGAGGGTTTCGGAGAGCGTCGGATGCGGATGCACGATCGCAGCCAGATCCTCGGCGGTGGCTCCCATTTCCACGGCGATGGCGCCTTCGCCAATCAGCTCGCCAGCCCCGTGGCCGACAATGCCGACGCCCAGAATCCGGTGGGTTTCCGGCTCCAGAATCAGCTTGGTGAGGCCGTCGGTGCGGTCGTAGGTGAGGGCGCGTCCGCTGGCTCCCCAGGGGAACTTCGCGATCTCGAACGGAATGTTCTTCTGGCGCGCCTCGGTCTCGGTGAGTCCCACCCAGGCCACTTCGGGGTCGGTGAAGACCACCGCAGGAATCGCGTAGTCGCGGTTCACCGCAGAGCCTTCGCCGGCGATGTTTTCCACCGCGATGCGCGCTTCCTTGCTCGCCTTGTGGGCCAGCAGGATGCCGCCGGCGATGTCGCCGATGGCGTAAATGTTCGGGTCGGTCGAAGCCATCTTCTCATCGACCTTGATGAACCCGCGTTCGTCCTTCTGGACCTTGGTGTTCTCGAGGCCGATGTCCTGGCCGTTCGGAGTGCGTCCGACGGAGACCAGCACGCGGTCGTAGAGTTCTTCGAGCTTCTGCCCGTTGTACTCGGAGATGACCTTGATCTGTTTTCCAGCAGTCTTGATCTCGAGGACCTTGGCCTTGAGTCGGACTTCCTTGAACGCCTTCTTGGCGTAGGCAGCCACGGGCCGGGCGAGATCGGGATCCGCACCGGCGAGGATGGCTTCCATGGCCTCGATCACGGTGACCTTGGAACCCATGGAGGCATACACGGTGCCGAGCTCCATGCCGATATAGCCGCCGCCGATCACGAGAAGATTCTCGGGAATGTCGGGGATTTCGAGGGCCTCGGTGGAGGTCATGACCCGCGGATTGCCGAGGTCAAACGCCTTCGGCATCGCAGGACGCGAACCGACGGCCACGATGGCCTTCTCGAATTTGACGAACTTCTGTCCCTCGGGCGTTTCCACGCGAAGGGTGGAGGAGTCTTCGAAGTGGCCGCGTCCGTGAATCACGGTGACGCCGCGCATCTTCGCCAGGCTGGAAATGCCCTGGGCGAGCTTTTCCAGGATGCCGTCCTTCCAGGCGCGAAGCTTGGTCAGATCGATCGTGGGCTCCGAGAAGGTGATGCCGCGATGAGCGGATTCCCGTGCGGACACGATGGCGTGGCTGGCGTTGAGCAGGGCCTTGGACGGAATGCACCCGCGGTTCATGCACACGCCGCCGAGGCGCGAGTCACGTTCCACCAGGATGACCTTGCGTCCGAGATCAGCCGCGTAAAAGGCGGCGGCGTATCCCCCGGGGCCTCCGCCGACCACCACGATGTCTGTCGAAATCGTTTCCATGGAGCGTCGTCGATTGCTTAGAGCTTCACTTCGGATTCAGGGAACTCCTGAAGCGCCTTCACCAGATCCACGGTGAAACGGGCCGCACTGCCGCCGTCGATGATGCGGTGATCGTAGCTCACGGTGATCGGCATCATCGGGCGTGCCTCGATCTTGCCTTCGGCCGTGACCACGGGCTTTTGCTGGGTCTTGCCGATGCCGAGAATGGCGGATTCCGGCTTGTTGATGATCGGCGTGAAATGTCCGCCACCGATGGCTCCCTGGTTGGAGATGGTGAAGGTGCCGCCCTTCATGTCCTCAGCCCCCACCTTGCGGTCGCGGGCCTTTTCGGCGATGGCGGTGAGTTCCTGCGCGATCTGGAGCAGCGACTTCTTGTCGGCATCCTTCAACACGGGAACCAGCAGGCCGGCATCGGTATCGACGGCGATTCCGATGTGGTAGTACTGCTTGAGAACGAGCGTCTGGGCCACTTCGTTCACGCTGGAGTTGAAGCGGGGATGCTTCTTCAACGCAGAAACGAGGGCCTTGATGATGAACGGCGTCGGGGTCAACCGCGCACCGGCCTTTTCGTAGGCCGCCTTGTACTGCTTGCGCAGGGCTTCGATGCGGGACAGGTCCGCGTCATCGAACTGCGTCACGTGCGGCAGGGAGACGGAATTCTCCACCATGCGCGACGCGATGACCTTGCGGAGCTCGGTCAGGGGTTCGGAAACCACCGGGCCAAACACCGAGAAGTCGGTCGAAACCGGGGCGAAGGAAAGGCCCTTGGGCTCCTCGGCATACCGGCCGGCGCGGGCGACGGCGCGCTCGAGTCGGGCGATGTGGCGGGCGAGATCGGTGATCACCACCCGGCCACCGTTGCCGCTTCCGGCCACGCGGCTGAGGGGGATGCCGAGTTCCCGGGCGACCTTGCGGACGTACGGGGAGGCGGCGGGCGTCGGTCCGCCATCGCCTTCGTCGGCGGGCAGAACATCATCGTCATCATCGTCTTGCACCACCTGGGCGCGACGCGCAGGACGCGATGCAGCGGCGGCGGCGGGAGCCGCAGCCGGGGCAGGGGCGGAGCCGCCCGTGGCACCGGTCAGGGTAAGGATCACCGTGCCGACGGAAATCTTTTCGCCCTCGCGGACCCGGATTTCTCCCACGGTGCCCGCAGCGCTGGAGGGAATCGGCGCAACTGCCTTTTCCTGTTCCAGTTCGATCACAGTTTGACCGGCGGTGATCACGTCGCCGGGTTTGACGAGGATGCTGACGACGGTGCCGCTGTCTGCACTGTCACCAATCTTCGGAAGTCTTACGTCCATAAATGGAGCGGCGAATCTGGCGGACGAACGGCGCGGGGGAAAGGGATTTTTGGAGTCGTGACGGTGAAGCCTACGTAAATGTCCCCCCAATGAAGTTGCAAATCCGGGTTTCCCCCACCCGTTTTCCCGCTATTCTGCCGCCGTCGAATGGTCCTCGCCCTCCTTCAAAATCGCATCCGCAATTTCCTCCGGGAACTGGGCGAACTGGCAGAAATCACCGGAGAAGCCGTCGCTTCCATCCGGCATCGCCGTCCTTCCTGGAAGGATTTCATCGCCCAGTTGCACTTCGTGGGCGTGAAATCGCAGAGCGTGGTGATCACCACCGGGGCCGCCACCGGCATGGTGCTGTGCGCCCAAACCTATTTTCAGTTCCACAAGGTCAAGATGGACACCGCCACCGGCGCGGTGGTGAGCGTGGGCATGAGCAGTGAGCTGGGGCCCGTGCTGGCGTGTCTGATGCTGACCGCCCGTGTGGGGGCTGCCATGGCGGCCGAGTTGGGCACCATGAAAGTGACCGAGCAGATCGACGCCCTGCGCACCCTGGCCACCCACCCGGTGGATTACCTGGTGGTGCCGCGGTTGATCGCCTGCACCGTCGCGGCCCCGCTGCTGACCGCGGAGGCTGTGGTGGTGGGAATCACCGCCAGTTGGCTGGTGGGCGTGCACCTTCTCGGCATCGACAGCGCGTACTACCTGGCCAACATGAACCGCTACACCAGCCCGGAGGACATCCTCACCGGGTTGATCAAGTCCACGCTCTTCGGCGCGGCCATTGCGATGGTGGGCTGTTACAAGGGCCTCACCTGCCGAGGCGGTGCTGAAGGCGTGGGACGTGCCACCACCGAAGCTGTGGTCAGCTCCAGCATCACGATTCTGGTCGCGAATTTCTTCCTCACTCTTTTCCTCACCCGCCTGTTCAAGGTCTGAACCGGCATGGGCCTTTTGGAAAAACGATAAACAATCGACTCCAGTTGGAAACGGACCCTGGCTCCCATGATTGAAGTTCGAAATGTCACCAAGCGCTTTGGCACCCAGGAGGTGCTCAAGGGCGCGTCCCTGCGCATTGATCGCGGGGAGGCGGTGGTGATCATCGGTCGAAGCGGCGGAGGAAAAAGCGTTCTCCTCAAGCACCTCGTTGCGCTGCTTCAGCCCGATTCCGGGCAGGTTCTGGTGGATGGACAAAATCTCTGCGCGCTCACCGAACGCGAGCTGCTCCGGGTGCGACGCAAGTTCGGCATGCTGTTTCAGGGAGCGGCATTGTTCGATTCCCTGACCGTGTTTGAAAATGTGGCCTTCGTTCTCGAACGTGAACGCACCCACACCCCGGCCGAAATCAAACGTCTTGTCGCCGAAGCGCTGGAATGGGTCGAACTCCCGGGCATCGAAAACAAAAAACCCGCGGAACTCTCCGGCGGCATGCGCAAACGCGTGGGTCTGGCCCGGGCGATTGTGTATCGACCGGAAATTTTGCTCTACGACGAACCCACCACCGGATTGGATCCTGTGGCCGGGGCCAACATCGATGGATTGATCCGTCGGGTGTGGGAGAAACTCAACGTCACCAGCATCGCCGTGACCCACGACATGCCGAGCGCCCGGCGCATCAGCAACCGGATCCTGATGTTGCGCGACGGAGTAATTTACGCGGACGGACCGACGAACGACATCCTGTCCTCAACCGACCCGGTGGTGAACCACTTCGTGAACGGCATCCCCTCGGGCAAGACGACTTTTTAACTCCCCATGGAAAATTCCCGCAACGCGACGAAAGTCGGGTTCTTTGTTTTGGTGGCGCTCATTCTCATCGCGCTCCTGCTGGTCAATTTCAGCAAGGGCCGCGGCCTCTTCACGCCCAGTTATCTCGTTTATGTGGGCTCCGAGAATGTCGGCGGATTGAAGGCCGGCGCCTCGGTGCTCATGTCCGGCGTGCCGGTCGGGTCGGTGGACTCCATCGATCTCACCAAAGACGGCCGCTCCGTGGTGATCACCACCCGAATTCTCAAGCAGTTCGCCATCCATCGCGATGCGCGGTTTGAAATCGAGCAGAGCGGATTCCTCGGCGACCAGTTCGTATCGATCGTCGCCGGCAAGAACGAGGAGCCCATGCTGAAGGACGGCGACCGCATCGTGGCCCAGCAGCCGTTCAACATTCAGGAAGCCGCCCGATCGGCCATGGGGCTGATGTCGAAGCTCGATGCCGCTCTTATTCGCATCAACGGCGCAGTCGATCGCGTGGACCGCACCCTGCTGAACGAAGTGGTGCTGACCAACCTCTCGGCCAGCGCGGTAAACATCCGATCCGTTTCAACCCGGGCCGATGCGCTGGTGACCGAAGCTCAGGCACTCGTGCATTCCCAGTCGCCGGTGATTGCATCGGCGATCAGCAACTTCAACACGCTCTCCTTCACACTTGTAGGCGTGAGTTCGAATCTGAATGTCACGCTGGATGCCGCGCGGCCCGAAGTGGTCTCGGTTCTGCACAACGCCTCCGAGGCGGTTCAGGAGATCAAGACCATCGCCGGAGATCTTCAAGCGGGCCACGGGGTGGCTGGTGCGCTGTTGAAGGATGAAGCCATGCGGTTGCAGTTCGGATCGGCCGTCACCAACCTCAACATTGTGAGCAGCAACCTCGCGCGCTTCGGCATTCTCTACACGCCGAAGCAGCCCAAGCGGCTGACCAACGACGTGCGTTACACCGGCCGCGGCGCGGGGCGATGAGGCGGTACCCGCCGTTGAAGGGTTGAACCTGAAAAAGGCAGTTGAAGGGTTAAAAAGTTGAAGGGTTGAAGGGGGATCAAGTTACGGCGGCGCAGCAACGCCGCCCTCCCTTTGCTGGGTAGGGAAGAGCTGCCGCTCTTCCGTAGCTCTACAACGACCAGCTCTGGCGCCGTCGTTGCCCGCTTGGAGGCCTATCGGTGGAACGAAAGTCCCACGAAGCGAGAACGCAACGCCCCGGGAATTTCCTCCGAATCCAATCTTCGAACTTCGATCTCCGATCTCCGTTCTGCGAAATCAGGTTCCCCGTCCTACTTTCATGCTTTCCAAATTCAATCCTCCGAGGGCTCCGTCCTATGGAGTGCGGTGGCAGAGCGGAGCGTCGACACCGCTTTCGAAACCGTCCGCATAAAAGCATCGACCGAGGCCATCGCATCCGCGCGAAAAAACATCCCGGAAAACCACTCTGCGTCTCCGCGCCTCTGCGGTTCATTCGCCCTGTTGAGCAGTTGGCGTTGACCAAAGCGGCGTGGCGCTCTGCTTCCCGCCGCACTTGTATCTTGGAAAAGCCGCTTGAGTCCGACCGCAGGGCCGGACAGAGGGAGGTGCCGTTGCGGGCCGGCCGGCCCGCAACG
>CANGKZ010000040.1 GCA_947454705.1 Verrucomicrobiota bacterium
CAAACGAATATAGGGCGTGGGTGGAACCCCGCCCTCCACCGATGCATGGGATCGGATCCCCACTCCCCGTAGCCGCCGAGGGGACGAGGCGGATCATCCGGACGTGGAAAGGCCTACGCCGTTTCATTGGGGTTGCCCGACCGCAACCCGGTTCACCCGCCTGATTGTGGAGTGCGGCGGGAAGCGCAGCGCCACGCCGCTTTGGTCAACGCCAACCACGCACCACGACGAATGAACCGCAGAGGCGCGGAGACGCAGAGCGGGTTCCGAGATGTTTTTTCACGCCGAGGCGATGTCATCGGTCGGCACAACTCCACGGACGGTTTCGAAAGCGGTGTCGACGCTCCGCTCTGCCACCGCACTCCAAAATCGCGAGGCGCCACCCTGTGTGGCCTGCAACCTCACACGGGGTCCGCAGACGAATATGGGGCGTGGGTGGAACCCCGCCCTCCACGTTTTCGGATCACGCGAGCACGGGCGCCACCATTCTGCCAAAGCGATTGAGATGCATCGCGGTCTCGTCGTTCCGATCGATTGGAGGGCGCGGTTCCACCCGCGCCCCAATCAATCGCGCGCCTCATCCGAGAATCATTCCCGTCCCCTTAACGCGTACCGCTCAACCCGATTGGACGGAACGAGACCATCCTCCAGCGACAGGAGGTTTGGTTCTAAACCCAGCGACTTCACACAGGGTCCGCAGACGAATATTGTGGGGCATCTGGGGGGCAGATTTTTAGTTCTGTCACTTGAAAGGCGGTTGACGGCAGACTTTGTCGCAGCTTCCTGCGTAAAACCGCCTGCTTACGCATCTGATTTTCACTGAGCGGTCCATCCGCCGTCGATGACAATATCGGTCCCGGTGATGAACCCGGACTCTTCGCGGCAGAGGTGAACGGCGAGGGCGGCAATTTCCGGAGGCTGCCCGAAACGTCCCACGGGAATCCGGGAGAGAATTGATTCGCGGAGCTCGGGATTTTGCATCAGCGGCGTGTTGATCTCGGTGTCACACACACCCGGGCTGATTCCGACGACCGTGATGCCTTCCGGTGCCAGTTCGAGAGCCAGCGCACGGTTCAATCCCAGCAGCGCGGTCTTGCTGGAGGAATAGGCGGTGCGGCCGGGCAGCGAGATGTGGGACATCATGGAGGTCAGGTTCAGGATCCGCCCGTATCCGTGACCGGTCATTCGCGGGACAAACTCCCGGCACATCAAAAAGACGCTGGTGAGATTGCTGTCCAGCACGCGGTTCCATTCCTCGAGGGAGAATTCGACCAGCGGCTTGCGGATGTTGATCCCGGCGTTGTTGACCAGGATGTCGCAGCGGTCGCCGAACCGTTTTTGATACTCCACTCCCAGCGACCGGACGGCGGCCTCGTCGGACACATCGGCCACGAACACCTCGGCGCGTCCGCCGTGCGCACGAATCCCGGCGGCGACTTCCTGGAGCCGGGCTTCATCCCTTGCGACGAGGGCGACCGCGGCCCCGGCGGTGGAAAGGGCCTCCGCGATGGCGCGTCCGAGTCCGCGACTGGCCCCGGTGACGAGGGCGGTTCGACCTAAGAGAGGAGGCTGGGACTGAGTGCGAGGCGTCATGACTCAGAGGCTAGAAACGACTTGGCGAAGTCCAAAGTCCAAACGTGACACCAAAGGCCAGATTCAAAGGCGGACAAAGATTCCAGCATCCTGCATCTTGCATGCGCCAACTCCCCCTTCCGTGAGAGATTTAATTGGTCATCCGAATCGGATCGGCGTACACCAGCCGCCTGACATGAACGTCGTCGACATCCTGAAGGTGGTTTCCCCGGTGGAGGGCTTCGTAGCCCGCCCCGTGGCCATTTTCGCGTCGATGAACATGGCCATGAGCAACGCCCGCCCGGCCGCATGGCTGGCGGCAAAATGGGCCAAGCACGGCCCGTCCGGCGGATGGTTTTCACGATGAGATAAGCACCACCAAACTGCATCGTTCGAACCCCGCCCGGAAGACACCGGCGGGGTTTTTTATTTCATCCCGCCTTCCTCTCCGTGTTGCTCCCCGCCGGGGTTTGAACCTTCAAACCACACCCATGCCCCCCAACCCAGTCCGATCCCGTTGGTTGATCCTCGCCAGCTTCCTCGCCGTTTACGGCATCTGGGGATCCACCTACCTCGCGATCCGTATCAGCATTGAAACCCTGCCGCCGTTCCTGATGGCCGGCGTGCGATTTTTCGTCGCCGGACTTCTCATGTACCTCTGGCTCCGGGCCAGCGGTTCGGAGGCCCCGACGCGCCGGCAATGGGGCACCGCCGCCGTGCAGGGCGTCCTCCTGCTTACCGCCGGCAATTCCGTGATCGTGTGGGCTGAGCAATGGGTCCCTTCGAGCATCGCCGCATTGATCGTGTGCACGCAGCCGGTTTGGTTCGCCCTGACCGATTGGGTCCGCCCCGGTGGGCGCGCGCCCCGTCCGCTCACGTGGGCCGGCATCGGCGTTGGAATGGCCGGTGTCCTGTGGCTGATCTCCGCCGCCACCGGGGTCGAATCCGGCGCGGAACGACACACACCCATGCTGCTCGCCGTGCTCGCGGCCTGCGTGTGCTGGTCCACGGGATCCGTGCTGGGACGCCATTGGGACAAGCCGAAATCCCCGCTCACCGGCGCAGCGATGCAGATGATCTGCGGCGGCGCCGGCGCGCTCGTGGTGGCTGCGATTCGACGCGAGGATCTCTCGTTTCATTGGAGCGCCGTGTCGCATCGATCGTTGTACGCGTTTGCCTACCTGATCGTGTTCGGATCCTGGATCGCCTACTCCGCCTACGTGTACCTGCTGCAGGTCTGCACTCCGGCCCGCGTCTCGACCTATGCCTACGTGAATCCGGTCATCGCCGTGATCCTCGGTGCGGCACTGGCCGGGGAACGCGTGACGGCGTCGATGGGCTTCGCCGGCGCGGTCACCGTGTGCGGAGTTGTGTTGCTGACGCTGCCGGATCGACGCGAGAACCGCACTTGATGTCCCCCAACACCGGAGCGAGCGTGTCCGCGAAATCTCCCTCTCACTCCCACCTCCCATGAACCTTGCAGACGTACTGAAGAGCAAACCAGGCAAGTGCCGGCTCGAACGCTTGGACCCCAAGTTCCACGCCGATCTGTCGCGCGAATCCGCGGCCGATCTGCAGGCGCGCCAGCTCGTGGAATTGCAGTCGCTGCAAAGCCTGCTTTACGCGGAGCGGCGCAACTCGGTGCTGGTCATCCTCCAGGGCATGGACGCATCGGGAAAGGACGGGATCGTCCAACACGTGATGAGCGGCATGAATCCGGCCGGATGCGAGGTGTCGTCGTTCAAGGCGCCGAACACCTCGGAGCTGGATCACGACTACCTCTGGCGCTGCCACAAACGCACGCCACCGCGCGGATGCATCGGGATTTTCAATCGATCCTACTATGAGGAAGTGCTGGTCGTCCGGGTGCATCCGGAATTCCTCGACGGCGAACGGCTTCCCCGTGGAACCGCCTCGGGCAAGAAGCTGTGGGCCCAGCGGTATCGCCAAATCCGCGATTTCGAACAGCACCTCGTGGAGAACGGCACCCGCGTGGTGAAGTGCTTCCTCCACATTTCGAAGGAGGAACAACTGGACCGTCTGCTGCAGCGCATCGATGACCCCGCGCGACATTGGAAGTTCGACGCCAACGATGTTCGTGAGCGCGGCCACTGGGACGAATACCAGCAGGCCTTCGAGGAAATGATCCGGGAAACCTCCACCGACATCGCCCCGTGGCACGTGATCCCGGCGGACCGAAAATGGTTCGCCCGCGTGGCCGTCGCCTCGATTGTTCTTCAGGTGCTGCAGGACATCGCGCCGCGTCATCCCGAGGTCAACGAGGCGCAGCGTCGTGCGCTCAAGGACATTCGGAAGCAGCTCGTGGACTCTCAGTCGGAGAGTTCAGCCAAGGGGCGGAAGTCGAAGGGGTGAAGGTGGAGATGCCCGTTGAAGGGTTGAAAAGTTGAACTTAAAAACGGCAGTTGAAGAAGAGTTCAACCACAGATGGACACGGATGAACACAGATGGGAGTGCGCGGAGCGGAAGGGTTCATAAATCATCCAGAAGGTGAAACCGTCCGAGCCCGGTCGAACCACTCATCTCTTTTTCCATCTGTGTGAATCTGTGACCATCTGTGGTTTCAACTGCCGTTTCTAGGTTGAAGCGTTGAAGAGGTGGGCCCCGACGCTACCGCGACGGAATCCTCATTCGTTGGGAGTCCCGTCTTCAGACGGTTCGGGTAGGCGCGTCAGAGGGCATCAGAGGGAATCCCCCCCCTCCTCCGCTGAACCTTCCGCCCAAGGTTGATCCGCGTGAACGCGGGACACCATACGCGGGATCGATCCGCTTTCGACTCCGCGCGCTACACCACAAATTCCAGCTCCGGAGCCTTCGGAAAGGCCCCGATTGCACTGCCTCGCGCGAAGAACCTGCGGATGCTTTCCCGGCCGGCGTCGCCGTAGTCGAGCGTCCAGTGATTTACGTACATCCCCACGAACCGATCCGCCAGGTCCATGCCCATATTACGCGCCCAGTTCAACGCGTAGGCCACCGCCTCGGGCCGGTGATCGAGACTGAATTGGATGCCTTCGGTCAGCAGCGCGCTGACCGTGCGACGGATTTCAACGCTGTGACGCCGGTGAATGACGTTGCCACCCAGCGGCAGCGGCAGCCCCCCATTTTCGGAGCCCCACCAGACTCCAAAATCCACACACACCTGCAGGCCCTCGGCCGCGTAGGTGAGTTGCCCTTCGTGGATGATGAGCCCCACGTCGGCCTTGCCCGCGTTGACCGCATCGAAGATTTGATCAAACGGCACCACCACGAAATCGATCTGCGCCGCCGGCCGTTCCAGCCAGAGCTGAAGCGCCAGAAACGCGCTGGTCATTTTTCCGGGAATGGCAATCCGGCTGCGCGCAATCTCGTCACGCCCCAGCTTGCGCTTCGCCACCAGCATCGGTCCGTAGCCGTCTCCCATGCTGGCCCCGCTCGGCAGCAACGCGTACTGGTCGCTCACATGCGCGTAGGCGTGAATGCTGATCGCGGAAATATCCAACTCCCCGCGCGTGGCGCGTTCGTTGAGGGTCTGAATGTCCTGCTGGACCGATTCAAACCGGATGCCCCGCAAATCAATGCGATTCGTCACCAGCGGATAAAACATGAAGGCGTCATCCGGATCGGGCGAATACCCGACGGTCAGGCATGGGCCTCCGGACGCTGGAGCGAATGCTGAACTTGAATCAGAGGACGACTGCGGCATGGGGAAACCTTAATCCGGGAAGCTCGATCGCAAACGGGGAATTTTTGAAGCCTTACACTCCCGGGGAAACGAAGCCCCGGGTCTGACGCCCGCGCGTGTGGATCTCGCCGCGGGCAATGGCGGCCACCACGGCCGGATACAGTTGACGCTCCGCGCCCTGGATCCGCTCGTGCAGCGAGGCCGCGGTGTCGGTGTCGAGAACGGGGACGGTTCGCTGACCAATGATCGCGCCGGTATCGATTCCCTGATCGACGTAATGCACCGTGCACCCGGTGACCTTCACGCCGTAATCGAGCGCCTGCTTCCACGCCTCCAATCCCGGGAACGAAGGCAGCAGCGACGGATGGATGTTGATCACCCGGCCTTCAAACGCGCGGAGGAATTCCCCCTTCAAGATGCGCATGAAGCCCGCGAGCACGATCAAATCCACCCGCGCCTCCTGCAGCGCCTTCACAAAGGCCACCTCGGCGGCTTCATCCAATTTGGTCCGGAACTTCCCCGGCTCGATGTACCGGGCTGGAATCCCGCGCGTCGCGGCATGGCCAAGAATCCCCGCGGATTCGACATCGCTCAGCACCAGCGCCACCTCGGCATTCACGCCCCCAGCGGCGATGGCATCGGCAATGGCACAGAAATTGGAGCCTTTGCCCGATCCAAGGACACCAAGACGAAGCGGTGATGCGTGCGACATGGGGAAATTAGGCCACGGGCGGACCCCGGAGTGAAGCCGTCAGCGCAGGAAACATCCGGGGGCCAAATCAAATGCTCCCCCCACGCTCCCCCGGCTTGCCCAAGGGGGCCCGGACCGGCGACAACTGGCGCGTGCTTTTGTGCACCGTCTATGTGCTGGGTGGATTCGCGTTGCTCGCGGCAGGCATTGGAATGTGGCAGTTCGTCGCCGCACTCCGGTTCCCGCTGCACCAACGCCGTGCCGACGCCGCAGCCGGCACCTTCGCCCCGGGCGTCACCCTGCTGAAGCCGCTCAAGGGGTCGGATGCCGCCACGCGCGACTGCCTGCGGAGCTGGTTCGTCCAGGATTACCCGGGACCGGTGCAGATCCTGTTCGCCGTCCAGGACGCCAGCGACTCCGCCTGCGCCATCGTCCGGTCCCTGCAGGAGGAATTCCCCGCCGCACGGGTCCGCCTCGAAATCGTCGAACGCTTCGTCGGCGCCAACGCCAAGGTATCAAAATTGGCGCACCTCGAATCCCTCGCCGAACACCCCTTTTTGGTGCTCAGCGATGCCGACGTTCGGGTGCCCGCGGATTTCCTGCGTCAGATTCTCGCGCCGCTGGCGGATTCTCGCGTGGGGCTGGTGAACTGCTTTTACCGGCTGGCGAATCCGGTCACCGCTGCGATGAAGTGGGAGGCCGTGGCGATCAATGCAGATTTCTGGAGCCAGGTGCTTCAATCCCTGAGCCTCAAGCCGCAGGACTTTGCCCTCGGAGCCACCATGGCGCTGCCGGCGGATCGACTCCGCGAGATCGGTGGATTCCGCGCCCTCGCCGATCACCTCGCCGATGATTACCAACTCGGCAACCGGATTGTCGCCAAGGGTTATCGGATCGAGCTGAGCCCGGTGGTGGTGGAGTGCTGGGATCCGCCCATGAACTGGAAGCAGGTGTGGTCGCACCAGCTCCGATGGAACCGCACCATCCGCGTCTGCCAGCCCGCCCCGTACCTGGCCAGTGTGCTGAGCAATCAATCGTTGTGGTGGCTGCTGCTGCTGGCGGTGAGCGGATTCGCCCCCGCGACCGCCATCGTCCCGATCCGGATCGCGCTCGCCGCGCTGTTTGTGTGGCGCATGGTGCAGGTGCACGTGCTGAACCGCCGGCTGGCCGGGGCCGCCCGGCTTCCCTCCCCTGCCCTGTTCGCCATTGCCAAAGACGTCCTCGGGGTCGGCCTGTGGGTGGCCGCGCTGTTCGGAAACCGCGTCGTGTGGCGCGGGGTGAGCTACACCGTGGGACGCGACGGCCGTCTGACCCGGATCTGACCCCGCCGCATCGACCGCAACCTCCCCTCGACTTCGGTTCAAACCCACCCTATCTATCGCCGCCGAGTTTTCGTTTTGTATGTCCGAACCCGCAGCCAACAACGCCCCCGCCGAATCCGCCGAACCCAGTGACTTCATCCGGGACATCGTGGCCTCGGATCTCGCGAGCGGACGCCATCCCCGCGTTCACACCCGTTTTCCGCCCGAACCCAACGGGTACCTCCACATCGGCCACGCCAAGTCGATCTGCCTCAATTTTGGTATCGCCCGACAGTTCGGCGGCACCTGCAACCTCCGCATGGATGACACCAATCCGGCCAAGGAGGATGTGGAATACGTCGAATCGATCATTGCCGACGTGAACTGGCTGATCGGCGACTGGGCCGACGGCAACCTCGGACTCAAGCCGGTCGGCTCCAAGCCCGCTTCTCCGGCCGGGGCCCCCGCAGATTTCCACCTCGCCCCCGTGGTCGGTGCCGCCACCCAGGCCACCCGATGCGAGCCATTCTACGCCTCCGATTATTTTGACCAGATCCACGAGTTCGCACTGCGATTGATCCGCAAGGGCGCCGCGTATGTGTGCGATCTTTCGCCGGAAGACACCGAACGCTTCCGCGGGTCGCCCGATCGCCCCGGCACCGACAGTCCGTTCCGCAACCGGTCCGTCGAAGAAAACCTCGATCTTTTCGCCCGCATGCGCGCCGGGGAATTCCCGGACGGCCAGCGCACCCTCCGGGCGAAGATCGACATGACCTCGCCGAACATCTGGTTGCGCGATCCCGTGCTGTACCGGATTCGGCACGTGGCCCATCACCACATCGGCGCCGCCTGGTGCATTTATCCGCTGTACGACTTCGCGCACTGCCTGAGCGATTACATCGAGGGCATCACGCATTCGATCTGCACGCTGGAGTTCGAAGTGCATCGCCCGCTGTACGATTGGATCCTCGGTCAGCTCGATCTCCCGCGCCCCCTGCCCCACCAGTACGAATTCGCCCGCCTCAACCTCGGCTACACCGTCATGAGCAAGCGCAAGCTGCTCCAGCTGGTGAACGAGGAGCTGGTGGAAGGCTGGGACGATCCCCGCATGCCGACGATTTCCGGTCTGCGTCGCCGCGGCGTGCCAGCAGCCGCGGTGCGTCATTTCGCCACCCGGATCGGCGTCACCAAGTTCAACGGACAAACCGACGTCGCAGTGCTGGAACATTCGATCCGTGAGGAATTGAACAAGACCGCCCAGCGTCGTCTTGCCGTCTTGCGGCCGATCAAGGTCGTGCTCACCAACATCCCGGCCGGCACTGAGATCGAACTCGATGCCGTGAACAACCCCGAGGATCCCGCTTCGGGGACGCGCAAGATCGTCCTCACCCGCGAGGTGTACATCGAGCAGGACGACTTCATGGAGACGCCTCCGCCGAAGTACTTCCGTCTCCGTCCCGGTGGCGATGTCCGGCTCAAGTACGCGTGCATCATCCATTGCGACTCCGTGGTGCGCGATGCCTCGGGCGCGATCACCGAGCTGCACTGCACGGCCGATCTCGAATCCCGCACCGGCGGAGCCAATGCGGCCCGCAAGGTGAAAGGCACCATTCACTGGGTCAGCGCAT
This sequence comes from Verrucomicrobiota bacterium, assembly GCA_947454705.1. Classification (GTDB taxonomy): domain Bacteria; phylum Verrucomicrobiota; class Verrucomicrobiia; order Limisphaerales; family UBA9464; genus CAIVQB01. The sequence goes on from CANGKZ010000040.1 coordinate 8,872, forward strand.
CCAACTGCGTGACTGCGGACGTGTGCCTGTACGACCGCTTGTTCACCGAGCAGGAACCGGAGAAGGACGGACGCGATTTCAAATCGGTGTTGAACTCCAAGTCTCGCGAACTCGTCACCGCCAAGCTGGAAGCCTCGCTGGGCACCCCGGCTCCGGGCGTCCGATACCAGTTCGAACGCCTCGGCTACTTCTGGCCTGATCCGAAGCACCCGGGCGTGTTCCTCCGCACGATGACGCTGAAGGACACCTGGTCGAAGGAATCGGCGAAGGCCTGATCGGGCCTTGGATCTCATCGCACGGAAACATTCGTCGGCACCTGCCGGCGAAACCAAAAAGGCGCAGAGCCGGGAAGTCCCAACTCTGCGCCTTTGCGTCTTGGCGGTGAACCATCCGCCCAAGTCGCGAAAACCCTCCACCCAGTTAAATCAAGCAGCCTCGCGGAACGGCTCCAGATCGGGATCAATCTCCGCCTCGCGCCGCTCCACCAGCTTGCGGAGCTTTCGCAGGGCGCCGGCTTCGATCTGACGGATGCGTTCCCGCGTCACGCCAAACCGCTGACCGATCTGCTCCAGCGTCCGCTCGTTGCGACCGTTCAAACCGAATCGCTCGCGGATCACGGAGATCTCGCGGGTGTCGAGTCGCTCCAGCAGCTCGAGCACCATGTCGTGGCGCGTGGTCAGGTCGAGACTCTCAAACGCGGTGCTAATGTTTTCATCCCGCACCAGATCCGAGAACCGCGTGTCTTCGTCGTCCCCCACCGGGGCATCGAGCGACGCCGGCCGGCAGCTGGCGGTGAGCAGTTCGGTCACCCGCGCCGCGCTCATGCCGAGCACATCGGCCACCTCGGCATCGGACGGCTCGCGTCCGAGTTCCTCGTGAAGCTTCATCGCGGTGCGACGAATCTTGGCCACGCGATCCACCAGATGAACGGGAAGCCGGATGGTCTTTCCCTGATTGGCCACGGCACGCTTGATCGATTGCTTGATCCACCACGCGGCATAGGTCGAGAGCTTGGCTCCCTTGGTGGGATCGAACCGTTCCACGGCGCGCATGAGGCCCATGTTGCCCTCGTTCACCATGTCGAGAAGCGGAAGCCCCATCCCCTCGTAGTCTCGGGCAATCTTCACCACGAGGCGTAGGTTGGCGGTGATCATGTGTTCCCGCGCGGCGGCGTCGCCCCGTTGGATGCGGGCGGCGAGATCGATCTCGTCCTGGATCGACAGGAGGGGAGTTTCGCTGATTTCGCGGAGGTACAGCCGGAGGCTCAGGTCGCCATCAGGACCGCCGTATCCGCGTTCGGAAGTTCCCGCCGGTGGGCGGACTGCGTTGGCCAGGGGAGGCACCGGGAGTGTCGCCGGTGCTGCGAGACTGACCGGCGCGAGCACCGCAGAGGCGGCTGTGGGGGCCACGGCCGGGGATCCGGCGAGGGCGACCGCCCGTCTCGTTCGCGCTTGCGAACGTGCACGTGACCGCCCGGCGGCGGTTCGAGTTCCCCACCCCATGCCCCGACGACCCGGGGGGGAATGTTTGGGTTGCGGTCCCGTGACCTCAACCGATGCGGGACGGCCGGACACCCGGACCTTCCGTGCGGTCGGACGAACCGACCGCTTTGACCCGTTTGAGCCCAAATCCTTTACAGTTGTCATCATATCGCCTTTCGCACGATGGACAATCCCTGGAAGAGCAAGTGCGCGGCCAAGTTGAGGAATCGTTTCGTGATGTGGGGTCAGACAAACGAGGATCAAAAGAGCTCAAAGAAATTCGTGAAAAAGTAATCGAACGAATTCCACCCCCTAAACTTCCCGGCCGTGAGGGCCACGGGAGAGCGATCAGCCCGCCACGACAAACACGTCCTGCGGACGCACCGAAACCGTCACTTCCGCGCCCGGGGAAAGGACCGATTGCGGATTGGAGACCAGGGCTTTGACGCGGAAACCGTCGGACAATTGCAGCCCGTACTCCTCGGAATCGCCCTGATAAAAACTGCGAAACACCGTGCCCTTCCACGAAGGATTGGGGGTAGGCCCCCACTGGACGGACTCCGGACGGAAGCCGGCCCGAACCCGCGAACCCGGAATCAATTCAGGACGCGGAGACGCGGAGAGCGGGCCCATGGGGGTTTCCACGACGAGCCCCTGCGCGTCGGATCGGGACACCGTTCCCTCGATCCAATTCACCTCGCCCAGGAACTCCGCCACGAAGCGGCTGCCCGGCCGGGTGTAGAGATTCCGCGGGGCGTCCAGTTGCGCGAGCACCCCGGCTTCAAACACCGCCACCCGATCCGCCAGGGAGAGCGCCTCGTGCTGGTCGTGGGTGACGTAAACAGTTGTAATCCTGGTGGCTTCCTGGATCCGGCGGATCTCGTCGCGGAGCTCCAGACGCAGCCGCGCATCCAGGTTGGAAAGCGGCTCATCGAGCAGCAGGACATCCGGACGAATCACCAGCGCCCGGGCCAGGGCTACACGCTGTTGCTGTCCGCCGGAGAGCTCCCCAGGGAGGCGTTTCCCCAGATCCTCCATGCGAACCATCTCAAGGGCGTCGGCCACCCGGCGCTGACGCTCCGGGGTGGAAACCTTCCGGACCTCGAGTCCGTAGGCGACGTTTTCAGCGACGGTGAGATGCGGCCAGAGCGCGTAGTTCTGAAACACCATTCCGACGTTACGGCGGTGCGCCGGCACCCCGTTCATGGAAGTGCCCCCCATTGAGACCTCGCCGCGGTCCGGGTTTTGGAATCCGGCGATGATCCGCAGCAGGGTCGTTTTTCCGCAGCCGCTTGGGCCGAGCAGAAAGAAGAACTCCCCCGAGGCGATGGTCAGGGAAACATCGCGCAACACCGGGGTGGCGCCGAACTGCTGAAACACGTTTCGGAGCTCGATGGTCATGGGGTGGGGATGCTTGGAGACGTTGGAACCGCCGTCGCCGGAACGGCCGCCAGGCGTCGATACTTGGTCCGGGCCCATTCCTGCCAGTCCATTTTCATTCGCTGGCGCGCGCGGGGATCGGCCCCGGTTTTCTTGGCAAATTCCAGAGCCTCCGATTCCCGCAGGGGGACGGAGCCAAATTCCGCGAGCTCTTCGGGACGGGCACCGCGGGCCAGGATTGCCTTCCACGAGGAGCGCAGTTCCGGATGCAAATCCACGAGTAGGCTTCCGAACAGGGTGCGCACCGCATCGCGCCGGTTGCGGGCGAGTTTGGCGTCGTAGCGGAAGGAGGGATTCAGTTTGAACGGATTCACCTGAATCCGGCTGCGTCCTTGATAACGATCGTAAACCTCCGGCCGGACCGGAAGCCGCTCAATCGCATGATGCTTCGGTCCGCCATCCGAGCCGGCCGGGAGATACCACAGGGCCTGACCTTCCGGGCTGAGCACATAGGTGACGAACCGCGAGGCCAGCTCCCGATGCGGCGCGCCCTTCAACACGGCGATGCCATCGGCAGAAAGGGCGGTGAAATCCGAAGGCAGCACGAACTCCAATCCATCCGACCCCGCCGCATCGCGCTGGATGAACCCGTAGTAATCGATGCAAAACGCGTACGCCACCTGGCCAAGCGCGCAATCCTTGGCGGTCTGGGAGCTGGTCCGATTGAACTGGCGGGTGTTCCCGGCGATTGCGGTGAGCATCCGCCAACCGCGCTCCCAGCCATAGGCCTGGAGCACGGCTTCGTACATGTTGTTCATCGTTCCGCTGTACCGCGGATCGCCCGCCCCCACCCAGCCCTGCAACTCGGGTCGGGCCAGGTCCTCCCATCGGTCCACCCGGGGCAGATGCGCCATCGCCTCCACGCGCCGGTTCTGGAGGATTCCAAACGTGGCCAGACACGCCCCGAACCAGGCGCGCTCCGGGTCGTAAAGATCCGCCCCGGCCATGCGCTGGGGGATCCCATCGGTCGACTGAAGCGGGATGCCGGAGCCGTCGAGCCAGCGACGGGAGGAAAAGGCGAGAAACGGCTCGGGGCCGCCGCCGAAGAAAAGGTCAACGCCGATGCCCTCGGGATGGGCCTTGAACTCGTTCTCCACGAACCGCTGGGCCTCTCCGGATCCGCCGGGATCGCGCCAGTCGATTTGCACCGGTTCGCCGAACCGTTGCTGATGCCAGCGGGAAAACCCTTCCTCGAATTCGATCCGAACCTCTTCGGGATGGGGGGTGATGACCCGGAGCGGGCCCGCCGCGAGGGATCGAGTCACCACGGCAATCGCCAGTCCCAACCCGAAGAGCAGCCGGAGGTTCACAAGCGCAGGAACAACTGTCGTCGGTAGAGGAATCGTGCGAAGGCGATCATCACCAACAAGGCGGCGACGGCCACGAGGACCTCCCCGGTTCGACCAAGGTGCCCGCTGATCGGTCCGCCGACCAACCGTTCGGCCACTTTTCGGTAATTCAGAAGCGAGGCTCCCAGGTAGATGGCGAGCGCGTTCGATCCCACCCAAATCAGCGGCCGACACCAGAATTCAAACGCCCATACGTCCACGATCTGATGAAAAATCGCCAAAAGGATGAGGCTGTATCCGCCCGCCACGCAGACAAAGGAGGAGGTCCAGATCTTCTTCACCACGGGGAACGACAATCCCCAGACAAATCCCCCGGCCACCAAGGTGATTCCCGCGACGATCAGGATGATGGTTTTAACCGTCGGAGCCATGTCCTCCTTGAGCAGAAGGGATCCGGCAAGCATGCCCAGGAGGCAGGTCGCGATCGCAGGCAGGGTGCTGAGAATCCCCTCCGGATCGTAATACCCGTCATACTTCTTTCCCGGCAGGTACTGAAAATCGAAGTGATTGGCGACGTTGTACCCAGGCCCGAATTTCCCGGTGACGCGATTGGTCGCGGCCCGGAACAGGGTCATGGTGTTCGTCTCCCCCGTGTCCTGGGAAAGCTGTGCCAGCGACTCGCGGGTCAGCGCGATATCCCGCATGGGGTAGTTGGCCATGATTCCCCAATAGCCGACCAGCAACCCGGCAAAGGCCCCAAGCAGCAGGGGCACGGGAAGAATCAGGTAGAGAAATCCGGAAGCACAGTACGACAGCGCGATCCGATTCAGCACCCCCAGCAGGCGCGTGTTGTCGAGGACGTGGGCCAGCAGCTGGCGGGCGGTGGCATCGCCACCCTCCGGGGGGACGAACGCCGATCCGGCAAAGCCTCCGGAATAAAAAAGACCGATGGCAAACAGGATGGCGCTCCGTCGCAGAATGCGAATGGCGGCGGCACGTCGCCCTTCGCGATCAATGTTTTTTCGAAGGGAGAACACCGCCGAGACCCCGGTGATGAACACGAACAGCGGAAAAATCATGTCATAGAAGGCGAATCCCTCCCATTCCACGTGGCGAAGCTGCGCTTTGATTCCGGAAAGAACGGCCGATCCGGTCCACCGCTCCAAGGCGCTGACCAGGTAGGCGGCGCCGACGATCCAGAACATGTCGAACCCGCGAAGGGCATCCACCGACACGAAGCGGTCGGGGATCATCGGAAGATTCCTCGACCCGCGGGAGCCGCGGGCACCGCGACCGGTCCGGGTGGATCCGCCGCGCCGGTATCCGGCCGATTCAAAGCGATAGGGCATGACGCAGGTTCAGGGACGAAGGTAGAGACGGCGCCGAAACAGCAGCGAGGCGATCAGGACGCAAATCACGGGCACCAGAAGCGCCACGGCAATGGAACCAGCCCCGGCGAAGAGCACGCGATCCACCAGGGCCTGGATGTTTCCGCCGAGGAATCGGGACGCCAACTGCTGGAAGTCCATCAACTGGGCGAGCACATAGACCGCGAGCGAGTTCAACCCCAGCCAGCCGAGCGGTCCGCGCTTGACCGGTAATCCCCGGAACTCGTCAACGGCATGAATCCCCGCGAGAAGAAGCGCCGAGATTCCGGAAGCAATCAGCACGAACGAGGAGGTCCAAAGTTTCGGAATCACCGGAAAGAGCAGCCCCCAGGCACCGCCGGCCGCAATCAACACCAGGCCCGAGAGGGCGATCCATTTCGGTGCCCGGCCCGGGGACGTTTTGTTCACCGGGTTTGAAAGAATTCTCCCGACGCCAAGTCCCACCAGGCAAGCGGCGCAGGACGGAATGAGGGTCAGGAATCCGGCCGACTCGCGATTCGCCGAGAATCCGATTCGAGCCAGCATCCGGACGTCGAACCATTGAACCAGATTGTTTGCAGGATCGAATCGTGGACCGGCGGTTCCTGCGACCGGAGCAAACGCGAGCAATCCCCAGTACCCGAGCAGGAGCAGCGCCCCAACTGCGACCAACGTTCTGGGTCGAAGGTAGATGTAGGCGAAACCGCAAAGCCCCTGGCACAAAGCCACGCGCTGAAGGCCTCCGAGCAGTGGAATGCCGGACTGCGCCACGGCGAAGCCACCCGCGCAGAAGAATCCGACCACATACAGCCAAAAGCTTCTCCGGATGACGCGAAGCACTGCGGCGTCCTTCCCATACCGGGCAGTAAATCCGCGAAGCGATAGCGCAAGGGCCACGCCCGACAGGAACAGGAACAACGGGGTGAACAAATCTCCAAACCGGAAACCGACCCAAGGGGTGGAGTCGAGTTGATACGAGAGAGCACGGCCGAGCGCGCCTGTCGGGTGCCCCTCCATCGCTCCATCAAGAACCCCAGCCGTCAGCAGCGCCACCACGGCGAATCCCCGGAGAACATCCAAGGATTGAATGCGCGGAGTTGCCGGGAACGGTGCGTCCGCAGGAAGGGTATCCGGACCATCAAGTTGCGGGTCGTTCATCGAGCCGCAAAAAGAGACCATGTGCGCCCCCGTGCCAGCAACCGCAAAAGCAGACCGTTTGCGGCTTGCTGCCCGCCGATCGAAAGGTCAAACGGGCACCGAAACCGTCACCACCCGGCCGATTGGCCCCGAAGACTGGATCGCCAGAGTTCCCCGGACGGGCTCAATGGCCAGACGCACCAGGCTAAAACTCACATCCACTCCCGGGGCGAGCTCGCCGGAGGGATCCGGCGAGGCGGCAGCCCCATCGACCCCGGGCAGTGTCACCCGAAGAACCCAAGATGCACCGTCCAGATAGGTGGCAATCTCAAGCGCGGAACCTGCAGGGCTGTAGCGGCATCCGTGTCCCACCAGTTCTTCCACCACCACTTGGAGCGCGACGGGACGCAGGGGACTGGCCTGGCCGCGAAGGTCGAAGGAAAGGTCTGCCGAACGATGCCAGATGGAGGCCCGCCGAACCGCCGCCCGCTGGATCTGATCCTGCGTTATCTCGGCGGATGCGCCCTGAGTCGAACTGGAAAGACTCCAGGAGTTCATCTCCGCCTTAAGCTCGGCGTAACGGGTGACCTGATGCGAGGCCGACCGCAGGGAATTCACGGCCCCGCCAATCAGGCGACCGTATCGCTCCAGCTCGCCCGGACTGAATTGTCCCCCGGGACTCTTGAGGATCTCGGCCACGCCCTGAATGCCGGCGAGTTGGTTGTTCAGCTCGTGATCGAACACGGAAAACCAATCCGGCCATTCCTTGGTGATGGGACGAAACTCGGGCTGGGAAAGATGCTTTCGCAGACAGCGGAACAATTCCGCGGGGGTCTTGTCCTTGAACACCACCGAGGTGTGGGCGTTGCCTCCGGCGGTGAGCAGCGCATTGGCCGTGCTCAGCGGAAATGCGGTGAGAAACACCACCGGCACCATGGCCATGCCGGGCTTTCGACGCAGACGCTGGATCAACTCCCGGCCGTCCGCATCCGGCAGCCGAATGTCCACGAGCATCAGGGCCAGCGGCGGAGTCGCCTTTTCCCAAGCTTCATCTCCTGACCGGGCCACATCGGTGGTAAAACCCTCGCGCAACAGAAAATGCGCAAGCAACCGGGAAAAAATCGGATCATCATCCACCACCAACACCCGTGGCGCCGCTCCGCCCCCTGGGGGCAGCGACGCCTCTGGGCTCGAAGGTTTGGTTCCTTCGTTCCTGATCGACTGATCTGCGCCGGATTCGTTGGCCATCACTCGAATGGTTCGGGATTTGACGGCAACCACTAAACCCTATTCGGCTTAGGGGGTCCGACTAACCACATGCGAACGAGTTGAGAAGCATAGCCCCCGGAGGCCGAGAGTCGATCTCGAACCGGGTCGAAAACCGGCCCGATCTTGCCCAGTCCGAAACCGCGGTTTCACCTAGAGGCGCGCCACCAGCAGCTCCCGTTGGAAGATCATTTCCTTCGGCAGATAGCTGTAGAGCTTCATGAACAACTCGTCCTGGGAGAGCAGTTCGCGACGCCATTCCTCCAGGTTGATGGATTGCACCTGCTCGAACTCCGCAGGACCGAAGCCTGCCAGATCGCCCAGGTCCACATCTTCAACCCGCGGCAGCCATCCGAGCGGCGATTCGTTGGCCCCGGCGCGTCCGTGCACCCGGTCCACCATCCACTTCAACACCCGCATGTTGTCGCCAAACCCGGGCCACAGGAACCGCCCGCCGGCATCCTTGCGGAACCAATTCACCTGAAACACGCGTGGCGGGAAACGCAGACGCTTCCGAAGGTTCAACCAATGACGGAAATAATGCCCCATGTTGTATCCGCAGAACGGCAGCATAGCCATCGGGTCGCGACGCACTTGCCCGACCGCACCGGCCGCCGCCGCCGTGGTCTCGCTGCCCATGGTGGCTCCGAGATACACGCCGTGAACCCAGTTGAACGCCTCGTACACCAGCGGAAGCGTAGTCGCGCGACGTCCTCCAAAAATGATCGCCGAAATCGGAACACCGGCCGACGACTCCGCTTCGGGGGCGAGCGACGGATTGTTCTTCATCGGCGCTGTGAACCGGGAGTTGGGATGCGCCGCTTTTTCCTTCGATGCCGGAGTCCACGGGCGCCCCTGCCAGTCGAGACACTCCGCAGGAGGCGGATCGTCATGCCCCTCCCACCACACCGTTCCATCGGGCTTCAAGGCCACGTTGGTGAAAATGGTATCGCGCGACAACGAGGCCATTGCATTGGGATTGGTCTTCCCGTTCGTACCCGGTGCCACGCCGAAATACCCGGCCTCGGGATTGATCGCCCAAAGCCGTCCGTCGGCCCCCGGCGACATCCACGCGATGTCGTCCCCAATCGTCCAAATCTTCCACCCCTGGAACCGCGCGGGCGGAATCAGCATGGCGAAATTGGTTTTCCCGCACGCGCTGGGGAACGCAGCCGCGACGTAGGTCTTCTCTCCGTTGGGCGCTTCCACGCCAAGGATGAGCATGTGCTCTGCGAGCCAGCCCTTCTTGCGTCCCAGCCACGACCCGATGCGCAACGCCAGACACTTCTTCCCGAGCAGCACATTGCCGCCGTAGCCCGAGCCCACTGAGATGATCTCGTCGTCCTGCGGAAAATGGCAGATGAACCGCCGCGCCGGATCCAGATCCAGCATGCAGTGCAGGCCTCGGTTGAAATCCGATCGAGCTCCCAGCTCTTTCCGCGCCACCTCCCCCATGCGCGTCATGATCTGCATGTTCAACACCACATACACCGAGTCGGTGAGCTCGTATCCCACCTTGGCCAGCGGAGATCCGGCAGGTCCCATCAAGTACGGGATCACATACATCGTCCGACCCTTCATCGAACCCCGCGCCAGCTCGCGCAGCTTGGCACGCATCACGTCGGGATCCGCCCAGTTGTTCGTCGGCCCCGCCTCCTCTTCGGTTTCGGTGCAGATGTACGTGCACTGCTCCACGCGGGCCACGTCGTTGGGATTGGACCGGTGATAGTAGCACCCCGGGAGCTTTTCCTGATTCAGCGGGATCAGCACCCCTTCCCGAACCGCCACCTCTCGCAAATGCGCGCGCTCGGCCTCTGAGCCGTCGCACCAATAGATCCGGTCCGGCTGCGTGAGCGCGGCGGATTCCTGAACCCATCGGGCGACGTGTTCGTTGACCTGCTGCGGTTGAATTCCAAACGAATTAGGCGTGGTCATGAGTGTGTCAGACGACGCCCCCACGCTAGGCCTTTGGCGGCAAACGTCTGTACGAATTTTGCAGGAACCCGACACGGGGTTGGTTTTGAGGCTGAATCCCCCCGCAAACTATGGCGTCCTTTCCCGGACATGTCCCCGCGCCCCCATTCCCCCCGCCCCTTGTGGTGGCTCGCCGCCACCCTTGGGACGATTCTTCCCGCCGTCGCTGCGGACCAACCCCAGTGGGGACGCGCCTGGGATCGCAATCTCGTTTCCGCGGAACGAGGCCTGCCCGATCACTTCGACCCCACCAACGGCACGAACGTGAAATGGACCGCCGAGCTGGGAACCGAGACCTACTCCTCCCCCATCGTCGCCAACGGCCGGGTATACATCAGCACCAACAACGAACATCCCCGCGACCCCAACCGCACCGGCGATCGCGGCGTACTCCTCTGCCTGGACGAAAAGGACGGTCATCTGATCTGGCAACACGCCGTTCCCAAACGCGAGCTGGACCCCTACTACGACTGGCCCAAGACCGGCATGTCGTCGCCCGTGACGGTGGAAGGCCACCGGGTGTACCAAGTCAACAACCGCGGCGAAGTCGTCTGCCTCGACGACCGCGGGATGGCCAACGGCAATGACGGCCCGTTCCTCGACGAAGGCCGCTACCTCCAGCCGCGAACCAAGGACGGCACCCAGACGAATTCCACAGTGGGCCCCCTCGATGCCGACATCCTGTGGACCTTCAACCTCACCGCAGAGGTTGGAATCTGGTCCCATGACGGCGCGCACGCCTCGATTTTGATCGATGGCGATTTCCTTTATCTCAATACCGGCACCGGCGTGGACAACACGCACCGCGTGATCCGTACTCCCGATGCCCCGAGCCTCGTGGTGCTCGACAAACGCACCGGAAAACTCCTCGCACGCGAGCGCGAGGGCATTGCCCCGAATATCTTTCACTGCACCTGGAGCTCCCCTGCCCTCGGCAAGGTCGGAGGGCATCGAACCCTTGTCTTTGCTGGGGGAAACGGCGTGGTTTACGGATTTGAACCCCTCTCCAAACGTCCGCCCGAGGGAACCGTTCTCACCCTGCAAAAGCGCTGGCAGCTGGAATTCGATTCCGATCATCCGCCCGGCGACATCCACGGATTTCTCAGCAACCGGCGCGAAGGCCCGAGCAACATCTACGGCATGCCGGTTCTCGACGACGGACGCATCTACGTCGCCGGCGGCGGGGATTGGTTCTGGGGCAAAAACCAATCTTGGTTGAAGTGCCTGTCGTTCCCCGGGGGAAAATCCGAAGTCGCTCCGACGATCCAATGGAGCCGCGCCATCGGACGTCACACCATGTCCACCCCGGCAATCAGCCAGGGACGCATCTACGTCACCGATTCCCAATACGCCCTGCACTGCATCCGGCAATCCGACGGGGAGGTGCTCTGGACCCACGATCTCGGCGGTGAAATGTGGGCCTCAGCCCTGGTAGCCGATGGCAAAGTGTACGTCGGCACCCGGCGCGGAACCCTCTGGGTGCTGCGCGACGCCCCGAGCCGGGAGGTTATCAGCCGCGTGGACCTCCCCGCGCCGATTAACTCCACCGTCACCGCCGCAAATCGCACGCTCTACGTCACCACCATGTCCAGAATCTACGCAGTGTCCCGGAATTGAGGCAGGGAACGGATCGCTTCCGCCCGATTCCCTTCCGGTCCATCCTTGCTCCAAAGGCAAGAACTGGTGAGTCTCTCCGCGAAACGTGGAAGACCTGAACAACTTTTTTTTCCCCAGCGGCCGACTCTTCGGCATCGCTTGGAGCACCTGGAAGGTCATTGGCTGGATCGGCAACCTGGCGTTCTTCGCCCGCTTCATCGTCCAGTGGCGCGCCTCGGAGAATCGCAAACAGGTGGTGGTTCCCATCGCGTTCTGGTGGCTGAGCATCCTCGGATCCTTTTGCATCCTGAGCTACGCCATCTTCAAGACCCACGACTCGGTCTTCATCTTCGCCAACCTCTTCAACTGGATTCCGTACATCCGGAATCTCGTAATCCACAAGCGGCATCTGGCAGCCCATGTGGAATGCCGTGTTTGCCAGTGCGTGAATCCTCCCGGGGCCCGCTTTTGTGCGGAATGCGGGAAAGGGCTTCCCCTTCCGCGCACCTAGCAGCGGTAGAAAACCATCGCGACAAATTCCGGCAGGCTGCAGCTCTCAGGGCGAGCCTTCGGCACCCGGCCGGACTAGCGCGCCGGGGCGGAAGAAGCAGGCGCCGCGGTGGCGCTGATGGGCTTCAATCCGAAACGCGCCAAAATGTTGGTCGCGTAATCCGGATGCGTGGCGGCGAACTTCTGAAACTCGGCGGCCACCGCCACCAGCTGCTCATTGCGTTGCATCGACTCCTCTGCGACGGGCTTTTGCGCCGCCGATTGCTTGTTGAGCAGGATGTCCTGACGAAGCAGGTACACGCCGATGCTGGCGGTCAAAATCAGCAACCCCGCCAACGAGAGCCACAAAACGTTGGCCAGTTCGCTTTGCTCACTGCGAAGCGCGCTGAGGTCTTTCTGCAGGTTGAGATCTTCCACGGGGTTCTCCATGCGTACCTTCGTTACTTGCCGGCTTTGCCGCCGGGGTTGGTGACGGGCTTCTTGACTCCAAGGCGCAGGAGCACGGGGTCAATGGCCGGATTCGACTTCGAATATTCGACGCTCACCGCAATCAGGACGTCCATCGCTCCCTTGTTGCTTTGAAACATGGAAATGGCCTGCGACTGCGCCGCAACCTTCCGGGTGAGCCAGACGTTGGTCGCCGCGAGAACGGCAACACCAACCGCCACCACCACTTGAATGCTGGCCAGCAGAGCGAGGCCTGAGAATTTTTTCATGAATGCAACTGCTTCAACCCTATTGCGGAAGCGCGACAAGCCAAGGAATTTCCGGCTTTGACAACGAATCGAGCGGTTCAAACAAAGGATCTGCAGGCAGACTACCCACCACCTCTTTGACCGTTTTTCCAGTCCCCGGCACCTCCCAGTCTGGAAGCAAATCCGCGAGCGGCTCCATCACGAACCTGCGCAAATGCGCCCGGGGATGCGGCAGGATCAGCTGCGCTAAATCCCGGCGCTCCGTCCCCCACGCGATGAGATCCAAATCGAGCGGCCGAGGCTCGTTCAGCACACGCTTCGGAACCCGTCCCGCTTCGCGCTCCAACGCCTGGGTGGATTTCAACAAAGTCTCAGGGGTCAGCCCGGACCGAGGCCGAAACGCCACCACCGCATTCACGAACAAGGGCGAACCCGGCGGACAATCCACCGGCGTGGATTTGAAAATCCGGGAACGCCGCACCGGCCCCTGGGCAAACGCCTCCAGCGCCCGGGCCGCCTGATCAAAGACGCGAACCGAGTCCCCCAGATTGGATCCGAGGGCCACCACCACCCAGGGCTCCTGCCCCGGCGCTTCGACGCGACCGATGGGATTACTTGAGTCCAAGGACATCCTGCATGTCGTACACGCCCGGAGGACGCCCAATCACCCACTGCGACGCACGAAGCGCCCCCTGGGAGAACGTGTCCCGGCTGCTGGCCTTGTGCGTGAGCTCCACCCGTTCGCCGGTCGCGGCGAAGATCACCGTGTGATCCCCCACCACGTCGCCGCCGCGAACCGCGTGAATTCCAATTTCCGAGGAGGTCCGCTCGCCCACGATGCCTTCACGGCCATGCCGCAACGCCTCCTTCAACTGCACCTGACGCACCTCGCCGAGGATCTCCAGCAACGTCGTCGCCGTTCCGCTCGGGGCATCCTTCTTGAGGCGGTGATGCATCTCGACCACTTCCAGATCGAACGAAGGCCCAAGAATCTCAGCCGCCTTGCGGGTCAGCCAGAAGAGCGTGTTCACGCCCGTCGAGTAGTTTGAGGCCCACACCATGGGCACCTTCTTGGAATGAGCGCGGATCACTTCCTTCTCCGCGTCGGAGTGCCCTGTGGTTCCGATCACCAGCGCCTTGCCCTGCTCGGCGCAGGCAGCAGCCACGCCGGGGGTGACGGAATGGAAGCTGAAGTCGATCACCACATCCGCCTGCGGAAGTACGGCGCGGAGATCGTCACCGGAATCAATCGCGGCAACAACCGTCAGCCCGGGAATGCGTTGTGCGCAGGTCAGCAGGGATTGTCCCATGCGACCCTTCGAACCATTGATGATTACGTTGGTCATCGGGCCGACAACCTGCCACCGGAACGAACAAGGCGCCACGTCGAAAAACGACGGGCGCCTGATCGCTTCAAACGGGGCTGAATCCCGGGGCTGATTTACTTCAAAACGCCGAGGTCACGGAGGGTCTTTTCCATGAGCGCCTTGGTGGCCGGCGTGCAGGAAACCAACGGGAGACGCACCTCTTCGGTCATCATGCCCATCAGCGAAAGCGCGGCCTTGCACGGAGTCGGGTTGGTCTCGACGAAGAGATTCTTGAACATCGGATACAACCGCTGATGCGCCTTCAGCGCGCCCTTCACATCGCCGGCTGCGTACTTGCGAACCATGCCGCTCACAAGGGCGGGCACCACGTTCGAAGCCACGCTGATCACGCCGCGTGCGCCGACCGACATGAACGGAAGCGTCAACGCGTCATCGCCGCTCAGCACCACGAACTTCGGTCCGCAGGCCTGCATCAAACGGCTCACGCGGTCGGCATCGCCGCCCGCTTCCTTCATGCCGATGATGTTTGAACACTCCCGTGCGAGACGCGCCGTGGTGTCCACACCGATCTCGATGCCGCAGCGGCCCGGGATGCTGTAGAGAATGATTGGCAGCTTGGTGGCCGTGGCAATGGCCTTGAAATGCTGGAACACGCCCTCCTGGGTGGGCTTGTTGTAATACGGGGCCACCTGGAGCGTGCCATCCGCGCCGAGCTTCTCAGCGGCGCAGGTGAGATCGATCGCCTCGGCCGTCGAGTTCGCCCCCGTGCCGGCGATCACCTTCACGCGACCCGCGGCAAACTTCACGGCGAGCTCGATCACCTTGAGATGCTCCTCGTGATCGAGCGTGGGCGATTCGCCCGTCGTGCCCACCGGCACGATGCCTTCCACGCCGCCCTTGATCTGCGACTTGATCAGCTTGGCGAGGGCGGCCTCGTCAATGCGGCCATTTTGAAACGGGGTGACAATCGCGGTGTAGGTGCCGGTAAACATACAGATTCCAGATAAACGGGGGTGACGATCCGACAATCCCGCCCGCTTTGGGAAGGGATTTCCGCACGTCACTCCACGAACTCAGCCACGGCAAAAACGGTCAAACGCGCCTCCGAACAGCTCCGCAGCGTCGCGGCGGATTTCCTCGTCGGTCACCTGCCATCCATTCGAGGCCAGCGCCACATAGCGGTCGCCCAGCGCCCCGGCCACCACCGATCGCGTGTGTTGCCACTTGTAAATCAACTGATCCAGCACCCGCGCGTCGCTGTGCTGCGGCGTGAAACTCGTCCCCAACAGCTCCAGTCGCATGCGGGTGATCTCGTCCACCAATTGCGGCGTGTTGGTGAACCACCAGCACCCGAACGGATGCAAGTTGCGGAACTTCCGCGCCAGCACCACGAGCTCATGCAGATTCTCACGGCTCAGACAGGTGGCCAGGAACCGGTTGTCCGGATTTGCCGCACACAGGTCGCGCAGCGCGTTCAAGTCGCTGCGACCGACGCCATCGCCGGCCATCCGCAGCGACGGATTCACCGCCCGGCGAACGCCCATCATCAAGGCAAACGGCTGTCCAAACTCCCGACAATGCGGCAGCACCGCGTGGTCCAAAAGCCATCCCGTGTCGGTGTCGGCGGGGTATTGGAACTCCGGCGGCAGCGACACCATGCAGTAGCGGGAACCAATCCGACGGGTCCAGTCGGCCAGGAACCGGCGCACCTCGGAGGCCGTCCGCGGCGTCCGGTCCGACGACACGTCGTACCCATGCTGTTTCAAAAACGGTACGGCCGTTTTCCACGACAGGATCAGGGGATCGATGCGGAGTGCGGCGAAGAATCGCGGATCACGCGCCACCGCCTGGTCCCAGTACGGGCGTTCCTCGTCATCAAAGGGCGAATTGGTCATGCCCACGGCCGAGACATTGGCGGCGGCGAGCACGCGCTCGACATGCTGCTCCGCGGGGAGCGCCGCGAACCAGGCGCGCAGGGCCTTGAGATCACCATGACGCGGATCGAGCCCGAGCGCGTTCAGCACCGTGATCACGCCCGCGCAGGCCTCGGAAACCGGGGAATGTTTCACGAACAGCGCGTCCCAGATCAGGTCCGCCTGTTCCGATTTTGAGGCAGCCCAAAAACGGTCATACGACACGTCCCGGTCCAGCTGACGGAACGACTCGCTCACCAGGTAGTGGTACACCAGCAGATCATCGATCCCCCGCAGCAGCAGCGAACGGAAGCTCGGGTCGTAGAGGTGGGTATGGAGATCGAGCACCGGAGTCTGGGACACGATGTCCCCCACCCGCTGACGCAACGCACTGCTCGATCCATGATCACAATGGGCCATGCGCCGACGCTAAGGTCGAACGGCCGGGAGGGTGAAGGCAGAAACCGCACCGAGACACGGCCGTTGGTTTCAAACGCGGCATGGACCCGCGTTTCCTCCGCGACAGGACTACGTCCTTGCCCCTAGAATCCGGTTCTTTCGATGTCCATTCCGGTCTCCAACTATCAGCTTGTCCAACTCACCAACGGCTCGTGGAGCGTTCGTTCGCTCGCGGAAGGCGAGACGTTTCATCCCGTCGTTGGCCCGGTTGCGGAGGCGCAGGCGCTTTACGTGGAGCAGCTCCAGTTGCCCGCCCGGGTGGCGGCGGCCGCCGAAAACGGTTCGCAGGAGTTCGTGATCTGGGACGTCGGACTCGGCGCCGCGGCCAACACCTTGACGGTGCTTCGCGCGCTGCACGGCATTGATCGCCACCGGGTTCGCATTGTGAGTTTCGACCACACCGCCACGCCGCTTGAGTTCGCCCTCGGGAACGCGGAGCGGCTGGGGTACTTCGGAGGATACGAAGCCCCGGTGCGCTCGCTGCTGGATTCCGGACGCGTGGAGTTCGCCCACGGCAGCGGAGTCGTGACCTGGGAATTCGTGGGAGGCGACTTCCCGACGCTGCTCGAATCCGAGGCGTCGAAAGCCCTGCCCGCGCCGGATGCCATTCTCTTCGATGCCTACTCGCCGGCGCGCAATCCGGTCATGTGGACCCTGCCCGTCTTCCGTGCCCTGCGGAACCGGGTGGATCCGTCGCGCCCGTGCGCCCTGGCGACCTATTCGCGAGCCACGCTGCTGCGAGTCACACTGCTGCTTGCCGGTTGGTGGGTGGGTGCGGGATCGGCCACCGGGGAAAAGGAGGAAACCACGCTGGCCGCGAGCGATCGAAGCCTGGTGGGCCGGCCCCTGGACCAAACCTGGATCGGCCGCGCCCTGCGGTCGCGCAGCGCAGAACCGATGGTGGAACCGGTGTATCGGCAACTGCCGCTGTCGGACGAGACACGGGCCCGGTTGCTCGCGCATCCGCAGTTTGGGTGATGCTGTTGGTTGAAGGGTTGAGCCTAGAAACGGCAGTTGAAGGGTTGAAATGTTGAAGAGTTGAAGGGGAAATCCGACGCAACCGCGAAGGGTTGTTCCTTCGTTTGGAGTTCCGTCTTCAGACGGTTCGGGTGGGCGCGTGTGAAGTCCAATGCGGGTTGAGTTCCCCCTTCCGTCGAACTCATCGTCCAACAGCAGAGCCGCGTAAACGCGGTACTCCATGCGTGTGAGGAATGCCGCTCCCCTCTTCAACGCTTCAACTTTTCAACCCTTCAACCGCCGCTCCGCGGCTGCGTCCAAACAAAAAGCCGGGCCCGCGACGCGCGCGGAACCCGGCTTGGTTGAGTCGAATCAGATCAGATCCGGTCCGATCAGTACTTCATGTCCGCCACGGTGCGGCCCGCCGGAATGAACGGAAGCACGTGCTCGGCGTACGGCGTCATGATGTTCAGCACGTACGGGGTCTTCGCATCGAGCATGCGCTGCAGCGCGGCGCGGAGATCCTTGCGGAACATGACCTGCTCGGCCGGGACGTTGAAGCTGTTGCAGACGCGCACATAGTCCGGATAGACCTGCGCACGATTCTCGGGATTGCCGAGGTAGGTGTGGCCGCGGTTGCCGGCGTAGAAGCTGTCTTCCCACTGCACCACCATGCCGAGGTGCTGGTTGTTCAGGATGATGGCCTTGGCGGCGATCTTCTCGACGTGCGCGGTGGCGAGTTCCTGGATGTTCATCAGGAAGGAGCCGTCGCCGTCGATGTCCACGACCTGCTTGTCAGGACGGGCCACCTTGGCACCGAGCGCGGCCGGATAGCCGTAGCCCATCGAACCGAGACCACCCGAGGTGATGAAGGTGCGGGGATCCTTGTACTTATACCACTGGCCGGACCACATCTGGTGCTGTCCAACGCCGGTGGTGATGATGGCGTCGCCGCCGGTCATCTCGTACAGCATCTCGATCACCATCTGGGGCAGGATGACCTGGTCTTCCTGGCCGACCATGTGGTCCTTCATGTGATCGCTGTTGGCGATCTCAGGAGTCACTTCGTAGTGGAACGAGGCCTTCTTCTTCCACTCGGCGATCTGGGCGTGCCACGCGGAGTACTTCTTCTTGATGCCGCCGTGGCGGTTGACCAGGGCGTTCAGGCGGGTGAGAGCATCGCGAATGTCGCCCTGCACCGCGAGGTGGGCGCGCTTGTTTTTGTTGTGCTCCGAGGCGTCGATGTCGATGTGAACGATCGTCGCACCCTTGGCGAATTCGCTGAAGGCGCCGGTGACGCGGTCATCGAAGCGAACGCCGAACGCGAGCAGGAGGTCCGCCCCGTCGTTGAGCTTCACCATCGGCTCGGAGGGATCGTTGCGCTGCTTGTACTCACCGCTGACGGCCCAGTTGGCGACGGCCGAGCCGTGCATGCCGAGCCAGCGCATCGAGAGGGGGTTGTTTTCCGGGAAGCCACCGATGCCCATGAGCGTGGTGGTGACCGGGATCTGCGCCGCCTCGGCGAACTTCTTCAGTTCCGCAGCCGCACCGGAGGTGATGATGCCACCACCGCAGTAGAGCACGGGACGCTCAGCCTTTTCGATGAGGCCGATGATCTCGTTCAGTTCGAGATCGCCCGCGACGACATCGGGATTGTAGCCGCGCAGGCCCTTCTTGATTTCGTCGAGCGTGGGCCAGACCGGCTGGGCCTTGGCCTGCTGGAGGTTCTTCGGGAAGTCGATCACGACAGGACCCGGACGGCCGGATTCCGCGATGTAGAACGCCTCCGCGACCACGCGGGGGATGTCCTTGATGTCGGTGATGAGATAGCTGTGCTTCACGATCGGCATCGTGACGCCGACCATGTCGGTCTCCTGGAAGGCGCCGCGGCCGATCATGGCCTGACTGACCTGGCCGGAGATGGCGACCAGCGGGCACGAGTCCATGTAGGCATCGGCGATCGCGGTGACCAGGTTGGTGGCGCCGGGGCCGCTGGTGCCCATGCACACGCCGGCCTTGCCAGTGGCGCGGGCATAACCTTCCGCGGCGAAGCTGCCGCCCTGCTCGTGGCGGGGGAGGATCGTGCGGATCTTGGACCGGGTGAGGGACTGATGGATTTCCATCGAGGCACCACCGGGATAGGCGAAGATCACTTCGACACCGGCGCGCTCGAGGGCTTCGACAAAGATGTCACGGCCGTACATCAGCGGTCCCACCTCTTTGCCGGAATGGGCGGAGGTGGACGGATTGGATTGGGAGGTCGCGGAGCTCATGATGCGATTGCTGGAGTTTGGGCCGGTGCGGCGTCGGTCTTTTGGCGACAAAAAACCCACGGCCGTTGCCAGCCGTGGGTTCTTGTGAAAGCGCTTTTATGCACGACAAGTCCCAGCGGCGGCGTCGCCCGCTACAAGGACTACTACAAGGTTCGTGCACGGTTGCATTGGAGGAAATCTAGCGAATCACCCCGGGGTTCGGTCAAGCCTGCATTCAGCGTCGATGGGGAGATCCTGAATCCCCCACCCACTGCCCCATCGGGTGCATGTTGCCGCATTCCGGGCATCCAGTGGTGGCCTGGGCCATGCCGCAGGCGGGACAGGCCCCGAACGATTCAAAGGTATCGAACGATCCGCCGCACGCGCCGCATCGCCAGAACGATCCCACCGGCGGGGCTTTCTCGCAGCTCGGGCAATGGAACCCGGCACGACGCGGCCATTGCTCAATGCGGGTGAGAAGCTTGGCCTCCTGCCATCCGCGCCAGCAGTTCATGCCCACAAAGCCGGCCATGACCATGTTGAGGATCGACCCGGACTTCAGCGCATACGCCGCCAGCAACGCGACGCCCACGAAGCCAACCACGCTGGCAATCTTCAGGCTTTTCGCCCGACCAAAAACAAACCAGAGCAACGACCGGAAGATCTGCCCGCCGTCGAGCGGGTAAACCGGAAGCAGGTTGAAGATCAGCAACCCGGCGTTCAGGTACACCATGTCCATGAGGAAATTCTGGGCATTGGGGTTCGTGCTCTCCCATCCGGCGGACTCGGTGACCATCGCCGCGACGAAGAAGAGCGGCAGCAGGATCAGGTTGACCAACGGACCGGCTGCGATGCTCCAAAGCTGCGCTCCGGGCCGGGGCGGCGCTTGAACAAACGCCACGCCGCCCAACGGCCACAGGACAATTTCCTCCGCGCGTCCACCTACGGATCGGGTCGCGAACGCATGACCAAACTCGTGCAGCAGCACCGTGGCGAACAACGCGAGGTAGTCCAGCACCGGCCACAACAACGAGGTGTACGAGCCCATGCGCGCCTGGATCCCGTAATAGGCCACGATGAACCACGACCAGTGCAGGAACACCTGGATCCCGGCGACCTGGAAGAGACGAAACGAGCCCTGACGGGTTGGCATGATGGCGCGGAGGTTCGATCCAAACCCGGCGCGGGGCAAGTCCGCCGGCTGACCCAAGTTCGAAACAATATGAGCTCCCCCGATTTCTGGGATGGGCCTCCGTTGTCAGTCCCTGCTAGATTTTACCCGTGACAGCTCTCCGGCGACTCCTCCTCGCATTTCTCGGCCTCACCTCCCTGGCGACAGCCCTGGGCGGCGCGTTCGATCCCTTCGTCCAGCACGCCAAGACCGCCTATGGCGACTTCGGCGAACGCGCGGCCATGTACCTGATTCGGTACATGCCGGCGGCCGACCAGACGAGCCTGACCTCCGAGTACCTGATCGAGAACCTCGACCTCGCCATGCACGCGCGGACGAATTTCCCGTGGGCCCGGTTGGTTCCCGAGGAGCTGTTCTTCAACGACGTGCTGCCCTACGCGGTGTTTGACGAGACGCGCGAACCGTGGCGCGCCGACCTGCTTGCGAAATCGCGCGAACTCGTCCGCGACGCCAAGACCGCCACCGAGGCCACCCAGGCCCTGAATCGGCAGCTCTTCAAGCTCATCAACGTCCACTACAACACCGGCCGCAAACGGCCGAACCAGAGCCTGTCGGAATCCGTG
Source organism: Verrucomicrobiota bacterium (assembly GCA_947454705.1). Taxonomy (GTDB): domain Bacteria; phylum Verrucomicrobiota; class Verrucomicrobiia; order Limisphaerales; family UBA9464; genus CAIVQB01. The sequence continues at coordinate 30,291 of CANGKZ010000040.1, forward strand.
AAGCAGGGACGCGCCACCTGCACCGGTCTGTCGATCATCCTCGCGCAGGCTTGCCGCTCCGTGGGCATTCCGGCCCGCGCCGTCGGGACTCCGCTGTGGGTGAACGAACGCGGCAACCACACCTGGACCGAGATCTGGGATCAGCAATGGCTCTTCACCGGGGCCGACGAATACGACGCCGCGGGATTGAACCGCGGTTGGTTCGTGGGCGATGCCAGCCAGGCGCGTGCCGACATTCCGCGCTACTCGATTTACGCCACTTCCTGGAAACCCGGCGGCGTGAGCTTTCCAATGGTGTGGAACCGCATGAGCACCACGGTTGCGGCCGTCAACGTGACCGACCGATACGCCAAGCCCGCAGCCGGGGCCGCTGCGCCGGCATCGCACCTCGGCGTTCGACTCTTCGCCAAACCGCGCGGCGAACGGCTCGTGGCCAAGGTTCAAATCATCGATGCCGGCGGACACATCTTCGCCGATTCCGAAACCAAGGCGGGTCGCGCCGACCTGAACGACATGCCGCGGTTCGACCTCACCCCGGGCAGCCGCGGATGGGTGCGACTGACCCTCGGGAAGGAAACCCGCGAAGTGCCCTTCGGTCCCCTTCCCGCCGGCGACGTGACGCTCGACGCCGTGTGGCCCACCGCGACCAAGGTACCCAGTTTGATCTACCAGCTGGAGGCCTGGCTCGCCATGCCCGCTGGGACGCGTCCCACCAACGCCCCGGTGCTCAGCGCGCCGCTCACCGCCGAACTCGCGGCCAGGGTCACCTCGATCCTGACGGCCGATCGTTTGCAGCGTCTCGCCGTGGAACGCCGCGCCGAGTTTGATGCCAAGACGATCACCCTCGATGGAAAGAGCCTTCGCTGGAAGTCCCGCACCTACGGCACCGCGCCCACGAATGGACACAGCCTCTGGATCTCCATGCACGGCGGCGGCGGTGCCCCGGCGGCGGTCAACGACCAGCAGTGGGAAAACCAGATCAAACTCTACGAACCCGCCGAAGGAATCTACGTGGCCCCGCGCGCTCCGACCGACACTTGGAACCTGTGGCACGAGGGACACATCGATCCGATGTTCCAGCGCCTGATCGATGATCACGTGGCGCTGCTCGGTGTGAATCCGGACCGGGTTTACATCATGGGCTACTCTGCCGGTGGCGACGGTGTGTGGCAGCTCGCGCCGCGCATGGCCGACCGCTTTGCCGCAGCGGCGATGATGGCCGGACATCCGAACGAAGCCTCCATGCTGGGCCTTCGCAACCTGCCCTTCGCCCTGTTCATGGGTGGCAATGATTCCGCGTACAACCGCAACCGCATCGCGCGCGAACGCAGCGTGGAACTCGACCAACTCGCCGCAGCCGATCCGGGCGGGTACATCCACATGGCGCGCATTTACGAGGGACTCGGTCACTGGATGAACCGCAAGGACGCCGAGGCGGTTCCCTGGATGGCGGGGTTCACCCGCAAGGCCTGGCCGGGCAAGATCGTGTGGCTGCAGGATGATGTCCTCGCCACCCGCTTCTACTGGCTGCAGGTGGCCGACAAATCCGCCGTGCACGAGAAGCAAAAGGTCGTGGCCACGCTGGACCAGCGCACCATCCGCATCGAAGGCGAAGTGCCCGCCGGGCTGAGCCTGCGGGTGTCCGACGCCCTGCTGAACCTGGATCAATCCATCACCGTGGTGGTGAACGGAAAGAAGGTCTTCTCCGGCAAACCTGTCCGGCAGGCTGCGAACATTCTCTCCTCCCTGCAGGAACGGGCCGACGCCTCCACGGCGGCGAGTGCCGTGATTCGCTGGAACTGATCCACGCGGCGGGGCTAGGCTTCGGCCATGCACCCCGCCCCGTCGCGCACCAGCGCGTTCGCGCCTTCCCGCGTGCGAACGCTCGCGCTCAGCCTTGCCTGTGGATTCGGTCTTTTTCTCCCGGGCTTGGTCCGCTCGGCACCGGCCGATGCCGCCCCGGAGTTTCGGTACCTGTGCCAGGATGCAGGAGCGGGTGGGTATGAATCCTTCCCCGATCTTTGCCGGTTGAAGGATGGCCGGATCCTCGCGGTGTTTTACGCCGGGTGGGACCACGTGGCGCTGCCGAAGAAAGAGTGGCCGCGCGGCGGACGCATCGTGTCGAGCGTGTCGTCCGACGAAGGCCGCACGTGGAGCGATCCGCGAATCGTCGTGGACACCCAAAAGGACGATCGGGATCCCTCGGTCACGCAGCTCCGCGATGGCCGACTGGTCTGCACCTACTTCACGCGCGAACCCTCCGGCGCCGTGGACACCTGGGTCACCTTCTCCTCCGACGCCCGCCTGACCTGGTCGGCCCCGCGGCTCGTGGCAAAGGGCTACGCGGTTTCGTCGCCGGTTCGTGAATTGTCCGACGGCCGCCTCGTGCTGGGGATTTACTCCGAGGACGAATCCACGCATCAGGCATTCGGCGCCGTGATTCGCAGCGAGGATCAGGGCCGCACCTGGAGCGCGCCCTCGGTGATCGACAACGCCGGTGCGCGGCTCGATGCCGAAACGGACCTGATCGAGCTCAAGGACGGAACCCTCTGGGCCGCCCAGCGTGGTGGAAGCGGCGCGGCGATGCATTCCTCGATCTCCCGCGACCGCGGGGCCACGTGGTCCAAGTCCGTTCCACTTGGGTTTCAGGCGCACTGCCCGTATCTGCACCGCCTGGCCGATGGAACCCTCCTCCTCGCCGTTCGCGAATTCGAGCCCGGCCCGTGGAAGGGCGGCACCACGATCCGCTTCAGCCGCGACGAGGCGAAAACCTGGAGTGCCCCATTTTTGATCGATCGATGCTCGGGCTCCTACCCGTCCCTGGTGGATCTGCACGACGGCACCACCCTCATCGCGTACTACGAGGAGAAATCCACGCGGGCCGACGTGCGGGTGCGACGATTCAAACTCCAAGGCGACTCGGTGGAACTGCTGCCCCTCACATCGCAGCCGGTGGCCCTCGGGACGCGACGCGAACTCTTCGTGGATCGTTCACTGATCGATTCCATGGACCGACTGGAACTCCGGCTGCACGCGCCGACTCCGGCCGGCACCGCGCTGAAGCTCGACCGGCCGTGGGAGGGCATCGTGTCGGGCTACTTCACGGTGCTGCAGGATGGCGACCGGTTCCGCATGTACTACCGCGGGCGTCCCACCACCTCGCGCAAGGACGGATCCAGCGAAGCCGCGGAAGTCACCTGCATGGCGGAGAGCGCGGACGGCATCACCTGGTCCCGGCCGGACCTGGGCTTGTTCGAAGTCGCCGGCACCCGTCACAACAACGTCGTGCTGGTGGAGCCGAAGACCGCCACGCACAACTTCTGTCCCTTTTTGGATACACGCCCCGGCGTGCCGGCGACGGAGCGGTACAAGTCGGTGGGTGGAACCGGGGACGGCCTGTTCGGGTTCACCTCACCGGATGGCATCCATTGGAACTCCGTGTCGGACAAACCGCTGATCACCGCGGGCCAGTTCGACTCGCAAAACGTGGTGTTCTGGTCGGAATCGGAGCAGTGCTACGTCTGCTATTTCCGCACGTGGAAGAACGACGTTCGCTGGATCAGCCGGAGTGAATCGGCCGATTTCCTTCACTGGAGCCTTCCCGCTTCCATGACTTTTGGTGGCGCGCCGAACGAACATTTGTACATCAACCAAACGCGCCCCTACGCCCGCGCCCCGCACCTGTATCTCGGCCTCGCGGCGCGCTTCAATCCGGGCCGCCGGGCACTCACCGAGGAGCAGGTTCGCGCGCTCGATCTGGAAAACCCGGTGAACTACGGCGAGTTGAAGAACGACGATTCCGACGCCGTGCTGCTCAGCTCTCGTGGAGGAACGCGCTACGATCGAACCTTTTTGGAAAGCTTCATCCGCCCCGGAATCGATCCGCGCAATTGGGTGGCGCGTGCGAACTACCCGGCCCTCGGATTGATCCAGACTTCGCCCCAAGAACTGTCCTGCTTTGTGCTGCGACACTACGGGCAGCCGAGCATTCATCTCGAACGGCTTTCCCTGCGGGTGGACGGGTTTGCATCGGTCCACGCAGGATATGCACCCGGGGAATTCGTGACGCACCCGGTCACGTTCGCCGGCAATGCCCTCGAGCTGAACTTCGCCACCAGCGCGGCGGGGTTTGCGAAGGTTCAACTCGAAGACGCCGCGGGGCGCGCGTTGCCGGGATATGCCTTCGCCGATTCCGAGGAATGCATCGGCGATTCAGTCGCTCGGGTCATTCGATGGAAGAAGTCGAGCAATGTCGCCCCGCTGGCGGGCCAAACGGTTCGGATTCGATTCCGCCTGAAGGATGCCGATCTCTATTCGTTCCGATTCACCCCGGCAAAGCCCTGATTCCGCAGGTAAACAAAACCGAACTCGGCAACATCGAGGTTGCAGTTCCTTTGGAGTGCGGCGGGAAGCGCAGCGCCACGCCGCTTTGCTCAACGCCAATCTGCAATCGGATGCCGAAAACTCAACAAACCGCGGAGACGCAGAGACGCGGAGAAATCCGTTTTCAGAACTGATTCGATGAGGCCGGTCGGTTTAGCACTCGGGCCGGTTCCGAAAGCGGTGTCGACGCTGCGCTCTGCCACCGCACTCCAAAAACAGAATGCGCTCCATCGACCGACGCGCGTTCCCGTTTCAGAACCGGGGAATTTCCGAGGCTCAGGCTTCGGTGCGCTTCAATCGGCGCCAGGCGGTCGTGCCGCCGAGCAAGCCGAGGAAGGAAATCGAAGCCCAGGTGGAAGCTTCGGGAACCGCCGAGATGCCGGAAAAGTAGGTGATGGAATACACACTGTCCGCGCCTGCGGTGGCAAACACCGAACTGGATCCGCCCGGAGTCACCTTGAGGATCTGGCCGGCACCGGTGTTCGCGACATAGAGATTGTCGTTCTCATCGATGGTCAGTCCGAACGGGCTATTGAGCCCCGACAAGAAGGTGCCGAGATCCGTGCCAGAGGAAGAAAACTTCTGGATCGATCCCGAGCCCTGATTGAGCACGTACAGATTCTGGGAGCTGTCCAACACCACCCCGTAAGGAGTGCTTTGGCCCGAAGCAAAAATACTCGACGAGCCTCCCGGAGTAACCTTGTACACCCGACCGGTACCATACGCGGCGTCGTACAAATTTCCGGATGTATCAAACGCGATACCTCGTGACGGAGACAGGCTGGCGAACACGGAACCTGATCCACCGCCCGGCGCGATCTTCAGGACCTGGCCGCCGTTCTGGACCGTGTAAAGATAGCCGTCCGGATCGAACGCAAGATTGTTGCCGTCGAGCACCCCGGCGCTCGCATTGTTGGCATAGACCGAGCCGGAGCCCGCTGGCGTAAACACGTCCACCTCATGAGCCCCGTTGGCTATCGCGTACACCTTCCCGGTATTGTCCACGGTCAGGCCGTAGGGAACCGAAGCGGTGGTTGCGAACGGGGAAATCGATCCACCCGCCGTCACCTGGAAAAGCTGTGTGGAAGTCTGGCTTCCGTAGTAAATCGTCCCGGCCGTGGCGTTCACTGCGAGGGCGAGCAACAGAGCGGCGTTGAGGGTTGTTTTCATTCGATCAAGTTTATTACCGCGACCGGGTTTAAACACGACCTAGGACTGGATAATTCCCCACTCCCAAGGAGGCGCACCTTTCGGTGTATCGGGTGGGCGCGGAGAAACTTGATCGTTATTGATACTTTTTCGCTGATTCGTCCTTTTGCCGAGGTTTCAACCTAGAAACGGCAGTTCAAACCGCAGATCGACGCAGATAAGCGCGAATGGGAAGGGAGAAAGAACAACGGATGCGTTTCCGATTCGTTCACCAGATGGGTGAGTCACGAGTGGTCTTCACCTTCTGACGCCCGGTTTCCAATCTGAAAACGACGGTGCTGTCGCTGGTCGTTTTTGGAGTTTCGGCGGCGTTGCCAGGCCGCGGGGCTGAATTCCCCTTCAACCCTTCAACTTTTTAACCCTTCAACTGCCGTCTTTAGGCTCAACCCTTCCACTGCCGCACTGGCGGCCTGGGGCGCGAAGCCGACCGCTCGCCAGCGGTTTCGGCTCCGCCCCCTCGAAAGGAGCACTTCCTGACTCACTTACTTCGACTTGTTCGGATAGGCCGGCGGCGCGGGAATCTTGACCGGCTTGGCCGCGAGACCCTTGCGAATTTCCTCGATGGCGCGGTTCAGCTGATCGTCCACGCCTGAGAACTCACGCGACGGGTCGTTGTCCACTTCGATGTCCGGATCCACGCCGTGGCCTTCCATGATCCATTCCTTGGCTTCGAGATCGAACCGGGAGAACTCCGGCTTGCTCAACGTCCCTCCGTCGAGCAGCGGCAGCGATCCACGGATGCCCACCACACCGCCCCAGGAACGCTGACCAATGATCGGCCCGAGCTTCGCCTTGCGGAAGCGGTAGCCCACGATGTCGCCATCGCTCGCCGAATGCTGGTCGATGAGGAGCACCTTCGGCCCAAGCACCTGACCCGACGGATCCACATGCACCGAGCCATTGCGGGCCACGGTCCACATGGCGGGCTCGCGACGCAGACGCTCGATGATCATCGGCGACACATTGCCGCCGCCGTTTCCGCGGCAATCCACGATCAGCGCCTCCTTGTTCAGCTGCGGATAATAGAACTTCGCAAACTCGTTGAGTCCGGGCACGCCCATGTCGGGAACGTGGACGTAGCCCACCTTTCCGTCGGTGGCCTTGCTCACGGCTTCGATGTTCCCCAGCACCCACTTGAGGTAGTAGAGCGATTGTTCATCCGCGGTGGGGATCACGGTTTCATCGTGGGCTCCCTCGGCCTTGGGTTCGGAATTCACACGCAGCACCACCTGCCGATCGGCCTTGCCCACCAGGGCGGCGTAGAGGTCCTTCCATTGCGTGGCCGGAGTTCCGTCCACCGCGACGATGTAATCCCCCGGCTTCACGTTCACCCCGATTTCAGTCAGCGGCGAACGGAGCTTCTTGTCCCAGTTTTGGCCCGGGAGGATTTCATCCACACGGAAGAATCCGCTCGAATGACGCGAGATCACCGCCCCGAGCAGCCCCTGCGCGATGCGTTCCGGCTTGGGGAAATCGCCTCCGCCGACATAGGCATGACCGATGTTCAACTCACCGATCATCTCGCCGATGACGTAGGTGAGATCCGCCCGGTGCTGCACGTGAGCGAGCAGTGGCTCGTAGCGACGCTTCATCGCCGGCCAGTCCACGGCGTGCAGGTTCGGGTCGAAGAGGAAGTCCCGCATCTGACGCCAGCACTCGTTGTAGATCTGGTTCCACTCTGCGTGACGGTCGATCCGCACCTTGAGGTCCGCGAGGCTCAACGCCTTGTCGGCCAGGTCCACCTTACCGGACGGAAGATCGATGATCGAGAACCCATCGCCCGACTTCACCAGCATCTTCTTGCGATCCGCAGAAATCCGAAATCCGCCGAACTCCCCGACTTCCGTCTCCTTCTGCTTCTCCAGATCGAAGACCATGAGCTTGTCCTTCTTCTGGTAATAGAGCTTCGACTCCACGCTGGTCAGATTCGCATAGCTGGACGCTCCCGGCGGCAGCACCGCGATGCGCTGCTGCAGTCCATCGACATCGACCTTCACAGCCACACCCGCAGCGCCGTTGGTCTTTGACGCGGCATCGGGCTTCTTCTCCGCCACGGCATTAGTGGCCGCATCGCCCTTGGCCAGCGCCACCACCACCTTGCGAAACTCGGGATCCGCGAGGAGCGAGCCGATGGTCATCGGCGTGGACGACTTCGAGGCCGTGGCTTTCGCAGCCTCCTGCACGTCGGGCGGCGTGTCCTTGGTCTCCTTGGGTTTGTCGGCGGGTTTCACTTCATCGCTCTTCGGGGCAAAGGGCGACTTGGTGTCCTTGGCCAGCGTCAGCAGGTAAACCCGCGACATCTCGGTGTACACATGATTCCACTCGGTCTGGCCGTAGGTGGGATTGAAGGTCCGGTCGGACACGAAGAACAGGTACTTGCCGTCGGAGCTGAACTCCGGATTCGACACTCCAAACCAACCGTCGGTGGCCGCGACCTTCTTCTTCGATTCGAGGCTGTAGAGCTGGATGGTCGAGAACTGCGTTTCCTCGGGACGCGTGTAGGCGATCCACTTGCTGTCGGGCGACCAGGTGAAATCGTGCATTTCCCAGGTGGCGGTTTCCACCACGGTCACGGCCTTGGTCTCCACCTCGACAAACTGCAGCAGGTTCTTTTTGTCCGACCACAGCACGCGCTTCGAATCAGGCGACCACGCGAGTTCGTATTTGTAGGTGTCGGATCCGGTCGTGAGTTGAACCGGCGTCCCGCTGCCGTCCTGCGGCCGCACATAGATTTCATCCTCCCCCGAGGCATCGCTCACGTAGGCGATGCTCCGGCCATCGGGCGACCACACGGCGTTGCGCTCGTGCACGCCGGGAGATTGCGTGAGATTGCGCGTGGGACCGTGCTTGGCCGGGACGGTGAACACATCGCCGCGCGCACCAAACACCGCACGGGAGCCGTCGGAGGCGATATCAAATTCGGTCACCGACTTGCTGACATCGCGCCATCCGTCGCGTCCGCTGGCGAGGTCCTCACGGATCTCGATGGGCACCTTGGTCACGGCTTCGGTCGCGAGGTCCATGCGATGAATGTACCCGCCGTTTTCGAATACGATGGCGTTGTCGCCCAGCGACGGGAATTTCACGGCGAACTCCGTGAACTTGGTGATCTGCCGCGTCTGGCGCGTCTTCAGATCGAAGACGAACAGATTCGCCTGATGGTTCTCATCGCGCTCCGACACGAAATAAATGCGATCCCCTGCCCACATCGGATAAATGTCCTGAGCGTTGTCCTGGGTGATCTTCTCGGTCTTCTTGGTTTCGAAATCGTAGATCCAGATCTCATCCGCCTGACCGCCCCGGTAGCGCTTCCAGGTCCGGAACTCACGGAACACGCGGTTGTAGGCGAGCTTCTTTTTGTCGGGCGAGAAAGAACACCATCCCCCGCGCGGCAGCGGCAATTCCTCGGGCACGCCTCCGTCCACGCGTGCGAGCGTGAGACGCCCCTTGAACGGGTTCCAGTCCTTGCGACGCGACCGGTAGATCACCGTCGAATCGTCCTGCCAGGTCATCACGATGTTGTTCGGCCCCATGCGGTCCGACACATCATCGCGTTCCAGCGTGGCCGTGTAGGTCAGCCGCTTGGGCACGCCGCCTTCCGACGGCATGAGGTACACCTCGGTGTTGCCATCGTACTGGCCGGTGAAGGCGATCTGTTTTCCATCGGGCGAGAACCGCGGGAACATTTCGAATCCCACATGGCTGGTAAGCCGCCGCGCCACGCCGCCGGTCGAGGACACCGTGAACAGATCCCCGGCGAAGGTGAACACGAGTTGATTGCCATGAACCGCCGGGAAGCGGAGCAACCTGGCCTCCTCCGCAACCGCAACCGCGACTGAGGCGGACGTGGAGAGCATCAGCACTCCAGGAAGGGTGAGCAACAAACGGCGAAGGCTTGGAAAGAGGGGTCGGGACATGAGGTCGTGGGGGTTCACTCGAACACGTTCAGCGCAGCGAATGCTTGGGAGGCCGCGACGCTTTGTCCACTCTGGAACCGAGGAGCGGACGTTGAAGGGTCGAAAAGTTGAAGCGTTGAAGGGGGTAAAGAGGCGATGCGTCGCGCCGGACTGAAAACACCACGCCAGGCATGCTCCCATTTTTCATTTTTAATTTAGAATTTTTCATTCGCCCCGCGCCTCTGACACGCTCTCGCACATGCCTCCGGAATCGAATCCCGACCGCCGCCGGTTCCTCAAGCAACTGGCCGTCACCGCCACCGTGGCCGGATGCACCACCCGCCCCAGTTCCACCTCCACGGGATCGCCCACGCCCAATCGCATCGTGGTGGAAAACGCCCGTCCCGGAACCCTCGACTGGAAGCTGACCAAGACGGGTGTCGATCCGGCCACCAAGTGGCGTTGCCCCTGGATCGAGGGCTACTGCTCCCACACCTCAATCCGCGCCGGCGAGGAACTCACCCTGTACGTCAGCACCAATCCGGCGTCGGCCTTTCGCGTCGAATTCTACCGGCTCGGCTACTACGGCGGCACGGGCGGACGCAAGGTGCACGAGATCCCCTCACTCCGCGGTGTGGTCCAGCCGGATCCCCCGATTGGCTCCAAACGCCGCCGCGATTGCGATTGGTCCCCATCGGCCACACTGCGCATTCCGAACGAGTGGTTGAGCGGGGTGTACCTCGGGAAACTCACCGCGGAACAGGGCGGCTGGCAAAGTTATGTGGTGTTCATCGTTCGGGACGACCGCCGGTCGGACGTCCTGTTCCAATGCAGCGACCACACCTGGCAGGCCTACAACCGCTGGCCCACGCAGTTCGCACTCTACGACGACGGCAAAGACTCCTGGTACTGGGGCGGCAACGTCGAGGTGAGCTTCAACCGCCCTTACGGTCGCTACTGCCAGATCTTCGACGCCCCGCTCTCCCAGGGCTCGGGCGAATTTCTCCTTTGGGAGTTCCCCATCGCCTTCTGGCTCGAACAGCAGGGGTATGACGTCACCTACATTTCCAATCGGGATACCCACCAGGATGCCGCGGGGCTCCGACGGTCCAAGCTGCTGCTCTCGGTCGGGCACGACGAATACTGGTCGATCGAAATGTTCCGCAACGTGCAGGCCGCGGTCGCCGCGGGCGTGAGTGTGGCCTTTCTTTCGGGCGACACCTGCTACGGCCGGATCGGACTGCATCCCGACGGACGCGGCCGTCCCGACCGCGTGTTCGAGCGCACCGGCGTGTTCGGTCCGCCCCATGGCACGCGCGATTTCGTGGCCATCAACACCCTCCCCCACGAGCGTCCGTACGCCAACGAGCTGATCGGCGCCCACAGCACCGGCGTGGTCACGGGCGGGGCCGACTGGGCCTGCGTGGCCCCGGAGCACTGGGTGTTCGAGGGCACGGGCATGAAGCACGGCGACGCTGTACCAGGATTGGTCGGCTGGGAATGGCACGGGGATCCCGCGCCGATTCCCGGGCTGGAGATCGTGGCCAGCGGTCCCACGTTTGATGCACCGGGAAAACCAAACGGAGGCATGTTCACCGCCACGGTCTATCCCGGCCCGCGGAAGAATTTCGTGTTCAACGCCGCGACCATCTGGTGGGGCGATGGCCTGAGCGAGCCCCCCGGGTACATCCGTCCGAACGTTTACACCACGCCCCACGGCCCCGATCCGCGCATCCAGCAAATCACGCGCAACCTGCTGAAACGCGCCCTTGGCTGAGAAAACCCCGGCATCCCTGAGGTGATTCAAAATCGATACGCCTCTTAGGAGAAATGTAGGGGTGGCACCGCAATTTCGGATCGCGGAGGGAATCCCTTTCACCGATGGATGTAATCCCGGCCTAATCAGCACGGGTGGAACCGGCGCCCGATCATGTCGCGATTTTCCACCCTTCTCGCCTCCGTTTTCGTCCTCGTCGCAGCCCTGCTGATTCATCACGCGCAGGGACAATCCAGCCCAAGCCTGCGGTCCCCGGAACGCCTGGGGGCCACCGGATGGAGGCTCGCTTGGTCCGCCGAATCAGGGCGCGCGTATCGTCTGGAGCGAACCTCCGATCTCCGCGATGCCGACACGGTGTGGAAGGCGGTCACGACGGTCACCGCCACGAACGGACTCGTGACCGCCGAGGATTTGACCAAGGCCGGAAGCGAAGCGCGATTCTATCGCGTCATCGCCGTGCAGGATTCCGTTCCCCCAGTTCAATTCGTGCTCGGCACGGTGACTATCCGCACCGAGGCCGCCACCACGAACGGCACGCAGGTGCTGCTTTCGGGTTCGCTCAAGGTGGGCCAGTCCCAGATCGCCGCGCCGACTCCGGTCACGCTGGATCTGGTCACGCATCGACTTAGCGGATCCGGCACGGCCACGGGCTCCGGCGGCGCGATTCTCAGCGGCACATTTGAGGCCGATCTCGATCAGGGACAGCTCCGGTTCAGCAACGATCCCGAGGCGTTCGCCCTCGGCGACCTGCTGATCCTCGATCCCCGCACGCTCACGCTCGACCTGAACACGGGTTCCTTTTCCGGGGCTGGGTCGGTTTCGATCCGCCTGCCCGCGGCCGGCGGCCCGGCTCCAAACGGACCGCCGGTACCGTTTTCCAACGCCGTGCAATTGGACGGGGAATTCGAATCGTTTCCTCCTTCGGATCACATTCACTTCACCGGCACCGCGGAGTATCGCGGCCTTTCGATGCAGGGAAGCGGCGATCTTCAGGCCAACGCAGGAACCTTCAGCCTGACCGGCCAGGCCCGGATTCCAGGACCCGACGGCACGCAGTTTTTGTTGGAGCCCGCCTCTGTCGCGCTGAGCCGCGCCGAGGACGGGAGCGTCTCCTTCGGCGTTGAGGGGCAATCCGGTCTCACACCCGCGGGAGTCGGACGGTTGAGTGGATCGATGAACTTGAACGGGGCGATCTCCCTCGGATGGACCGGGCCTCTCGACCTTCAGGGAGTCCGGGTCGCGACCGCCTCGGTCCGGCTGGAACGACCCGGCACTGCCGGTGCGGTCGCCAGCTTGAAGCTCCAGGTGCAACTGTCGCTGCCGGCCACCTCTCCGCTGAGCCTGGGCGCGGAGCTGCGGACCGACGGCACGCTTTCGGCGCTGACCTCGTCCGACGCGATTCAATTCGGCGCGCTGAAGCTCAATCCGTCCGGTGCCCCAAATTTGAAACTGCCCGTGGTCACGCTGACCCGCTCCGAGGGCAATCGCCTTCAGCTGCGGGTCCAGGGCGAATTCCTCACCCCGGAAGCCTCGGGCGCCAAGCCGGTGACGGTGGATGGCGTGTGGGTCCTGATCGATACCGGCACCACTCCGCGGATTGAATCCCTGAACCTCACCAACGTCGTCCCGCTGGTGCAGCGGCCGCTGCCGAACGGACTGAAGCTCAACGACGCTTCTCTCCGGATTCACTACACCAACTCCGAGTTCCAGGCCCGGCTCGCGGGAAGCCTGGTGATCGCCGCCACCACCAACCGCCCCATCACGCTGAACCTGGACTCAACGCTCTCCGTCAACCCGCAGGATCCGGAGGACGTGGGCTTCGACACCCTGTTCGGTGTTTCAAAGTTGAACCTCCACGACCGCGTGTATCTCGCCGATGCCCAGTTCCGCGTGAAGGTGGACAGCAAACCCGCGTTGGCTTCGCTCAAGCTGCTGAACGGTTCCGCCGGATTTTTTCCGAAGTTCCCCGCCACGAATCCGCCCGTGTTGCTTCAGCGGAGCGACTTCACCCTGTTCGCCGGCAACGTGGCGGCGTCGCTCCAGCTCTCCCCGCTGGGGGCGAGCATTGCGTTGACGAGTGGCTCGCTGCAGCTGCCGCTGCTGTTCACCAATCTGCCCGCCGGGTTGTGTCCCGGTGATTCCTCCGGGACGGGCATCGGGCTCGGACCGGATACCAGCGTCACCGTGGACATCGCCGGACCGCATGCGGAGGACCTCACGGTTCGCGCCACCGGTTCGCTCAACTTCACCAACATCACGGCGTTCCCTCAGATCCGCGGATTCGCCGCTGAACTCTGCCGCGCCTCGCTGGTGTTCAACCCCGGCGGACTCCCCTACCTCACCAATCTTCAGGGCGCGGTCACCTTTCCCTTCCCCGAGGGCCAGACCAACCGGGTGGAACTGGTGAAGGGCGCGTGGGGTCTCGACGGGTATCCGACCGGAACCGTGGAACTGGTCAGCAACCTCCGTCTCTTCGACGATCACGGATTGAAGGTCACCCTGCTCGGACGCGGCGAGGGCAAGACGGAGTGCGACCGCGGCATGTCATTGACCGTGCTCCGCACCACGGATTCCCCGTTGCCCACGCTGATCATGACCGGTGCAACCGAGGTGGAACTGCCGGCGGACCTGGTCACCGAAGTCAGCGGAGATCGCGTTCGCAACGTCACCTGCACCACGCTCACCCTTCCCGGTCGCGAACCGCTGCGGCCGAATCTCGACATCAAGAGCACCCGATTCGCCGGCACATTTCATCTCGGTGGAGCCAACGGCCTCCTCGTGACCAACGCATCGCTGACCGTCAACAATCTCGACAACCTCTTCGCCCCCACCGAGGCCGAACCTTTCCTGATACAAGTCGCCGGCACCTTTGCCATTCCCGACGGACCCGCCTTCACACTCAAGGATGCCAAGGTCACCTTGAAGGCCCCGGGAACCGCTCCCGCCTTCACCGTCGCGGGAGTGGGCTACAGCGAGAACGAATTCCGTCTCGCCCAGAAACTCCCGATCCGCATCAGCAACGCGACCTTCCTCTTCAAGGACCAGAACAAGCCACTCATCGACCTCTTCAAGCCCGCGAACCATTGGTGTCCGAAGCCGGTGACTAAAGGGAAGCGAGTAAAAGGCTGAGACGGGGCACGGCGGCGGTTTCCGTGAGGTGTTCGCGGACTGCGTGCCTCAACCACCGAACGAACTTCACGGAGCGCTGGGTAGCCTTCCTGGTGTCGAG
>CANGKZ010000041.1 GCA_947454705.1 Verrucomicrobiota bacterium
CCAACGTGCTGTTGGGAGGAATCACCACTGGCGGAAGGTCCGAGTGCATCTGCTCCCGGTACTGCACCAGGGCGATTTCGTAATAGTCGGAACCCGGATAGGTCGTGGTATCCGGCACAGCCACCGGAATCGTCTGTCCGAGGTTGTTGGTGCTCGTCCAGGTGGGGAGCGAGTCCTTGAACTTCTCCAACAGCGGACTGTAAGCGTAGTTCGGCTTACTGTAGTCCACTGAATTATCTCCAGTCAGGGAGGGGGGAAGAGCATTCAACTGCGAGAGTCCGACTGCCAGACCTGCAATTTGAAGCGCTCTCCTCATCAGAGCTTTTGGTTTCATTCTTATATGCATGATTTCACCGAAATCAGCGTTTGATGTGCTTTCCCGCACGGCAGGATTGCCGCTGATATTGGGCGGATCCTCTCATGGAACGATGGGTGTTCAATGAACGTTCAAACACGCTCCAGAGGTTTAGATCGTCGGCCGTCGGGCTGGTGTAGGGTTTATTCCTAAATTAAATGAGGCGTTTGCCCCTCCAAAAAAGGGGCTTTTATACCCGGGAGAAGCCTCAGAAAAAGACATCGTATCCGTTTCTCCTTCAGTGAGTTGTATCACGTTGCAACCTCCTCCGAAAAATCAAGCATACTTCCTAGTCAGCGAACCCCGATCCCGGTTGGCTCAACTGGGCGTACAATAAATGCAAACAACCCCCCTAAACCCTAGGGGTGTGCTAAACGGCTCAGAAGGGCTCCGTAGTTCCCGAAAAAGCTGAATGGGCGGAGCCAACGAGGGGGGCCACCGGTTCGTTGACTTGAGTTGAAGCCAATCCGAACCAGTTTTTCCGATGAGCTCGCGGGAGGCGAAAATCCCAAAATCGACGAAGATTCACGGCCTTTTCGTTCCACTCGCCTGAGTCAGGATTGGAGCGATCCAGCTGAAAACGGCAGTGGAGAGGGAAAGCAACCGCAGATAACCGCGGATGGACGCGGATTCGACTGCGCGGAACGGAGGCCATTGACACCTCCTCAGTCGGTGAATGGATTGGAGGCGCATCGAACGATTCAGCTCCTTCTCCCTCCGCGTTCGTCGGCGTCCATTGTAGATCCAGCGGCCGTGTTCCGCTTGGAATCAGAGTATTTCACTGCAACTTCATGGCCCGACCCGATTGGCAAACGGGATCGTCACGAACAAATCCACCCAACCGCTGGCCCTGCGTCTCGGTTTAGTTTTGATCCCGAGCCGATATTCCCCGCAGGCTTGCCCGCGCATCCTTCGGATTCCTCGCAGGCATTCCTGGAGGGGGGAATAAGACATGGAATAAACCAAAGGCTTCAGACTGCGGGTGATGTCGCGGTGACTTTGGCGTAAAGGAGTGCAGCCTCCGTCCGGGTCGTGACCCCTAGCTTGGCAAAAATGCGGGATAAATGGTTTCTTACCGTCTTTTCCGACAATCCCACGTCCGTGCCGATTTCCTTGTTTCGCCGTCCCATGGCCAGCCGGCGCATGATCGAATGTTCCATTTCGCTGAGTCCAAATGCGGACTCCCCTTCGCCGCCTCGGTGCCGTGCCTGCCGAATCACGGCCCCCGCCACCGCCGGATCCAACACCTGCCCGCCGCGCGCCACCTCGATCAATGCTTCCGAGATGGATGGGCCGGCCGAGTGCTTCAGCATGTAGCCATCCGCCCCCGAAGCCATTGCCGTCACCACGTTGGCATCGTCCCCATAGGACGTTAGAATCAACACCCGGGTCTTTGGACAGACCATTTTGACCCGGCGGCAAACCTCGGTGCCCGGCAGGTCCGGAAACCGGAGATCCAGCAGCAGCACATCGGGATGGTGGGCCAGGCAGTGTGCGATCGCCTCGTGCCCCGAACCCGCCTCGCTTACCACCCGGAGCGCGGCACATTCGTCCAACACCGCACGGATCCCCGCGGCGACCACTGGATGATCATCGGCCACCACGACACGGATCTGGTTGATAAAATCACTCATCGTTTTTGAATTCGAAATAAAGATGGGTCGGCCCACCGGTCCGGGATTCAATCCTCACGCTGCCGCTCATTTTTTCGGCACGTAATCGCATGTTGGTGAGGCCCCCCCCCACGCGAAATGCGTCTTCGCCAACCCGGAAGCCCGCTCCGTTGTCCGTGACCAAAAGGCGGATAAACTGCTCGTCCCGGGTCAATCGAATATGAATCCGAGTCGCTCCTCCGTGGCGTATCGCGTTACTCGCCCCCTCGCGCGCCGTTTGGATGAGATGGACCACCTTCTCTTGATTCAGCCCGGAATCCGAACCGGGCTGAAAGGTGAACTCCACCTCGCGCCCGGTCGCCTTGCGCAGGCGGTCAGCCAAGATCGTCAGCGCGGTTGACGCAAGCTGGCTTGGTGAGATTTCCGGGTCCAATTCCACGAGGAATCCCCGGAGATCCTTGATCATCGCATCCATCTCGTGCAGGACGTCCTGAATCATTTGAGCCTCACGGGACCCCTCCAGCCGCCGGGCTACGCGCCCAAGGCCCAATTCAATGGCGAAAAGCGACTGCACCGTTCCGTCGTGCAGGTCGCGGCTGATGCGGGCTTGAATCTCGGACGCTCGGCTCAGCAGCTGGCGCGACTCCTCCAACGACACGGCCAGCGCCAACACACGGCGGCGTTCCCGAAGTTGAATCCACAATGCCGCCGCCACCACCACGCTCAGACAGGTTCCCAACCCGAGCACGGTGTGGGCCCGCCTGGCAGTCGATTGCATTTCAAACAGCGGAGTGGAGTAAAACCTCACTACCATCTGGCGGGTATAAAAGGGGCGGATCATCTCCAGTTTGAAGCCGGGGTTCCACGACAGCCCTCCGCCGGCACTTTCCCCGGTGGCCGCCCACGAGGGAGGAAATTGGTTCATGGGACGTTTCAGTCCCGCGAATCGGGGCTTCGGAGGGATGTCTGCCTCCGTATCCAGCAACTCCATGCAGATCTCCTGGGGGCCACGTCCAAGCACTTCCTCCAGCATGCGATCGAGAGAAACCGACGCGGTCAACAAACCGAAAATCAGGCTGAACCGGCGATCCACCGCTAATTCGGAGGAATTTTCATACTCCGACTCGCTGGTGGACGTATTGCCGTCCAGAAAGACTGGGAGCGCAAAGGTAAATCCGCGTATCGCCCTTCCGTGAACGTCCATCCCCACCACCCGGGGACGACTGGCCCGGATCAACCCGTTCACGACGGCCCGGCTCATCGTCAACTCCAACTCCCGGTCGGGAAGCCCGGTTTCGCATCGGGATTTAATCGTCCACATCGCATTGTACCAGACCAGCGAGGTCGCAGCGCCCGGGGCAACTAGGGGACTTGGAATGACTTCGTAGGAGATAGAAACACCAATGTCTTGCCGTCGGCAAAGGGTCACCATGCGGCGCCAAAGCGCTTCGGTCATCGGGGTCCACCGGAGCTCCGTCAACGCCCCAAAATTGACGATAGGGTTGAGTTGATAGGTGAAGGTGTCGAACTTCACCTGATCGATTGGCAATTGGTTCCGGGAGAAATCTTGGAACCGTTCCAAGGCGTGCTGATACGTCTCGATCTTGGATTCCAAACGCTCCCACATGGATTCACACCCGGCCTCAAACCGTCGACGATCGGCGACACGCGCATCCTGCCAGATGGATCTGGCCTCAATGAGCGTGAGCAAAATTCCCAACAGCAGAGAGAAGCACGGAATCACCCATGGAATCCGGACCCAAAACCGCTGATTTGCTCCTCGATACACCCCCGCGATGTTTGACCGGGGAATTTTTGATGTCGAGCGATCGCATGGCATCGGGACATTTGTCCCTCGAAGCCATCCATTTCACACGCCCCACCCACTCAAACGAAGGGGGCGTGCAGTGCTTCGCTCTCAGCTCCTGGTGCGATGCGGTTCGGTGGGGTGCAATGAAAAAGGAGGACCGGGGCGCAGCCCTCCTCAACAAACCGGGATGGAAGGATTCATCCGCCAACGGCGTCATCCGCCGCGGGCTTTTGGATGAATCAATCCACCCGGAGCATCAATCTCCGCTCCCGGATATTAAACGCCGGGAACGGAGAGGATGCGTGTTGGATTCTCTTATTAGTGACCCGCTGTCTTGGAAATGACGAAGGGACGCATCATGTCATTGTCTTCATGATCAATGATGTGACAGTGGTACATATAACCTGGCCCACCCGGGAGTCCGAAGCCGTCGTTTTTCACTCCCATGGGCGCGCCCGGATCGAACGGGAAGGTGTTCTGTCCCGGTTTGACGCTCAAGACTCCCAGATCCTGCGGAGCCCATCGAACCACAAAGCGACTGACCGTGCCGGGCATGACATTAATCGTATCCTTCCAGCCCGCTTGGTTGGGGTCGGGAGGGATCGGATTGCCGATCAAGTAGGGAGTGGTATCAGGATTTCCACCCATCGCCCCGGGAGAACTCAGGTAGGGCAGCGGAGTGCCGCCTCCATAGAGCGCGCCAATCTGGGAACCGCCAAGGAACCAGGAATACTCGTAGGCTTCCGTCCGATATCCCGGAGAACTGAAATAGGGATTGGAGGGATTTGGATTCGCCGGATTTTGATCCGGCCGAACCGCTCCCACGTTAAGAATTTGATTGTTTAACAGCTGGAATTGAACCAAGTGGATGTGCATGGGATGCGCATCCGGAGTCAGGTTCACGAACTCCCAAATTTCGGTGCTGCCAATCTGGGGGTACTCCGAGACGTTGACCGTTCCATTCGCGATCGGGGTGGTGTCGGGAACCGGCGCACCGGTCTGCCAATTGAACGAGCCCACGGGGGTCTCTCCATTGTAA
Source organism: Verrucomicrobiota bacterium (assembly GCA_947454705.1). GTDB lineage: Bacteria > Verrucomicrobiota > Verrucomicrobiia > Limisphaerales > UBA9464 > CAIVQB01. The sequence continues at coordinate 4,818 of CANGKZ010000041.1, forward strand.
TGGGTGTTGTTGATCAACACCTTGACCGGAGAACCCGTGTCGGGGTGCTCCTGTTCGATCAGAACCAGGCGCCGGGTGTTCTGCACTTTCACCCCGGCTCCAAAGCCTCCGCGTCCGTTGGCCAACTGGACAATCTGATCTGCATTGCGTCGCAACTGCGCATTGGGAACGGCGGGATTGAAGGACAAATCCTTGATGGGCAACCCGCTCTTGACCCTGAACTGCATGACCAAACCGTCCAAGGCGGGATCGGGAGCGGTTCCGCCCGGAAACGGGTAGTTGGCGTCGTTGCGAACGGTCAACGTCCGGCCGGCGAAGCCCGCGAAGTCGACGATCACATCGAACCGTTCGCCCGGAGACATCAGCATTCGCGGCTGCTGGATCGTTTGGGATCCGAACGGACTTGCCGAGGTGTCATCCCGATTGAACGTGAAGGGGATGAACGAGCTGAGAGCCACCGGCTTGTCGAGCAATCCACCGTCCGTACCGATCTGCCAGATTTCAGGCACCGCTCCGGGACCGGACTGGCCGGCCTCATTGGCCATCGACAGGGAGAGGAACCGGGCGTTGCAACCGTTCAGAAAGCGGAAGCGATAACGACGAGGCTGGACCGTCATGTAGGGCCAGCTCTTTCCATTGACGACGATGACATCCCCGTAGGACTCCGGGATCAAGTAAGGATGCAACCCGGGGTTTCCAGGATCGCCATTCAAACCGGCGCCGCCCGGATTCCCGTCGGCGAAGTAGAGCTGACCGTTGGTGTCGAATTGCCGATCCTGAATTACGATCGGCACTTCCTGGTCCTCGGAGGGAAGTGCCGGGGAGACCTTGGACTCCAAATCACCACGGATCAGGTAGAACCCGGCCAGACCGGCATACACGTTCAAACGGGTCTCTCCCACCGTATGATCATGATACCAGAGAGTGCTGGGTTGGTTGCGATTGACGTACTTGAAGGTGTCGGAAACGAAGGCAGGTCCCTTGATCGCAGCGTCGGGCGTGAACCAGGAGTCCGGATGACCGTCGAATGCCGACGGAACAATCCCGCCGTGGAGATGAACAATGGTGGGTTGGGGTCCGCTGTAAAAATCACTATTTCCCCAAGCCAGGCCGGTCTTGGGATCGCTACCGCCGAACTTCATGGGTGTTTTCAGGGGATCCGCCCAATTGAGGGATTGATCCACCGTCAGGAACTTTTGGAGCAACGGTCCGGGCAACACGTTTCCATCGAGATCCTTGAACGGAACGAGCTGGTTGACCATTTTCACGCTGGTGGCCTTGCCAAATTCAGCCTCGATCGTGGGAGCCGGATAGGACGGGCCGAAGGAACGGCCGTTCTGGTCGACGCGATAGCCCCAAAGGTAGGTTCCCTTCTGGGGATTGATCCGGGCGACCTTGGCCCCGGTGGCTTGGTCTAAATAGGTCACCGAAGTGGGCAGCGATGCGTAGAACGATGCAGGCAGGATTCGTTGCTGGAATTCGGAAGCAGTGATCGTGATTCCTGTCGAGTCCGCGCTTTGAACCACCGAATATCCTGATCCCGTCGGAATGGATTCACTGAACTTGGCTAGCCGGAAAGGATCCAAGACGGTCTGACCGATTTGCTGATTCGCAAAGGCCATGCCGACCGGTAAAACCAGCGCGCTTCCAGCGAATAATCGCCTGATTTTGGAGTTAATTCGTTTCATAGTAGGTAGTAAGGGGTAGACAAACGTCCCCCCCATCGAAACGAGACCGATGCCTCAGGAGGGACAAATGTCCCGCAGCTTATTCCCCACACCTCAAATTCCGGTAGGGAGATTCTGGCTCTGCATAAAAAGTTGATTCATCACATCGCAGATAGGAATAGGAGTTTTTCTTATTACTCGTAGGGTGTGGCGCTTCCATTTTTTCTCGCGGTCGCTTTTGAAGATGGGTTTTTTCCAGGCCTTTCATTGGCTTTTTTCTAGTTTATCAGACCCCTAGATACGACCAGTCGTGTTCTTAGGCATTTTCCACAGAAAGAGCCTGTTCCGGGTTTAAGACCGTTCGCGTGAGTATCAACAAAACCCTAAGAAGGCATTTTTTCAGGAATAGGCGCTGAAACTTCGAACAATCCGCAGAATTGCGAATGCTCAACATTGGCAAAAGGTCAGCTTAAATCCGCCAATTGGAGAGCCTGCCGAGGGGAGAAAGTGGTTGGCGTTTTCGGGAATCGTGAGCGAAATGAGCGTTGAGATGGTTCACCCGGCAGGTGACGGACCTCAGGATTTTGCTGGTGAAGCAATGCGCGGGAGATCACGGGGGTGGATTGAATTGGGTTCAGTTCCGCAGAAAGGCACCCTATTCACTATTCGAATCCCCTTCGGTTAAGTTGAGCTTCCCTGCTATGCCCTGATCCAGTTAATTTGGCCTTCTGAAAGTGGAATGAAAGCACCTGTCCGCATCCTCGTCGTCGACGACGATAGCTTTCTCCGGCGCCAGATCGTTCAAATCCTAGAGCTCGAGAGCTACTTGGTCACCGAAGCCTGCAATGGGCGAGAGGGGCTTGCAGCCGCGCTAAAATTCCAACCAAGTTTGATCCTCTGTGATGTCTCGATGCCAGACATTGACGGATACGAGATGCTCCGTCGGTTGCGCGAATCAGAACCGTGGATCCCCATTCCCTTGATCTTTCTTTCCGTCCGGGCGGCACGAAACGACGTCCGGGTCGGCATGGAACTTGGCGCTGACGACTTCCTCGCCAAGCCTTTCGAAATTTCCGAACTTCTTCGCGCCGTCGAAACCCGCCTTCGCCTACACGCCCAAGCAGAAGCCCGGGCCGAACGACTCGTCGTCAACGAGCACGCCAAAATTCTGCTCAGGCTTCCCAACGAACTTCGCACGCGCCTCCACGGAATCATGGGGGCTGCTGAAATACTCAAACTGGACCTAGAAGCCTCGGGAAACCTTGCAGGTGAACCCGCTGGGATGCTCGAACTGATCCAAATCTCGTGCATCCGGCTTGAGCAACTCGCCACCAACCTAGTTCTACACCTGCAGCTTGAGCTCGCCACCAAGGTGGGGGCCGACAGTTCCAGCTTTACCGACGCCGGCCCGAGCCCGCTGGGGGACTGCGTCCGCACCTCCGCCGAAGCCGAGGCCAGCAAGCACCAAAGGCCACGCGATCTTCAACCCTCCGCCGCATCCGAAGTCAGTGTCGCCATCGGGAACGAGTTTCTGAACAAGATCCTCCGCGAACTGATCGACAACGCCTTCAAGTTCTCCAAGCCCGGCACGCCGGTGGAAGTCTCGTGGCGCCAGTCAGAAGCGAGTGCGGAAGTGCTCATTGAAGACCGCGGCATCGGAATCACGCTGGAGGAAGCCGCCAACATGCGTCCCTTCCAGCAATGGCGACGCGCGCAATTTGAGCAGCAAGGATTGGGTTTGGGATTCGGCATCGCACGCACTCTCGCGACCCTGAACGGCGCCACCGTGGCGATCGCTCCCCGTCTCAGCGCCGGCGGCGGCACGAGCGTCCTGCTCTCCATCCCGAAAGCTGTCCGTCCGGCCTTCTGAATCGGCACCGCCTCCCTTTGGAGTGCGGTGGCAGAGCGCAGCGTCGACACCGCTTTGGAGATCGGGCGTGGTGTTAAGTCGACCGATCTCGATCGGATCCGTATCAAACTTGAAACTCCCAATCCCTCTGCGTCTCCGCGCCCCTGCGGTTCATTGCCCGGGTTCGTGGGCGGACGTTGAGCAAAGCGACGTGGCGCTCCGCTTCCCGCCGCACCAAAATCGTACGGGTAAGCTGGATTGCGGTCGGGCAACCCCAATGAAACCGCGGAGGCCTTTCCACATCCGGATCATCCGCCTTCTCCCGGCGGCGGCTACGGGGAAAAGAAATCTAAGATTAAGGATCGGAGATCGTGTCTCGGTGGAGGGCTTGGTTCCAGCCAAGCCCCATATTCGTTTGCGGACCCGGTGTGAAGTCGCAGGCCGAAATGTGGAAGCAACCGCAGAGACGCAGAGGGGAGAAAATGCGGAGTAGATGGCAGTTGGAAGTTTGGCGATCGAACAGCGCCGCGCAATTTTGGAGTGCGGTGGCAGAGCGCAGCGTCGACACCGCTTTCGAAACCGGTGCGAAAAAGAAACCGACCAGCCCCTTCGACCACAACTGGGTTTCCTCTGACCGCGTCCACGTGACCCCGGTTGAGAAAAGCGGCGTGGCGCTCCGCTTCCTGCCGCATTCCAAAGTCGCCGTCCGCCTGTTCGAGCTCCGATCTCCGAACTTCGATCTGCCATCTCTCCCCGCCGCTCATCCCCAGAGTTGCCGATCGAGCGAACGGTACTGAATGGCCTCCATCACATCTTCCGCGATCACCGCATCGCGACCGGAGAGATCCGCCAGGGTTCGCGAGACTTTGAGAATCCGATCATAGGCGCGCGCGGAAAGGTTCAGGTCGGTCATCGCAGTTCTCAAGAGCCCGGCGGTCGATTCATCCAGCGTCACAAATTGACGCAACTCCCGGGAACCCATGCGGGCGTTGCACCGGACTGATCGACCCGCAAAGCGCCGGTGCTGAATCTCCCGCGCCGCGATCACGCGTGCGCGAACCGTGGCGCTGGACTCCCCCGGACGTGCTCGGGACATCTCGGCGAATTTCACCGCGGGCACTTCCACGTGAAGATCAATGCGGTCCAGCAACGGACCCGAGATCCGCCCCAGGTATCGTTCAATTTCGCGAGGCGACGATCGGGACTCCGCCGGCATCTTGCCATCCGGCGTGGGATTCATCGCCGCAATCAACATGAACTGCGCGGGAAAAGTCATCGACCCCGCCGCCCGCGAAATGGTGACCCGTCCCTCCTCCAAGGGTTGACGCAACGTTTCAAGAACCCCGCGTTTGAACTCCGGAAGTTCATCCAGGAAAAGCACCCCATGATGCGCGAGCGAGATCTCACCCGGCGTGGGTTGAACATTGCCCCCGAGCAATCCGGCATCGCTGGCCGTGTGATGCGGGGCCCGAAACGGTCGCTCCACCACCAATCCCTGCCCCGCCTTCAAAAGCCCGGCAACACTGTGAATCCGCGTGGTTTCCAATGCCTCGTCGAGCGTGAGCGGAGGAAGCAGCGTGGCGAGCCGACGCGCGATCATGCTCTTGCCAGTTCCCGGCGGACCGATGAGCAACAGGTTGTGACCTCCGGCCGCAGCGACCTCCAACGCGCGCTTCACGGACTCCTGCCCCTTCACATCAGCAAGGTCGATCTCGTTGTCTACCGGGAGTTGGAACAACGCCGTGGGATCCAATCGAACGGGATCGAGCGGTTGCTGCCCTTCGAGGAACATCGCGGCCTCACGAAGATTCCGAATCGGGATGACATCCAACCCCGACACGACGGCCGCTTCCCTGGCATTCTCCGCCGGGACCAGAAGCCCGCGCATTCCGGCGGCCTTGGCCTGAAGGGCGATGGAGAGGATTCCCTTCACCGGGCGCACCGCTCCCGTCAAAGCGAGCTCGCCCACAATCATCAAATGATCCAACAGCCCGGCCGCCGGTTCGATCTGCTCGCTCGCGGCGAGCAGGCCGAGCGCGATGGGGAGATCAAAACTCGGTCCCTCCTTGCGAAGATCGGCCGGGGCGAGATTGATCGTGGTGCGACCCACCATGAATCGAAACCCCGAGTTGGCCACGGCCGTAGTCACCCGGTCCCGACTCTCCTTCACCGCCGTGTCCGGCAGGCCGACCACGACAATGTTCATCTGGCCGTAGCCACAATCGACCTCGACCTCAATGCAATGGGCGTCAATTCCCTGGACCGCCGCCGAATGGACCTGTGCTAACACCTGCCCATCGTCGAGAGCCCAATTCCACTCGGTCAAGTGTGCACACCGGTACCGAAAAGATTTATATAATTTCGCTCCATCTGGGCGGAAAACGCACAGAGATCCTGCCCAAGAAATTGAGCCGCCTGATGCTGAATGATTGCCAAGGTTCCTGGGTGATTTTGTGCGGCTTCAGCGGCGATGGAATCCGCGAAGGGGCCCATCCATTCTGTGGGCGGAAGTTGATACGGCGCGTCGGACTCAATGAGCAGGCGGTCGAGCGGAATGGATCGAAAGACCGCGAGCTGGCGTTGCTTTCGCAGATGACCCAACGCTCCAGAGAAACCAAACCGCGCGCCAAGATCGGCAAACGGTTTCACCAACTCGCGAGATCCGCCGTAGCTGTGAAGCAGGAACCCGCGCGACGGGAGACGCGCCTTTTGAAGCAGTTCCAACAAATGTCCCCACGCTTGAATGCAATGAATGCTGGCAGGTCGGTTCAATTCCGCAGCGAGGGCCAGTTGCTCCAAAAACACCGCATCCTGAACTTCCATCGATGCGGGCACCACCGCCCCAAGGCGTCCGCCCCAACGAGCAAGGGATGCGGGGTCCTGCTCCAGAATCCATCCATCGATTCCGATCTCCCCCACCCCGGCAGACGGGAACTCGGCGAGCAGAGACCGAAGGCGATCGATCCAGTTCGCGGACCGAAGCGAAACCCGCCACGGATGGTAGCCGAACGACGGGATCACCCCGGGATTCGTGCGGGCAAGTTCAGCCACGGCGTCCCAATCGGACTCGCAGGTGCCGTTGACCAACATCGATCGGACTCCCGCCGCCGCGGCTTCGGTCATCCACTGTTCCCGCGTGGCGAGTGGTTCGATCGACTGCACGTGGTTGTGGGCATCCCACGAGGGAACGTCGGTCGGATTCATGCGGACGCGGCGGGCGGTGGAGGTGCACCAAGGGCCTCCGAGGCGAAGGCGTGAATCAGGTCCTCGACGCGAAGCACGGTGGCACGGCGATTGTCGGCCAGATGTCGAAGCAGGCCCAGACGCTCCAGCGGGGCGCGTTCCCCTTGAATCACCTCGAGCGGCGTCCTGCCCGAATAGTGTTGGGACAGAAATCCGGTGAGGGCCTTGAGGCTGACCGCATCAGAATCGGTACGGAACCAGCATCGCCCCTCTCGAAGTTCGGGAATCCACCACAGACGCACCTGGCATCCGCTGACCCGGTGGCGATCGATCCGGTCCTGAACTGGAAGCGAAGGCTGATGCCTCGCCCAGTCCACCAGCCAGGAGAGTCGGGCCTGGGGATCGGTCAAAAGACCAAGAACCGCGGCCGGAGAGGACTCCGGGGACGCGGTTCCGTGGGGGACTGTCGAAGGCGGCGCTTCCACTGCGGCCCCAACGTGTCAGAACGCGGGGCCCGGGGCGAGTTCGACCATCAGGCGGCCATCAGGCGGCGCGGCGCGGCGGTTCGGCCGAGAATGAAATAGATGACCGATCCAATAAACGGGAGAAACCACACCAATGCCGCCCAGAGCACGCGGGAGGTTCCGGTCAGATTGTCGTTCCGAATCGAGTGAACGAGCATCCACACCCAGAACGCGAAACAAGCGAGCCCGAACGGAATTAGCATCAGCAACAGAAACAAACCCAGGAGCGAGAGAAGAACGATCATATTGGACCTTTCGTTGAACCAAGAACCCGACTCCCGGGAAAATGTTTCAAGAAATGGAACCGGAAGTGACCGGGAGAAGAAGGAAGCTGGGGGCTTTGGAGTGCGACGGGAAGCGCAGCGCCACGCCGCTTTGGTCAACGCCAACCGCGCAGCACGGCGAATGAACCGCAGAGGCGCGGAGACGCAGAGCGGTTTTCCGGGATGCTTTCTTAACGCCGATGAGATGTCACCGGTCGGTGCGGCACCACGAACGGTTTCGAAAGCGGTGTCGACGCTGCGCTCTGCCACCGCACTCCAAAATCGCGCCGCGGCTAGCCACATCCAGCATCCAGCGCCCGCGGCTTTCCCCCACCATCCGCTTTAACGCACCGCAGCTGACGCAGTGCCGGAGCTGGAGCGCGAAGTGCGGCCAAAAAGGAGGTACAGCACCGCACCGATGACGTGGGTCATGCAGATCACAATCGCCCAGATGATGCGATTCGTATCCGGGATGGAGGTGTTGCGAATGCAGTGGACCAGCGAACCGGCCCAAAGAACAAAGAGCCCAAGGACGAGCGGAACTCCCAGAAGCAGGATGAGGATTTCGGAGGTACCAATGAGCGAGAGCATGGCTGGATTAGGTTAGGTTTGATTGGTTGTTGGACGTTACAGGGACGGAGAAGTCAGAAATCAAATTAAAGGGTTCGCTCCGGTTCGTGACGCGAAGTGGACCCGCAGGAGGGACATTTGGTTTCCACACCCGCAACCCGGCCACGGCAGTAGGCGCAGGTCCATTCCGGGAGCACCGGTGCGACGGCGGCTGGAGGCGTCGGAGGTTTGGGAGGGTGACGATGACGGACGAAACCCTTGAACCGGGTGCCCTGATACATGAGCGATCCGACATCCCCCTCGGCCAACGCACTGTAGTCGATGGATTTGACCGAAAACTCCTGTCGCAATCCCTCATCCACGGTCTCGAACGTGGCGTAGTAGCTGGTGGATGCCATGGTGTCGTTCCCACCGCCGCTGACGTGCTGGCGCTTGGTTGCCACGCGGGCGGTGACGGTGAGAAGCGGCTGGGCGTTGTTGTTCTGCCATTCGGCGAAGTTTTTGAAAATGCCGACGATTATGCTGCCGATCACCAGGACGAAAATGATTCCGATAAAGAGAGGAACGAGAGTGAACATGGCGGTGAACATGAATCCCATAACGGTCTCTTCTTAGAGGGCGTACGACTCCAGGTAGCCACAGTTGCGGCATCGATAGGTCTGCACCGAGTACTGGGCCTTGCCGTTCAGTTTGAGTCCCAGCCAGAAGGATTTTTCGGGGGCACCTGCAACCCACTTGGTCGCGCTGTAGGAGTTTCCATGGGCCATCTCAAGAAGGAACCCCTGGTCCTGAGTTCCGCCGCATTTCACACATGGACCCTGGGTAGGAGTGGGGAGGGCGTTCATAGATTCAGATCCGAGGCGACCGACACCCTAGTCGGTCCCCCGGATCTTCGACATCTGGAATTCCTGCCCCGGATTCCATCGGGCTCCCCCTTCCCCAACCTCGGTCGTGGTTGGAGAAGGCTCACGCTCAGCAATCCAGCTCAGGCCACCAGCGGCTGGACCACCTTGCCATGGATGTCGGTCAAACGGTAGTACCGACCCTGGAACTTGTAGGTGAGCCGTTCGTGGTCGATGCCCATCAGGCGCATCACCGTGGCCTGCAGATCGTGCACGTGCACCGGATCGGCCGCGATGTTGTACCCGAAGTCGTCGGTCTCGCCATAGGTCACGCCGGGCTTCACGCCGCCACCCGCCATCCAGGTGGTGAAGCAGCGGGGATGGTGGTCCCGACCGAAATCATTTTTGGTCAACTTGCCCTGGCAATAATTCGTACGACCAAATTCGCCGCCCCACACCACGAGCGTCTCATCCAGTAGACCGCGCTGCTTGAGATCGGTGATCAACCCGTAGCAGGCCTGATCGATGTCCTGGCATTGACGCCGGATACCACCGGGGAGGCCGCCATGATGATCCCAGCCGGGGTGATACAACTGGATGAACCGCACGTTGCGCTCCGCCATGCGTCGGGCGAGGAGGCAATTCGCGGCGAAGGTGCCGGGGGTGTTCACCGCGGAGCCGTAAAGATCGCGAACCGACTGCGGTTCGCCCGCGATGTCGAGCGTCTCCGGAACGCTGGTCTGCATCCTGTAGGCCATCTCGTACTGCGCCACGCGGGCGTTGATTTCGGGATCGCCCAAATCCTCGAACTGCGCACGGTTCAATTCCGCCAATCCATCGAGCATGGAGCGACGGCTGCCCGCCGACACGCCTTCCGGATTTTTGAGGAACAGCACCGGATCGCGGCCGTTCCGAAAGAGTACGCCTTGATGCAGGCTGGGAAGGAACCCATTGCCCCACAGCCGGGCGTAGAGCGGTTGATCAATGCGGTCCTTGGAAATCAGCACCACGAAGGCGGGCAGATTCTCATTCACCGAACCAAGCCCGTAGCTGAGCCAGGCGCCCATGCTGGGACGACCTGCAATCTGCGATCCGGTTTGCAGGAAGGTGATCGCGGGATCGTGGTTGATGGCCTCGGTGTGCATCGACCGGATGAAACACAGGTCGTCCGACAACCGCGCCGTCCACGGAAGCAACTCGCTGAACCAGGCCCCGGATTTTCCGTGCTGCTTGAAGGCGAACGGCGAACCGGCGATGGGAAGCGTGGCCTGGTTGGCCGACATTCCGGTGAGACGCTGCCCCATGCGAACGCTCGCCGGCAGGTCCTGTCCGTGCATCTGGTTCAGACGCGGCTTGTAGTCGAAGAGATCCATCTGCGACGGACCTCCGCTCATGAACAGGTAGATGATGCGCTTGGCCTTGGCGGGAAAGTGCAGCTGATCGATCACTCCCCGGGGAGCATGCCCGGCTTCGGATGCTGCCCCGGCGACCGCGGTGGAGAGCGACCCTTGAAAGAGCGACGCGAGCGCGGCACCGCCGAGCCCCATGCCGAATCGACCGAAGAAGTCGCGCCGATTCATGGCGAAGTTGACGTGGGTGGAATTCATGGAGGAGTCCATTGCGTTCGGTTCGGGTTCAGCGGCGCATCACGGCTTCATCGTGGTTCAACAGGGCCTGGGCGACCACCGCGGCAGAGGCCAGGTCCACTTCCGAAATGCCCGGTCCATTGCGCGCCTCACCCACCGCGAGCAGGCGCGTGGCGGAGGCAGGATCGGCGGTGAAACGTTCGCGCTGCTGTTGCAACATGCGCACCAGCACGCCGAGTTCGCGATCGGTCGCGGTGCGTCCCGTGACCACCCGGAACCCGAGCGCCAATCGCTGACGATCCTCCGGACCGGCTTCGCGGTACATGCGTTCGCCAACGTGCCGCGCGGCTTCGACAATTTGGGGATCATTCAACAACGCGAGCGCCTGCAACGGCGTGCTGGTGCTCTGGCGTTTCACCACGCAGCCGTTTCGCTCTGCGGCATCGAAGGTGACCATCGACGGCGGTGGCACCGTGCGCTTCCAGTAGGTGTAGAGACTGCGCCGATGCAGATCCGCCCCGTGCCCCTGGTCGTAGCGCGGATTGCCCATGGCCACTTCCCACAATCCCTCGGGCTGGTACGGCTTCACACTGGGTCCACCGAGTTTTTCCGAGAGCAACCCGCCGGCAAGCAACGCCTGGTCGCGAAGCATCTCGGCGCTGAGACGGCGTGCAGGACCGCGTGCGAGCCATTCATTTACTGGATCGGCGGCCAGCAGATCGGCTCCGGCCTTGGAGGATTGGCGATAGGTGGAGGAGAGCGCCATCTCGCGGATCAATTGCTTCCAATTCCAACCGCCATCGGCGAATTCGCGCGCGAGCCAGTCGAGCAACTCGGGATGGGTGGGCGGAGTGCCCTGGGAACCGAAATTGTCGGAGGTCTCCACCAGACCGCGACCGAACATCATCTGCCAGGCGCGATTCACCGTCACGCGAGCCATCAACGGATTCTCTGGCGCGAGCAACCAGCGGGCGAGGCCGAGTCGATTGGCCGGAGCGCCCGCAGGCAGCGGAGGCAGGGCGGCGGGAACCCCCGCAGTAACCGGTTCGGCCGGGGCATCGTAGGCGCCGCGCTTCAGGATGAACGCCGGCTTCGGCTTCTCCATTTCCTGCATGACCATGATGTCGGGAATCGAAGACACCAACCGGTTCTGCTCGGCACGCACGCCGAACAAATCATCGCGCCAGCGCGACACCTCTGCGGAATACGCGCTGCAGAAATACTCAAACAGGGCCTCGCGATCGGCCGGGGTCAGCTCGGACACCGGGCGCACCAGCACGGCGGCGAAACGCGAGTCGCCCGCGAGATGGGATGCTTCCATCGAACTCAACGCGCGATCATACACGCGAAGCTCGTCCACCCGGCCGCCCTTGAATCCGGAATCCCGCATGCGGAATCCAATGGTGAGATCGGGCTCGCCGCCGCCGTAGGTGAAATCCTTCCACAGGCCATCGCGCACGACTTCCACTTCAGCCGGAGCGCCGTTCACATACAGATGCAGCCCTGCGGCGCGGCTCGATCCATCGTAGGTGATCGCCACATGGGTCCAGTCGTTGGTGGCAATGACCGAGCGGCTTCGGATTCGCAGAGAATTCCCGGGCCACATGTGATGCAGCCCGACCGACAGATGGCCGTCCTCGAGCAACAACTCGTAGCCGCGGCTTCCGGCATCCATCCACGCACGGCTCTTGTGCAACACCACCCAGCGCGGCGCGCGTGCTGGTGGATTGATCCACACCGAGAGCGAAAACGGAGTCGCCCGATTGAATGCGCCGGCCCCGGGGAGCGAGACCCCATTCTCACCGCTCAACAGCAGCGACTCACCAAAACGTCCCGGCGCGGAGCCGGGGGCATCGGAGGGCTGGGCGGGTTTTCTACCGGTGACCGCATTGGCGAACCGCGTGTCGTTCGTGCCGTCGAAGGAATAGGCGGCCACCAATCCCGGGATCTCCGGAGCCTTCGGCCGGTTCGACAACCAAGTTTGGAACGCCGTCCGGGTGGACTCCACCACTTCGGAACGGCGGTTGCGCAGCCGTTCCTCCGCCGTCTTGAACCGTTCCAACTTTGCCGACTCTTCGTCGGTGGAGAGCAGCAGCGTGGGCACCGGCATCACGTCGCCGAAGTAAACGGTCTGCCCGGATTCATCGATGTTTTGGAACATCGAATAGAGCTGGTAGAAATCGCGCTGGCTGACCGGGTCGTATTTGTGATCGTGGCAGCGCGAGCATTCCATCGTGAGCCCAAGGAACGCGGTGCCGAAGGTGTTCACGCGGTCCACCACGTAGCTGACCCGGAATTCCTCCTCCACGATTCCGCCTTCCTCGTTTTGCAGGTGCTGACGATTGAAGGCGGTCGCGAGCCGTTGCTCCTGCGTGGCGCCCGGGAGCAGATCGCCGGCGAGCTGCCAGGTGACGAACTGATCGAAGGGAAGGTTCCGATTGAACGAGCGAATCACCCAATCGCGCCACGGCCAGACGGGACGGTACCGGTCCATCTGGAATCCGTGCGTGTCGGAGTAGCGGGCGAGGTCGAGCCAGTCGGTGGCCATGCGTTCGCCAAACCGGGGCGACCCCAGCAAGCGATCCACCACACGCGTCTCGGCGCCCTCGGCGCGGTCGGCGAGGAAGGAATCGATCTCCGGCAGCGTGGGAGGCAATCCAGTGATGTCGAGCGTGACCCGGCGCAGCCAACGTTCGCGATCCGCAGGAGGGGCGGGCTTGAGTTGGTGGGCCTCCAGCTTCGCCAGCACGAACCGGTCGATTGGACTCCGCGCCCACGAGGAATCCTTCGGGGCGGGAACGGTCGGACGCACGATGGGACGGAACGCCCAGTGACGTTCCCACTTGGCCCCGCCGTCGATCCATTCCTTCAGCTGATCCTTCTGCCGCTGGGTCAGTTCACGATGCGCCTCGGGTGGCGGCATCAGGTCATCGGGATCCTTGGTGAGAATGCGACGGACCAGTTCGCTTTCCGCACTTTTGCCGGGGACGATCGTGGCGCGGCCCTTGGCGTTGGCGCGGTAGGCGTCGTCCGGAGTGTCGAGACGCAGCTTGCCCTTGCGGGCCTTTTCGTCGGGTCCGTGGCAGTGAAAGCACTTGTCCGAGAGAATCGGAAAAATGTCGCGCTGGAAGTCCACCGGCGCGGCGGACAGCCACGAGGTCACCAGGGCGAGATGACTTCCCACCCCCAGGGCCAGTCCGAGCCCGAGCCGCTTCCAAACACCCGGCCGGGCTCCCAACGGATTCATTCCCACGATGCGCATGCGATAAAACGAGTGACGACTTGGACCCCCGGCCCCGCCGGGGAATTCAGGGGTTTCTGGATTCATGAGGGTCGGGCCCGGAGTGCGATTTCCTTCAGCGGTCGGACGGCTTGCATTGCCCGACGCAGGAAACCGAATCCCCCTTCGCCGAGGCCGAATCGCGCCGCCATCTGGGCCGCACGACGATCATAGCCGTAGGTGCGCAGCGCCAAATGCTCAATCCGGAACCCGGCCACGTTGACGAGGTTTCCGAGCGTCTGCGGATTCCAGGAAAACAGGTGGTGATTCGGCTCCGCGGGGTCGTATCGACGGTACCGCGCCTCGTGTTCATACGGCACCGCGAGCAGCAGCAGCCCGGCAGGATCGAGCAATCGACGCGCCTCCGCGAGCATCGCCAGCGGATCCGGCACGTGCTCCAGCGCGTGATGGCACAGCACGGTTTGAAATCCGCCGGCAGGCAGAGCGCCGGTGGAATTCACGAACTCAATTCCCTGCGCCTCAATTTCGGTACGCAACTGTGTGGCGACGTCGAATCCCACGCGGCGGCGGCATCGGAGTGCGGCGAGGTTCCATCCGGCACCGCAGCCGAGTTCGATCACGGCATCCGCTTCCTTCACGAACGGTTGGTGGACCTCCGCGCGGGCGCGGGCGACCCACGGCAGGGAGCCGGGCGGGAGGCCGCGTTTCCCGTCGTGATACTCGTGCCCGGCCTGCCCCTGGTAGGCGGCGCGTGCGGTATCGGCGGCGGACATGAAGTTAGTATGCGGCGGGGACTCGGCGTATGGCCAGCCCGCACCGGGTTGAATTCTTCTCGGGAATTGGCGTCCGTTCCGGGCGCTCCGACCCGCCTTGTTTGCTCCGATCCCGATTCCCCGGCTTGCCTGCCGGGTCCGGGTGGACAAGGCTTGCCGGAGTTTCACCTCCGATGAATTCACGACCCCTCCTCCTGTGCCGGCTTGGCCTTGCCGCCGGACTCACCCTGGGACTGACACAGCCACTGTTCGCCGACGATTCCCCGGTCCGCGGACCGTTCTGGTCCGGCACCATCATGCGCGCCAAGGGCCAGGCCGCGGCCATGAAAGGCCTCGCCATCACCCTCGGCAGCTCCAAGGACCATTATGTGGTCTATGACCTCGACACCCTGCGCCTCGCGGTTGGTTGGTCGGGCGAGTTTCTCGAGTTCGGCGACACCCTCACCAAGATTGCCTGGCCGCCTCCCCCGAGCGTTAAGGGCAATGTGGCGTTTGAAACCCCGATGGGGCCGGGCTGGGCCGATGCCACCGGAAACATTTCCGACGTTCGCGCACGCCATCAGGGACCGCTGCCGAAGGACTGGGCGCACTACGAAGGCCTGTACGTCAATGGCGACCGCGTGGTGCTGAACTACACCGTTCAGGGAACCCCGGTGCTGGAAATGCCCGGCTATGAAACGGTGAACGGCGGCGCGGCCTTTACCCGCACCATTCAGTTTCAAAAGAACGCCAAGAATCTGTCGCTCGTTCTTGCCTCCGGACTCGCCCCCGGCGCTCCGCTGGTGGGACCCGGTCGCGTGGGCGTCGCGAATTTCAAGCGCACCAATGGCGACACCCTCAGCATCGGGTTCGCAGACCTTCCGCTCGGCAGCGAGATCGCGACCGATGCCTCCGGCACCGCCGTGCTGAAGTTGACCAAGGTGTCGGCCAACGCCCCGTTCGTGCTCTCCTTCTCCACCTCGGCGACCGGCGGATCCGCGCAAGTTCGTGACGGTGCAATCAAGCCCACCGACCTCCGCACGCTGATCAAGGGGGGACCGGCCCGCTGGACCGAAACTCCGGTCACGCAAGGCAAGCTCGGAACCGAAGACGGCCCGTATCAGGTGGACACCATCACCGAGCCGTTCCCGAACGCCTACAACACGCGCACCTTCTGGGGCGGATTCGACTTCCTGCCCGATGGACGCGCGGTGATCTGCGCCTTCCACGGCG
The DNA here is from genome assembly GCA_947454705.1 of Verrucomicrobiota bacterium. Taxonomy (GTDB): domain Bacteria; phylum Verrucomicrobiota; class Verrucomicrobiia; order Limisphaerales; family UBA9464; genus CAIVQB01. The sequence continues at coordinate 20,528 of CANGKZ010000041.1, forward strand.
ACGTCTGGGTAGTCTCCGGCATTGATGACACGCTCCAGAATCTCAAGTGGAAGCGTTTCGCCACCGGCCTGTTCCAGCCCCTCGGAGTGAAGGTTCAAAAGGGTGAAATCTACGTCGCCGGACGCGACCAAATCACCCGCCTCAAGGATCTCAACGGCGACGGCGAGGCCGATCTGTATGAGAACTTCAACAACGACACCGTGGTCACGCCGAACTACCACGAGTTCGTTCTCGATCTCCACACTGATTCGAAGGGCAACTTCTACTACGCCAAGGGCGCGCCGTGGGAACCCTCCGTCTCCTCGCCGCATCAGGGCACGCTGCTCAAGGTTTCACCCAACGGGAAGAAACTCGAAGTGTACGCCACCGGCCTGCGCGCTCCGAACGGCATGACCGTCGGCCCCGACGACACCATCCTCATCGGCGACAACCAGGGCCACTGGATGCCGTCCTCGAAGCTCAACCTGGTAAAGCCCGGCGCGTTCATGGGCATGACCCCGGCGGCACAGCGGCCGTTGAAACTCCGCTATCCGGACGGACGCGAGATCACCGTAAACCCCAGCGATCCCGATGCCCGCAAGGCCAACAATCTGAAGGGCTGGGACGGCGCGATGCCGATTCCGACCTCGTACGACGAACCCATCGCCTGGCTCCCCATGCGCTGGGACAATTCGAGCGGCGGCCAGGTGTATGTGACCAGCGACAAGTGGGGACCCTGGAAGGGATCGCCGCTGTTCATGAGCTACGGCAAGTGCCTGCTCTACGGCATCATGATGGACAACGTCGAAGGCACCACCCAGGCCAGCCTCGTTCCGTTCGGATTGAAGTTCGCCTCCGGCGTGATGCGCGCCCGCTTCAGCAACCGCGATGGTCAGCTCTACCTCTGCGGTCTTCGCGGATGGCAGAACAACGCGACCAAGGACGGCGGCTTCTACCGCGTTCGCTACACCGGCAAGCCGGTTCGCATGCCGGTGAAGTCGCATGTGACCAAGTCTGGAATCACACTCACCTTCAGCGCCGCGCTGGATGCCAAGTCCGCTCAGGATCTTGAGAATTACGCCGTGGAACTGTGGAACTACCGCTACTCCGGCTCGTACGGATCGGCCGAACTCTCGGTGAAGAACAAGGGCAAGGAAGGCCACGACAAACTCCAGGTGAAGTCGGCCAAGCTCTCATCGGATCGCAAGACCCTCTATCTCGAGGTGGACGGTCTCCAGCCCGCGGATCAATACAGCGTGAAGTACTCGGTGACTGCGGCGGACGGAGCTGAACTCCGCTCCGAAGTCATCGGCACCATTCACAAGCTCGGCGTCGACACCGCGCTTCGCTGAAGCCCGCAGGATCAGTCACGAACTGACTTGAGCTGAACAAAACGCCCGCCGGAATTCCGGCGGGCGTTTTTCGTTTAAACTCCGATTTGAGCCGTGAACTGGCGATCGCTCACCGTGGAACCAACTCGTAGAGATTCCCCGGGAATCCCAGGTCCGGCCCCTTCCACACCAAACGAGCCAACGGGCGATACGGATCAAGAGCCGACCGCTGGATATGTCCCGGGCGTTTGCCAATGTCGTGCTGTGTCCACTCCGCCTCCGAGAGCTCGAGCAAACCATAGATAAACACCCGGTTTCCATTCTTCCAGGTCTCCTTCACCCGACGATCCACAGGCGACATCTCTTCGCGTTCGTACATCAACGCGACCGTCTCGCGCTCGGGATGCTGAACGAGGTACATGGCTGAATCATCCCATCCGTCACAGATCAACAAATCCCTGGGTCCCACCGCCGACGACAGCGCACGACCCGCGAGGGTCCGCGTGTTGTCCTCGCGGTGGTAGTAGCGGATCACGTTGTTTGAGTTGAGCGCGATCAATCCAACCAAAAGCACACCGAGGATTGCGCCGCCCTGCCGGATCCGCGCCGCCGCTAGCCCCCCCAGCGCGAAGAGGGCCACGAGCGGCATGATCCAAAGCTTGTTGTAGTACGGCAGCAGGTAAAACGGCGGAAACAATCCGGCGAGGAAGATCAAGAGGAGCCCCATCCGAAGGCGACCAGTTCCCTTTGGACCCGGACGCAAACAGGCCAGGGTCGCGATCGCGACAGTGATCAACACCTGCACCACCAGAGCGATTCTCCCAATCCATCCCAGCGCCGCGAATCCCGTGCGAAGCCCTCCCCAATTCTCCATCGGCCACGGAGGCGAGATGGCTTGCGCCAGCCCCACGGGCACCTGCGGAAGGCTGCTCAAGCGGATGAAGCCCCAATACTCACCGTCCGGTTTTTCGGTCAGATACGCGATCACCCCCGACACGTTGTGGGCCCCGCGCGCCACTGCTGCTGCAGAAAACAACACGATGCCCACCACGCCGGCCGCGACCACCCAGGCGGTCGCCCGACGAAACCGGGTGAAGGCGATCAACAACACCCCGGGCCCGGCGAGAAAATAGCTTTGATACGCCGCCACCGACATCGCCCACGCCGCACCGGACAGCATGCCACCGGCTGCGCTGGAATCAGACGGATTCGCGGCGAACCACAGCGAAAGCAGAAGGAAGAACGCCGCCAGCATCGGCTCCATGGGTTGCGCCGCGTTGAAGTACCAGGCGTGGGTCACCGCAAGGAGCAGCCCCGCCGCGACGGACACCACCAAGTTCGCCCCCTGACGACGGACGAGATCCACAAGCAGCACAATGCCACCCGCTCCGAGCAGACCGTTCAGGGCCCCAATCCAAACCATGCGGCGATCAAATCCCGGTTCACCAACGCCCAATTCCGACACCAGTCTCCACCAGTAATAAAACACCTTTCCGGAATAGGGATGGTTCACAGCGGCCACTTCGGGCGCTCCTGGAACGGACATCGACTGCTTCAACGCCTCCGTATCAAAGCGACGGATCGGCATTCCGATGAAGAACGCCGCCAACACAAGGAACAGCAGCATCCCCTGCCATTTGGCAAGCGACGGGCTCTCGGGGTCACGTCGAAGAAATCCGGGAAGCATTAGAAATGGGGGAAGGTGGAATCAGCGCGGCGCGGGCCAGTTCAAATGTCGGTGGAGAAACGCGAACGTGCCCACCCCGTGAATCGAATGGGGCCCGTCGAAGAACTCAATTTCGGTACGCTCCGAAAGCCCCAGCTTCACGTAGTGGCGACGCGTCTTCGCGTATTCATACGCCACCCACTCGTCCGGGGCCACACCATCGTCATGCCCCCGTTCCACCATGAACGGGCGGGGAAAGATCAACCAGCTCATCTCCGCATAGTTGAAGGTATTCCCCAGGTTCCACTCCGGCATGTCGTATTCGTTGTTGAACAGGTAACTGTACTTCGCGCGCGCCGACACGTTCTTCCAGATCCACTCGTTGTAATCCGCCGAGCAGATGCTGAGGCAGTACCGCGGAACAAGAATCGGAATCCGCATCGCGCTCTTCCCTCCGTAGCTCAGTCCATAAAACGCGATCCGCTGTGGGTCCACGAACTCCTGCGCGGCCAGCCAGTCGGTGATCACCTCATGCTGACGGATGATGAAGGACCACAGCGTGAGCCCCAGCGGCTGCGCCTGGTGCAGCACCTGACGGAACTTCGTGCCGCCGATGTACGGATTCTGCGGGGCAAAGGTCACAAACCCGCGCTCCGCCAGACGCAACCCGTACTGGTGATAATACTGGCTCTGGATCGCGGGATCCGACACGTCCACCGGTCGCCCCTCGAGTCCGTGCTGACACACCACCACGGGCCGGCGATCGCCCGTTTGAATTCCAACCGGCACGCACAGGATCCCCTGGGCGAACACTTCGGGATACACCTGCAGCACCACCTCGTATCGACGAACCCCGTTGGTTTCGCCGAGGAACCGCGTGCGCGGATCCGTCGTCACCGTCGCCGGCGGTAGGAATCCCACGACATTCGTCCAAAACATGCCGCGATACGTTTCCGCCGATCGAACGAACCGGTCCGCCGATTTGAAATCCGCGCGCGCCCAGAACTCGCCCCGCGCGTACTCGCCCTCGCGCATGAGCCATTGCGTGTCGTCCAAAAGCTGACGGTACATCCGCAGCGCCCGATCCGCCGCATTGGGCAGGGTCCCGGCAATCGCTGGCGCGGGGCCGGGCTTGAACATCACGCCGGGATTCGACCCCGTGAGCGAAAACAGAAACCGGCTGAGGTAATCCCCAAAACGGTCCGGACGATTGTTCAACTGCCCGCCCGCCACCGATCCCGCGATCCGCTGCAATCGGGCGTGCTCCGCTGTGACGGCGTTGACCTCCGGACGCGTGATCCGTCCCGGCGCGCCGCCCTTGGCATCGGTCTGGATCACTTCCGGATACGCCCCGGTCTCGATCCACAATACCCTCGGCGCCACCAGCGCACCGATCTCGGCATCACCGAATTCCCGGATCAATCCGAACACATTGCGGTCAATCGGTTGCTGCCACAGCTGCTCCTTCGGTCCGAAATAGCCGCTCACATAGGCCGAGTGAAACCGCGTGTCACACGCCGCACCGTACAACGCGAGCAACCCGCCTTCGCCATGTCCTACAATGCCGAGGAACTGGCGCGGAAGTTTCGTCGACTGCATCGACTTCAGATTCTCGGGAAACTCCCACGTCACCGTTCCAGGCCGGCGCGTCTGCTCCAGCCAGTCGGCCGCGGCAAAAATCCGCTGAAGCTCGTAACCGATGACCGTCCGTCCCATTTCATACCCCGCCCGCCAAAGCGTCTCCCGTTTGCTGTGTCCTGTGGACCTCAGCCCGGGCACCCCGGTGGGCTCGGTCGAACGATCCACCAGGCACGGCACAATCACCCGGCACCCCTGCTCCACGCACAACCGCGCGAGCTGCTGGGAGGGTTCCAATCCTGGTACAAGCCCGGCGAACTGCTCCGGAGTGGTCTCACAGTCCGGGATGGCAATGACGTCGCCCTTCGGTTCGCCGTCGGGGAGGAGCAGCAGTCCCTCGCCCTCAATTCCGCGGAACACGGTCCACGACACCGCGTACACCTGATATCCCGGACCCCGGGCAATCTCGCGGGGGCCGGAGGCGGGGGCGCCGGAGAGGACCGCGGTTTGATGGAGCGTCACCGGCCCGCGCGCATCGCGGGGATCCGACAATCCAAGGGCCTGACGCAGCCGGACCCGGTTGGAATCGAACCGGTGAACAAAGGTCTCGAGCGTGAAGGGAACATTGCCCCATTTCCAAAGCGCGGCACGGCGCACCACGTTGGATTCCCCTTCCCGGTCGAGAAACCGGTGCAGGCCCTCGACCATGTCGGCGGCGAGGTCGTTGGTGCCGGTGAGAAGGCGCGTCCCCGGCAACGCAGTCCCGGCGGAGGAATCGGCCCGGGCGTTCGACGGCTCGAGGGCCAGGCCGGCCAGGACCAAGGGAAGGAGGAACCATCGCGCGGGCTTCATGGAACATTCAAAGCACGAAGTCCGGGCCAAGGCATGAAGAATCTGGTCCGCGGACCGTGCAGGATTTCTCTTTTTTGCCGGCGCGCCCCCGCCACACTCTCCCGCGCATGAGCAAACCGCTTTCGAAGAAGTTCGCCGCGTATCCCCGCCTGAATCCGTTCGGCGTGGGCAAGAATATCTCGGCCGCCGACCTGATCGACCAGTCGATGCTGGCCTACAATGGCGGACGCCTCCGCGAGGCCGCCCAGCTTCTCGCGCGCAAGATGCTGCCCGATGACGGCTACGTGGGCATGTCCCTCACCGGCGCGCTCACCCCGGCCGGCCTGGGCAAGAGCTGCATCATCCCCTTGATGAAGGCGGGATTCGTGGACTGGATCATCTCCACCGGAGCCAACCTCTACCACGATCTCCACTTCGGCCTCGACATGCAGCTGCACAGCGGCACGCCGTTCCTTGATGACGTCGAACTGCACGAGGAAGGCGTTATTCGCATTTACGACGTCCTCTTCGACTACAACGTGCTGCTCGACACCGATGCCTTCGTCCGCGAGGTCATCCAGGGACCGGAATTCCAGCGCGCCATGGGCACCGACGAATTCCACTACCTGCTCGGCAAGTACGTGGCGGCGCGTCAGAAGAAGCTTGGGATCAAGGACAGCTCGGTCCTCGCCACCGCGTATGAGTGCGGCATTCCCATCTTCACCAGCAGCCCCGGCGACAGCTCGATCGGCATGAACGTGGCGGCGATGGCGCTGCGCGATTCGAAGCTGATGTTCGATGTGAACCGCGACGTCAATCAGACCGCGGGCATCGTGTACCACGCCAAGAGCACCGGCCACACCAGCAGCGTGTTCATCCTCGGTGGCGGCAGCCCGAAGAACTTCATGCTCCAGACCGAGCCGCAGATCCAGGAGGTCATGGGCATCCAGGAAAAGGGCCACGATTACTTCCTGCAATGCACCGACGCCCGTCCGGACACCGGCGGCCTGAGCGGCGCCACCCCGGCAGAAGCCGTGAGCTGGGGCAAGGTCGATCCCGACAAGCTTCCGGACTCCGTGGTTTGCTACACCGACAGCACCATCGCGCTGCCGCTCCTGACCGCCTACATGACGGCCCGCGTGAAGCCCCGCAAACTCAAGCGCCTGTACCTGCAGCGCGACGCGATCCTGGGCAAGGTGCGCGAGAAATACCTGGCCACGGGAACCGTCAGCAAGGTCACCACCAGCCGCAAAGTCGCCAAGCGCGCGAGCTCCGTGGGTCTGAAGTCTAAGTAACGATTCCGCTCATCTCGCCCTGCCTGTGGATCATTCCGCAGGCGGGGCGCAGAGCGGTTTGGGGTTAAGAACGCGGCGGGAATGCCGATGAACTGGGGTGCGGCCTGCAACCGTCAATGCCCCTTTTCATTCGGGTGAAGTTCTGCGAGAACTTCACTCACTCCGCCCGTGAACGCTGATATCTCGCAGCACGAGGACTCCCGTCTGGCCGCACTCGCGGCGCTGCATGTTCTCGACACGCCGCCGGATTCCTCCCTCGACGACCTGACCCGAATCGCCGCCCGAATCTGCGGAGTTCCGATCTCGGTGGTCAGCCTGGTGGATCACGACCGGCTCTGGTTCAAGTCCACACACGGCACCACTCTCACCGGAGCCCCGCGCAACGGTGCCTTCTGCGCGCACGCCATCCGCCAATCGGAACCCCTCCTGGTTCCCGACGCGCGCCAGGATCCACGTTTTGCCGAAAGCCCGGTCGTCACCGGATCTCCCGGCTTCCGCTTCTACGCAGGTGCGCCGCTGATCACGCGCGAAGGGCATGCGATCGGCACCCTCTGCGTTCTCGACACCGAACCGCGGACGCTGTCCTCCGATCAACTCTCCCTCCTTGCAGCACTCGGACGGCAGGTGATGGCCCAGTTGGAACTGCGGCGGATCGGCCACTTCCAGAACACCGTGCTCAATCTCGCCAACGTGGCGATCCTCAGCACTAGTCCCGATGGCCTGTTGCAGACGCTGAATTCCGCCGGCGAACGGCTGTTCGGATGTCGCGCGACGGAGGTCATCGGTTCCGAGTTTGTATCCCGTTTGATCCTCCCTGCTGAACTCGCAGATCAAGCGAGCCGGATCGGACGACAACTGGGTGCGGCAAATCCCGGAACATTCGAAACCCTCGTGGCCCGCGCACGGGCAGGTGCGACGGAGGAACGCGAATGGACCTGCGTGCGTCCCGATGGGAAGCGATTCCCAATCCGACTCTCGGTCGCACCTCACCATGATGAGAACGGCAGCCTCGTCGGATTCATCTTTGTCGCTGCAGACATCACCGAACCCCGCCTCGCAGCGCAGCGACTGCGGGACAGTGAGGAACGATTCCGCGTCATTGCCGAGGCCTCCCCGTTGGGCGTGTTTGTGGCGACCCATTCCGGCGAAGCCGTGTACGTGAACCAGGCCTGGCGCGCCGCATCCGGCGTTTCCCACGATCAGGCCATGGGACGCGGTTGGCTCGAGGCGGTTCATCCCGAAGACCGGCGCCGGGTCGAGGCTCTGTGGACCGACGAAAACCTGGCCCCTCCGCTCGGATTCCGTGCCGTCTTCCGGTTCCTGCATCCCGGCGGACGCGTGGTTTGGGTCAACACCCACGCCGCCCCGCTGCACCTCGGAACGGAACGTCCCGGCTTCGTCTGCACCGTGGAGGATGTCACCGAGAAGAAGGCCGCCGAGGAAGCCCTTCAGTCGAGCGAAGCCCGGTTTCGCGACATGGCGTCGAATGTCCCGGGGATGATCTATCAGTGGTACGAGCGCCGCGACGGAACGCAGGGATTCTCGTACGTCAGCCCGAAGATCACTGAAATGTTCGGGATCCCCGTGGACCAGGCCGACACCATGGCCGAGCGCATCCATCCGGAGGACCGGGAACGCTGGGCAAAATCGATCGAGGAGGTGAAGCGCACCCTGGCGACCTGGGAGTTTGAAGGCCGCCTGATCTGCCCGAACGGACAGACCAAGTGGTGGCAGGGAATCTCCAAGGCCGTGCGCGTGACGCCGGATGAAATCCTGTTCAACGGCGTGGTGCTCGACATCACCGAGCGCAAGCGCTTCGAGCAGGAACTTCACGACGCCCGCAAGGCCGCCGAGGCCGCCAACGAGGCCAAGAGCGAGTTCCTCGCCAACATGAGCCACGAGATCCGGACCCCCATGAACGGAATCGTGGGCATGGTCCGACTCGCCCTCGACACCGAGCTTCAACCGCAGCAACGACGCTACCTGAACAACGTCCTTTCGTCGTCCGAAGCCCTGCTGCAGATCCTCAACGACATCCTCGATTTTTCCAAAATTGAGGCAGGCAAATTGGAATTGGAACAGGTCGAGTTCTCGCTCCACGAAGAGGTCGAGGAAGTGGTCCGCCTGATGAATCTGCGGGCCGAGGAGAAGGGGTTGCAGCTTGAGGCGCGACTCGATCCCGCCCTGCCTGAATTGATCCTCGGCGATCCGGGTCGGCTGCGTCAGGTGCTGCTGAACATGGTCTCGAACGCCATCAAGTTCACCGAGGCCGGCAGCGTGAAGGTGGAAATCCGTCCGGCCCCCGTGCAGCGGGATGCCGGAATCACGCCGATTCAATTCACCATTCTCGACACCGGCATCGGAATCCCCGCCGGGAAACTGCAGGCCATCTTCGCCCCCTTCACCCAGGCGGATGCCTCCACCAGCCGTCGATTCGGCGGTACCGGACTCGGCCTAGCCATCTGCTCGCGGCTCGTGCAGCTCATGGGCGGGCAAATCCAGGCAGAGAGCACGCCGGGGCACGGAAGCCGGTTTCAATTCACCCTCCCTTTCCACGAACCCGCAGCGTCCCCCAAGCCTGACCACTCCGGCCGGACGCATCGCTTCGTCGGAGCCCGGGTGCTCATCCTCGAAGACGACGGCCAGCACGCGAGCGAGGCGGCCGAGCTCGCGGCAAACCTTGGGATGATTCCCACCGTGGTGGATTCCGGCGCCTCCGCCCTCACCAACCTCCGCATCGCACGCACCTCGGGACAACCGTTCCGACTTGCCCTGATCGGCGATCGATTCGAAGGCAGGGATGGCATCAGCTGGGCCACGGAATGGCTGACCTCGGCGCAGCTCGGGCAATGCGAGGTGCTCTTCCTCATTTCCGGTACACTCGACTCCGCCGGACGGGATCGAATCCAGCGCTCCGGATTTACCGGCTGGCTCAGCATGCCCCTCCGGCGCACTGAACTCATCGACCGACTGAACCGCATCAGTTCCGGTACGGCCGATGCCCTCCGGATCGCGCCCGAGTCGCAGCCGATTCGCGGACGCATCCTCATCGCCGAGGACAATCCGGTCAACGCCGAGGTCGCCGCCGCAATCGTCACCCGGCTCGGTCACGACGTGACGCTGGTTTCCAACGGCAAGGAAGTCCTGGAACGCCTGCAGTTGGAACCCTTCGACCTGATCCTGCTCGACATCCAGATGCCCGAGCTCAATGGGTTCGAAACCACCCGTCATGTCCGTCAGCTGGAGACCCTGACAGGCACGCGAATCCCGATCGTCGCGCTCACCGCCAATGCCATCAAAGGCGACCGCGAGCGCTGCCTCGCCGCCGGGGCCGACGACTACCTATCCAAGCCCTACTCCCCGTCGGAACTCGCCGCCGTTCTCGCGCGAAATCTCCGGCAATCCCCGCCGCCAACACCGGGCTCGCGCCCCACTGTTTCCGCACCCGCCGGTCCATCCCACTCCATGCCGGAGCCCCCGGCGGTTTCCAGTTTTGATCCCGTACGGCCTTGGGATGACCTGAGTCCGATCCTTGCGGAAACCGCAGAAATGTTCTGCGAAACCGCCCCCGCCCTCTACCTCAAGCTGCGCCAGGCCGCCGCTGCGGGAAATCTGGAGGTGGTGATGTTCACCGCGCACTCCCTCAAGGGATCGATCTCGGTCTTCCGCGACATCCGCGGCGCCGCGGAATGCCACGCCAAGGTTCAGGAAATCGAAGAATTCGCCGCGCTGGAAATCCTCGAACAGGTGCAACTGCTCGCACCTCTTTTGGAACCCTACCTCGGACTCCTGCTGCATCACCTCGACGAGCTGGTGACCTCAGCCGGTCGCGGTTGAAGCCGGATCACTTGGTCCGGCGTGCTTTCGCAGCCGGACTGGGTTTCGACTCCAGCTCGATGCCGACTGGACAGTGATCCGATCCCAGGATCGATGGCCGAATCACCGCGGATTGCAACGCAGGACGCAGCCGCGCCGATACCAGGAAGTAGTCGATTCGCCAGCCCACATTCCGCTTCCGTGCGCCGCCCATCGGACTCCACCATGTGTAGTTTCCGCCCTCCTTCTCGAATTCGCGGAACGTGTCCACAAACCCGGCCTTCACCACCGCATCAAATCCGGAACGTTCCTCGGGCGTGAATCCGTGGTTCTTCACGTTCGCCTTCGGATTCGTCAGATCCAGCTCCGTGTGCGCCACGTTCAAGTCGCCGCACCACACCACCGGCTTCTTCGCATCGAGCCCCTGCAAGTAGGCGAGAAAATCGCGATCCCATTGCTGACGGTACGCCAGCCGGGTCAGTTCCCGCTGCGAGTTGGGCACGTACACATTGACCAGGAAGAAACCCGGATACTCCGCGGTGAGAACGCGCCCCTCGCGATCGTGCTCCGCAATGCCGATGCCGCGCGTCACGTTCAGCGGCTTCTCGCGGGTGAGGATCGCCGTGCCGGAATACCCCTTCTTCTCCGCCCAATTCCAATGGGTTTCGTAACCACCATCGCCCTCCCACACCGGTTCCACCTGATCCGGCCAGCACTTGGTCTCCTGCAGACACAACACGTCGGGCGACTCTTCCTTCAAGTAATCGAGGAAGTTCTTCTTCAGCACCGCGCGCAGTCCGTTGACGTTCCAGGAGATCAGCTTCACGGGGAAATCATGCGCGACGCATCCGACCGGGCCAGCCCGAAACCGTTCTGCCACGCGGTTATTTCGCGGCGCTTCCGACCGTCACCCGCGGACGCAGCAATTCGAGCGTCTTTGGCCCGATGCCGCTGACCCGCTCCAAATCCTTCACGGAACGATACGGACGCCCGGCGACAATCCGTCGCGCGAGCGCTTCGTTCACCCGCGGGAGCAACTCCAACTCGGCGATCGATGCGGAATTCACATCGATCACCTGCGTGGAGCGTTCCGCGATCTGCTCGCGGGACTGCGGCTTTCCGCACTGCTTGAGCCCCACCAGAGCCAGCAATCCACCCACCGCGAGCGCGGCGAGTTTGGAAACCAGCCGCGACGTCACCCGTTGCGTCACCTTCCGTCCCAATCCTCCGAGCGGATCCTGCGAAGAGCTCATGCGCTTGGATGTGGGATCGGAACCAAGACCTGGATCAGTTCAACTTGCGCACCCAGATGTTCCGGTAGTGCACCGGATTTCCATGATCCTGCAGCAACAGCGGTCCCGTGGGCGTGGCGCCGCTGAACTTGGCTGCCGTGGAGGCATCGCCCTTCACCGGAATGTGATCCTGCACCAGCACGCCGTTGTGAATCACGGTGAACGAACCCGGCACCACCACGCCATCGGCCCCGGGCTTCGGCGCGTGGAACACGATGTCATAGGTCTGCCATTCGCCGGGCTTGCGGCACGCATTCACCAGCGGGGCGTTGTGCCCATAGAACGAAGCGGCCTGGCCGTTGAAGTACGTCTTGTTCTGGTAGGAATCGAGCACCTGGATCTCGTACCGGCCTTGAAAATACACGCCGCTGTTGCCGCGGCCCTGTCCATCGCCCTTCACCTCGGCCGGGCTCGCCCATTCCACATGCAGCTGGATGTCCCCAAACTGCTCCTTGGTCATGATGCCGCTGCCGTGCACCTCGGCGTATCCGTTTTCGATTTTCCACTGGGGTGCACCGCCCTTCTCGCTGGTCCAGGCGGAGAGATCCTTTCCATCGAACAAGACGATCGCATCCGACGGTGCACTGCCGTGGGTTCCCGGGGTGACCACGGGAGGTTCGGTGTCCGCGGCCTGGGCGAACGGGGCGAAGGACAATGCCGCAAGAGCCGCGACCGAAAGCAGGGAGAGGGAACCGGATTTCATGACAGGAGGATTTTGGTACTGAAAAAATCCTCACGCAGGAACGCGCCCCTCTCAAGTCGTAAGTCAGCAATCCGCGCGCGGAAGTTGAACCCAAGAACGGTAGTTGAAACCACAGATGGACACAGATTCACACAGATCGAGAGGAAGATGGGCGGTTCGACTGGGCTCGAACGGTTTCGCCTTCTGAGTGATCCACAAGTGCTGCCGTTCTCCGAATTTCCATCTGTGTTCATCCGTGTCCATCTGTGGTTGAACTCTTCTTTGACTGGCGGATTTAGGCTGAAGGATTGAAACGCTGAAGAGCTGAAGAGGATGGGAAAAATGGCAGCAGGCAAATCCTGACAGCCCGGCCCGCGCGGGCTAGCGTGGATCCGATGAGCGACGCGGACAGCGCAGAACGTGAGAGCGAGTATCAATTTCGGTTCGGTGGCATCGCCCGCCTTTACGGACGCGCCGGGCTCGAACGCCTCCGCCGCAGCCGCGTGATGGTGATCGGGATCGGCGGCGTCGGATCCTGGGTGGCCGAAGCCCTGGCCCGCAGCGCGGTCGGACACCTCATCCTCGTCGACCTCGACGAAGTCTGCGTGAGCAACATCAACCGGCAGCTGCCCGCGATGAATTCCACCCTCGGTCAGCCGAAGGTCGAAGTCATGGCCGCACGCATCCGCGATCTCAACCCCGCGTGTGAAGTCGATGCCCGGATGGAATTCTTCACCGAAAGTTCGGCAACGACCCTGTTCGAGTTGAAGCCCGATGCCGTGGTCGATGCGATCGACGCCGTGACCAACAAATGCCGTCTGCTCGCCGGATGCCATCAGCGCGGCCTGCCCGTCATCACCTGCGGCGGCGCCGGCGGACGTCGCGATCCCACCCAGATCCAGGTGCAGGACCTCGCGCGCGTCACGCACGACCGGCTCCTCAGCGAAGTGCGCAAAAAACTGCGGAAGGACTTTGGATTCCCACGCGGGGACAAGAAGTTCGGCATCGAAGCCGTCTGTTCCTCGGAGACCCCGGTGTTTCCGGCGGACGACGGATCGGTCTGCGATCGCGCGCAACTCCGGGCAAGCGGTGTGGCGACCAAAACGGACGGGGCCGGTCCGCGATTGAATTGCGACTGGGGATACGGTTCCGCAACCCCGGTCACCGGCGCCTTCGGGTTCGCCGCTGCCGCCCGAATCCTTCAACGCATCGCCGCCGGACCGGCCACCCCTTCACCCTGATTCCATGAACTCGTCCGCTCAGTCCCACACCGAATCCCACTTCACTGCAGGCGATGCCGTGCGCGACATCGTCATCGGCATGTCGGACGGCCTGACCGTGCCCTTCGCGCTGGCTGCTGGACTCTCCGGAGCCATCGCGCAAACCCACGTCGTGGTGACCGCGGGCTTTGCCGAAATCGCGGCGGGATCCATTGCCATGGGACTCGGCGGATTCCTCGCCGCGCGCGGCGACGCCGAACACTACGCCAACGAACTCGCCCGCGAGCGCGACGAAATCATCACCAAACCCGAGGCCGAGGCGCAGGAAGTGCGGGACATTTTTCGGAGCTACGGACTCACCGATGCGGAATCGGAAACCGTGGTGGCTTCCCTGCGGAAGCGACCCGAGGACTGGGTATCCTTCATGATGCGCTTCGAACTCGGACTCGAAGCCCCCGAACCCGGACGCGCCTGGAAGAGCGCCCTGACCATTGCCTCCGCCTACATTGCGGGCGGCATCATTCCGTTGAGCGCCTACATGATCGTCAGCGACGTGCATCAGGCGCTGAAGCTCTCCATCGTCGTCACCCTCGTCGCGCTCGCCGTGTTCGGCGGGATCAAGGGCCGGGTCACCGGCGTACCGGTCCTACGGAGCGGTTTCCAAACCTGCATCATCGGCGGCCTCGCCGCAGCCGCAGCCTTTGGCATCGCCCGCTGGATTTCGTAATCGGCAGGAAACTCAAGGCCGAGCCAGACGGTAGATCGCATTCGGCTCCACCATGGGGAGCGTGAGTTCATACCGATCGTTCCGGAGCGTCGGTGTCCCCGTTACTGGAATCCAGTTCAACGACGGCGTCAGGCTCGACGCCTTTTGCACCATATAGCCCGAAGTCCCCGCGGACCACGACACCGTAAAGCCGTTGCGAACAATCTCTCCGCGAAGCGCGGTGGGATTTCCAATCACCGCCAAAAGGCCGACGTCACTCACCGCGATCTGAGTGAGGTTGTGATTGAGAGAAGTCGGCGGTGCGATTCCCAGCGCCGTTCCGTCGTCAAGCAACGCAGCCATGGAGGCCTGTCCGGCCGCCAGTTGCACGATGCGCCGTCCCGGCGGGACCTGCCACAACGGCAGCAACGTTGGTCCCGACCACCCGATCGCCGTGCCGTCCGATTTCAGCGCCAGAGTGAATCCATCCCCTGCGGCAATCGCCGTCACTCCGCTGCGGGCTGCCACCGGGATTGCTCCGGGAGTCGCGGAACTTTCACCCCAGGTCACCACCGCCCCGGATGCGGTGAGCGCAGCCGAATGCCGGGTGCCTCCGGCGATGGCCACCACATCGTGCTGTGCCATTTCCGGTACATCGCATTGATGTTGGGCATTCTCACCCCAGGCCACCACCCGCCCGTCCGACCGCAAAGCCAGGGAGTGATAGAACCCGGCTGCGATCGCCTTCACCCCGGTCTGGGCCTCGATCGGCACCGTGATCTGATGGTGGAAATCGTTTCCCCAGGCGATCACGTTTCCAGATTGGGTGAGGGCGATCGAGTGGTTCGCGCCACCTGCGACATCAAGGATGTTCGTCTTCGCAGCGTCGGGAACGTCGGCCTGTCCGAAATTGTTCCAACCCCAGCCAATCAGGGATCCATCCTCGCGAATGGCGAAGGCATGCCGATACCCCGCGGCAACCCGACTCACCCCGCCCAGAGTCTTCACCGGATAGTCCGGCAACAGATTTCCCAGCGGATCCCGCGACGCGCTCCAGTAAACCGTCCCGTTTCCCGGCACCACGCGAAGCGGCGCATCCAGCTCAGTCACCGCGATTCCAGCGCTGTTGCTCAACTTCACGGAGTATCGTCCCGCTTGGCTCAGCGAAACAGATCCCAGGTTGAGATTGGTCCCGGTCGCGTCCGGAAGGTTGGTTCCGTGGTGCATCCATTGAATCGCCCCGCCCACCGCATCCGGGATGGCCACCAGATTCAAGGGCTGCCCTTCCACCACTGGCTGGCTCACCGATTGAATCGCGATGCTCGGCAATGGAGGATTCACCAGTACCATCAGGTTGTCGTCACCGAGGGACACATCCAACACGCGGTTTCGAACCAACTGGGGAAGGCCCGCCGCAACCGATTCGGAATAGCCCCACACCGTCGCGGAACCATCGCCGTGGAGCACGGCCGTGGAGCGGCCTCCCGCCCGGATCGCCTTGATGTCCTTCTGCGCGGCCTCGGGAATGTTGCCGAGCCCAAACGTCGTCATGCCCCAGGTCACCAGGGTTCCGTCGCGTCGCAACGCCACATTGTGGGCCAATCCCGCGGCAATCGACACCACATCGCTTTGCGCGGCCAAGGGAACCACATTCAACCCAAAGCGGCTGTCGCCCCAGGCGATCACCGATCCGTCCTTCCGCAGCACCAGCGAATGATCGCCTCCTGCAGCGACGGCGACCGCTCCCTGCCGTGCCGACTCCGGAATCGTGGCCGCCCCCGAAGCGCTGGTTCCGCAGCCCACAACGGTTCCATCGGTCTTCAACACCAGCAGATGGGAATCCCCGGCCGCGATGGCCGACACGCCGGAGCGCGCCTCGGCGGGCGCCCATCCTGCGTTCGCAGCGGCGCCCCACAGAATCAACGTCCCATCGCTCTTCAACGCCTCGAAATGATTGGCACCAACCCCAATGGCAACAACTCCCCCATTGGCCTCGGTGGGAATTTTCACGTGGGACTCACCGCCGTCCCAGAGCTCCACAGAAGCGTCCGGACGAATCGCCAACCCCACTCCGGATCTGACCGCGATGGAGCAGACCCCGATGCGATTCCCGTTCCGAAACGAACCCTGGACCATCACCGTGCCCGGAATCCCCGGAGCCCCCAGACACAGGGATCCGCCGATCAGCGCCGCCACCGATATGCCCCAGAATTGGTACGCGCGTGACCGTAAAAACCGCGAACCCAAAGGATTTGTTTTCATGCGCTTGCCTCCTTGTCCCCAGACGCACCGTTTTTGATCCCTTTCCAAAGGTGAACTGATGCGCTGTGGATCTGGGGGCAATTTAGCAATCGCCGCGCCAACATTCAACCGGCGGCGAACAGGTTCACGGCGACTTTCAGCCCACCTTTTGATTTAACCGCCAGGCCCAGACGCTGAGAGCCGCGGTGAAGACGGTCAGCACGACAAACACCGGATCCTTGACCAGCCACATGTGGGCCAGCGTTGAAGGGTTAAAGAAGTTGAACCTAAAAACGGCAGTTGAAGGGTTAAAAAGTTGAAGGGTTGAAGGGGAAAGCGGCCCCGCGGCGTGGCAACGCCGCCGTTTTTTCGGTCGGTAGGGCGGCGCTGCGTGCCGCCGAAATTCCCAAAACGACCAGTGACAGCGCCGTCGTTTTCAGATCGAAAACCGGGCGTCAGACGGTGAAGGCCGCTCGTGACTCACCCAGCAGGTGAATGAATTGAAGGCGCATCGAGCGACTTATCTCCTTCTCCATCTGCGTTTATCTGCGTCCATCTGCGGTTCGAACTGCCGTTTCTAGGTTGAAGGTATGAAGGGGAATCCGACGCTGCCGCGAGGGTTTTATCATTCGTTTGGAGTCCCTTCTTCAGACGGTTCCGCTAGGCGCGTGTGAAGTCATCCAGAGATTGAATCCCGCGCTTCCGATTAAATCCTGTCCAACATCAGAGCCGCGTAAACGCGGTACTCCATACACCTGAGCGGAACCGCGCGTTTCCCTTCAACGCTTCAATTTTTTAACCCTTCAACGGCCGCTTTCACCAACCCTTCAACTTCTGCACGCTCCCCTACTTCGCACGCTCCCGCGCCACTCGCAACGCATTGGCCACCTCGGCATTGGCGGGATCCATTTTCGCGGCCTTCTCCAACAACGGACGCGCCTCCTCCGCCCGACCCTGTTGAAGCCGGATCAATCCCAGCGAGGCGCAGGCGAGAGAATCGGTCGCATCCAGTTTCAACGCGGCGGCAAATTCTACCGCAGCTTCCTCCAGATGCCCGGCCTGCAATTCCAGCATGCCCAGATTCCCGTGCCCGCGCGCGTGCCCCGGGTTGAGCGCGACCGCACGACGAAACGAGGCCATCGCCTCCGCATTCTCCCCCTTCATCCGATGCGCAATGCCAAGGTAGTAATGCGCCTCGTCCAACTGCGGCGACACCTCGACGGCGGTCTTGAACTGCTGGAAGGCCGCTGTGTTCCGACGCTGCCCCAGATACGCCCGGCCCAGATTCACATACGCCGCCCCGTCTTTGGGATCGATGCGGAGGCGTTCCTGGTTGAACAAAATCGAATCCCGCAGCGCACGTTCCAGATTTGATTTCTCAAACGCCTTTTGTCCCTCCGCCGTGCGGGGAAGAAGCTGGAGCCAGAGCTCGGCCATTTCATCGGTCGTGTTCGGACCAAACCGAACGCGCTGCGGTGGATTCGAAGGATTCCACGGATTCGCCGCGGAATTGTCGAACTGGATGCGCATCTGCACCACACTGCCTGCCGGAAGAAACACCGGCGTGCGATAGGTGTAGTCCCCCTGCCAGTTGAAATCCCACGCAGGAATCAGCAGCAGGCTCTTCAGGGTTCCATCGGGCAACTGCGCGTGCGCCTCCACCCGGCGTCCGAGATAATGCGTGTGGGGCAGGATGCCGAGAACCTCCGCATCGGCCGGGATCCGGTATTCATCGGTTGCGATGGCATTGGTAATGCCCGGAGCCAGATCGATCGAGTAATTCGCCAATGCCACCTTCACCGGCCGGTTTGTCGCGGCCTGATCGGTGAAGTAGAATCCCACTTCAATCTCCAACGGCTCCGGTTTGCCGAGGGGCTTGAGGTGGGTCTGAACCACCAGATCACTTCCCGGCTCAAGCCTCCAGGCGAGCCCCGGCGGACTGCGTCGAACTCCTGCACCGGGCTGCCAACTTGCAAAATGACCGTCGGGTGACCGGACGGACATCGGCGTGTCCATTCCGGGGAATCCCGGCTCGGAATCCAAGGCGTCGCGTCGTCTCGCCTCGCCCGATTGGTCCACGCGGAGGAAGGCATGATGCGCCGCGCGGGAGTGCGGATGGAATTCCCAGGCGGCGACATTTCGCGCCACTTCAAGCGGAACCGGAATGACGAAGTGCCGGTACACATCCCGTCCCGCCGCGGGCACCGTGTAGGCCACCGGCATCCGCACGATCAAATCCGGCTTTCCCAACGTCCATTCCCCCGGCCATTCGCGGGGCTTGGGAGCCTTTGCCGGATCGCCCTCCGGCATCCCGGCCTTGACCCAGGATTGGAACACTTCGATTTCGGGATCCGTCAGCCGCCGTTCCCCGACAAATTCCTCGGACTGCGGCGCCGGCAGCCACGGAGGCATGTAGCGACGCGCCGTCACGTAGGCGATCTCGCGTCCATGCTTGGCCGCATCCGCAAAGGTCAGAAGGGAAAACGGGGCCGACTGCCCCGGCCGATGGCACCCCGCGCAATGCGTTTGAAGCAATGGTTCCACGTCCTCGTGAAACGCAACCGCCGCCACCGCCTGTGACGAAATGAGCGACATTCCAATTCCGAGCACCAGACCTCTTCCCCATCCGTGTGAATCTGTGTCCATCTGTGGTTGACCCTGCTTTTTCAGAGTGAACGAAACGTACACCCCACCGCCGGAACCACCCTCCCGGTCGCAATGCCGCCGGTCAAATAGTCACGCACCGCATCGGCGAGATCGTGCTGCGTGGGCTGGGGACGATCCTGGCCCAGGGCCGAGTGTTGATCATTGATTCGCCCGCGATAGATCAACCGTCCCTCACCCGTGAGCGCCACAGCCTCCGGCGTCACGTGCGCCTCGTACTGCCGTGCGACGCCTTGCCCGACGTCGCGAAGCACCGGAACATCGATCCCGTATTCCTTGGAGTGCTGCCGGATTTCGGCCACGGATTCGAACGCGCTCGCGTGAACGAAATAGACAGGCATGCCGACCGCTTTGAATTCGCATGCGAGCGACAGAAGTTCAGGAACCGCCCGATTCGCGATCGGACAATCCACGGCCACATACACCAGCACGCATCCGCGCGATCCGGCGAGTTGCGAGATTGGGACCGCTTTTCCGGAAAGATCTTTTAGGGAGAGACCGGATGTTTTCGGCGTCGATTTGCATCCCGTGGCTCCACCGAGAATCAGGAGGCCGAGCCACACCGCGAGCAGTCCGCGCCAAGGTGCTATGACGGCCCTGTCCCTCATGGACGCTTTTGAATCCGCGTGTTGCGCAGCACGAGTGCATTCACCCCATTGGTCTTCCACGACGCTTGAAGCGCCGGCGGAATCTCGATCGCCGGGGGCCCCTGCGAAAACGCACCCAGCACGAGATCGATGTCGCCGTCGCCGTCCACATCCCCGGCATCCATCGAAATCCAGCGGCCCTGATTCGCACCGTGGAACGTGTGCGGCGAAAACTTCATTCCGCCCCGATTCTCCAAGTAAACAAATCCCTCGGACACGGAACGCGAGAAATCCGGGAAGAACGAGATCACCGCCAAGTCCAGATCCCCGTCCCCGTCGAAATCGCGGGCCAACGTTTTGAACGCCCCGTTGATGGGATAAAACCACGACTCCTTCAGGTTCATCTTTCCATCGTTCAAATAGATCCGGACCCCGTGGTAGCGCTTGAAGGGCGACGGGTATTCCCCGTTGTCGCCGTTGGTCACGATCACATCCGGAATGCCGTCGCCGTTCATGTCCGCGATCTCAAAATGAACGGACCCATAAGCCGGCGGAAACTGAATCAAAGGCCGCAGGGTGAACTCGCCTTTTCCATCGTTGGTGAACAGGTTGAGCCCCTCGCGTCCCTGCGCGATCAGCACCAGCAGGTCCGGTTTTCCATCGCCGTTGAAATCACGAATCTCCGCGTGCACCGCGCCGGGTTGCTCCAGCAGCACGTGTTCCTCCAGCCCGCCGAGCCGCTTGCGCTCAAACCACGAAAGCCGGCCCAGATAATTCCCGAAGGAACAAACGAGATAGTCGTTGAGACCATCGCCATTCAGATCAGCAACCAGGCACTGCACCGGACGCGCGAGCGAAGTCACCAGCGGCGGATACACCGAAGTATCCCCGGGTGACGGCACCGGCACGATCTGTCCGTCCGCAACATCGGACGGATAAATGTGACCGATCAGGGTAGCGAACAGCCGCGAGCCATCGCGCTCCAAGTGAACCGGCGCTCCCCCCAGCGCCTGCTTTCGAAGCCACGTCCCATCGCCGCGAAACGTCACCAGCGATCCGCTTGATCCGTCGCCCAACCGAATCTCGCGCGCCGCCGGATCGATCGACACCAACGTGGTGAGCGGAAGCCAATCAGGAATGGTCAGTTTCTCGGCAGCGAACAACGTTAGATCCGGGACAATGGGATCATGCGGCGGCTGCGGAAGCGCGTTGGTGGGGGCTGTACGTTGATAGTACTCGGAGATCGCAAACCAATCGTCGCGCGGCAAAATGGGCGACGGCGGAAACAGATTCGCAGCCTGCAGCCGCGCCGCATCGGGCCGATTCTCCATGCGCACCTGCGCCACGCCCAAGAACGGCGCCATCTTGCGCAAGGTGTGATGCTGCCACGTCGCCTGCGTCAAAAGATCCGGCTCGGGAAACAAATGGCACACCGAACAATACTGGTTCGCCAACACCCGTCCCCGTTCCAAGCGCTCGGCCAAAGCGGGCTCCGCTCCAGCCGCCGACAAAACCCAACCGACGCCCACCGCGAGAGCCATCGCGAGTCGCTGCATCCAATTTGGTTCAACTGGTTTCACTGGATGCGATCTCCTGCTGTGTTGATGCGAATGGCGCGTGTGTTGGGCGGGAGTTCGGTGCGGGTCTCCCGGCCTCCGGGCCACTTCACGCGCACGGCTCGGATTTCACCGCTCTGGTTCATCACCTGTTCGGCTCCGTCCTGACTCCAGTATCCGCTGCCGCCGTGCACTTCACGGGCTGCTCCCAGTTTCCCGGTCGCGTCCTCCAAGCGGATCACTGCTCCGTATCCATCCCGGTTCCCACTTGGACCCACGAGCGACACCCGCAGCCCCGGCTTGGCTTTCTCGTTGTGGTACACTTTCACGCTCCCGGCGTTCTGTCCCACCACCAGATCCACTCGGCCGTCTCCATCGTAATCACACACCGCCGTCCCGCGGCCTTCCCCATACACAGCAATGCCCGTTTCCACTCCATCGACTGCTGTAAAGCCTCCCCGGCCATCGCCCTTGAGCCACACTCCGCGCCCGGCATCGCTTCTCGATTCCGCCGCATTCACACCAAAGAAGTTCTGGGCGAGGAACACGTCTTCGTTCCCGTCCCCGTCGTAGTCCGCCACGCTCACCCCAAAGCCCACTGCGCGTTGGGCCAGTTCCGGCAGTTTCACGGCTTCAAACTTTCCCCCGCGGTTCAGGAACACCGTGCTCTCCAGCCAGTCCACTTCCAACACTTCGGCCTTTTTCCCGTTCAGGATTCCTCCCATCTCCGCCTCGGCCCAGGCCTGGTGGCTGGGATACTTCTCCCGCACCCAGGGCATCATTTTTGATACCGTGTTTAGGTCTCGCACCGGCTGCCATTTTCCGTTCTCCAGTTCGGCTTCCAGGAGTTCCACCTGTCCGAGTCCGCTCAGGTCGCCCCAGTACAGACGTTCGTGTCCGTGACGCGTGTTCGTTCCCCAGTTCGATGCCACCAGGTCCATGCGTCCGTCTCCGTCAAAGTCTCCTGCGCTCACGCCATTCCAGAAGCCCCGATACTTCCCGAGTCCCAGATCTTGTTCCACCAACTGGCCGTTCCGGTTTTGGTACGTCTTAAGTCCGCCCCATTCCGTCGCCAGCACCAGTTCAGGTCGCCCGTCGCCGTCTAAATCCGTGAACACGGCTCCAGTCACCAGGCCGCTGTTCTTCAGGGCTTCGGTGTTTTCCAGGTCCGGTTGCCAAGTTTGGTTTACCCGTTTCCACATCCGTGAGCCTTCCGATTCCGGATACCTCGCAAAGCGCACCCGGTTGCCCACGAAGAGTTCGAGTTCGCCATTTCCCTTCAGATCCGCCAGCGCCACCGCGCCGCTCGATCCCCACGGGCCACTGACCACTTTGTTTGTGCCCAGGTCCAGGCTCCACGCTTCGGCTCCGCCGCCGGTGTTCGATCCGTCTTCGTGATTGGCACTGCCATAGATCACCGTGGTCTTCTTTCCTTCACCCGGGAGTCCGGCAATGCCGGTTTGGTCCCGCTCTGCGGCGGGACCGGTCTTGGGTTCAAAGCTTCCCGTGCCGGTGTTGCGCAGCCATGTGAGGACTCCTCCGCGGCCACTGCCCAGCACCACGTCCATCTTTCCGTCTCCGTCCACGTCCATCCAGCCGACGCCGGGGCCCAGTTGACTGAGCTTTCTCGG
>CANGKZ010000042.1 GCA_947454705.1 Verrucomicrobiota bacterium
TGGAGGCGAGGGTCGGAATCGAACCGACGATGAGGCTTTTGCAGAGCCCTGCCTTACCACTTGGCTACCCCGCCCAGCTTGAAGACCACACCGCGTTTGCAGTCGCAGTTGCCGTGCACGCCTTCGAAGTCCGATCAGCTTCGCGAGTTTGCAGCTTCGGGTCAAGCGTCCGAAAAAGATCCAAGGATCAGCCGGCTCCACCCATTCATTTTCCTCCGCGTTCCCACCTCCATTCCCATTCCCAACCCGCACGTTCCGCATCGACCGCCGATTCCTGACTTGCGTCCTCCCATGGCTTCGCAAGGTTGATCGCATGATGGATTCCAGCGCAATCCCCACGCAGTTCCCGTTGGTCATGTCACCCAGCACCACGACCAGCGCCGCCAGCGCCGGTACCGGCGACAACGGGGACAACAATCGTCCTGCCATCGCGGATTCTCAGGGCTTGGATCGATGGTCTCAACGTCCCCAGGTTGCACTGGTAGCACTGGTTGCCGGCGCGCTGGTGCTCTCGGGGTGCGCATCCACCAGCCCGGCTTCGAACCCGAGTTCGTCATCGTCCGCTGGAGTCACCACGTCGGGTGCCGCGAGGGTGAAGGCTGAGTTCGTTCATCCCGAGAAATTCATGGATCTCCAGCTCGGGGGACAGACTCCGGAGGCAAGCCGGCCCCAGGTGTTGAGCCGGTTTCAGCGGCTGCTGCAACGCGAAGCGGTGGGTCGGATTCCCGCAGGTTCCGTGCTTGAGGTGCGCTTTACCGAGGTAGACCAGGCGGGTTGGATTCCGCCGTTCAATCTGCATGAGGTTCGCGTGATCACGGAGATCCGACCGGCGCGACTCGAATTGGAGTATCGCACGATTCCCGCCGCCAAATCCGGCGAGGTGAACGATCCGCCGTTCCGAAAAGTGGTGTTGTCCAGCGCGGGTGAGTATCGCACCGCCGTTCACTCCTCCAGCGATCCGCTTGCGATCGAACTTCAGTTGCTTCGCGATTGGGTTCGCCGACTTGGGACCGGATCCTGATGCGTAATCCCCGTCGGGACGAGGTGCTTTGACGTGGGGACGGCAGTTGAAGAGGGGTTCAACCACAGATGGACACGGATGAACACAGATGGAACTGCTCGGAACGGCAGGATCCACGGATCCCCCCAGGAGGTGCAACGGTTCGCGCCCAATCGAATCACCCATCTCCTTCTCTATCTGTGTGAATCTGCGTCCATCTGTGGTTTCAACGGCCGTCTTTGGGTTTAGCCGCGCGGGGATGGGGACCAATTTGGAGAGCGTGAAAGCAGGAGGGGAATGGCCAGCACGCCGCGAGGGCTTTGAGCGCCTTCGTCTCCTCGCTGATTAATCCCATCAGATCCCTCGGGGGCGTTAACCCGCAACCTGGTTTTGGTGCAGTTCTGAATCGATCTCTTCAGTCCGTACTCCGGCTTTCACTGTCTCGATACCCTCCAAGTGAACCTTGCGGTCCGCGGTTCCCGCCGTTTCGGCGAAAAAAGTTTAAACTTTTTTTGGCCCTCGATTGCGCCCGGTCAGGACCCGGTTTCGGTCCTTTTCTCCGGTCCAAACGCACAGTGTGCGCTGCTGATCATTTGCACACTGTGCGTTTGTTGGTTTTGCCCCTGTTTCCGAGATTTTGCGTCTCCGGGTTGGAGGCGTTCGAACTTGGAATGAACCAACGTTTCATATCCTATATAAAACAACTCTAAGACCGTGTTGTGGAGATATAAGAACGGCAACAAACGCTTGACGATGGTATCATGAATGAGGCACCTAACACCCATTCAACATTTGCTGATTCAGACCGGCAAGTGAGAGCCAATCGATTCAAACCCTTACCAATCCGCACCCAGAGTTAGCACCCTTCCGATCGCTTTCCCCGTTGGTGAATTGATGCCGTAATGCGGTTGCCTGGATCCAGAATCCGAGGCTTCCGATGGGCGACCTTTTGTCCTCGGGGGACGCGTCCGGAAGGAGGGAGGCAGTTCAAAAAAGAAATCCGATGAGCGATGGGACGACGTCCAGCCGCGTCAATGCCCGCGCACATCGAGGCGATTCGAGTTCAACCGTTCCTATGAGCCTTCATTCAAAACAACTCGTTCCTGCGTTGAGTTCCATTTTCGTCCTGCTGGCCCTCGATCGTTCGATCGCAGAGGCCGGAACCGTGGCAGCAGTGGGCAGAAATGTGTTTGGACAGGCGAGTCCCCCGGCGTCGGTTACGGATGCGGTTTCGGTGGCCGCTGGACGGGATTTCAGCCTCGCACTGACCCAACGCGGAACGGTGGTGGGATGGGGCTGGAATGGAGAAGGGCGTTCCTCGCCTCCTTCCGACTTGGGAAATGCGGTGGCGCTGTCTGCCGGCATTTATCACGCACTCGCCTTGAAGGCCGATGGTTCGGTGAGTGCCTGGGGATTTGGCGGCAACGAGCTTCTGGTGCTGCCCCAGAGCGTGACCAATGTGCTGGCGGTGGCGGCGGGCGGATACCACAGCCTGGCCCTTCGACGCGATGGGACGGTGGTGGGTTGGGGGTTCCACGGAAACGGGCGCACCACACCTCCGGCGACATTGACAGATGTCATCGCCATCGATGCCGGACGCGATCACAGCGTGGCCTTGAAGGCGAATGGGACGGTGGTGGCCTGGGGATTGAATGACGAGGGGCAGACGAATGTGCCGGACGGCCTGAAGGAGGTCGTAGCGATCGCCGCCGGGGAAAGCCACACGTTGGCGTTGAAGCGGGATGGCACCGTGGTGGCCTGGGGGCACAACGGGCACGGTCAATCCAGTGTTCCGGCCGGCCTCAATTCGGTCACGGCCATCGCAGCGGGATCTGCCCACAGTCTGGCCTTGAAGGCGGACGGATCGGTGGCCGCCTGGGGCGACAACACCTACGGGCAGTTGAATCTGAGCGGCTCCGACATTCGAGCCATTGCCGCCCGTGGGGCTCACAGCCTGGCCATTCGTGGCACGGGACCGTCGATTGAATCCCAGCCATTGAGCCAGACGGTGCTCGCCGGAGATGCGGTGAGCTTCAGCGTCGGTGCGATCGGAAGCGGCCTTTCGTACCAATGGTTCTTCAATGGCATGCCACTCGATAGGGCGACCCACTCGACCCTCAACCTGTCCGAAGTGTCCAAGCAGCGGGCGGGTCTTTATTCCGTTCAGGTGGGGTCGGCATCCGGAGTCCAGCAAAGCGCCAGTGCGGTGCTGGTTGTTCGCGGTTTGCAGCAGATGGAGGCGCCGGAAGCGCTGCCCGGGGGAGGGTTGAGACTCACCTTTGGGGATCAGAACGGGGAGGCGATCAGCGCTCCCAATGCGACCCGCTACGCCGTCGAGTCCTCCACGGACCTGGTCCACTGGACTCCGATCGAGACCGCACCCGTTCTCATCGATGGTCGTCTCGTTCTCAGGGATCCAACCGCCTCCATTTCCGGGAATCAGTTCTTCCGGGTGATCGAGAAATGAAGCTGCGAACTCCGAATCAAACCCAAAACCGCCTCTTCCATGAACTCGACGCCTATTAAAACCAGTTTTGCCTCCCGTGCCGGCAGTTGGGCTGCTGTTGCCAGTATCGCCCTGGGGCTTGTCCATTCCGCACGAGCCGGAACTCCGGGATTGGTGGACACCACGTTTGCCGATCCCGCGATCACTGCGACTTCCCCGAGTGGAACCACCGGTGTTTATTCTCTGGATATCGATTCGAACGATAAGATTGTTGTTCTTGGGAATTTCAACCTCGCGGGCAGCACCTCCCAAACCTATGGGAATCTTGCGCGCTTCAATTCGAACGGAACCCTGGATACGACGTTTCAGAATCCGAACATCAATGCGGGCATCACCGCGGGAACGGTGCTGGTACTCCCGAGCGGCAAGATTCTGGCGGGGGGCAATTTTCAAACCGTTGGATCCGGGAATCTGAGCTACTCCCAAATGGCGCGGTTCAATTCGGACGGAACGGTGGATACCTCCTTTTCGAACCCGCAGATTTCCACGCTGGTCCGCGCGATCGCGGTGGATTCGAATCAAAAGATCTACGCCGCCGGAACTTTCCTCAACGTCGGCGGCAACACCGCCTACGCCCGGCTGGCGCGGTTCAACAGCGATGGAACGTTGGACACCAGTTTCACGCCTCCCTCGTTCTCGTCCACGCTCTTCAACGTGACGCCAGATGCATCGGGGAAGGTTTATGTGGGTGGCTCATTCACGACCTTGACCGATGGAGTCTCCGGCACGTTGACGCGGAAAGGTCTCGCTCGGTTGAACTCCAATGGGACCATTGATGCAACGTTCGACGATCCGAACCTGGTCGCCCCAGCGACGTTGCTCACCCGCTCGATCGTCTTTGATTCCAACGGCAAGATCATGGTGGCCGGTACGTTTACGACCGCAGGGGCCTCCAATGCCACCCGCCGTGGTATCGCCCGATTCAACACGGACGGAACCCTGGACACTTCGTTCGTGGATTCCGGATACGACCTGAGCACCACCCGGGGAATCGTGCTGCAGGCCAATGACAAGGTTTTGGTGGCGAGTGTCACCATCAACAACGCCATCACGCCTCCGTTTTACCAAGGGATGCTTTTGCTGAACTCCGACGGGAGCCTGGACACCTCGTTCGGCAATCCTCGAATCACCGGTTTGGCCATTGCCATGAAGCTCAATTCCGGAGGTGGCATTCTGGTGGGTGGCACCCTGAGTTCCCTGGATTCGCCCGCCGTGAATCGTTCCAAGCTGGCCCGCTTGTTTGGAAATCCGACGCCTCCGATTGTCTCAAGCGTGACTGGCCCCTCTGCCGGGTCCTATCGGGCAGGACAGGTCTTGAGCTTTACGGTCAACTTTACCCAGTCGGTGGTGGTCACCGGATCACCCCGGATTCCATTGACCATCGGGAGTTCCTCGGTCTTCGCCACGTACGCCTCTGGAAGCGGATCCACGGCACTGGTGTTTTCCTACACGGTGCAATCGGGGGACCTGGACAGCAACGGCATCGAAGCGACCTCCCCGATCTCGCTGAACTCCGGCTCGATCAATACCTCGGGCGGGACGAGCAGTGGTCTGGCATTCACGGCTCCCAACACATCGGCAGTGCTGGTGGATGCAATCCTTCCTTCTGCGGTCAGCGTCACCTCCAGCACCACCGACGGCATCTATGATGTCGGTGCCGTCATCCCGGTGGCGGTGAGCTTTACCGAGGCAGTGACGGTGGTGGGAACTCCGACCCTGACTCTCGAAACGGGAAGTGTGGATCGGGTTGTGAACTATACCAGCGGCTCCGGCACTTCCACGCTGACTTTCAACTACACGGTGCAAAGCGGCGACACGAGTGCGGACCTCGACTACGTCAGCACCTCGGCCCTATCCGCGAACGGCGGCACGATCCGGGACGCCGCCGGAAATGATGCGGTTCTCACCCTTTCAACCCCGGGAACCATTGGGTCGCTCGGGGCCTCCAAGGCAATCCGCATCAACACCTCGACCCCCACGGACATCACCCTGAGTGCGAACCGCGTGGTGGATCAGGCCTCGGTGGGAACCACGGTCGGAACGTTGACTGCGGTCGATGCGGATGCCGGGGACAGCTTCACCTACACACTGGTGAGCGGCACCGGAAGCACTGGCAACGCGCGATTTTCGATCTCGGGCTCGACCTTGCAGGTGCAGACAACGCCGGCGATCTCGGACTCGAGCTACAGCATCCGGGTCCGGGCGACCGATGCCGCCGGGCACTTCTACGAGAAGGCGTTCACCGTGCTGGTCATGGCGGTGAGGATCGATGCCGGAGACTACCTGATCGCGGACCGAGGACCCTATCGCAACACCGGTACCATTCTGGTCGTGAACAAGACCGGCGCGGTCCAACGGGTGATTTCCACCCAGCTGAAGGATCCGTATGACATCACCACTGACAGCTCCGGGAATCTAATCGTGGCGGACTACGACTATGATCCGACCGGATTTGGGGCGGGCCGCGGTTCGAGTATTTTCCGAATTCATCTGCAGACCGGAGTGGCGACGCGGCTGGTGTCCGGCCAGGCGTTTGTGACGCCCCTGGGAGTCAAGGTGGAGTCCGACGGGAAGCTTCTGGTGGCGGATCCCGACTATGGGTTTGGACCGGGCGCAACCTCCGCCGGTGCGGTGTTCCGGATTGATCCCGGAGTGAGCACGAACCGGCTGAGCTCGTTGAACCAATTCTACTTCCTCCAGGGTCTGGCTCTGGCTCCCAACGGGGATATCTATGTCTCGGACTACGGCGATGGCGGAGGCCGTCCGAATCGGGTGATCAAGGTGGACAAGACCTCGGGCGCCCAAACGGTGATGACCACGGGAGGTCTTCTGCGACCGATCGGACTCGCGGTGGAAAGCGACGGATCAAGTTTGGTTGTCGTGGATTCGACCTCGAAAAAGCTGGTGCGGGTGACGCTTCCAGGTGGGGTGCAGTCGGACGTTTCCACGGATTCGCAATTCATCCAGCCCACACACGTGGCGATCGAGGCCGACGGCAATTACATCGTGACCGACGGCAAGACGAGTGCGGTGGCCGGGGAGCGACGGGTGTACCGGGTGAATCGAAATACCGGCGCGGCAACGGTGCTCGTATCGGACGGATTTTTCCAACAACCCCGCGGAGTCTCAATCGCCCGTTAATCAACCTTTTCCCCAACGCAACATGAAGAAACTCGACAAGTTGGATTTGAGGGGCCGGCGGGAGTTCCTGCGAAAGGCGGTCAAACGCACGGTCATCCCGGTGCTGGTCGCCCACTCGCTGAAGAACATGAAGGCCGATCCGCTCTACGGTGAATCGCGTCAGGATGAAGTGCTTTGAGGTGACGGCCAGGTCCGACGCTTCCGGAAAAATCGGTGTCAGGTAAGGGAGCTGCACGCTATCGTCGGCAGTACCGAAATGAGTCTTGGTTCCCATGCCGTGTCGAACTCCCGACGACCGCTGACTTGGAGTTTATTGAAACTGCGCTCAGGGCGGCCGATTTCGATCGGAGCCCAATCCAGCGACGACCGAAGCACGAGCCACGGGAATCGTCGCGGCGAATGAAAGCATCCCCCACCATCGCCGCCTGCCTGATGGTTCGCGATTGTGCGGAGCATCTGCGGCGATGCCTTGCCAGTTTGGAAGGGCAGGTGGATGCGATCTACATCACCGATACAGGCTCGGTGGATGCGACCGTGGAGGTGGCCCGTTCGTTTGGGGCGATCGTCCGTTTTTTCCCGTGGTGTGACGATTTTTCTGCCGCACGAAACGCGAGTCTCGAGGGCGTGACCGAAGACTGGCTCTTGGTCTTGGATGCGGATGACGCCTTCGCCCCCGGTGGAGTGGCAACGATCCGACCGCTTCTCGCTCCCGGCGACTGTGCCGCCACGGTGCTTTACCGCATTACTCCCAGCCACACTCCACTCAGGGCCACCCGGTTGTTCCGCAACGGCCTGGGATGTCGATATGAGGGAATCATTCACGAGAGTCCGGGCGACTGGTTGCGGGCGCGGGTTCGCGACGGATGGGCGCGGGTGGATCTTCCGGTGACCTTGTCC
The DNA here is from genome assembly GCA_947454705.1 of Verrucomicrobiota bacterium. Taxonomy (GTDB): domain Bacteria; phylum Verrucomicrobiota; class Verrucomicrobiia; order Limisphaerales; family UBA9464; genus CAIVQB01. Next base: position 7,545 of record CANGKZ010000042.1, read on the forward strand.
CATTATGGGTACACTGCGGATCTTCTCCCCGGGAAGGCGGCCCGGAATCTTCCGCTGCTTCGACGTGAGTGGCAGCGATTGCAGTCCGGCGGTTCGGAGGCGTCGCGGTTTCACGCGGGAGCCGAGCTCGGAATGGCGCTGGCCAAGAGTGGCGCCACGAAGGAATCCGAAACCTGGTTTGCCGACCTGTGGCAGCGGGTGGAATCGGCCGACGCAATCCCCGTCGCTTCGAGGATGAAGGTGCTGCTGTGCCGGCTTTGGATTTTGAAGGAGCAGGGTGCGTCTTGCGACGCGGTTCGATTGGCGCTGGTCCGAAGTGTAGAGGGTAGCTGCGGTGCCGTTCCGGCCTACCAATTGCAGCGCGGGTTGATCGAGCTGGAGTGCGCCAATCCAGAATCCGCGGTTCAATGGTTGGAGCGGTTTCACGGGAGCATTGGAGCGGCCGAGTTTGAAGTGGCGGTTCCACAGGAATACCTCGGCGTTCGCCTGTGGGTCATGCTCGGTCAGTGTCGGATGGCATTGAAACAGCATGGAGCGGCTGCGGAGTGCTTCAAACGTTGCGTCGAAATGGCCCCCGGGGTGGACGAATATTCGCTTCGACTTCGAGTGGCTGAATCCCTTGAACTGGCCCACACATGATTGACGAAGCGTGGTCGAAATCACGGCCGACCATCACCGACCGATTCTTCTGGGAGCCGCTCCCGGACGGCTGCCTGCTCTTCGAGGAGGCCACGGGCGAGCTCATCACGCTCAATGGTCCGGCGGAGCTGATCCTGTCGCACTGCGATGGCGAGCATTCCATCGGGGATCTCCGAAGGATGGTGGAGGCAGAACTGGAGGTTTCGCCCTCGGTCACTGAGGAGTTGATCCGCCGGCTTCTCTCCGCCGGAGTGATTGCGAATGAGGCTGTGGAATGAGCCTGCTCCTGCGCTATCGCAAGCTCGGCATCGAGGCGCGCCTGCGGGTGGATGCACCGGAATTGGAACCGCTCGCCCTGGGACTCCAGTCCTCTGCGGTGACGGGAAGGGAATCCTGCGAGGAGACCGCCACTGCGGAACTCGTCTGGCAGCGCCGATCCGGCGAGACCTGGCAGATCCGACTGAAGGGGGAACTCTGGCGCGAGGCCGCGCTGAGCCAGGAGGAGTTGTTTCTGCAGAGTGACAGCCTTTTGGATGATCTCATTCGTGAACAATTGGCGCTCGTGCCGATGCTTCACGCCGGGGGAGTGGTTCACCCCTCGGGTGGAGCGGTCGTGATTTGCGGCTCCAGTGGTGCAGGAAAGACGTCTTTGGTCACCGAATGCATACTTCAAGGCTGGAACTGGCTGTCGGATGAGCGTCTGTGTTTTCGGCAGGAGAACCCTTTTCAGGCCGAGGGCTTCCGACGCAACTTCAACCTGAAGGAACGTTCGTTCGGCAATTTCCCGGAAATCGCATCGCTGCCCAGCACCCGGGAACTGATTCGCCCCCACACCGGAAAACGGGTTCGATTCTTTGATCCCGAGGAGCTGGGACGGGGACGCTTTCAAGCGGAGGGGACCGTCCGGGCGGTGGTGGTGCCCAGATTTGATGCATCGGGTAACGGCACCGTTGTGACTCCACTGGGCGGTGTGGAATTGGTCAACCTGCTGGTCCCTGAATTGCGCACCACGGAAATTCACACCGCGCGGTGGATCGCAGAATTCTCGCGGCAGGTGTCGGCATTCAGTCTCCGTTATTCCAATCCCCGCGGCCTGGCGGACGTGCTGGGATCGCTTTTGGAGTCGGGTGACCTCCTCTCACGACCATGATCGCCGAAGCGGGCAGGGACCATCGAACTGCGCACGGTTGCCTTCCGACCGAGCGCCAGCGTCTTCTCCTGACCGCCTGCACCGCTCCGGCGGAATCCGCCGCGAAGGCGTGGCAAACCTGGCGGAGCGGAGGAGATCTTGCTTCCGTTGATCCGGCCTCGGAGCGGCTTCTGCTTTGGATTTTTCATCGACGCGATGAGCTCGGGCTTTCGGTCGAGGATCGGAACACGCTCGAAGCGTCCTACCGTCGGGTTTGGGTCCGCAACCAGGTGCTTCTCAATCGATGCGCCACTTTGATTGCAGCTCTCGAGGCGCGCGGTATTGAGCCGATCCTGCTGAAGGGAATTTCCCTGCTGAGCGAATTATACGGAGACGAGGGAGGCCGCTACCTCGAGGATTTCGACCTGCTGGTCCGTCCCGACCAGCTGGAGGCTGCTGTGAAGACCTTGGAATCGGCGGGCTGGAGTCTTCCCCGTGGCGAATCGCTCCGGCCAGAAACGAAACATTCGCAGGGCTTTCTTAATGCAGAGGGGTTGAGCTGTGATCTTCATTGGAACCTTTTCCGTTTGTATCATGGGGTGCCGATGGATGCGTCCATCTGGAATGGTTGTCGAAAAATCGCGTTCCGCGGCGCGACGGCTGCCGTCCTTTCGATCGAGCACCAGCTGCTCCATCTTTGCGTTCACAGCATGGCCTGGGAACCCGTGGCTCCGATCCGGTGGGTGCTGGACATTCACCTGCTGCTCGAACGCCATCCGGTCCGATGGGATTTTATCGAACAGGAAGCCCTGCGGTGGGAGTTAACCCTGCCCCTGTCCGAGGCACTCAGCGTGTTGCGACAAATTGTCCCCGGTTCCGTTCCGGACGACCTTTTGAAAAGGCTCGAGCAGGCGGCCGTCAGCGCGGATCAGAAACGGCTCTACACCCACTGGGTGACCATGCCCTCGCCAGTGGGAGTGCTCCGCGGTGTGTTTCAAGATTGGAACGAGGCGCGAATCGATGGAAAGCGTCCGGGATTAACGACGTTCCTGCGCCAGCGTTGGAAGGTTCACTCGTTCTGGGCGCTTCCCCGCCAGGCGATTCTTCGGCTCCGTCGACGGTGGATGAGCCTGCGGATCGGACGCCGCTCCTGACCACAGTGGAAACGATCGGCTTCTTGACAGGTCAGGGCGGGTTCGATGAGTTCATGTCTCTCTGATGTTCCCTCCCATACTCCCGAACTCCGTTCCGTTGCGTCTTTGCCGGAGTCGTCTTGCCGTTGCGTTGTGGGTCACGCTGCTGGCGTTCCGTCTGGCAGCAGCAACCCCAGACTGGGTGTCCCAGATTCGATCGAACCCCGCGTCGCGCATCCTGGCGGCGGACGGCAAGGATGCGGTCGCAGTCAAACTCGAGCGAACCTGGCGGGGCGAGGTCTGCGAATTGCGGCTTCGCAACACGGGCACGGCGCCCGTTCGGGTGCATGAGGTGGTTGTGTTTGATCTCGCGCACGGAATGCGAGGCGACACGCCGGTGTACTCGGAGGGATTCCAGATGCTTTCCCAAACCGCCGGCACGCTGGCGGCGCCGCGCGATGTGGGCGGGTACACGGACCGCGGGCACTACCGACTGCCCGAGCCGGCCGGATATCGTACCGGATACGGCATGATGATGGTTTCGCCCGCTGGTGCCGACCGCGTGCTGGTTGGATTTACTTCGTGTCGCCGGTTCAGCGGGAAATTCCACTTCAACGGCGAGCGTATTCAGGCGGTGATCGACACGGAGGATCTTGAATTGCGACCTGGGCAATCCTGGCGGCTTGAAGACCTGGTGGTGACCGCCGGACCGGATCGCGATGCCTTGCTCGAACGCTTGGCCAAGGGGATCGGACGCAACCATCCGCGGCTGCGTCATGATCCGGTCCCGACGGGCTGGTGCTCGTGGTATTGCTTCGGGCCCGGGGTGACGTCGAAGAACATCACCGACAACCTCGACTGGATCGCGCGGAACTTGCCCGCGCTGCGGTACATTCAAATCGATGACGGGTACCAACCCTGGATGGGAGACTGGCTGGAAACGGGCAAGGCGTTTGGCGGCGGCGTTCAGGGCGTGTTGAAGGAAATTCGCGGACGCGGATTCGAACCCGCGATCTGGGTGGCCCCGTTCATTGCCAGCGAGCAATCGCGTTTGTTCCAGGAACATCCGGATTGGTTTGTGAAGGACGATGCGGGCAAGCCGCTGCGATCGGACCGCGTGGGCTTTGGCGGTTGGAGACTTGGTCCTTGGTATTCGCTGGATGGCACGCATCCGGAGGCCCAGCGCTGGCTGGAGCAATTGTTCCGCACCATGCGGCGCGAGTGGGGCTGCACCTATTTCAAACTCGATGCGACCTATTGGGCGACGATTCCCGGCGGGCACCGATATGATTCAAACGCGACCCGCGTGGAGGCGTATCGACGCGGCATGGAAGCCATCGCCCGCGGAGCAGGGGATGCCTTGATCATGGGGTGCAATCATCCCATCTGGCCTTCCCTCGGATTGGTGCACGCATCGAGAAGTTCGCTCGATATCGAACGTTCGTGGGCGAGCTTCACCGGGATCGGACGCGAGAACCTCCTCCGCGGATGGCAGAATGGCCGGCTGTGGTGGAATGATCCGGATTGCGTGGTGCTGCACGATGGGGCGTCGAAGGACATCATGGACGCCGGCGGCAAGTTCACCACCGCGGGCAAGGTTCCCGATGCGGAATATCAATTCCATGCCACGCTTATCTACGCCACCGGCGGCATGCTGCTGAGCGGCGACGACCTCACGCGGATCACGCCGCGTCGGGCGGAAATGCTTAAGAAACTCGTACCTCCCTCCGGCGTGTGCGCGCGGTTTTCCGACGAGACCTTCAGAATGGGCGTGACCGAGCTGAAGGGGCGGCGAATGGTGTCGGTCTTCAACTGGAGCGATGCCCCGGTGCAGCGGATTATTCCGCTGACCGGAAAATCGCGTCTCACCGACTACTGGACCGGTGAGGATCTGGGGGTGCACGTCGGAGGGTATACCCTGGAATCTCTTCCCCCACATTCTGCGCGACTCGTTGAGGTTAAACCGGTTCGCTGAATGGGGAGGTTTTAGCGATTGGGGTGTACCAAAAATGGGTGTATAAGAAAATTTGTAGCAAGGGGCTGCCTGAGTGATTCCAGAGTGGACAGCAAGGCGAAATGGTGGTGTTTTTTAGTCCACTTCCGCCCAATCAAACTGCCCGCCTAGATAAAGGGACTCGCTTTATGTTTGAGGCCAACCAACCCCGCGAATCATCTGGCATTTCTCGGTCGTCACATTCATCTGTCCTTGGGGCGTTCGCGCTTTCCTTGGGCCTGATTTCACAGGTTCTACCCGTGAGCGGAGCGGGATCCATTACCGACATTGCCTGGGTTTCAAACGGCGGTTCGTTCGTCAACGACACCGTGGTTGATGCAAAAACTTCACCCCTGGCATTCACGGCAACAAATGATCTCTCACAACCGTTTCTGAATGCGGCTGACTCGACCATCGCCCTCAATTACGGAACGTATTACGCGTTTTCATTTCGTGCGTTCGGAGCGCATGTCGGACCGGGAAAAGTCTCGTTTGTGCTGAATGGGGTTCCGTATTCCAAGGATGTCGTCTTCCCTGATCCCACCTCGGCCGGCGTGCCGTTTGCCAGCTTTGCGCTTCCGAATGGCGACACTGTCACGTGCTCGGCGACAGGATTGGCTGCGGATCGCATTCGAATCATTCCGGATGGTGGCGGATTGTCCGGGGATGGAACGCCGGATGCCTGTTATCTCTTCAGCTACACTCCGGCGGTCAATGCCGTGCCGTTGCCCGCCTTCGGTGCCGTGAGTGCCTCCCCGGGTTTTGCGCCGATTCGAGCCAACAATCCGTGGACCTTTACCGCAACCTATTCCACGCCGGCCGGGGTTGCGGACCTGAAGCTGCGAGTGCAATCCACCCTGACTCCCGCAGTTGAAGGCAGTTGGGCTGACCTGCCTGGGAATCCCTACATGACGGCGGACGGAACGACGTGGACCACCAAAACGTCGGATGTTCCCACGGGGTATCGCCATTTCCGGGTGATCGCGTCCGCATCCAACCGTAAGGATGCCATCTCGACCGGTATTGGACCGTTCGTCGTGCTGCCCGCGATTTCTCCCGGTGAAGCCGATTGGAATCTTGCCCGTGACCTCAAAAAGGTTGAGCTCTCGGGAAGCCCCCAGGAATTGGCCAACCCCAATGCCGTGGTCTCGGAGTGGAGCTATGGGTACCGCCCGATCGCCGACCTCGCGACGACGAAATACACGCCATTCAACACCACCGAGCACGAGAATGTCCTTTGGAACAGCACCGACTTCCAGGGCTGGTTGCATCGAGCCGATGATGGGCCGCTGATTGCGGCCAATACCGGCCAGAATCCGATCGTCGCGTCCGGTGGATTTGGCCCCATCAATCCTGGCGAGGCTGGAATCTGGCCGGGCCGAGGTGGCCCTGCTGCTGTCGCGCGATGGACCGCACCCCAGACGGCGCGATACCGGATCAACGCCTATTGGAAGAAGATCGATTTTGGCAGCGACAATGGACTGGTCAGCGGCGTGGTGCTGGATGGGAAGGTCCTCTACAACCAGACGTGGTACAACGCCGACTCCCCCAGCTACGCCGGGACCGTCGCGATTGCTGCGGGGTCGGTTCTCGACTTCGTGATGGGGCCGACCGGCAACTACCAGTATGGCGGGTCCAAGTTCAATGTGACCCTGACCATCCTCCTCGGCGATCTGCCCCCCGTGGCGTCGACGAGCGCGAGGGCCGAACGGGCACCCATCAAGTCCAGCACCCCCTGGACGTTCACCGCGACCTATCCCACGCCGCCAGGGGTGACCGATCTGAAGCTCCGCGTGCAGTCGACGATCACGCCGGGGGTGGAGGGCAGCTGGACGGATCTTCCCGGCAATCCCTACATGACCCGCGACGGTGATGTCTGGACCCTCGCTGCGACCTCCATTCCGACCGGAAGTCGTTCCTTCCGCATCCTTGCCGCGTCGCCCAACTACGTCGATGGGCGCTCGGATCTGATGGGACCGTACGTGGTGCTGCCGGACGTCGCAGCGGGCGTGCCTGAGTGGAACGCGGCCCTCGATCTCAAGCGCAACGAATTGCTCGGGAGCCCGAGTGAATCGATGAATCCCAACCCCACGACGGGCGAGTGGAGCTACGGCTACCGGAAGGAAGCGGACCTGGCCAGCACCCAGCTGACCCGGTTCGCCTCGACGGAACACATTCGGACCGGGGGTGATTCACCGGATTTGCATGGATGGTATCATCCGGCCACGCAGGGTCCCTCGATTTTTGCCAATGTCAGCGAGCAGCCCGTGGTGGTGGCGTTTTGCTGCGGCCCCCTGATTCCCATTGATCCCAACGAAGTGGCGCTCTGGCCCGGCAATGATGGGTCGGCGGCCGTGGTGCGGTGGACCGCGCCGCTGACCGCCCAGTACAAGATCGCTGCCTACTGGCGGAAGACGGACACCCACGGCGGTGGGGGGTGTCAGAGCGCGGTGGTGGTGGATGGGAAGGTGCTGTTCCAGCAGGCCTGGGGCAATGACGCCACCCCGGGCTACACCAACACGGTAGCAATCAACGCGGGCTCGGTGGTGGATTTCGTCATGGGGCCGAATGGCGATTTCAATTTCGACGGCTCCAAGTTCAACGCGACGATCGGCCTGCAGACGTTGGGCACGCTGCCGGCCTTCGGTGCTGTGAGCGCTTCGCCTGGCGTGGCTCCGGTTCGGTCCAGCAATCCGTGGAGTTTCCGGGCGACCTACTCCAGCCCGGTTCCCGATCTCAAGCTGCGGGTCCAGTCCACGGTCACGCCCGACGACGAATCCAGCTGGAGCGACCTCCCGGGCGGTTCCGCCATGACGAAGGTTGGCGGCGACTGGGTCCTTGACACCACCGACGTGCCGACCGGAGTTCGTTCGTTCCGCGTCCTGGCATCCGCCCCGTTCTTCAGCGATCGGATCTCGACGTTGATCGGACCGTTTACTGTGCAGGAAGGCATCGGGCCGTTTGGTGCCTATGTCGTCAACACCCCGCCTCCGTTTAGGGCCGGGAGTTTTTGGTTTTTCGCGGTGGAACAGCCAAGCCAACTCCCCGGACTTCAGGTGCGAATCCAGTCCGCTCCGGCCGGGTCAGGCGCGTGGACCGACCTGCCCGGCGGTGGTCACTTGACCCGGCAGGGCAACACGTGGTCGTTGACGAATTCAAGCATTCCTGCCGGCACGTTGTCGTTCCGGGCGATTGCTTCGGCCCCGGGTTATACCGATCGAATCGGGCTGCTGCTGCAAGGGGTGGAGGTTCTGCCGGCTGTTCCCCAAAAGGTGGTGTCGATCAACGGTCCTGGGAGACATGTGCTGAGCTTCGATGATGTTCCAGCCAAGACTCCCGGCGAGGTTTACTTGGCGGCGGTCGATGCTGCCACGGAAGTGTTTATTGGCGCCCGTGATTTTGGCGCCGCCTCCGCCAAGTTCGCCGCCTTGATTGGGCTGGCGGCGATTGATTACGCCAAGGCGGAAATGCAGATTCTCGCCAATCAGTCGGTGCAGGCTCCTGGACTCATGGTTGGTCCCAATTCGACCCTGGTGTTGTCGGGGAAGGTGATCGGCGAATTGTCGCTGGATCCGGGACCGCTTCTGCCGAAGATCGGCGACGGCGTTGTCTCACAGGAAGGAGGCAAAGTGGTTTCACAGGGAGGGGGAAATCTGGCTCACGATGCAAAGTCGGCGGAGCTTTTGACCTCCGACGGCGGGGGGCTGCTCAGCTCGGATGGCGCTGGACTGCTCAGCTCGGATGGGGCGGGTCTGCTTGATTCCAACGGCGTAGGACTCATTGGGCACGACGGTGCCTCATTCCGGCCGGTTGTTCCGTTCGGCGGCGGTAAAACAGTTCCGTCCGGTGGGAAAGCCCCTGCTGGCCTTAACCTGATCCAGCCCTCCTTCACGGGTCTGCTCACCGTGGACGGCAATTACACCCAGTTCGCCGGCACTCTGATGATCGCCATCGCCGGGACCAACACCCTGGCCGATGGGGCTCAGCAGTTTGATCAGCTGGTGGTCAGCGGCACTGCCACCTTGTCTGGCGGAAGCATCCGGGTGGGCCTTTTCAATCCGTTGGATCAGACGAACCGTCACGAGGTGTTCCTGCCGCCGCTCGGATCCACCTTTGACGTCATCGTCGCCAAGGAGATCCATGCCACCCGGGCGTTGAGCATCCGGGGATCCTTCGTCTGGGGCGACGGCTTGTTCTTCAAGGGATCGGTGGTCACCCGTCCCGATGGCATGCAGGCCCTGCGCCTGACGGTTGCCTCGTTCCCGCCAATCCTTGGATTTGAGCGGACTGCCGACGGCGGCCTGAAGCTGGGCTATGCGCCAGGCTATGCCGATTATTCCGTCGATAGCGCGTCTGCCGTCACACCTTCGCTGTGGACCCTGTTTTCCACCGGCACGAATGTCATTACGGTGAGCCCTAACGACGCCTCGCGATTCTTCCGTCTCAGCAAACCCAATCCCTGAACTCCGCGCTGCCGGGCTGGACTTGGGCCCGTGCATTCCCGCATCCTTTGTGGGACATGCTCCCACAACTCCGCTTTCTCACGCTCGCTGTTGCGTCGTTGACCCTTCTTTCCGCGGTGCGCGGGGAGGTGCATTTGCCGACGGGATTCAGCGTGGAGACGGTGGCCGGTCCGGAGTCGGTGAGTGAGCCGCTCGACCTGACCTTTGCGCCCGATGGCTCGGCCTGGGTGACCGGGCGCGCGGGTGACCTGTGGCGCGTCGATACCGCCACGCGGACCACTCACCGCGTCGGTGGGGTGAAAACCGATGTCAGCGGCGACCGCGGCCTGCATGGCGTTGCCCTGCATCCCGACTTTCCGAAGGTGCCGCAGGTGTTCCTGTCCTATCACGATCCGAAGCATTCGCCCTCGCAGTACCTGGCCAAGGTTTCCCGGTTCAACGTCGTGGGCGAGGGGGCCAAGGCTGAACTGGATCCAGCCAGCGAGACGACGCTGATTGAATGGGTGGGCGATCTGGCAGGACAGCACGTCGGAGGCGCGCTGCTGGCGCATCCGGTTGAACGGCTGCTCTACATCACCACCGGCGAGAACAATCAAAACGCGCGGATCAAACAGTACTGCGACGACCCCGAGAACAAGGCGCAGTCGCTGCGGGATCTTCGCGGCAAGGTGTTGCGCATCGGATTCGATGGATCGATTCCCACCAACAACCCGCACTTCGCCACGCCCGATGCGCTCGGTGCCATCTTAACCCGCGGGCATCGCCAGCCGTGGACGCTCGATTTTGATCCGATCACCGGATTCATCATCGAAGCTGAAAACGGCGGGGATCTCACCGATGACTATGATGAAGTGAACCGCATTGTGCCGGGTGCCAATTTTGGTTGGCCGCGGGTGTTTGGCGATGGCTGGTCCACTTCGACCCGCACCAATCGGATCGACGGCTTCGTCTCGCCCTGGTTCGCCTACAAGCGCAACACCGGCGCGTCCTGCACTGGCGCCACCATCTATCGCACGCCGGCGGCGGGCGGTGGTTTTCCTGCCAAGTACAACGGAACGCTCTTCTACGCGGACTTCTCGCGGAAATCGATCCGCACCGCGCCACTCGATGCGGCGACCGGCAAGCCTGGCGAGAGCGAACCCTTCATGCAGGGCGGATCCACCGGAGCGGTGGCGTTGCGCACGGGACCCGATGGGGCCTTGTACTTCATCACCCACGGCGGCGCGACCAAGGCCTCGACCAATGACGCCGTCGTGCGTGTGGTGTGGAAGCCGTGAGGCGAAAGCGGAAGTTGAAGGGTTGAAAAGTTGAAGCGTTGAAGGGGACAAATGGGAAGATGGCGGGCCGGGGTTGCCTTCGTCTCATGAAAATAGCCCAGTCCTTCAGGGCTGGGTTTGGACCCGAACGCGAAGCGAGTCCCGGAGGGACGACAGAAACACCCTTCTGCCGTCCCTCCGGGACTCACCAAAACGAAACCCACGGAAACCCAGCCCTAAAGGACTGGGCTATTCTCGGTTCCATCGTTTCGACTCAATTCGCGTTCGGTTCGTTCCTGGCCACGTTCAGTCGACTTCACCCATCGTCACTGAATCGTGCGGGCTCGGGGCTGGACGACAATCCGGGGCTCTGGGACGGTTTCGCGTCCGGGGTTCGATGTGACTTCGGTTGAACGATTCCCGGGGCGTTTGCGTCTGGGTTCGCCGACTGGCTCTTGCGACGTTCACCACTCACGATCCGGAGCCGTCGCAACTGTCGCTGTGTACCCATGAATTTCGGAAGAAGCGCCATCGTGTGGGGCTCGCTCGCGGCCCTGATCGGAATGGTCGCCCTGCTGATGCTCAATCAGAGGCGTCCCTCCGCACCTCAGGCCACACGACCTCTCGTCGTGTATTGCGCCGCCGGCCTCAAGGGGCCGGTGGAAGCCACCGCCAAGGAGTACGAACAGGAATTCGGCATCCCGGTGCAGTTGCAGTACGGCGGATCCGGTACCTTGCTCAGCAATCTCAAGGTGGCCAAACGCGGCGACCTGTTCATCGCGGCAGACGGCAGTTTCATTGAGATGGGGCGAACCAATCGGCTGCTCGCTGAGGTACTCCCGCTGGCCCACCTCAAACCGGTCATGGCCGTGGCCCGTGGAAATCCGCGCGGACTTCGCGGGATCGACGACCTTCTGCGTTCCGACGTCCGGGTCTCCCTCGCCAATCCCGAGTCGGTCGCCATCGGCGCCGCCACGCGTCGCGCACTCACGCACGTGGGCAAATGGGCCCCGCTCGCCGCTCGTGCCACCGTGTTCAAACCCACGGTGAATGACGTCGCCAACGATCTCAAACTGGGAAGCGTGGACGCCGCGGTGGTGTGGGATGTCACCGTTCGCCAGTACCCGGAGTTGGAAGCCATTGTGGTGCCCGAGTTCGAGGGATTCTCCTCCGACGCGGCGGTGGCGGTGCTCGCGTTCTGCGATCAACCCACCGAGGCGCTTCGATTTGCCCGGTTCCTCGCGGCCCGTGATCGCGGTCTCCGACATTTTGCCTCAGCGGGATTCCGAGTCGTCGAGGGCGACCGCTGGACCCCCAAGCCCGAGGTGATTCTGTACAGCGGCACCGTCAATCGGGTGGCCATCGAAGACACCCTCCGCGAATTCGAAACGCGGCACGGCGTGCAGGTCACGCGGGTGTACAACGGCTGCGGCATTCTGACCGCGCAGATCAAGTCGGGCCGAAAACCCGACGCCTACTTCGCGTGCGACGTGTCGTTCATGAACACCGTCACCAACGACTTTCAAACGCCCGTGGAATTGGCCGAAACGTCGTTGCTGCTGCTGGTTCAAAAAGGAAACCCCAAGCAATTGCGCGGCCTCGCCGATCTCGCGAAACCGGGATTAAAGGTCGGCCTCGCCCATGAACAGCAGAGTGCGCTCGGGGCGCTGACCGCCCGACTGCTGCGCATCGCCGGCAATTACGAGGCCGTGCTCGCCAATGCCAGCGTGCAGGCACCGACCGGAGATTTGCTCCTGAATCAACTCCGCTCCGGAGCCCTCGATGTGGCGTTGGTCTATGCCGCCAATGCGAGTCAGGTCCGCGGCGTGCTCGATGTCATTCCGCTGGAGGGCCCGGGCACCACGGCCACCCAGCCGTATGCGGTGGGACGCGGATCCGAGCACGGCCAGTTGATGACGCACCTTCTGGAAACCTTGGAAGCACCGGTCTCGCGCTCCCGGTTTACCAATGCGGGTTTCCGATGGAAGGCGCCGGAGTCCAATCCTTGAGCATGGCGTCCGACCCGCAATCCGACGGCGCACCGATCCTGACCGCAGCGCAGCAGCGGCGGTCCGATCGTGTGTTCTTGCTGTGCCTCGCGATCCTTGGCGGGACGTACGTTCTCCTGCTGCTGGCGACGGTTCTGGCCGATGTCTTCTACACCACACCCGGGCATTTGTGGCGCGCGTTGCAGAGCCCGGAGATTCGACACGCCATCCGACTGAGCCTCCTGAGTTGTTCGCTGACGACCTTGCTGTCGCTTTGGGTTGCAGTGCCGATTGGCTATCTCATGACGCGGATTCGCTTCCGCGGTCAGTCCGTCGTGGATGCCGTCCTCGACATCCCGATCGTGCTCCCGCCGCTGGTAATCGGTCTCAGCCTGTTGATTCTTTTTCAGACCGCACCGCTTCGCGCGCTGGAGCGCGTGTTTCCTGTCACCTACGCCGTTCCCAGCATCATCCTTGCGCAGTTCATGGTGGCCTGCGCCTTCGCGGTTCGCACCATGCGGGCGACGTTTGAGCAGATCAGTCCCCGATGCGAACAGGTGGCCCTGACGCTCGGTTGCACACGGTCGCAGGCCTTTTGGATGGTGGTGCTGCCCTCCGCACGCAAGGGCCTGCTCACCGCGGCCACGCTCGCCTGGGCCCGCGCGCTCGGAGAGTTTGGCCCAATTTTGGTATTCTCCGGAGCCACGCGCATGAAGACCGAGGTGCTTCCCACCACGGTGTATCTCGAACTCAGCATTGGAAATCTGGAGGGCGCCGTCGCCGTGTCGCTGCTGATGGTCGCCGCCGCGGTGGTGGTGCTGGTGTTGATCCGAACCTGGGGCGTGGAGCAGCCCCTCAACCGCTCGCTGTGAGGTTGCACCTGTGATCACACTCCAACAGGTCACGCTCCACGCCGGCACGTTCTCGTTGCGCGAGATCGATCTGCACGTTGCTGCCGGAAGCCACACCGTGCTCATGGGCCGCACCGGGGCGGGGAAGACGAGCCTGCTCGAAGCCGTCTGCGGCCTCCGCCGAATCTCCTCCGGGCGAATCCGGATCGGTGACCGCGATGTCACCGAGGAATCCCCCGCCGCCCGCGGGGTCGGATTGGTGCCGCAGGATGGTGCCTTGTTCCAACACCTCACGGTTCGCGAACATCTTGCCTTTGCCTTGGTCGTTCGCCGATGGGAGCAATCCCGCGCGGAAGCCCGGGTGGTGGAACTGGCCGGATGGCTCGGATTGACGGGCATCCTCGACCGACGCCCAGCCGGCCTCTCCGGTGGGGAAGCCCAACGCGTTGCCCTCGGACGCGCCCTCGCCAGTCACCCCAAGGTGCTGTGTCTCGACGAACCCCTCAGCGCGCTCGATGACGAAACTCGCACCGAAGTCTGCGACGTCCTCGCCGAGATCCGCCGTCGCACCGGCATCACCATTCTCCACATCACACACAATCGTAACGAGGCCGAGCGCCTCGGAGACCGCATCCTCCTTCTGCGAAATGGACGTATCGAAAATGATGCACCGTCGGCCTGATGCCACGCTTCCCGAATTGACGGAGGAGGAGCGGGCTACGTACGCGTGGCAGTTCGATGTGGAAGGCTTTGGCGAACTGGGTCAACGGCGGCTCAAGGGCGCATCGGTATTGATTTCGCGAATTGGCGGTCTGGGCGGAATGGTGGCCCTGGAGCTCGCGGCCGCGGGCGTGGGACGGTTGATCCTCGCGCACGGCGGCGACATCCGCCCGAGTGATCTCAACCGGCAGGTGTTGATGACGCACGATCGCATCGGCACCTCCCGGATGGACTCGGCGATTGAACGACTCCGCGCGCTGAATCCCCGGCTCGAAATCGTGGCGGAACGCGCCAACGTGAGCGAAGCGAATGCGCATCGGCTGGTGGAGCAGGCCGATGTGGTGGTCGATTGCGCCCCGCTGTTTGTCGAACGCTACGCGCTGAACCGGGCCGCGATGGCGCTGCGGCGTCCGATGGTGGAAGCCGCCGTGTACGATCTGGAATTCCATCTCACCACCTTTGTGCCGGGCGAGACCGGATGCCTGCGGTGCCTCTATCCGGAACCCAGCACCACGTGGCGACGGCAGTTTCCCGTGCTCGGTGCGGTGCCGGGCGTGGCGGGTTCGATGGCGGCGCTCGAAGTGATCAAGTTGATCGCCCGTTTCGGCGATACCCTCGGCAACCGTTTGCTGGTGTATGATCTCCGATCGGTTCAAATGAACAAACTTCGGCTCCATCGGGTCGCTGGATGCCCGGATTGCGGCCACCTTTGAATTTGAACTTTTTCCCCTGAACATGCGCCGTCTTCTTTCCTGGATCGCCTGCCTCTGGGTGGCTTCGGCCACGGTGGCGGTGGCGTGCCGCTACTCGGTTCGCGACACGGGCTTTGTGGATCTGGGGAATTCCCCCATGCGTCTGGAGTTTTCTCCCGATGCCTCATTTTTGGAACCCCAGCGCCAGGCCATCGCCCAGGCCGCTGCTGCGGTGTTGTTGGATTCCAACATCACGTTCAGCACTGTCGCCGAGCCGAGGGCAGGGGAACCCGCCTCGCTTCGTTTAGTGGATGCCACAGGGCGTTCCTTCACGCTCGCTTCCGGTTCGGAGATTCCCCGTACGGCGTCCGAAGCCATCCGCGTGATGGAATCGCTGTCCACTTCGCCCATGCGCGATCGTCTCCAGCAGGAAGCCCTGCGTGCCTACGCCGTGGTGCTTCTGATCGAAGGATCCGATGAAGCCGCCAACGCGCGGGTTCGAGACGCTGCGACCACGGCGATCGCCAGCGTGACCCGCTTGATTCCAGGCATGCCCAAGCCTGTGGATGTCGGTCCCCAATTGCTCACGCTCTCGCGGAGCGCCCAAGGTGCAGAACGGATTCTGCTTTGGGGTCTTGGGTTCGAGCCCTCGGTTGGTTCGGATCCGCGGCTTGCCATCGTTTACGGACGTGGACGTCGTCTCGGCACTCCGCTCGAAGGCCCCCTGATCACGCAGACGGTCCTGCGCGAGCGCCTGGTGCTCATCGGGCAGGACTGCGAGTGCGACCTGGATCGTTCGTGGTTGCGCGGCCCGTTGCTGCCCGGACGCTGGGATCGCGGCCGTCAGGAACTTGCGGCCAAGTCGTTGGGATTCGATCCGGAGAATCCGGTGGTGCGTGCGGAAGTCAGCCGCATCGTGGAACGCGGCCCGCAGCCCGGCCAGCGGCGCAAGACCGCGGGAACCGCGCAGGCGCTGGGGTACTCCGAGGATTCGGTCGATTCGATTCCGAGTCCGGCGGACCTTCAGGATGGCGATGAACCGGCGCCCGCCCCGGCGCAGGCCAAGACTCAAGCCAAGCCGGTTCCATCGCCCGCTGCTGCCGCCGCCCCGCGAAGGCTTTGGTGGCTGTTTGGGTCCTCGATGGCCGCCGCGGCGGCACTGGGAGCGTGGTTGGCGATTCGTTCGTTCCAACGTTGAGCCGTGCGCGAATGAACCTGCTTTCCCTCATCCTGCGCGAGCTCTGGCACCGGCGCGTGAATGCGCTGCTGTTGCTCGTGGCCGTGGCGGGAACAGTCACGCTGCTGGTCTCCGTGCGCTTGCTCGCGACTGCTGCGGAACGGGAAACCCGTCGCGTGATGCGCGATCTTGGATTCAATCTTCGCATTCTCCCGAAGGAAGTGGATCCGGACCGCTTCCTCGCCGAGGGGCGCTCGGATCAGACGCTTCCCGCCGATGCCGTCAAACGCCTCGCCGCCGCGGCGGGAACGTTCGTGAGTTTCAACCACCTGACCCCGAGCCTCGAACGGCGCATTCAGATTGCCGGACGCGACGCCATCCTCACCGGACTGGGTGCCTCGGTGATTGGTCCCGGCGAAAAGAAGCAGCCGATGGGATTCAACATCGCCGAAGGAAAAGCCTTTCTCGGAGCTCTGCTCGCGACCCGATTGCAAACGCGTCGCGGCGAAACCGTGGAAGTGATGGGCAAGAAACTCACCGTCGAACGCGTGCTGATGGAGTCGGGATCGGATGACGATGTCCGGATCTTCACCTCACTGTCCGATGCTCAATCGATGCTCGGCCTGCCCGGTCGGATCAGCGAAATCAAAGCCATCGACTGCCTCTGCCTCACGGGCGACCAGGATGTCCTCGCTCAACTTCGCAAAGCCCTCGCGAAGGCGCTTCCGGAAGCGCAGGTGCTGCAACTCCGCGCGCTGGCCGACGCGCGGGCGCGGCAGCGTCAGACCGCAGAAAAATACTCCGCGCTCGCCGTGCCGTTCGTGCTGCTGGTCGGTGCCCTGTGGGTGGGGATTCTCTCCGCGCTCAACGTGCGCGAGCGGCGTCCCGAAATTGGTCTCTGGCGCGCCCTCGGGCAGGGATCGATGCGGATTGCCGCACTCATTTTGGGACGTTCCCTCGTGCTCGGTGTCCCGGCGGCCGTTCTTGGATACGTCGCAGGCACGTGGCTTGCCCTTCATTTTGGTCCGCAGGTTTACCCGATCACCGCCGGGGGATTTGCCGCGGATCACTCGCTGCTCGGCTGGGCCATGGGCCTGGCTCCCGCGTTTGCCGCGGTGGCGAGTTTTCTCCCCGCCATGCTGGCTGTGTCGCACGACCCGGCTGAAACCCTCCGCGCCGATTGAGCACGTCCATGGTTCACTGCACGCAGGTGGTCAAACGCTTCGCCGGCCGGGGAGGGCAGGTGGCGGGGCTCGACGACGTGTCGTTCGAGATCGCCCGCGGCGAGTTCGTCGCCATCCAGGGTCCCAGTGGCTCGGGGAAATCCACGCTGCTGCTTACGCTCGGCGGGATGCTCCGTCCAACTTCGGGGAGTGTCTCGATTTTGGGGCAGGATCTCTACGCCTTGTCGGGTTCCGCGCGGGCCCGGTTCCGTGCGGAGCGACTGGGATTCGTGTTTCAGCTCTTTCACCTGGTGCCGTATCTCGATGTCCGGTCGAACGTGCTGGCGGGTCTCCCGACCATCGATGCCGCCGCGCGCGAGCGGGTGGAGTCGCTGATTCACGGACTCGGACTCGCACCGCGCGCACGCGAATTACCTTCGACGCTCAGCGCCGGGGAGCGTCAGCGCGTGGCATTGGCCCGAGCTCTGGCCAAGCAACCTCCGCTGATTTTGGCGGATGAACCGACCGGGAATCTGGACCCGGAAAACGCGGCCCTCGTGTTCAACCGTCTCGCCGAATACCAGCGCGGCGGGGGAACAGTGCTCGTGGTGACGCACGGTTCCGATGCCGCGCCGCACGCCAATCGCGTTCTTCGCCTCGCCGCCGGGCGGGTCACCGACTCGGCCGCCGCGAGCCGTTCTTCCATTCCTCTTTCCGCTGATCTTCCGTCCACGCCTTTGAATCGTTCGTCATGAAACGCTCCGCTTTTGCACTCGCCGCCCTCCTGATGGGATCGGGTCTGCTGCTGGCCACCGACTGGCCCACCTACCGGTCCGATTACTCGCGCAGTGGCGTATCGCCCGATCCGGTGCCTGCTTCCGTGGTCGAAGCGTGGAGCTGGCAATCCCCACAACCGCCGCGCCCCGCGTGGCAGGGCGAGGCCAAGTGGGATGGATGGAACAAGGTGTTCGACATGAAGCCGCGACAGATCTTTGACCGCGCCTTTCATGTCGTGGTGTCCGGCGGGAAGGTTTACTTCGGATCCTCGGCCGATGACCAGGTTCGCTGCCTGGATGCCGCGACCGGACGCGTTTTGTGGACCTTCCATTCCGAAGGTCCGGTTCGACTGGCACCGACGATCCGCGAGGGACGCCTCTATTTTGGTTCGGACGATGGATGCGTGTACTGCCTCAAGGCGGATTCCGGAGAACAGGTTTGGAAAGTTCGTGCCACGCCCAAGGACCGCCGCATTCCAGGCAATGGCCGGTTGATCTCGGTCTGGCCTGTTCGCACTTCGTTGGTGGTGCAGGACGGCAGCGTGTTCACCACGGCGGGGATGTTCCCCTCCGAAGGCGTGCACCTGATCGCTCTGGACGCGGCCACCGGGGCCGAGCGCTGGAGGCAGGTGCAGACCGATCTTCCCGCGCAGGGATACCTTCTGGCCTCGCGCACGAGCCTCTACGTGCCCGCGGGACGCGACAATCCGGCAGTCTGCGATCTGAGCAGCGGAAAACGCGTTCGCGTGGTCGAAGGCGCGGGCGGGACGTATGCGCTGCTTACCGATGATCTGCTGGTCTTCGGCCCCGGTAAGACCGGTCAGCTCGGCGCGGTGGAAGAGGGGCAACGCGATCAGCTCGCCACGTTTCAGGGCAATCACATGATCGTCACCGCGACCCGCTCGTTCCTGCATTCCGACCACGAGCTGACCGCCTTGGATCGGGCGCGTTTTCTCGAACTGGCCCGCGAACGCAAACGTCTCGCGAAGGAGCAGGGGAATCTGGTTCGCAAGCTCAAGGCGCTGGAAAAGAAAGCCGGCACCGAGGCCGACCGCGAGGCGGTGAAACTTCAACTGGCCGACCTCGGCAAGCGAATCGACGAGGCCACCCAGGGCATGGACCACTGCCAAGTGTGGCGGGCTGATTCCATCTGGCCCAATTGTTTAATTCTCGGCGGCGACATGTTGGTGGCGGGTGGCCGCGATGAAGTCGCTGCTCTACGGGCCAAGGATGGAACGGTGGCCTGGAAGCATCCGGTCCATGGACGCGCCTACGGTCTCGCGACGGCCAATGGCATGGTGTTTGTGAGTACCGATGAAGGCACCATCCACTGCCTTCGTGCGGCACGAACCCAGGCGGAACTCTCACCGACACCGCCGGACCCGGATCAACCGACTCGAACGCCCCGTCTTGAAGCCGTCGGCACCGTGGTCGCCAATCTGGAGGGTTCCCGATGAACGCTTATCTTAAAAACCTGCTGGCCGCCGTGTTCACGTTGGGCGCGTTGAGTGTGCATTCTCTTGTCGCGCAGGAAGCCGGTTTGATCGTGCACTGGGAACTTTCGCCGGATCTTTCCCAGAATTCCGGTCTCCGCGCCGTCGCAGGCGGAGTGGAGCTCTCCCTAGTGGGCGATCCAAAATTGGTACGCGATCCGGGGCCGCCTCGCGTGGAGCTTCCCGGACGGGACGAAAAGATTCTGGTGTCAGGCAAACTGGAGAAAGCTTTTCTGCCGGAACGCGACATCACCACCGAGGCCTGGGTGCGGGTGGATCGCGTGACGCAATGGGGCGGATTTGTGTCCCACCTGCAGGACAACGGGGATTACGAACGCGGATGGATCCTCGGGATGCAGAACGATCATTTCATGTTCGGTCTGGCCGGCGAAGGCCTCAAAAAGCTCACCTATCTGGCGGCACCGAAAAGCTTCGAAACGAACCGCTGGTATCACGTGGTGGGCACCTACGACGGGACGGTTCAGCGCGTGTATGTGAACGGCGAACTCGGCGCCGAGAGCCGCGAGCAGACCGGCGCCATTCTCTATCCGCCCAAGGCGCCGTTCGTCATTGGGTCGTATGAGGATGACGATGAGCGCTATCCACTGACCGGTGCGATCCACGAGGTGCGGTTGTATCGACGCGCGCTGTCGGCGGATGAAGTGCGCCGACACTACACGGCCCACAAGTCGTTGTTCCCCGAGCCCGCTCCGACACCGATTCTTTTCCGACCGGATTACGGTCCCTTCGTGGACTGGCGGGATCGCAACAGCGCCGTGGTGACTTGGGAAACGGACACCGAGGTTCCCACGCGGATCAGCCTTCAGTTGCCGTCGGGAAAATTCCGCGAACTCGGAGATGGCGTTGCCCGGCGTAACCATTCGGTGGTGCTCGATAAATTGGAACGCGATCACGAATACTACTACCGCCTCGTGGCCCCGGAGCGTGAAGGACGTCCGGTGGTGAGTGGACGTTATCAGTTCGACACCTCGTTCTATTATCGCGTGGCGTCCATTCCCGGGGAGCGCACCACGAGTGCTTCTGCGACGGCGGACTCGAAGGCGACGGCGGCGCAGATTCTCGCGCAGACCGGAACGCGCGACGGCTACTGCCTCGTTTTGGGCGCTACCGATGGTCAGCTCGCGCTCGAACTGGTGCGGCAGAGCAATCTTCAGGTGGTGGTGATCGAGGACAATGCAGAGCGAATCCAGGCGGTTCGCAAACGATTCGACGAAGCCGGTGTCGCGGGCGTCCGGGCCTCGGTGCAGGAAGTGTCCGGGCCGGATCTGCCGTACGGCGACATGCTCGCGAACCTGATTGTGTCGGAAACTGCCCTGGCCACCGGGCAGGTTCCGAAGGTTCCTGCCGCCGAGGTTCACCGTCTGCTGCGTCCGGTGGGTGGATCGCTCTTCCTTGGGAGCTCCCATGCCAATGCGGCGGCGTGGAAGAAGTGGATCGCTGGATCGCCGTTGGAATCCGCCAGCGTGGGGACCGATTCTGGGGCGTGGGTGAGTTTCCGTCGGGCCAAGCTCGTTGGCGCAGGCGAATGGGGACACCAGTACGGCGGTCCCGACAATTCCTCGTGCAGCCAGGATGAACTGGTGCGCGGGGATCTTCAGGTGGCGTGGTGGGGCGATCCCGGGCCGCGGCCGATGCCCGATCGCGGCAATCGAAATCCTGCGCCGCTCAGTGTCAGCGGACGCCTCTTCGTTCAGGGCAACCGCATTCTGTTCGGCATCGATGCCTACAACGGCACGATTCTCTGGAACGTGTCCGCGCCGGAAGTGCGCCGGGCCAATGTCACCCGCGATTGCAGCAACATGGCGGCGAGTGGTGACACGCTGTACGTCGCCCACGGCCGGCATTGTCTCGCCTTTGACGGTCAGACGGGTGCGCGTCGTCAACGCTTCGCCGTGCCGGTGAACGAAGCCGACGGCCCGCGGGACTGGAGCTACGTCGCGGCCGGCGAATCGATCCTCATCGGCAGCCGGGTGAAACGGGAGGCGACGTACCTCGGCGACGACGGCGAGTGGTATGAGGAATACGCGCCCGACCAGGTGAGCCGAGTGACGAGCGACATGCTCTTTGCCCTCGACCCTCGCGATGGCAAGCCGGTCTGGCAGTATCGCGGCGGGGCAATTCTCAATTCCACGCTCACCATTGGCGATGGACAGATCTTCTTCCTCGAGAGCCGCAATCCGGCTGCGATCAAAGCCCCGGGCAGTCGCCTCACGAATGAGGAACTGACCGACCAGGTGCTCGTGGCGTTGGATCTTAAAACCGGAAAGAAGCTCTGGGAAAAGGCGCATGACTTCAGCCAGCTGCAGTTCATGACGTATCTGGTGTACGGCAAGAACACCGTGGTGGTGACCGGCACCGACAAGGGGAAGAACTACCACACCTTTGCCTTCAATGCCCCGCCCACGACCCGGCCTCCGGGCGGCGGAGATGATTTGGAATCGGGTCTCGGCGGGCGTGTGCTGTGGGCGGATGTTCACCACGAGGACAAGGGACACCACAGCGGACACCTTCAGCATCCGGTGGTGATCGACAACGTGTTCTACTCGGACCAGCGCTCGTTCAATCTGACCAACGGCGTGACGTTGCGGAAGGATCTGCCCGAACGACGCGGATGCGGGGTGATGTCTGCCGGACGGAACGCGATTTTCTTCCGTCATCATTTCCAATCCATGTGGGATTTGGAGACCAACAAACGGAACCAGTTCGAAGGCATCCGGAGCGGCTGCTGGCTCGGGTTGATCCCGGCTGGCGGATACCTCCTCGCTCCGGAGACCAGTGCCGGATGCTCCTGCACCCACGCGATCCAAACCTCGGTTGGCTACATTCCCAAGGCCCTGGCCAAGCAGGGACTTTGAATTCAGGCGACCGGCGCAGGGGCTCTCCTTTATCGGTCGAGGGAGAGCTCAAGGACTTCGAGTCGGAGCAGTCCTCCACTCAAGATCAAGTGGCCCTTCGCGGTCACGATTCGGGCCGCCCATTCGGGGTCGACTTTTAGAGGCTGGTTGTTGGATCCCGTCAGCGGAACGGCCATCGCGCCGCCGTCGTGATCGCGGACCAGGATGCCGGGTGGGATCCCTCCGCTCAGGCAACGAACGGCGCACGCGCGATGCACCTTGCCGGTGGCGGGCCGCATCACGCCGAAGTAGCACTTGGTGTCCACGAGTTCCCCGGTGAGCACAACATCGGTGATCCGTTCCTGTTTTTGGGTCAATTCGACCTCGGTCGCGGGTCCAAGCACTTTGAAGGATTCCGGGGCGTTGAGTTCCACCATGACGGAACCGCCTTTTTGAATGAGCGAGCCGTCGAACCGAACGAGCTTCCCTGTGTTTCCGCGCGCAAATGCCGGGAGGCCGTACTTGCCCGAGCCTACCAGGAGATAGTGAGTCACCGCGCCATTCGTTGAGACCGATCGGAGCAGGGGCAGTGGACTCTCCAGGATGACGCCAGTGAACGTGCGCCGTACCCCGAATTCAAAGTCTCCCGGTTCCACCGGAGTCTGCCGGGCTGCGAGCAGGGCGGTGAGCCCGATCACGATCACCGCCAGCAACAGCACGATTCCCTGGGTGTGACGCGCGAGCGTGGGCGGATTCTTGTCGAGATAACCGATGTAAAAGGGATCGTTCATCTCAGGATCTCGAAATGGAGCTTCCGTCGCATCGACTCCCCAACGCGTTGGTCGCGATGGCGACCCAAATTTGATTCCCCACGATCCGGGTCTTGTAGGTGCTGATGACTTCCTTGAAGGGCGGGGGACTGCAGCCGTCCTCGGGCTGGTAGTTCCAACCGTGCCAGGGGCAGGTGATGCAGCCGTTCACGATTCGGCCTTCGCCAATCGGCCCGCCCTGATGCCTGCACACGTTGGAGGTCGCGTAGATGCGGTCTTGATGCCGAAACAGGGCGATACGCTGGCCTCCCACGAAAACCACTTTGCCGTGGCCGTCTGCGATTTCATCGATGGAACACGTGGCGACAAATCCGTCCCGCTCCGCACTCCGCGAGTTCCGGTCCAAGAGAAATTCCTTCCGTGCCGCTGCCAAATGAAGTCCCGACACGACGAAGAATCCTGCGATCAGCAAGGCTGGATACACTGCGCTTCGTTCGGATTGCAGGATTCCAAATGCGACATGAGCCAGCACGCATCCGTAGGCCAAATAGACTCCGAGATGCATGGCCTTCCAGAACGGGGCACCGAGGTTGCGTAGCCAGAAATCGTGACTGGTGGCGGCCATCACGAAAAAGATCAGCAGAGCCAGTGCACCGAAGGGCTCGAACGGAAAATGCGCGGGATTGAACACCCCGTCCGCGAAGACCCGGTAATCGCGCCGGTACGCCGTGAAAACACTCACCAGCGGATTCTCATCCCCGAGCGCATGAAATTGGAACGTGGCGAGCGCCGCGTGCACGAGCGCGAGCAGGAACAAGGTCACCCCCAGATGGCGTCGATTGTAGAGCAGCGGCAGGAATCGGGAGTCGAGCCGCGCCAGCGGACCGATGCATAAAATCAGGTGCAGAAGCAGGAGTCCGGAAATCGAGCTGCCGCGTAGGATCAGCGTTTCCGCCGTTGCATTGGGTGAACGCAGAAGAGAGACGCCGATGAACGTGCCAAGTCCGAGCAGCAAGAGTCCGACGAGAATGCCGTCATAGAGCCGTTTCTGGCGGTTCCAATCGATGGCTCGGTAGGATTCGGACATGGGGAAGGAATGATCAAAACTGAGCCGTCAACGCGCGGGAATGCCTTTGGATGGGCTTTTCCATTCACTTTGGGCGGCATCCAGTTTTGACCCTGCGACAGCCTTGGGCCGCCACCAGAGTGCGGTCGCCACCACCACCGGAACCGCGACCGCCAGGGTTCGCCAGGCAATACGGTGCCAAATGCGAAGGCGCTCTGGACGGATCAGCGGTGGAGCGTTGTGCGGCATGGCTTCCGCAAAATGGGCGTTCCGCCACTGCCACGCGAGGTAGGGCCAGAGAGCGATGACTCCGGGTGTGATCATCAGGCGAAACCCGAGGCCGGCACCCCGGGTTGCTGAATCGATCTTGTGCAAGCCTCGCCAGTGAAAGGCCGCGGCGAAAAGCGAGCCCAAGGCCGCGTAGAGGGCGAGTGCCCCCAGGCCGATGCGGATGAATTCGGTCACTTGCCCTTCTTTTCGAGGAGTTTGGGCCAGTTGCCGTCGGCCTTTTTCAAGTTTCCGGCGACATCCTTGTTGAACTCGTCCCGAACGCCCTTGCTGTACTGAAGCAGCAGCTTTCCATCGACCACTTGGAACGCCTCGATGTCGATTTCCACGAGCTTGTTTTTGGAGACCCCGTAGGCGCAGTAGCCTCCGAACTGGGGTTCGTATTTTGCCGGATCGGCGTCAAAGGCCTGTTTGTCTTTGGCGGAATGGAATTGGTACTTCGCACCGTGGTAGGTGCTGGTGAACTCCGGCTTTCCTTTGAGCGGGGCCTTCACGGTGAAAAAGGCAACGGGGTCGTAGCCCTGGATGGCGGTTCCATCCTTGTCGAGATTGACGAGTGTTTTGTCGGCGGCGAACGCGGAGGTGGCGATCAGGCCGGCGAGTAGCGAAGCAGTGAACAGGATTCGTTTCATATGCGGTTGAGTCGGGTGAGGGATGGATTCCTTACAAATTGATTTTGGTTTCGGTGTGATTCGTCAGGAGCGCGTCAGCTATTTGCTCGGAAACCACCCTCCGACCGCCTGAACCGGAGCCTGTTGACCGCGGGAGCCGACCCAGGCCACCACCGAAAGATGTTTCGAGTCGCGTTCGATCGGAGCGGGAAGGGGAATCGATGCGGATAGAACCCCGTTGGTGGCGTGCAGTGGGGCGGATGCCGTTCGCAGCACCACGAAGTTGTGACGCAGCTTTCTGCCCGCGTTCTCCCCGCGGCGAACGTCGCTTTCCAGGTCGTTGCCGAGCCAGGCCACCGTCACGTCGAAGGCTCCGGTGGAAGCCTTGGGGGGTGTGTATCGAAGGGTGAACGTTGCCTTCGCGCTTTGAGTCAGTTCGAGGACACCGGCATCGGATTTGGCGGATTTCGCGAAATCGAGCGGCCGATTCCAGTCCCGCCATTCCATTCCATTCAGAACGAATCCCGGCGTGTAGATGCTCTGACTCTGCCACGCGGCGGCGTAGCGTTCCTGCCGACGGGTGTTCGTCTTGAACGCAAAGCGATCGACCCAGCCGAGGCTGTCCCAATAATCCACGTGCCAAACTACCGGAATCACGTCCCGCCAGAGTTCCCGTCGCTGTTCGAATCCGGAGAGCCACTTCTCGGCCGGCGGACAACTGCTGCATCCCTCGCTGGTGAAGAGTTCCAGCAACGCGGTCTGCGCGGGGCCGCTTCGTACCGAGAAGGGTTCGGCTTCCGAGCCCCAAGCAGGGAGGCTCAGGGCAAGCGCTACCGGGAGAAGCGAGAATCGGATCATGAGGGTTGAGTCGGCGTGGTCGGCAAATCCTTACAACTCCGGCTGTTTTCCGTCCGACGCGGCGTGGAAACCCAGTTCTGGATTATCCTAACCAACCCTCCAAAACTCCAAGCAACGGCCGGCTTTGGATGGGATTGTTCTGCCGTGCCAGTGAGACCCATGCGAGCCCGCCCCCTGACCCAGTTGCCCTTGATCCGCGTTTTTCAGCTTTTGACATGGCTGACGATCAGCAGCGCATTCACGGCGCTCGCCGATCCTTTGAACTATTCCGTTTCCTGGGTCGGCAATTCCTTCTCCGGGGCCAGCAACAAATGGGTGCAGAATTTTTTCATCCACACCCACGTGCAGCCCGACGGTACGGTGAACACTTGGAGCCACTGGGACGAGGGCGGGAAGAAGTTCGGCGTGTACAAGGATGGCGACGTGATCGGGAACACCAACGTGAATCCCAACAGCCTCGAAACGCGCGATGCCGCAGGTCGGCACTGGAAGCTGGAAGTCGAATACACCGATCCGAAGCACCAGGAATGGGAATTCAAGGCCCGGGGAATCACCTGTGACGGCGCGCGGATCTCGTTTCCAGGATTGGAACAGCCCACCGCGCTCGCCCTGGCGAATGACGGTTCCCTGATGATTGCGGATTCCGGCACCGGACCTCGCCAGCAGGTGCTGTTTTTCGACGTGACCGATGCGAAGCAGCCCAGACTGCTGAAAACGTTTGGCGAACTTGGGGGCATCGCGTCCGGCAAACCGGGTGAGATCACGCCGACCAAGTTCTGGGGAATCCGTGGGATCGGAATGGATGCCGCCGGAAACCTCTACGTCGCACAAAGTGAAATGGGCACGGTGCTGAGGTCATTCACTCCGGAAGGGAAACTGCGCTGGGAATTGCACGGTGAGTTTTTCTGCGACCTCGCAGTCGCCGATCCTTCCGACGATGCCGCGACCGTCTGGGGAATTCAGGAGCGCTACACCATGGATTGGTCCAAATCGCCGGGGTGGGAATCCAAGTGGACCGGCTACACGCTCAATCGCCAAAAGTACCCCAACGACCCACGAGGTCTGATGCACGTGAAGCAGCAGGGCGAGCACGGACTGACCTCGCCCCAGATGGTTTATCTGAACGGGCGTCGATTCCTGTTCGTGGGCGGCATGTTCGCGAGCAATTTTATCAACATTTTCCGTTTCGACGGAGAAGTCGCGGTGCCATCGGGATTGATCCTTCAATGGGGAAACAATCTCTATAACACCGATCTCCGTTGGCCGCCGAACAAGCCTTCCGGCACCTCGATTTGGAGGGACACCAATGGCGATGGCGAATACCAGGCCTCGGAGTTTGCGCCGAATACGGAGCAGGTGAAGCCCGGGCCCTTCTGGGTGGATCGGAAGGGCAATCTTTGGATGGCCTACGGATTCTTCCGCTACGATTTCCAGGGCCTCGATGCGCGGGGCAATCCGATTTATTCCGCCGACAAAATCACGATCCTCGACAAACCCAAGGGCGTGAACCAGGTCGCGCGCGTGTGCTATCTCGACGAAAGCGACACCCTGATTGTGGCCGAGGAGGGCGTGGATGAACAAAACCGTCCCAGCATGCGGCACATTCGTCGCGTGCTCATTTGCAAGGGCTACCTCGCTGGAAATCGGGAGACGGTGGCCTTCGTTCCGGGAGCGGGCAGGGAAGCGGGCTGTGTGACGGCGGCGGGCGACTACGTGTTTACGGGCGGATGGAAGGGGCGCGGGAGAGTCTGGGTGAACCGATTGAGCGACGGCGCGGAAATGGGAGTGTTTACCCCAGGCCCAACGGTGGGTGGCGTGGAGAACACCGGTTGGATTGACCTTCTCACCGGCATCAACGCCTTCAAGCGCCGCAACGGCGAATACCTCGTGTTCGTGGAAGAGAACTACAAAGCCAAGTCGCTGATCTACCGATGGAAACCATGAACCTCATTCGAACCTTCCAATGCCTCGTGCTCCTCGCGACCTGCTGGATGAGCACCGCCCAGGGTGCGGAGCGCGACTACTACGAACTCCGCGTGTACACCGTGACATCGAACAAGCTGGACGGCGTATTGGAGCGATTCCGTGAAACGGTTGAACCGGTGCGGCGTAAACACGGGATCCAAACCCTTGGCTACTGGAACGCTCCGGGGACCACCAACGGCGGCACGTTTGCGTATCTGATGACGGCGCCAAGCAAGGCCGAGCTCGAGCGACAGGAGAAGCAATTCGGCGCCGACCCGGAGTTCCAAAAAGGATACACGGCCTCGAGCGCCAAGCACGGCAAGACGGTGGATCGAATTGTTGTGATTCCGCTCGAAGGGGATTCGGCACCCAAACTCGATCTTGAGTCGAAGCGCCAAAACCGGGCCTTCGATCTTCGAATTTATTCCGTTCTCCCGGGAAAACTATCGGCCTTTCGCGACCGGTGGCGGGACTTCGCGGTGCCAATCTACGCGCGTCACGGGTTGCAAAGCATCGGTTGGTGGGTGTCGGGACAAAAGGATGCCGACGGCAACGATCAGTTTATCTGCCTTTTGGCGGGTGAGAGCCTCGCATCCATTCAGAATTCGATCCGGGAATTCCACCAGGATGCCGATTGGATTCGAGCCGAGCGCGAAACCGAATCCGGCGGAAAACTGCGCTCCGGAGTTGTCGCCTATAAACTTACTCCGGCAGATTTCTCAAAGCTAAGATAGGACGAAGCGGAAACCTGAGGGGGTAGCGATCGATATTGGCCTCGCGCCTCCAGACAATTTCGTAGCCGCCGCCGGGAGAAGGCGGATCACCCCAAGTCTCGGAGTGGTCGATGCTCCATTGGACGAGATTCACGTGGTAGAACGAATGCCACGCTCAGATCACCAAGGGACTTGATCGCGCACGTCCGGTCCAATGGAACTCCGGGGCAACTTCTGAAACCCGTCTGATCCGCCTCATCCCCTCGGCGGCTACAGATGCAAGGAAGCTCTGAAAAAGACGAGTCTCAGCCGCCTCCGCGGTTCGACGTTGGACTTCGTCGCGTCCCTCGCTTTTGAACGTGGCCGTGGCCCATGGAGTGCGGTGGCAGAGCGCAGCGTCGACACCGCTCTCGGGTCCGAATGCGATGCAACGCCGACCGGCACCCTCGCCAGCAAACGATAGGCTGAACCCACACGCCAACTCCATGATTCCGGCGGCGACCAGAGCGGCCTGGCACTCCGCTTCTCGATCCACTCCCCGGGGCCATGCCGCTAAACGATCGTCCCCGTCGTAATATCGGCGTTGCCTCCGTTTAGTGCGCATTTCCCGGACACAAGACCGCGCGGACCTGTGCGTACGAAGCACATTGTTGGTTGATAAAAAAGTGAGGTAAAGGAGAGGGCAGTCCATTGCGTGCGGTGAGATCTCCTCGACCGAAGATCGGTCCCTGGGAGCGCAGTGCCGGATCCAAGGCTCCCGGCTCGGCCCTCCGAGAGTTCTCCCTCCATCAATGGGCTTGAACGCCCATGAAATTCAGTCCGATTCTTACCTGCATTCTCCTGCTTAGCTCGTTCATCGCAACCGAGCCCCGCGCGCAAACGCCCGTGACCGATGCCGCCACCCTTGCCGATGCCGCAAAGGTTCAGGTTCAAGTCCAACTCCCGCCCAAAGGCCTGAACCACCGCCTCACGCCCGTGGTGACCATCAGCACCAACGAGCTGGGCCAAATCACCCAAAGCACCAACAGCTACTGGCACCTCGAAACGGGCATCCACTACCAGGACGACCAAGGCGAGCTCCAACCCTCCGTCGCCGCCTTCGAAGTCAAAGCATCGAAAGTCACTGCCGAAACGCTGCAACACAAAGTCCGACTCGACGCCAACATCAACACCAAGGGTTCCGTCGCCGTGGTGCTGCCCGATGGAACGAAGCTGCGCAGCCACGTCAGCGGGTTGCGTTACTCGGATCCCACCACGGGCAAGGCCGTGGTGATCTCCGAAGTGAAGGACTCGCAAGCCTACCTCGTGAGCAGCAACCAGGTGGTGTACTTCGATGCCTTCAAGGACGTCTCGGCCGATGTCCGCTACACCGTCACCCTCGCGGGACTCGAACAAGACATCCTCCTCCACGAAGCCCCGCCCGCGCCCGAGAGCTATGGCATAAGCTCGGCCACGAGCCGGTTGGAAGTCCTCACCGAATTCGTCAATCCCCCCAGCGCCAAGAAACTCGCCAAACGCGGACAACGCCTCCCGGAAGGATTGGATCGTCCCCTGGAGACCCGGACCCGGACCGAACAGGAGGATGTGGCCGTGGACTTCGGAGCCATGCGCATCGGCGAAGGCCGCGCCTTCCGTTCCGACACCCAGAAGGACAGCCCCATCGGCGTCGGCAAAAGCTGGCTCGTGGCCGACAAGCGGGAGTTCCTCGTGGAAGCCGTGGAACTGCAAATCGCCGCCCCCATGCTCCAAGGACTTCCCGTGCGCAAGCAGGGAGCGGGCCTGCGAACCAAGGACCAGTCCCCACCCGGCACTTCCCCAAAACTCCAAGCCTCCCATCAAGCCATCCCTTCGAGTCGCGGGGAGACCGGCAGTCAAATGACCGCCCAAAAAGGCTGGCCTGCCGACAGGCCCAAACCCCAATCCACGGAAGCCCGGTCGCCCGAACTGGTGCTGGACTATGTGTCGATGCTCACCCCGACCGGAGTAAAGCAGGCCCTGCCTGATTTTACCTTCCAGGGCGACCAAACCTACTACATCAAGGGAAACTACTTTCTCTACGGCACCACCACCCTTGAAGGCGGGGCCGTGTTGAAGTTCGCGAAGTACGATCGAACGAACGACATCAGCCTGTGGATCGGTGGAAACCTGGTCTGCAACACGTCGCCCTATCGTCCCGCGGTTTTCACGGCCTGCGACGACAACACAGTCGGCGTGACGCTTCCATCGACCTTGAGCACCGGCACTGTGGATCCCGGGGCCATTTATGGGGTTCGCGGATTGGGCTGCTGGTACGGAGCTCCCGCGTGGGATGTCCACGACATCCGGTTTATCGGCCAAGGCTACGCCCTGTACCTCGGCAATCAGGCCAACAACAAGATCCACAACGTTCAGATCGCCAGCCGCGGATGGGCCTGGACCGTGGGCATTCACATCGCCGGAAATCCCGCCTCGACCACCCCGTACACCAACTACGTGGGCAACGTCCTGTTCTCCAGCCTGGGTGCGGCCATCGGCTACGAGACGCCGGTGGGACAAACGGTCACCCTGGACTTCGAAAACATCACCTCCGACAACAACTACCTGTTTTGTCCCCCGTCGACGGAATCAAAGTTCAGGGAAGTCCGAATTAAGAACAGTCTGCTCGGGCCCCTCTGGAATACGGTCCTGAACGATGCTCAGTACTTCCCGGGAACGCAGTTCACCGACCTCGGAGGAAACCAGGTCATCCGGGACCGCACCGCCTGGGCCTCCACCTTCACCACGGCCCTTGCAGGAAAGTTCTACCTTGCGGATGCCTCCCCGCTTCACGGCACCGGCACCCAAAAGGGCAATGCGATCCTCTACACCGACCTCGCCACTGCCAGCACCTACGCCCCGCAAACCCTCACCGCCGCCCTGACCGATGGCACCACCCTCCCGCCACGCGTGGCCCGCGACGTCAACGTGGCCGATCCCGGTTATCACTACCCGGCGCTCGACTACCTGGTCCGCAACCTCCCGTTGAATGCCAGTGCCAACGTGTCGCTCGTTAAAGGCGTCAGCGTGGGATGGTCGGGGCCGTATGCCTTCACCCTGCAGAACGGCAGCTCCTTCAGCTCACGCGGACTGCCGGACGCGATGAACCACCTCGTCCACCACAGCCTGGTTCAGGAAGCCCCGCCGACGGTCGGAGCCATCTCCACCTTTGCCATTTCCCCCGCGAATACCACGCCGCCGAAGCTGAGCCTGCGCTTCACGGAAATCGCCAGCCTCGGAGGACGCGGCGATCTCATCCTACCTCCCAGCAGAAGCGCGGGCGATCCGGTCATCACGCCCCTGATCCTCGCCGATTCCCTGTTCGGCGGCATGCAGTTCCAATACGTTCCCGCTCCGGGCTACTACCCCATGGTGACCGTGGCCAACAACGTGTTTGACCGCGGCTATTTCGGCCTTCACGCCGGCCTCAACGGCAACGCCTACCTGACCGCCGCCATCTTCAACAACACCTTCTACCGCCTCCTTTCCGAAACCGGTGCCGGCCGATTCGTCCTCAATGGCGTGGCCAACCAACCCGCATGGCAGGTGGTTGACAACGTCTTCGACCGCACCCCCGTGCAGATCCTCGGCACATGGACCGGCACCTTCGACTACAACGCCTTTCCCAACGGCACCATCTATCTGGGATCCCACGTGATCACGGGAACGCTGAGCTACACCAACGGTCCGCTGGGCCGGTGGTATCAAGTGGGCACAGGATTTCAGGACACAGGAAGCCGCGCCGCAGTGTTTGCGGGGTTGTCCCTGCACACCACCCGGACCGATCAATCGATCGAAGGCATCTCGCCCGTCGATCCGGGCTTCCACTACATCGCGACCAAAGAAACTGGTTCCACCACGCCCCGTGACCTCGATGACGATAAGATCCCGGACTATCTCGAAGACTCCGATGGCGACAGTGTGGTCGATCCTGTTGAGAACAGCCAGGGAACCAACCCTTACGATCCCTACGATCCGATTCCCCGACGCCTCGCCCACTGGCAGTTCAACAAGGCCGATCTCACGACCGAAGACGGCGGTTCGCCGACCATCAGGAGCGCTCCGCTCGTTGAATCCTACGATGGCACCGCCGCCAGCTTCACCTCGCCCACGCACCAGCTCGTCCATCCGGTCACGTGGAAGAACGGCACCACCACCATGACGAACATCAATTTCTGGAATGGCAGCCTTCGGTTTACCTACGTTCCGAGCTGGTTCTCGAAAGATGGGGATCGTCCGAATGCGGAATGCCGATTGATCGAGTGCGGCAACTGGCGACTGTTTGTCACTGCCGACGGAAGGAGCATTGTCTTCCAGACCCCCACCACCAATGGAACCATCCGCACCAACCTGGTGGCCGGATTCCCCTCCAGGGCGAACGTCCCGCCCGGACGCATCGGCGTGGAGATTGAGCTGAACTATTCTCCCGCACGCTCGTGGATTGTCACTCGAACCCGGCGACAGGACCGGTACCTCGTGGTTTCCGAGACCGGGGTTCAGGCCGATCTCCCTGCATCGGTCAAGGCCGGTGGACTTCGGATCGGTTCCGGCAGCGGAGGCGTCTATCCAGCCCAGGGATTCATCGACGAATTGGAAACGTTCAATGCCACCACCAGCGCCTTCGAAAACAAATCCATCACCAATGAATTCGCTTCCATCTTTGGGAGAAACACCAGCCTCGTTGATCGGAAGAATCACGTCATGTCGGCCACCGATACGGATGCTGGAATTCTTCTGTCATGGATTCGGGTCTGGGAAGGCGATTGGCTGACCAACCGGGCCAACTACCGAATCCAACGCCGCGATGCCGGCACGACCACCTGGTCCACCGTTGCCCCGGAAGTTCGGGCGAGCTCTTGGATGGATACAAGTGTAGCCTCCGGAGCCTACTACGAGTACCGGGTTGCACCGGATTTGGATGCAGCCAACGACGATGGAGAGTATCCGACCATCGCTGCAGCCCACCGGGGCGCGGCCATCGACTCGCGCGGAACCGCCATCCTGCTCATTGATCGCACAATCGCCGCCTCCATCGCGGCGGAACTGGAAAGCTACAAACGCGATCTCATTGCAGACGGCTGGGCTGTGGTCGCTACGAACGTTCCACGGCATATCGACCTTGCGTATCCTACCCCAGATGGTCCCTCGTACATCAGCAAGGCGGTCGGTACAAACGCGGCCAATGCCGCGGGAATCAAGAACTACATTTCAAACCTCTACGCCCTGAATCCCGGAGGCACCAACGTGGTGTTCCTGATCGGCCATGTGGCCATTCCATACTCCGGGTTTGATACCGGCATCGACGGGCACACCGAACGCAATGGGGCGCTTCCAACCGACGCATGGTATGGAGACATGACTGGCACGTGGACCGACACAAAATCCGTCCAAGCCAACAACCCCATCAACAGCAACCTGGTGAACGATGGCCGATGGGATCAGGACACACTCCCGCTGGAGGCCGATGGATCACCTGGAAAATTGGAGATCGCGGTGGGAAGGATCGATTTTGCTGTCCTGAAACCGTATCGAGTACAAGAGGAAGATCTTAAAATCACGGAGATACGTGTGCTCAAAAAATATCTCGATAAGTCTGCCCGCTTCAGAAGAAGTCTCATTCCATTTAAAAGCGATTCAATCAGCTGGCTCGCCGACTACCGCTTCCAAAATCTTATCCCGACCGTTCAACGCCTTCAGACGAGGCTTTGGAATAACGAGATTCGTCCTCAATATCTTTACGATGAAGATCCGTATCGAGCTGCCATGAACCACCTTTGGGGAATCCATGGCGACACCGGGGGATTCGAAGCGATTGGGAATAATCAAAGCCAAGGAAGACAGCATACGTCAGCCGACGTCGCGTTGGAAAAGCCTGAGAATAGTCCTAAGGGCGTTTTTCAGCTCCATTTTGGATCGAACATAAACGAATGGTTTCACTGGGATGCCGACCCGTTGCGAGTGGCGTTGGGTGTTTCCAACGCAGTTCTATCGACAACATGGTTGAATATTTGGCAGGGAACCTACTGGAAGGCGGATCGAATGCACAGTGGCGGGCACCTGGGGTTCGCCCTTCAGGACACGTTCGCTGAAGGCTCCCGCGTGTCGTGCCGCACGACCGCCCTTCTTGGCGATCCATTCCTCCGTGAGTTTCCGCTCCCTCCTGTTGCTTCACTTTCTTCGATCAAGAGTGGCGTGAATATCTCTCTCTCTTGGACGCCAAATTTGGCCGCAACCAGTGGTTATCGAATCTACCGTGCCAGTTCGGCAGATCCGACCTCGTGGACGTGGAAGGCCGATGTCGCAGCGGGATCTTCGGGTTGGACCAATGTCAGCCTGGGCCCTGGAAAGTACTCCTACCTCATTAAGTCAATGGCCCTGCAGTCCAATGCTTCAGGATCCTTCACCAACTTGAGTATCGGAACCCAGACGATCCTCGAAAGTTCAATACCCTAGACATCATGAAAACTACTCTGACTTCCATTTTTTTAACGACGCTGCCTGTTCTTGCTGGCGACTTTATCAATCTCGGGTTCGACGAGCCGGACCTCAGTGGGCGATTGGTCCCATTGGCCGCAGGAGGACCTTATCTTGGCTTGACCGCACAGATCCTGCCAGGGTGGAAAGTTACAGCTGATGGCAAAGCAGTAACAGAAGGAACCTACTCCAAAGCGAACCAAGGATCTGGCGTAACTGCTCTGACGCTTCGAGAAGGGGAGCCGGGCTCCCAATGGGGTTACTATCTTGTTCTCGCCGCGAATGACTACAATGATGGAAAACCTGGTCCGGATATTTGGCTGAGCCAAACCGGTATTGTGCCAAAGGACGCGGTTGGGTTGTGGGTATTTGGAGATCCTCCGATCGAAGCGTTCATGGACGGAGTGAAAATTGGATTTATTGATCCAAACCTTGGTCGAACAGTCTGGAACGTGGAAGCGTTTCAGGGCAAGACCGTGAATCTCCAAATTCATAGCGGATCAGGCCATATCAACCGGATTGACATCATGGGTTTCACAACGATTCCAGAGCCCTCCGAGTACGCGATGTTCGGCCTGGGTCTTGGTTTGCTGGCCTGGCAGTGTTGGAAACGTCGGGGGTATAGTGCGATTAGCAGGACTCAACGAACCAAGGAGACTTCATGAAACGCCTGAAGGTTACGTTCGCTTGGCTCCTCACATTCACACCGCCCCTTCTTGCCGGCGAGTTCATCAATCTTGGATTCAACGAGCCTGATCTCAA
>CANGKZ010000043.1 GCA_947454705.1 Verrucomicrobiota bacterium
CAAGGCTCACTACCAGC
Source organism: Verrucomicrobiota bacterium (assembly GCA_947454705.1). Lineage (GTDB taxonomy): Bacteria > Verrucomicrobiota > Verrucomicrobiia > Limisphaerales > UBA9464 > CAIVQB01. The sequence goes on from CANGKZ010000043.1 coordinate 18, forward strand.
AACTCTTGGCACGCGGCAAAAAACCCCTCGTCGCTCTCACAGCCTGCCTTCGCAAGCTTCTCATTCTCCTCAACCGCCTCCTCAAAAATCCCAACTTCCACCTTGTTGGCTAACACCATTGCTCCAAAACCGAGCAGGGGAAAGGGATCCAGGTCGGGCAACGCCCATGGAGCCGCTGGGGCCTTTCCACGTTGGGGCGATCTGCCTCGTCCCCCCGGCGGTTAAAAAAGGGGGTGTGAGAATCGGGCGAGGCTGGGTATTGCTTGCCGCCCCGGCGCCTTCTAGCTTCCCGATCTCTTTTTCGGATAGATCCATCATGAGCAACGAATCCAACGAACCTGGCACTGTGCAGCCCGGGGAAACCCAATCCCAGGCGGCGGCGGAACCGCTGACGCCGGCCCAGATCGTCGATCTGCAGGCGCGCGCCGCCCAAGCGACGGAAAGCTACGAACGATTGCTTCGCGTCACGGCGGATTTCGAAAACTTCAAGAAACGCGCCGCCCGCGAACGGGACGACGCCCGCCGGTCGGCCACCGAGTCGGTCATCAGCCGATTCCTGCCGGTGATCGACAACTTCGACATGGCCCTGATCGCGGCCAACCAGCCCAATGCTTCGGTCGATTCCCTGAAGGTCGGCGTGGGCATGATCCAGGGGCATTTGAAGAACGTGTTCGGCGAGTCGGGCGTGGAGGAGGTGCAGGCCCTGGGTCTGCAGTTCGATCCTTCGATCCACGACGCCGTTTCGCAGCAGGAGACCCTCGATCTTCCCGAGGGCCAGGTGGTGCAGGTGGTCCGCAAGGGCTACAAGATGCGCGATCGTTTGTTGCGACCCGCCAGCGTGGTGGTCGCCAAGGCACCCACAGCGACTCCTGCTTCCTAAGTCATGGCTTCCGCAAAGCGCGATTATTACGAGGTGCTCGGGGTGGAGCGGTCGGTGTCGCCCGAAGAGCTGAAGAAGGCGTATCGGAAACTCGCCATCAAGTATCACCCGGACAAGAACCCGGGGGACAAGGCGGCCGAGGAGAAGTTCAAGGAACTCGGCGAGGCCTACGAGGCGCTGAGCGATCCGCAGAAACGCGCGGCCTACGATCAATACGGTCACCAAGCCTTCGATCCCCGCATGCGCGCGGGGGGCGGACGCCCGGGCGGTGGTGGCGGCGGCGGGGCGGGTGGATTCCACGATCCCTTCGATGTCTTCCGCGAAGTCTTCGGCGGCGGACGCGGCGGGGACATTTTCGAGAGCTTTTTCGGCGGTGGCGGCGGGGGTGGCGAGGCTGCCGATCCCACCGGACCGGCCCGCGGGTCGGATCTCCGCTACGACATGGAGATCACCCTCGAGGAAGCCGCCACGGGGGCCGAGAAGCAGATCACCGTTCAGAAGCCCGCGGTTTGCGAAACCTGCTCAGGCTCGGGAGCTGAAAAAGGATCCAAGCGGGTTCGCTGCCAGCAATGCGCCGGCCGCGGCCGCGTGGTGATGTCGCGCGGGATCTTTTCCATTCAGCAAACCTGCCCGCGCTGCGAGGGCGCCGGGGAGACGATTGAGAAGCCCTGCAAATCCTGCGGCGGTGACGGCCGCGTCAACAAGGCCGCCACCATCACGCTGCGCATCCCCGCCGGCGTGGACACCGGCACGCGCCTCCGTTCCAACGGCAACGGCGAGGCCGGTCAGCGCGGCGGATCCGCGGGGGACCTTTACGTGGTGCTGCACGTGGCGGAGCACGATGTGTTCAAGCGCGATGGCGACGACCTCCATTGCTCCGTTCCGGTGTCCTTCAGTCAGGCGGCGCTCGGCGCGGATGTCGATGTTCCCACGCTCACCGGCAAGGCGCAGATCCGCATTCCGGCGGGCACGCAGACCGGGACCACGTTCCGTCTCAAGGGACGCGGCGTGAAGAACGTCCAGGGCTACGCGCAGGGCGATTTGCTGGTGACGGTGACCGTCGAGGTCCCCACCAAGCTCAACGCCGCCCAGCGCGCCAAGCTCGAGGAGTTCGCGCATTTGTGCGACGACAGCGTTCACCCGCAGGGGCGCGGCTTTTTCGAAAAGGCCAAGGCGTTCTTCAGCTGAACCTAAATTGAGTCGTTGAAGGACGGTTCAACCACAGATGAACGCAGATAAACACAGATGAAAATGTGCGGAACGGAACGGTTCATGAATCCCTCGGAAGGTGAAAACGTTCGACGCGCGTGGAGTTTCTCAACTCCCGTCCCATCTGTGTGAATCCGTGTCCATCTGTGGTTTCAAAAGCTTTTTTGCATGCACCGGTTTTTCCTGCCTCCCGGATCGGTGACCGGCGATCGCGTCCGGCTTTCCGACAGTGATGCGGTGCACGCTGCGCGCGTGCTGCGTCTGCAACCCGGAGATCCGGTGGTGATCCTCGACGGCATCGGCGGCGAGTTCGGCGGGGAAGTGTCCACGGTGGATCGACGCGAGGTGACGGTCGCGATCCGGCGTCGGCAACAACACCCGCCGCGAGCGGCCACGGTCACGCTGATCCAGGCCATCGCCAAGACCAAGGCCATGGACGGCCTGCTGCAAAAGGCGGTGGAACTGGGCGTGTCCCGGGTGGTGCCGCTGACGGCATCCCATTGCATCAGCCAGCCGGATGATTCCGGTGACAAGCGCGACAAGTGGCAGGCGATCGCGGTGGAGTCTGCCAAGCAGTGCGGCAATCCGTGGTTGATGAAGATCGACGATCCGGTATCGCCCCAAAAATGGATCGACCGTCGCGAGCCCTTCGATCTGCTGTTGATTGGCTCCCTGTTGGATCCTCCGCGCAGTTTTCGTGCGGTGTTTGAGGAATTCCGCGGGGCGCATGGACGCAATCCTGCCTCGGTCGGAATTCTGATCGGGCCCGAGGGAGATTTTTCCCCAGCGGAGTATGAAGTCTTCCGCGCCGCGGGGGCGAAATCGATCACGCTGGGACCGTTGATCCTTCGGGTGGAGACTGCTGTCGCTGCGAGCGTGGCGGTGATTCAGCACGAACTGGCCGCGGGCGGGTGAGGCGGAAGTCGGAGATCGAAGATGGCAGATCGGGTGGGCGATGCGGGATGCGGGATGCGAAAACGCAAAGGTTGGAGGGGACCGGTCGGTGTTTCACTTCACTCGGACTCGAAAGCGGTGTCGACGCTGCGCTCTGCCACCGCACTCCACAGGCTTGGGGACGCTCTAAAGCAAAGGTCGAAGGTTGCACTTGGGCCTACATCCAGCATCGAGCATCCAGCATCTTCCCCATCCCCCATCTGCAAACTCCCATCTCCCATCTCCTTATTCGCTCTTACAAGGGATGCAGCTTCGGCTCCGGTGATGCAGGCCAGGTGCGTTCGACTCCCTGGCGATCGAGTTCCGATTGAAACTCGGCGAGCCGCGCGGACGAGTTGCGGACCTGAGTGGGGACGCGGTGCTTTGCTGCACACCACGCGGCCAGCGCACCCGCCGCTTCGCCAATGTTCCATTCCACCGGATGCAGCCGATAGCAGCCGTTGGTCAGGTGGGTGACCCCGAGGTTCTTGGCACCGGCGAGGACGTTTTCCACTCGACGCGGAATCAGCGCCCCGAGAGGGATCTCGAAGGGAAGCGATCCGACATCGATGTAATTGCCTCCGCCGGTTCCAGGATGGAGATCGATGCGATATCCGCCCACGCCCACCGAATCGTGGAATCGTTCTGCGGTCACGCGGTCCTTGGGCAGACCGGTGGCGGCGCTTCGGGCATCCACCCCCACGTGCTGCTCGAGCACGGTGAACTCGGCGCGGATCCGTCGGGACTCGCGGATGTACGGGGCCATGGCCAGTCCGTCTGAGGTGCCCATGACTTCAGGGGAAAGCCGCACCTCGGGCCAGCCGGTGCCGCCGTCCGGGCGCGGCGCTTCGGTCTGCATCCAATACACGAACGAGAGGCTCAATTCCCGGGACCGCTGAAGGTGATGCTGCGCCACCGAGGGCTCGACGCCCACCAGCGGTCCGAGCCAGTAGTCGTTCTGAGGCCAGTTGACCAGCGAGACCTCGTGTCGTCCGGCCGACGGGCTCCAAAGCGACGCGTCCACGATGCGCCGGTACGTCCACAGATTGCCGGCCAGCGAGGGATTGGAGGGATCGAAGGAGTTTGGGCGTACCGCCAGCGTGATCGGATGAGTGCTGAACCAGGCGAACAGTTTCCCCGACCAGGCCGGCGTCATCGCCGGAACGTAGTCCCGCCAGAACGCGTATTCGGCGGGCTTGGAAATGAGGTTCGAACCCCGCAGGTCGGGTCGGTACTCCAACGCGAAGCACCAGGTGAAGGATTGTTGATCGAGCGGATTCGCGGTCTCCGGCGCGTGAAGTTCCCCGGTGTCCCGGCGCGATTCGGCACCGATCACATGTTCGATTCCAGCGAGGGGAAGCAGGTCTCCAAGCTCGGTGGCATCGATGAACCACGGCGCCACGAGCACGCGGTTGTGGCCGGTCTCCAGATCCCGGACGGTCACCGCCTTCACCCGATCCTTGGAGGTGATGGCGGATCGCAGCTCGTGTCGGGTCAGGAGACGGAGACGGCCCGAGGCAATGTGTGGAGCGAGTTGCGCGCGCAGGACCGAGTGGGCGACACGAGGCTCATGGCACAGACGCGAGACCCAACCGTTTCCAGGATTGAGGCGGGGGTTTGTGCGTGCGGCGCTGACGAGGCCGGGTTGCGATTGGTACCAGCGGCGAACGTCGTCGCGGAACTGTCGGTAACTGCGCGTGCAGCCGAACTGTTCGATCCACGGATGTTCATCAGGCGGGACGCCCTGGGAGGTGAGTTGTCCGCCGACCCATTCGGTGGGTTCGGTGAGCACCACCGAGCGTCCCATGCGGCAGGCGGCGAGCGCCGCGGCGCATCCACCGACTCCGGCGCCGACGATGACTACATCGGCCCGGATCTCGCGCTCGCGCGCGGGACGCCAAACCGAGCAACCGCTCGCAGCGGCAGCAAGTCCCACGGCCGCCGCGGCCCCCGCGGAGTGCAGGAAGTCGCGTCGGCTCGTGGTTCCGGGGATCAGATCAGTCCGGTGGTTTCGGGGAAGTTGCACACGATGTTGAGGCTTTGGACGGCCTGTCCGCTGGCGCCCTTGACGATGTTGTCCTCGGCGCTGAGGACGAGGAGGCGTCCGGTGCGCGGATCGAGTCGCCAGGCGAGTTCCACCACGTTGGTGCCGACGACGTTCTTGGTGTCGGGCAGCGCCTTGCCTTCCAGCACGCGAACGAACGGTTCATTGGCGTACGCGGCCTGGTAGCACGCGGCGATTTCCTTCTGCAGCGCCTCGGTGGAGGCGGCGTCCTGGAAGTGCCGGGTGGGGGCGAGGTACAGCGTGGTGTGGATGCCGCGGTTCACCGGGATCAGGTGCGGCGTGAACTGGATGGTCACCGCTTCACCGGCGGCGATCGAAAGTTCCTGTTCGATTTCCGAGAGGTGACGGTGCTTCGGGATTCCGTACGCGCGAACACTCTCATTGCACTCGCAGAAGAGATAATCGATCTCCGCCTTGCGACCGGCCCCGCTGACGCCGCTCATGGAATCGGCAATGATTCCCGAGGGTTTGATCAACCCGGCGCGCAGCAACGGCAGGGTGGGAAGGAGAATGCTGGTGGGGTAGCAGCCCGGGGAGGCAATGAGCGTGGCCTCGCGAATGCGGTCGCGATACACCTCGGGCAATCCGTACACCGCCGTGTCGAGCAGCGCCGGGGCGGGGTGTTCGTGGGCGTAGAATTCCTTGTAGACCGCCGCGCTGCGCAGGCGGAAGTCGGCGCTGAGGTCGATCACCACCACGCCAGCCGCGGTCAGGGGAATGGCGAACTCCGCCGCCACACCGTGGGGCAGGGCGAGGAACACCACGTCGGCCTGACTCGCCAGGGCCTCGGCATTCGGCTCACTGAAACGCAGCGTCCGCGAAACCGGGTGACTGGCGAAGCGCGGGAACACGCTGGCCAGCGTCTGGCCTGCGTACTGACGCGAGGTCACGGTCACGAGCTGGGCCTTGGGATGGTGCAGGAGAAGCCGGACGAGTTCTTCGCCGGAGTAACCGGAGGCGCCGACGATGGCGACGCGGACAGGATTGGGGAACGTGCGCATGGTGCGAATCGGGAACGAGTTCACGCGGAGACCGCGCGTTTGTAAACATCGGGGTCGAGTTTCTCCATGTACCGGTCCGGATGCGCCACGGCGCAGAATCCGAGCGGGGCATAGAGCGAATGGGCATCCCGGGTGACCAAATTGAACCGGCGCAGCCCCTGCAGATCCGGATGCGACATGCAGCATTGCATCATCCACTTGCCCAGCCCCTGGCCGCGGTACTCGGGCAGCACGTACACGTCGCACAAGTACGCAAAAGTGGCGCGATCGGTGATCATGCGCGCGAGCCCGATCTGTTGGGAACCGACGCGCCGGGAATCATAAAGTCCGCAACACAGCGAATTCGCGAGCGAGCGTTGCACGGTTTCCAATGGGATCCCAGCGGCCCAATACGACGACGCCAGAAAAGCGTGCACCGACGCAGGTTCAATGCGCGCCGGGTCATCGGTGACGACGAACGAATCGCGAGTCCAGACCTGTGGGGCGGCGTTCGAGCTTGGGTTCATGGCATCGACGGGGGCAGGGGATAAGATTCCATCCAAGCTGCGACCGCGAGTTCGTCGGGCCGTCCGGTTTCGCGCAAGGCCTGTTGCACTTGGGATTGGTCCGCGCCGGAGCGCTTCTGGCTCAGCTTGCACTGGGTTTCAATGCGATCGATGGAGAGCTCGAATGCCACAACCCCGGCCGCCATGCGTTGGAGAAACTCCGGCGGAACGGAATCCATCGACCACGCTCCGGGGCCGGATTCAAAGGTCTCCACCAGTAAACGAAGCTGATGATGCAATTCCGCCGGATCGGAAATCACCCGAATCGTGCCGTGAATGTGGACGCTGACGTGATTCCAAGTCGGAACTGCCGGATGATCGACGTACCAGGTGGGAGACACGTAGGCGTGTGGACCGTGAAAGATCGCCAGAGTAGGGCGATCCGCCGTGAAGAGGGCGGCGTGGGAGTTGGAGCGGGCCACGTGACCGAAGAGCGAGCCCTGGGAACCACGCGAGGCGTCGTATCGAAGCGGAATGTGCGTGGCGACCGGCCCCGAGGCGTCGGAACTGATCAAGGTGGCGAACGGATGCCGAGACATGATCGCAGCGGCAATCTCCGGAGAATCGGCCCGATAAGCGGCGGGGATGTACATGGCGCGGCGTGGCGTGGATTTTCGTTACGGTGACGGCGTCCTACCAGAAGTCAGCCCTCCGGAGGAAAGGCAAAAGGCTAAAGGAAAAGGGCAAAAGTGAAAGTCGCCGAACCGAGCCTCCAGCATCCAGCATCATGCATCTTCCGATCGATCTCCGATCTGCCATCTGCGATTGTCCCGTCTCCCCCGCAAAAAACAAAAAACCCCACCGGGTTGAGCCGGCGGGGTTTTTGAAAGATCCGGTTGGATCAGCGCTTGCTGAACTGGAACCGCTTGCGGGCGCCGGGCTGGCCGTACTTCTTGCGTTCCTTCATACGAGGATCGCGGGTGAGGAGCATCTCACCGCGCAGCGCGGGCTTGAGGGCCACATCGCTGGCGAGCAGGGCGCGGGCGATACCGTGACGAACGGCACCAGCCTGGCCGGCAGGGCCGCCGCCCTGGACATTGATCTTCACGTCGAACTTGCCGGTGGTCGCGGTGGCGACGAACGGCTGCTGGACGGTCATGCGCTGCGATTCGAGCGGGAAATACACCTCGAACTGGCGGCGATTGACAGTAATCTTGCCGGTGCCCGGGGTGATGCGCACGCGGGCGACGCTGGTCTTGCGGCGTCCGGTACCGAGGAATTCAACTGCTTGAGCCATGATGAAGAAAAGATTAAGGGCGAAAAACCGTGAACCGATCAGCCAGCGTAGGTGAGCGTGGCCGGATTCTGGGCAGTGTGCGGGTGAGTCGAACCGACGTACACCTTGAGCTTGGTCAGAAGCTGGTCACCGAGGCGGTTCTTGGGGAGCATGCCCTTGACGGCGTGCATCACGAGGCGCTCAGGGTGGGCGGCGCGCACTTGGGCGACCGTACGGTAGCTTTCGCCACCTTTCCAACCGGAGTAGCTCATGAATTCCTTGTCGGATTCCTTCTTGCCGGTCAGGACGACCTTCTCGGCATTGATCACGACAACGAAGTCACCAGCGTCGAGGTGCGGGGTGTAAACGGGGGTGTCCTTGCCGCGGAGGGCGTTGGCGACTTGGACAGCGAGACGGCCGAGCACGGCGCCATCGGCGTCAATAACGCGCCATTTGCGCCGCTGCACGTCTACCTTGGGCAAAAAAGTTTTCATCAGATTCCCATGCAAGGGAGCGGAAAGTCTAGGTAGTGGCGGCAAAAGGTCAACGGGTTTTTCAAAACGTTGTGGTTGTCTGGTTTTTTAGGGTCTTCCCCAGGCCTGGAAACCACGTTCGGAGGCCCTGAAATGGGGTGGTTCGTGTCAAACTTGGTTCAAGAAATTCCCTTGTTTGAATGACCGTTTCCGGTCGGTATTTCGGGGCCATGAGGTTTTTTCCCGCACTTTTCACCGCCGTTTGGCTCGGATTCATCGTCCACGGAGCCGAAAATACCCCGTCCAACGCGTCCACACCCCGCGCCACGCGGGAGCAGGAGGCGTCCTTGAAGTGGTATCAGGCCCGTTTGACCGACGCCTACCACAAGGTGGGCAAGCGGGATGCGAAATGGGACAGCCCGGTGGAATCGGCCCTGTTTCTGGTGGCCGAGGGACTTGCCGAAGTGCCCACATCGGATCCGAAATGGCGGGAAATGGCTGTGGAATTGGCGGATTCCGCGATTCGCGAGGGATGCACGGATCCGTTGGTGCGGTTCACGGCGCGGCGGTATCGGGGGCAATCCAAGCGATCGACCCGCAAATCTGCCGACGTGGCCGCCGAATGGGTGGCCCTGGCGGGCGACATGTCGTCATCGGGCTATGCGCCCAATTGGAAGTTTCACGCGGAATTGGAGGCCGCTGCGGCTCTGCGCAGTGCCATGCCGCAGGGCACCAACACCTGGCCGGAGATTCATCAACACCGGCACGCCGCAATGGCTCATCTCGTCGCGGCACTGGGCGACAAGACCACGCCACGCGCCGAACTGACGGAAATGGTCACCGCGGAGCGAAACCTGGTGCGGTCGAATCCGAAGCAACTGGCTGCGGCATGGGCGGAGATTGAACCGCTGCTGCGGAAAAACTGGCCGAAACTGGCCTTGGCCGACTTGATCGACGGTCGAATGGCCATCACCGCGGCGTGGAAGGCGCGCGGGTCGGGCACCATTGATACGGTGACCGAGGATGGCTACCGGAAGTTCAGCGAGGAGTTGGAAAAGGCGCGTCGGCTGCTGACCCGCGCTTGGGAAAACGACAAGACCGATCCTTCAGCACCGACCGAGATGTTGACCGTCTGCATGGGGCTCGAGAAGGGGGCCAATGAAGTGGAGACGTGGTTTGCCCGGGCGATGGACGCGCGGCCGGGCCACATGCCCGCCATTCGGGCCAAGATTCAGAACCTGGCTCCGAAGTGGGGTGGGTCTTTGCAGGCGTTGTACCGCTTTGGCCGCCAATGTTTGAAGGAGGAGAGCTGGGGGGATGAAGCGCCGTGGGGATTGGTCCTCGTCCACGATGAAATGGCAGCCGCCCTTGCCGACGGGGCGCCGGGCGAGGAGTGGCGTGCCTCCAAGCGGGCCTACTGGCGCAGGCCCGGGGTGTGGAAGGAAGTGGAGGAGGTGGTCGCGGTGATGAAGCAACGCAATCCGTCGGCCGAGGCGGATCTCGATTACCGATTGGTGATGCACGCCACACGCTGCGCAATGTGGAGCGAAGTGGCCAAGGTGGCACCCAAGCTCAGCCCCGAGTATCGGAAGCGCGTGTCGGGAACGAACTCGTTTGATGCGGTTCTCGCAGAGGTGAAGGCACTCGCTGCGAAGGAGGCGAAGCCTTGAGTCGGAGATCGGAGATCGGAGATCGGAGATCGGTCCAGATGCTGGATGCTGGATGTAGGGCGCGGCGTTGCTTTTGAACGAGGTCCGCTCCTGTGGAGTGCGGTGGCAGAGCGGAGCGTCGACACCGCTTTTGAGGCCGGATGGGATGGAAAACCGACCGGTCCGTTTCAACCTTTGGGCGTCGAAAAAGGATCGGTTCGTAGCATCCGGCGCCGGCTTCGTGCTGACCAAAGCGGCGTGGCGCTTCGCTTCCCGCCGCACTCCAAAACAACCGCCGCTCGATCCCCGGTCAGTGCTTCGCTTCGAGGAAGGCGATGATCTTGGCCTTGTCGCGGGTCGGCGGCTGACACGCGGTGCCGGAGCAGCAGAAGGCCTGCGTGAATTCTTCGTTCACCGGCAGTCCGCGCGAGAAGGCATCGACCGGGCCGTGGTTTCCCATCACGACCTTGTGCGGCTGGAATCCGTGATGAGCGGCGTGGAGCAGCGACGCCGTGCTGCCGCAGGTGAAGTCGCCCACGAGCACCACGCGCTTGGGTTCCTGCAGGGCGTAATCGAGCGCCAGCAACAGATGCGGCACGGCCTGCGGGGTTTGGTGCAGACGCTGCGCAAAGAGCCGGATGGTTTTTTCCGCAGCCTCGCGCCAATCCTTGCGATCGCAGATGGCTCCTAGCTTGAGCAGCGCCAGTGCGGCCACGCTGTTTCCCGAAGGCTCGGCTCCGTCGTAGTCCTCTTTGTGCCGCACCAGCAAATGTGGCGTGCCGGGGGCGCTTTGCCAGAATCCGCCGTCCTTGGGATCGTAGAACCGTTCGATCATCACCGTGGCCAGCGTCACGGCGAATTCGAGATGGCGCGGATCCACCGTGGCTTCGTACAGGTCCACCACGCCGGCTAGCAGGTTGGCGTAGCTGTCCACGATCTGCACCGGTTCCCGATGCCCGTTGCGCCAGCGATGCGACAGCGTGCGCGTGGTGGCGTCCCAAAGTTGGGACTTCACGAAGGCCAGGTTCCGCTCGGCCGCCGTCTTGAATTCTTCGTCCTCGAGAATCGCATACGCCCGGGCGAAGGCCCCGAGCATCATTCCGTTCCACGAGGCGAGGATCTTGTCGTCCCGATGCGGCCGAACCCGCTTGGCGCGGACTTCGAGCATCTTGTGCGTGGCCGAATCGAGTAGGGCCTGGTCGTGCGCGGACAGCGGGCCGCCCACGAGGCTCAGCACGTTGAGATCGGGAAGCGGCTCGGGGTGGCTGTGGTCCACGAAGTTGCCGTGCTCGGTGATGCCGAAGTGTTTCACCGTGACGTTGAACTCCTCCGGGGTGAGCAGCGCGCTCAGCTCCTTGCGCGTCCAGCAGTAGAACTTGCCCTCCTGGCCCTCGCTGTCGGCGTCCTCGGCGGAGAAGAATCCGCCGTCCGGATGCGTCATGTCGCGCAGGACGTATCCGAGCGTGGCGCGAACCACCGCGGCGTGGCGGGGCTGACGCGCGACCTGATACGCCTCCAGGTACAGCTGGGTGAGCTGCGCGTTGTCGTAGAGCATCTTTTCGAAGTGCGGCACGAGCCACTGCTCATCGACACTGTACCGGGCGAATCCGCCGCCCAATTGGTCGTTCATGCCGCCCGCGGCCATGCCGTCGCAGGTCTTGAGCACCGCCTTGCGCGCGTCCTCGCTGTGGAACCGCCGGGCGTACCGAAGCAGGTACAGGGGCTGGCTCGGGCGGGGAAACTTCGGCGCGCCGCCGAATCCGCCGTGCACCGGATCGAATTCGTGCAAGAAACTTTCACCCGCGCCGTGGAGTTCGCGTTCGCCGGCCGGAAAGGCGTTGGCCGATTCGTGCTCGGCCATGGATTGCAGTTTCGCCGCGAGCTCGTTCGCGGATTCGTCGAGATCCTTGCGACGCGTCTTCCACAGTTCGATGACGCGCTCCAGCACGGCGAGAAAGCTGGGGCGGCCGTGCTTGGTGACCGGGGGCCAGTAGGTGCCGCCGTAGAACGGCTTGAGGTCGGGCGTGAGAAACACGTTCAACGGCCATCCGCCGCCGCCCGTGGTGATCTGCACGAAGTTCATGTAGATCTTGTCCACATCGGGCCGCTCCTCGCGGTCCACTTTGATGCTGATGAACTGTTCCTTCAGGTACGCGCCCACCTTTTCGTCCTCGAACGATTCGCGCTCCATCACGTGGCACCAGTGGCAGGTGGAGTAGCCGATGCTGAGCAGGATGGGTTTGTCCTCCTTGCGCGCCTTGGCGAAGGCCTCCTCGCCCCAGGGGTACCAGTCCACCGGGTTGTGCGCGTGCTGGAGGAGGTAGGGCGAATGCTCGCTGGCCAGCCGGTTGGTGTGCTTGTGGCCGGCGGCCGGGGTTGCGTTGGTGCCGGAATGGGAACTGGCGGTGCTCACGATGCGCAATGCTAGGCGGAATCGGGCCGTCTCCAAAAACAAAAAGCCCGGTCGCGCGCAGGGGCGGGACCGGGCCTGAATTCGAACCGTTGATTACTTCGCCGGGGCGGCGGCAGGAGCGGCCGGCGCCGGGGGCGTGGCAGGAGCCGCTTCGGCAGCCTTCTTGGCGGCTTCCTCGGCGAGCTTCTTCTTTTTGGCTTCCTGATACGACTTGTCGAACAGCGGGATCACAACCTTTGCTTCACCGCTCAGGACGGGGGCGAGTTCGTACTGCGCCGCGAGGCTGTACACGAAGGCGATCACCCAGGCGGTGAGCACCCACTTCGGCCAGGTGACCGGCGGTTCGGCAAAGGTGTCGGCCACGGCCGAGGACACCGCGCCCTCGGGCAGCTTGGCCACGCCGGTGAGGGAGGTGCCGAACGGGACGTTGACCTTCGCCTTGGCGTTCACCGCCCAGCCGTTGGCGTCGAGGATCGGTCCGAGGTTGCGCTTCCGGAGCTTCAACCACGCAATCAGCATGGACGGACCCGAGATCAACAATCCGAGGCCGATGAGCACCACGGTGACCTTCCAGAAGGGTTGTTCAATCAGGCCGGCCAGCTTGGCGAAGATGGTGGCGAAGGCGGTGCCGATGGCGCCGACTGCGACGCCCAACGCGGCCACCGTTCCGACGTCGATCTTGGACGGTTCCGGCTTCTTCGGGTCGGCGGGCTTGGTCTTGTCGATGTTTGCCGCCGTATCGGCCGCGGCCGCGAGCTGCGCGCTGGCATCGGCATCCGCCGCGGCTGCGCGCTTGGCCACCTGTTCCTCGATCATCCGGACCAGCTTCTTGTACGGCGACCAGAACGCCTGGCGGATGCTGATCGGGTTGTCGATGATCTTGGTGATCGTGGCGTCGTAGTCCACGCCCTGGCGGTCGTAGAACAGGCCGTTGCGACCCACCATCAGGTTGTCGGAGTCGCCATCGGTGAAGGCGGCCACGATGCTGCGTTTTTCCCCGGTGCCGCGGCGAACGCAGTCGAGGTAGGTCAGGTAGGTTCCAGCGAGACCCGCCATGCCGGCGTGACGTCCTGCATCGGTCACATCGAGGCACAACTCGCAGCTGCGCTGATCGAGATACAGCGTGCCGGCCTGGAAGATGCCCTTGTGGGGCTTGCCGTAAAATTCGGAGAAGTTGACGAAGTTGCGGCAGAGCTTTCCGAGGTCGCGGTGATAACGGATCAGTTTGTCCACCACGGCGACTGCGGCGACTTCGCCTTCGAGCGCTTTGTCGCGCGCGATCAATGCCGTGATCGTGGCCTTGGAGGTTCCGGCCAGGATGGCGCGAATGCGTTCGAGCCCGAGTTTTTCAACGCTCGCTCCCGCCTTGGCTCCGGCCCACGCGTCGTAGGGGGCGATCTTGGCTTGGATGGCGGCCCAGTCGGCTTCGGTGAGTTCGGCGCGATCCCCGATCAGCGGCGTCACTGCAGCGGCGCGGAAGGCGGCGATCGCTCCGGCCCAGGCGGGGTTCACACCGGCGTCGAGCGAGAGCGCGCGTCCGGGCGCGACCTGTGCGAGCGGGAAGCCCGCGACTTCCGCGGCGGTGATGGAGAGGTCCTTCGCGGCGAGCGCGAGGTACTCCTTTTCTTCGCGGTTCAAGGCGGCGAGGGCGCGTCCATCGAACGCGGCCAGACGGCAACGGCCGAAGAAGTCATCAATTTTGGTCCGCACGGCCTTGATCGCCGCACTGGCGGCCGCGGTGCCTGCACCAGCGGAGAGAATTGCGGCGGCGTTGGTTTCGGATTGCACCGACCAGGCTTCGAAGGCGGTGGCCTCGGCGAAGAACTTGTCCACGCGCGCCTGATTCACGCCGGGCTTGCCGGAGCGATCGGTGTCGGCGCCCTGGGTGGCGATGATGTCCGCCACGACGGCGCGGGTGGCGTCGTCCTCGGCCGATTCCGCAACGATCACACCGTCACCGTTGAAGGCGGTCTGGGCGAAGATGCGTGCGGTGTCGACGGTGTCGGCGAGCGAGATCGAGTCCGCGCCCGACTTGCCGAGGCTGGTGAGAATGGTTCGGGCCGAGGCGAGCACGGTCTTGCCCTCGGGGGTGGCATCCTGGATGGCGGCCAGCGGGAGGGTGTCGCCGCCCTTGACCAGGGAATCGGCACTCTTCAGCAGCGCGGCAGCCCAGCGAACCGCGGCGATCAACTCCGGAGCGCGGACGCGTCCGTCCTTGTCGGTGTCGATCAACGCGAGGGTCTGCTTGTCGAACTCCAGCCCGGTGGTGGGGCAGGCAAGCGCGGTCCAGAGCTTCTGGTCGAGCTGGTCGAGCGCGAGAAGGTCGGCGCCGGATTCAAGGCGGACTTGGTCGAAACCACCCGCGCGGAAGAAGCGCCAGGTATGGGGGGATTGGGACATCGGAATTGGGGGTCTCTGAGTTCAGGAACGCGAACGGCGGATGGAATACCAAAGTTGGTACAGCTTCCAAAAGGAACTTTCTGGCCTAGGGACCGTCCCGACGGGCACGGTGCCGGGGTGTTGTCGCGCAAAGACTGGCTCCCCGAGCGGGTGATCGTGTTTGCCGCCCCTCTTCTCGCCGTGGCGTTGATGGGATTGGGCGGACAGCTCGCGGCTGGGCAGGCATCGAAGCCGCATCCGGCGCCGGAGTTTGTGTCTGTGATGACCGGCACGCTGGGTTTTCAGGGCGCGCTGCTGGCGGGGCTCACCTGGTTTTTGCAATCGCACCGCTGCGGATGGAATGCCGCCTTTGGCTTCCGAAGCTCACCTGCGCTGCCCGCCGTGGCCCGTGGTGTCGCGCTGGCCCTGCTGGTGCTTCCCTTCGCCTACGGACTGCAATGGTTGAGCGTTCACGGGTTGCGCGCGGTGGGCCTTCCGGCATCGGGTCAGAATTCCGTGGAGTTTTTGCTCCGCACCGGCAGCGCGTGGGAACGGGCCGGGCTGGCGGTGTTTGCCGTGGGAGTGGCGCCGGCGGTGGAGGAAATGCTGTTTCGCGGCGTGTTCTACGTGTTTGTGCGGGACCTCGGATTTCCCCGGATGGCGCTGATTGGGTCGGCCGTGTTCTTCGGCATGGTGCATTCGAATTTCGCCGCCCTGATTCCGCTGTCGCTGTTTGGTGCCGCGCTCGCGTGGTTGTACTCACGCACCGGCAACCTCGTGTCGTGCATCGCAGCGCACGCCACCTTCAACCTGGTTCCATTCCTGATGCTGGCACTGGGGTGGAAGTTTGGCGAAGGTGCGGCGGGTTCGTGATTCCGATCGTGATCCCGAGTTTTGACCTTTTTTCATGACTGAATTTGAACTGATTGCCCGGCTGAAACCGCTGCTGACCACCCAACCCGGGGTGGTGCACGGGGCCGGGGATGATTGTGCCGTCCTCACCGCCCCGGCGGCGGAGTGCGACCAATTGTTCAAGACCGATGCCATCGTGGAGGGCATCCACTTCCTGCCTGACACCGAACCGGAGCGGATCGGACGCAAGGCGCTCGCCCGCTGCCTGAGCGACATTGCCGCGATGGGGGGAACGCCCACGGCGGCGGTGATCACGCTGGGACTCCCGGCGTCGCCGGATCCGGTCCGCATCGAGGCGATCTACCGCGGCCTGCGTGATCTGGCCGAGCGCCACGGCGTCGCGCTGGTCGGCGGCGAGACCACCACCAACCCGGATCGTTTGCTGATCAGCATCGCGCTGCTCGGGACGGTTCCCAAGGGACGCGCACTGCTGCGGACCGGGTCGCGCCCGGGCGATGCGATCTTCGTCAGCGGAGAACTCGGTGGATCGATTTTGGGGCATCACCTCGATTTTGAGCCCCGGTTGGAGCAGGGACGCTGGCTCTCGGAGTTGGGATGCGTCCATGCGGCCATCGACGTGAGCGACGGCGTGGCCGGAGACCTTCCGCATCTGTTGGCCACGACCGATGGATCGGTGCTGGGCGCGGAGCTCTTGAAGAGTGCGATCCCGATTCGCCGCGCGGCGCGCGAGGCGGCGCGAAATCCCGGATCCGGCAAGCCGCCGATCGTGGCCGCGTTGACCGACGGGGAGGATTTCGAACTCTTGTTCACCGTGGCCGCCCGCGACGCCGTTCCGGTTCTCGATGGATGGAAAGCCCGGTTTCCGGAAGTGCCGTTGTCGTGCATCGGAAAAATCACCGACCGCCCGGGCGTCTGGCTGCGCGGGGAGGATGGGTTGAAGCCGATGATCGGGAAGGGATATGAGCACTTCCGCTGACCCGAGATTGAATCTGGTCCGTACCTCGCACCATTGCCGATCGGTGGCCGAGACCGAGGCGCATGGCGAATCGGTGGGCCGCCTCGCACAACGGGGTGAGGTGTACGGATTGAGCGGCGATCTCGGAGCGGGCAAGACCGCGTGGGTGCGCGGGTTCGCGCGCGGCGTGGGCTACCGCGGTCGCGTGCATTCACCGACCTTCGCGCTGTTGAACGCCTACGAAGGCGGACGCCTGACCGTGTATCACCTCGACCTCTACCGCCTCGGCTCGGCCGCGGAAGTGCAGGGGGCGGGACTGGAGGAATACCTGATCCAGCCCGACGGCGTGGCCTTGGTGGAGTGGATCGCCCGCTGGAGCGATGCCGAATCGGAGGGTTCCAAAAAAGATACAACCCTGGCTTCCGCGCGGATTCACCGGCTGATGTTTCGAACCCTGAGCGAGGACGAGCGCGAGATTTTGCATGATCACCCTGGCGTTTGAGTTTTCCACCGACCTGCGAACGGTGGCGGTGCTCCGGGATGGCGTGGTGCTTTCCGAGGCGGAGCATGCCCGGAGCCGTCACACGCCGGTGTTCGAGCTGGTGTCGCGCGCGCTGGAGCAGGCCGGGGTGGATCGGGCCTCGGTCGGGACGCTGGTGGTGGGATTGGGGCCGGGAAGTTACACCGGGGTTCGCATCGCGATTTCCGCGGTTCAAGGATGGGGACTCGCCCGCGAATGTCGCGTGGTAGGGGTGTCGAGTTTCGCGGCGCTGGCGCGTCGGGTGCCGGCTGGGGAAAGCGTTTGGATCGCGGCCGATGCGCAGCGCGATGAGTTCGCGGTGGCTCCCGCATCGGATGGAAAACTCACCGGTCCCACAACGCTGGTGCCGCTGGCAGAGCTGCGGAGTTGGATTGCGTCGGGTCGCAAGGTGGTGGGGCCTGAAGTGGTGGCGCGTCTCGGAGCTGCGACGGAGTGCGAATGGTTCCCGCGGGCGTCAGATTTGGGACGGATTGCGTCCGAGTCCACGGATTCAATCGCGCCGGAATTGCTGGCTCCGGTCTATTTGCGCGAGGCGGCGTTTGTGAAGGCGGGGCCGGTGCGTGAGGTCCCGGATCTGGTGCGAAACACTCCGGAAAAAGGACGATGAGGACGCGCTGCTCACGAGGGAACTAATCGAGCGACATGCCCATTTTTCTCGAATGTGATCGATGCACCGCCTGCTGCCGATGGCCGGGGCAGGTGCGCTTGACCTCGGAGGAAATCACCGCGATGGCGGCGCATTTGAACCTCGACGAGGATGCGTTCATCCAGGACTTCACCCGGCTGAATCGCGCCCGCAACGGACTGGCGCTGATCGATCATCCCGATGGTTCCTGCGTGTTTTTGGAAGGTGGAAACTGCCGGGTGAATCCGGTGAAGCCGCAGCAGTGCCGCGATTTTCCGAACCTGTGGAATTTTCCCGGATCGGAACAGCAATGCCGGGCAAAGCCGGTGCAGGTGGACGCTGTGGAATGGCGTCGCCGTGTCAAACTCGCGACCGGTCGCGACGCCGAGCCCCCGCCGGAAAAGTCCGAGGGCTGAGTGCGGGCGATGGTGGGTGCGAAACGCTTGCCTATGGAGTGCGGTGGCAGAGCGGAGCGTCGACACCGCTTTCGAGCCCGGAGCCTAGAGAACACCGACCGGTAACCCTCGGGTCTTTCTTCGAAGTTGAGGCCGACACCGTGCTCGCGCCCGGCGAGCAGACCAAAGCGGCCAAAGACTTTGGACTTTGGACTCTGGACTTGGCAGCCCCACCTCAGCCCTGCGCGGCGTAGAAGGCATCCACCTTGGCCATGACGTCGCGGTAGCTGACATCCTGCTCGTAGATGAGCTTGAACTGCTCGATGGCCTCCTGTGGCTTGTTCATCTTCTCCAGGATGCATCCGAGTTGGTACCGGAGCTCCTTGGCCTGGTCGTCGAACACCAGCTTCTCCTTCAACGCTTCCTGGAACTTGCGCGCGGCGAGATCATTCATGCCCCGCTTGGCAAAGGCCTGGGCGAGGAGGTTCATCGCATCGATGCGGCAGTTGGGATTGTTCTGAGCCTTCTGCAATTCGGCGATGGCCTCACTGAGGCGTCCCGATTTGAGATAAAGTTCTCCAAGTTCGTACCGGAGGTGGAGATCCGAGGGGTTGAGGTCCGCGCGGGTCTTGGCGTCTTCGAGCTGCCAGGTGCTGCGCTCGGCACGAATGGCGGCGAGCTGTTCCTCGTAGCCGGGGGCGGAGGCGTCGAGTTGTTTTTCCTGATACTCAAAGCGGGCAGTCCGGGTTTCGCGGATCAAACCGAGAATCATCGGATCGTTCACCCCGCCGGTGGTCAGGATGAGCTGATAGTACTCGATGGCGCGATCGTACTCGTGACGCTTCCTGTGAAGATCCGCGAGGTCGCGCATCAGCTTGAGGCTCGCAGGCTCGGCAGCGAGGCGCTTTTCGTAGTCGGCAATCAGGCGTCCGGCCACATCGACGTCTTTCACCGAGCGCTGCTCCTGTTCGAGGGAGATGGCCTGTTCCTTGTCGCGAATGATGTCGCGGTAGCTGCCCTGTCCGCCTTCGAGGGCGCCGTAGCCCTGTTCGGCCATGGTCCGGTTGGCGAGCAGGTTCTTGAGTCGCTCGTTCAGGTCGGGATCCGAGGGGTTGCCGCGGAGCAGTTCCTGGAGGATTCGCTCGGCGCGGGCGCGATTGCCCACGGCGGCGAGGGCTTCGGAAAGTTGCAGGGCGAGTTTCCTGTCCGAGGGCTTTTGCTTGAAAGCCACTTCGAGGGAAAGCACGGCGGTCTTCGGCAGATCCGCCGCGAGGGCGGCGGTAGCGAGGAGTTCGTGCGCGGCGACGTTGCCGGGATCGTCGTTCAGCACTTCTTCTGCGACGGCGAGTGCTTCGACCGGGTTCGACCGTAGTGCGACCTGACCGCGGGTGAGGCTGCTGGCGGAGCCGACGAACTTCTTGAAGAAGCTCGTCTTGCCAGTAGCGCGCTTGTGCTGGGTCGCACGCAATGCCTCCCGGGCCTGGTAAAATCCAGGCTCTGCGCGGAGCACGGTCATGAACAGCGTGATCGCGTAGTCGAGGTTGTTCTTTTTCAGCGCGGCAATGCCCTTTTCAAAGAGATCCTGCTGCGCAAAGGGAATCTCGCTGACTTCCTTTTCGGCCATGCAGAAACGCTATCGGAAGAATGGCTTTCTGGCAACGTACCTTGATTGACACTTGTAATCAGATCGCACACCCCTGTGCACGGTGCTTTGACGCGGCCTCCGGTTGTGGGCATGTTGGCCTCGTGAACCCGGCTTGGATCTTTTTCCGGCATTCCCGCCTTGACCGTGCAAGCCGGTCTGCCGGGTGGATTGCCGCGTGGATTTTTGCCGCGGTGCTGGGTCTCGCCGGGGAGCGTCCCACCTGGATTCATTCCGGCATGGCGAACGCATCGACCGCCATTCGCGTCGGAACCAATCAATTTCTCACCGGCTGCGACGAGGACAATGTGGTCAAGCTGTACCGTGCCGGGGTTTCCGCTGGCCCGGTGGCAGAGTTCGATCTTTCCCGCTGGCTGGAGCTTCGTGGCAGGGCTGGCGAGGCGGACATTGAGGGCGCAGCCAGGATTGACGACACGATCTATTGGATCGGTTCCCACAGTCGGGCGCGCGATGGACGGGTGCGTCCCAATCGCGAGCGCATCCTGGCCACGCGTCTGACGGAGGGAACCAATGGAGTGACGCTGGAAAAGGTGGGGCATCCCTGCACGCATCTCCTGGGGGCGTTGTTGCGGGCACCCCAATTGACGCGGTTTCATCTCGCCGACGCCGCCTTGAAGGCTCCGGAAGAGGAGGGTGGACTGAATATCGAAGGCCTTGCTTCCACGCGGGACGGCGGGTTGCTGATTGGTTTTCGCAGTCCGCTGGTGAATGGGAAGGCGCTGCTGGTTCCGTTGAAGAATCCGGTGACGATCATGACCGGCGCGCGCCCCGAGTTGGGGGATCCAGTGTTGTTGGATCTCGATGGGCTGGGCATCCGGGACATTGTGTTCACCGGATTGGAGTACTTCATCGTGGCGGGTGGCACCGGCCACGGGGGAACTTCCCACCTGTATCGATGGGCGGGGGGAACCGCCGTCCCCGAACGCGTGGAGAGGGCCGGGATCCGTCACCTGAACCCCGAGGGGGTTACCAATTTTGGTACGACGGAGCGGCCGCGACTCCTGATTGTGAGCGACGACGGGAATCAGGTCTCCAACCGAAAAGGCACGGCGTCGGCGAAGACCTTTCGCAGCGTGTTCGTGGATCCCTGATTCCCCGGAAAACGAGGTCCAAGTCCGTTACTCCACCACATACCAGCTCATTCCCTGAGCGGGGACCTGAACGGCGATGTCTGCGGATTCCGAGCTGTCGAGGCGGATGCGGCGGGTGTTGCCGCTGGCATCCCGGACGCGGGCCTGATCTTTCACGCCGGTGTAGTGAAGGTTCACGCGCAGGGTTTTCTTCACCGGTTGATTCAGCGGGTTGAACACCACGAGCATTCCCTTTTCCTTCAGCTTGGGATTCACGTGCAGCATCCAGTCGAGATCCCGCGCGTCGGCGCGTCGGCCGTGAATTAATTCACTTTCCAGGATGTCACGGTGTGCCTTGTACCATTGCACCTGGGTTTTCACCATGTCGCGGGTGGCATCGGTGTCGAACAGACGCGGTCCGCGATAGCAGGCCTGCACGCCGAGGCCGAGGTTGCTCTGGAGCATGCTGCGGTAGTGGTCGAGATGCTCGGACAGCGGTTCGATGGTGGCTGCCGCTCCGCCGCCCTGATATTCGGTCAACGGAACGAACATCCAGCCCATGCTCGGGAGTTTTTCCCAAGTGCCGTCGTAAATGTTCTGACGGGTGTGAATGACCTGCTGCTCGCGTGGGAGGGACCAGTTTTCTTCGCGGTAACCCATGCCGGTCTTGGTGGAACCGGAGAGGAAATAATGGTCGGGCACGTTGAGGTAAAAGCCTTCGCCGCGGCACCACTTGTAGAATTCGCTGATCTCGCGCCACTGGTTCCAGCGGGAGTCTTCCAGTCCGTGGTGTCCAGGATGCGTGTCGGCCGCGCAGTAGTCGCCGGGATACGATCCGTCGTGTTCGAGCAGGGTGAATCCACTCTTCTTGTGGAATTCATACAACCGACGGAAGTAGTTGGTTCCCCATTGGCTGAGCAGGCAGGGCGAATTGCCGAACACGGGCTTGTCGCTGCCGCGCATGACCACGTCGTTGCCGCCGCCCACGCTCCGCGACGCGAGAAGGGAGTAGCTTCCGATTTCGATGCCCTTGCTCCGCGCATAGGCGGCCCAGGCTTGGGCTTTCTCCATCGTAGCGGGGGATTCGTTTTCCAAATTGAATCCGCTGCCGAAGCTCAGGATGAGCATTTCGAATCCGACGGCGGCGCATTGATTGATCGCATTGGTCACGGTTTCGCCCTTCGACGAAACCACGTGCATCATCAGGGGATTCTCGGTGGCCCAGGGGGCGATCACGCGGTACATGCGGCGCATGGCAAGGCCGCAGCGCTCGCGGTCGGTGCTGTCGTTGGGGAGCACCCAGGCGCGAAACGATTCAAACACGCCGCCGGGCTCCAGCACTTGGGCAGGTCCGAGGTCCGGTCCGACATCGAGCAGGCAAGGGGTCTTGCGCTCGTAGTTCACCTGGGTGCGGAACTGCGGATCGGTCAGCCAGCGAAACGACCGGCGGTTGGCCCCGTTGGCCATCATGCCGCCGAACGACATGTCGGTTTCCACATGGATGTTGGGCGGGGTGCGTCCATCGCTGAGTTCATCCACCTCGGCGGTGCGTTCCACCACGGCGAGCACTTCGCTTGAGAAGCGGTCGATGCGAATCTTGTGGCTGCCGCCGTTGGAGACGGTGATCCATTTGCTGTAGCACGGCAGGCCGTCGTAGAGCTCGTAGTTCACCGAGATGGTCACGCCTGCGACCGCCGCACCGGCCTCGCCGGCGGGTGCCTCAAAATCGAGGCGCAGGGTCGCGCCTGTTGCGGGCCAGGTCACTCCGGGGGCGTGGTGTCGCACGCGCTTCCAGGCCATGCGTTCCGTCGGCACGCCGAGGGTGTACCGCTTGAATTGGAACGCGGCGGGATTGGATTTCAGGGTGTCGATCCACTCCGGGCGGAGGAAGGCGTAGTTGGGTTGACCGTCGAGGCCGCCCACGGGATAGCTCTTGCCGTCGATTTCCACCACGGCTTCGGGTTTGACGCCGCGAAGCAGGGATTCACCGCTCACCAATTGATCCAGCGCCACGGTGGCGGCATTGGGACCAATTCGAATCACGCGGCGGATCAATCCGTTGCTGAGTTCGAGTTCGCGTCCGCTGTCCCGCGGAGTCACCCGGGCTTTGTAGGACGAGCCGTCCACCAGCCAATCGACGGGCACCGCCGCGCTGGCGGCAGAGGCCACGCATTGGAGCGCGAGCAGGGTGGCGAGGACCGCGAGCCGCGGGCGAAGAGACAGGGAAAAGGAGTGGGCCATGAGTTCGAGTGCTAGGAACGACTCGAATCCGTGGGGAACATTCGAATCGGATGAAAGAAACGACGATGAAGGGGATGGAACCGCAGAGACGCGGAGGAGCAGAGAAATCCGGGAATGAAGCGGGGCGGTCGATGGAGCGGTGTTCGGTTATTCGTTGCCGGGTTTTTCGGACTTCGGTTGGTCCGAGGTGTCCTTGTAGTAGGTCTTGAGCGCGAGCAGCTCGGCCTTCAGATCGAGGACGGTTTTGGCATAGGAGGGATCGGAATACACACTGCGCATCTGCTTCGGATCCTTCTTCAGATCGAACAGCTCCCATTCGTCCGTGATGTAGAAATGCACCAGGGTGTAGCGCTCGGTGCGGATGCCATAGTGCTTGGGAACGCCGTGGTCCGGATCGTAGTAGTGATAGTAAACGCTGTGACGCCAGTCCTTCGGCGTCTGGCCCTTCAGGATGGGAAGGAGCGACCGGCCATGAAGCCCCTCGGGAATGTGGGCCCCGGTGATGTCGGCGAAGGTTTCCGCGTAGTCGATGTTTTGAACCATCTGCGTGAATCGCGTGCCGGGCTTGATGACGCCGGGCCAGGAGACAATCAGCGGCATGTGGATCGATTCCTCGTAGATGAATCGCTTGTCGAACCAGCCGTGCTCTCCGTTGTAGAAGCCCTGGTCGGAGGCGTAGATGACGATGGTATCGTCCTCGAGTCCCTCGGATTTCAACGCTGTCAGAATGCTGCCCACGCTGTCATCCACGCCCTTGATGCAGCGCAGGTAGTCCTTCATGTACTCCTGATATTTCCAGCGAACCAGGTCGCGTCCTTGAAGCTTTGCGTTTTTGAAGGCCTCGTTGCGCGGCCCGAAAACGGCGCTCCATTCGGCGCGTTCCTCCTCGGACATGCGGTTGAATTCCCCGATCCATTTGCCCGGCTCCATCACCTTGAGGTCGGAGTTGAGGGTCATGATCTTGCCGATCTCCATCTTCTGGTTGTGGGCAGGTGAGGCGCGGCCGGTGTAATCGTCGAACAAGGTGTCCGGTTCCGGGATCGTGACGTTGGACAGCCAGTTGTAATAACGGGCCGGCGGCATCCAGTTCCGATGCGGTGCCTTGTGGTGCACCATCAGCATGAACGGCTTGGTGTGATCGCGGTTCTTCAACCAATCCACGCCGAGCTCGGTGATGATGTCGGTGGCGTAGCCCGTTTTTTTGACGCGGCCGAGGGGAGTGATGAACTCCGGGTGCCAGTAGGTGCCCTGTCCGTCGAGGAGCCGCCAGAAATCGGTCGGGGCCGGGGTGGCGGCGAGGTGCCACTTGCCGATCACCGCGGTCTGGTACCCGGCGTCCCGGAGCGACTCCGGAAAGGTCCAGGTCCCGGGAAGAATCGGGGTGTTCAGGTTCATCACCCCGTTGGCGTGGCTGTGAAGGCCGGTCAGAATCGCCGCGCGGCTGGGGGAGCAGAGCGAGTTGCCGCAGAAACTGTTCACGAACAATCCACCACGTGCGGCGAGTCGATCGATGTTCGGAGTGACCTTTTGTTCCCGCAGGAACGTGGCCATGCGCCCGCCGTAGGCTCCGATGGTCTGCAACGAATGATCGTCGCTGAAGATGAACACGATGTTCGGCCGTCGTGCCGGGGCGGCCACCGCGGTGCCGAGGGCGGCGGCCAGCGCGAGGGCGCCGGCGAGCAGTCCGAGACCGAAGCGTGAGGGCGTGGAGGATCGAATCGAGAGGGGGCGGCTCATGGGAGACACGGAGTTCAACAACGTCACGGACCGTACCCGGATCGATTCAACGCGGGCAATGGTTCCGTGTGCTTGGCGCCAAGCCGATCGAATCAGCGCGACGTCCACGCGGCCGCGAAGCGCTCCGCCTGGGTTTGGAACCAAGCCCAATCGCCGGCCGTCGCGTGGGCCGGATCGAACAGCGGCGTTCCGACGCCAAACGCAACCGCGCCGGCACTGCGAAACGCGGGAAGCGATTCGACGGTCACGCCTCCGGTGGGCATAAGGGGAATGTGGGGCAGCGGCCCTCGGAGGGAACGCAGGTAGGCGGGGCCTAGTCCGTCGGCAGGAAACACCTTCACCACCGTGGCCCCCAATTCCCAGGCCGACACGATCTCGGTCGGAGACATCGCCCCGGGCATCACCGGGACGCCGCGGCGGACGCAGGACTCAATCACCTCTGGGAGGACAATCGGGGTGACAATGAACGAAGCCCCGGCCGACAGCGCCAGTTCCAGGGCGGCGGGGCTGGTGACGGTTCCTGCACCAATATTGGCACGCGATCCGAAGGAATCGACGGCCCGCCGGATTTGCTCCGAAGCGCCCGGGGAGTTCATGGTGATCTCCACATTGCGCAGGCCGCCATCGATGGCCGCGGAGATCATCCGGGCGGTGGTGTCGAATTCGAACCCGCGCAGGATTCCCACCACGGGCAATTCCTCGAACCAATCCTTCCGGAACGGGGTGATGTTCATCTCCAGAAGTTCAGGGATTCAGCCGCGAGAGCAGGACCTGTTGGCCGAGTGCGGTGAGTGAATCGGAATCGATGCACTGAATCCGCGATTCCAACCCCAGCGTGAGGGCGGCGCGTTGATAGGAGGTTCGAAGCGTTTCCCCGGCGGCGATGTAAATCCGCAGAGGCGGCAATCCCGCAGATTCCGCGGCGAGATGGGAGAGTTCGTTTCCGATGAGCAGGCCGCTCAGAAACGATGCGTTGGCAGCCGATGATTTTCCATTCAGCACCTGACGCGTCCGCGTTTGGAACAAGGCTCCCAGCAGCGGGTGATGGCTGGAAGTTTCAACCCCTTCGGTGAATGCGGTCGAATCGAACGCCGCCCCCGGATCAGTGGTGTGCCGCAGCACGGAATGCCGGGTGAGCAATTCGAACAACTCACCGGTCATGAACGTTCGCAGCGCAACAATTTGTCCCCGGTGCACAGTCAGGTGTTTCGAGTGCGTACCGGGGAGTAGGAAAAGTGCGTGGTCCGGCAGTGCGGAACCCAGTTGGGCGGCCAGTCCGATGGCCTGCGTTTCCTCGCCGCGGGCCATTTCGGAAGCTCCGCGGATTCCGGAGACGAGATAAACGCGTTCCTCGATGGGTTGGATCACCGCACTGGAGCCATCCAGGGCAAAGGGCAGGGGAGCGTAGGGCAGCTCCTTCCATCCAATGGTGGAACTCGCCATGCCGGAAATGATCACAGGGCAATGATCTGGAGCCCCGAGCTCTTGGAGTCCGGCCCGAAGCGTGGAGCGAAAGGATTCGGCGCGATCGCCTCCGAGATCCGCGAGCTTCGCGGCACCGGAATCGTGGCGCACTTCACGAACCGGCAATGAACCCACGGTGCGGAGCCGGAAATTGGAGGTGCCCCAATCGCAGCTGACGAACGGGGTCGAGTTGGACGGATTCATGGAGTGCGGGTTCCGCCGGGCTTCGACGCGGGGGATTGCCACCGGGCCCATTCCAATCCCGGACGGTCCACGCGGAACTGCACCACGCGCTTCTCGCTGGCCTCGGTGACGTACACGGTGCAGCCATCGTCGCCGCCGAAACAAAGGTTGGTGGGGTGATCTCCGAGCACGCTGAGTTCGCGCAGGATTTCACCCTTGGGGGATACCTTTACGACGGTTCCTTTTCCGGGGCGCGTGATGAACAGATTTCCGTCGACGTCGCAGCGCATGCCGTCGAAGCCGTGATCCTCGAACTTCCGGAGCAACCGACGGTGACTCAGCGAACCGTCCGCGGCCCGGTCGTACACCCACAGGTTTCGCTGGATGCTCTCGTTCACGTACACGGATTTTCCATCGGGACTGACCTCGATCCCGTTGGTTGTGCCCAGCCCACCTTCCTCCAGCACCGCCTTGCCCTCTTTGGTGATTCGCCAGACCTGGCCGGTCCCACGCTTCCAGTCGGGATCGCTCGCGTACAGTGTGCCGTCCTCCGCGATGGCCAGGTCGTTGGGCTGGTTCATGCGCGCGTCGTGTACCAGGAGTGATACCGCTCGTGTGGCCGGGTGGATCCGGAGGACGTTGTGTCCGGTGTAATCGGCGACGAACATGGTGCCGGCTGGGTTGAAACGGATGCCGTTTCCGGCGCTTCCGACGGGCAGGGAAACAAACACTGAGGCGCGTCCATCCGGTGTCACTTCGGCAAGATTCCGGGCGTCTTGATAACTGACGCAATAGAGCGTACCTTTTTTGTCACACGCAGGGCCCTCGATGCCGCCGGTGAATCCGCCGGAGGTGAGAACGCTGGCCTTCCAAAGTTCCGCGGCGGAAGCGGCCGGGAGAACCGGTGAAAAAACGCTCAAGATCCAGGCGGTGGTTGCCGATAACCCCAAGGTCGTGGAGTGCTTCATCACGGAGCCCGGGGAGGAAAATGAAAATGGATTTGCGGTCACGGGAAGATCGTTTGTAAACGGTTGTTGTTTCCCGGGCTGATGTCCACCCTGCGCTGCAGGGGCGGGGGAAACGGTAGAAGAATCTTTTTATGAATGATGGCTCCATGCAATCCGCGAACCCGGCCCCGCCGGTGCAGGTATTGATCATTGAGGACGACCTCTTTTTCCGTCGCGCGTTGACGGAATATCTTTCGCTGGAGGGGTATGAGGTGTTGTCGGCCGGCGGAGTGGATGAGCTCGCGCCAATACTTTCTGGAACGCTTCCCGATCTGATCCTCTGCGACATCGCGCTTCCGGGGCAGTCGGGTCTGGAGATTTTGAAGTCCATCCGGGCCAACCCTACCACCAAAGATGTACCCGTGTTGATGCTGACCGCCGCCGCCGAACGGTCGGTGATGCGCGAAGCGATGCAGGACGGCGCCGATGACTACATCACCAAGCCGGTGACCGCCGGAGAAATCCTCGCAGCGATCCGTGCGCGTTTGCTGCGGCTTTCCGGCCGAAACGGAAGCAAGCTGACGGTTCCTGAAGGTTCGGGCGCCGCCGGAGTCACCATGAGCGGCTCAGCTTCGAGCGACGGAAAACAACCCCACACCAATCTTTCTCCCCGGGAGCTCGATGTTCTCCGCGGACTGGTCCGGGGATCGAGCAACAGCGAAATTGGCGAAGCCTTGGGGATCGCGGAATCGACGGTGAAACGACATCTCTTGAAGGTCTTCCTGAAGCTCCGAGTTCCCTCTCGCACCGCCGCCGTCGTGCATTGCCTTGGAAACACGGACCTGCGTGCCCTGGTCAACACTCCGATTCAGAAGGTTAGCGCTCCCGCCCCCGCCGCCTGAGGGCGGACGATGCTTCGTGCCGTTTTAGTGCCCCAGCACCTGCCCGTCCAGGTGCTGGCGTATTTTCAGACTCCCCATTCACCTGCACTTCCGATGCTGTCGGGATGGGAATTTTACAGTCTGCCACCGTCCACCGATCGGATCGTAAAAAGAAAATCCCGGGCCGCCTTTCGGTGGCCCGGGAGATTCAACCCAGACTGGACTGGGGGCGATATTGGTTTGGATTACTTGGCGACCGAGAACGCGCCGTCCGTGTTCTTGAACTTCGGCTTCTTGGAGCCGTAGAGGAGCGTGTTCAGGGAGTTGATCGGCTTTCCGGCATTGAACTGATAGCCGAGCTTCGCGACGGCCGCGAGGATCTGTTCCTTGCTCAGCGGTCCACCAGCGAGGACTTTCAAAACAGCTTCCTTCAAGGAGAGCTCATTCTTCACACGCTTGCCAGCGGGCTTGCCAGCCGGGCGGCCAGGCTTTCCGGCAACCTTGGCCTTTGGGCCTTTGACAGCCTTCGCGGCGGCCACAACCGGAGCCGGGGCGGGCGATGCGGTGATGACGCCAAGAGCCTTGTCGAGCTCCGCGAGGCGGGCGACGAGACGGCTGCGCTCGGCCTGCATGGAGGCTTTGAGCGCGGTGAATTGCTTCAGGGGATCGTTAGAGATGCGTGCCATAAAATAAAAGGTGTGACGGATCGAAGTAACTGCTGCGAATCGCTCCATGGGAAGGGGCCACAACGCTCCGGTGGGGCGCTGGCAACCGCATCCGCGATTGCAACTGGACCAAGGGCTCGGAACTGGGAGCCAAATCAATTCGAGGGGAGTTATACACGACGCTGTAAGTAAAAATCAATGCTCTTTAATGAAGAAGAACCTCTATTTTGCCCTAAATCGGACTGAATACGTTCAATTCAACTGTGCGGTCCCACTGGTTTTCTACCAGTTGCACAGCTTGGTGTGACGCTAAAACGGGCTGCTAGTGGGCTAAGAAAGGTGGCGTTAAAAAGAGAGGAAAAGTCGTTTCGCTCACACGGATCGAGTATCTCGTTTGCCCGGCTCTGCTGTTGGGCGATGATTCCAACGATGGTTGGAGATTCAATCTCCTGAACGCCTTGAAATCGGATTGTATGACCAGCGGGGGAGTGACCTTTATTGGGTCAAAGAGAGTGTTAATCCGCAGCGGTTTGTTCATGCGTCAATTTACTTTGGATTCATTCTCATTCGTAGTGGTGTGAAACATCGGAAATCTTGCCGCCGAAAAAAGGAATCTAACCCAACCTCAATAAACCTTTGCCTGGTTGGAAAACTGAGGGGGATTTATAAGCCATTGTTTTTCGTGGAGATGTCGTGGAATGATTGGCGCCTTTGCGTTTGTTTTGTTGATTGCAGTAGCCCTGATTCAACAGAAGGTGTTTTAACTTCTTTACCACCGCGGAGCCATGGCGTGGGTGTGGAACACCTCTCTCAGGGAGATGCGGCACCATGCGGCCGTTTCGATGCCGATACCGCTGCCTCCTCCTCCGTCGCTTCTTCAGAGCCTTCAGCGCCGCGAGGCATTGGCGGGCTTGGGGTATTTGATTTCGAATCGGTTTTTGATCGGCCCCATCTCGCTCGATACCCGGGGGTGCCAGGAGTTTCAAACCATCCTGGCTTCGGACTCGGCGGGTCTTCCCGTGATCCTGGAGCATTCGGATCCTCCGACCGCGCCGAAAAAGGTGGTGGCCGTCACCGTGTTTGCACCGGAGTCCGCCATGGGCCAATGGCGCGAAGTGCTCCGCCGATTTGAGGCGGCACCTTGAACCCGGAGGCTTCAATCTGGCCGAGACAGGGGCTTGCCCCTAGGGCCGAAGCGGGCATAGTCCGCCGCATTGGGCTGGTGTCGGTTCACTCATGCACTCGTAGCTCAGCTGGATAGAGCATCCGCCTTCTAAGCGGACGGTCGCGCGTTCGACTCGCGCCGAGTGCACCACTCCCTCCATCGGCAACCAGCGTCTGCTCCGGTGCTGCGGTTGGTTTTCCCGTTTCTTCAACGAAAGGTCGAAGTTTCAGGTTGAACCCGCCGGTCGCACCGGATGCACTAGCAGAGTCGGTTCGATTTGGCAGCTCCCCGACCCAGACCCATCCACCCGCTCCCGCTCCAACTCCCCCCATGAGAAATCGGACGTCCCCCATCGCCACCCCGCGGCCCGCTTCGTCCCAATCGCCTCGTCAGACGCTTCGTGCGTTTACGTTGATTGAGCTCCTGGTGGTGATCGCGATCATTGCCATCCTCGCCGGGATCCTCCTGCCCGCGCTGGCCAAGTCCAAGGACCGGGCGCAGCTCGCGAACGATCTGAGCAACGTGAAGCAGATCACCCTGGCCAACCAGATGTACGCTGCGGACAACACGGATTACAACGCGCATCCGACCTGGGGCGGCGACCTCACCGGGCCTGACGGATGGGTGTACGCCACGAAGAACAACAACCGTATTCCCGGCGGCCCCAATGCTCCGGTGTCCGCAGCCGGCAAGGACATCGACTCCGCCGCCTTCAGCAACCAGGTTTCCTTCTTCAAGATCAGCCAGCTCGGCCCCTTCCTGGGTACCCACAAGGTCTGCTGGTGCCCCAAGGACGTCTCCACCCGCAGCAGTGGCAAGCTCAAGACCCTGTGGCTCGGGCGCCCGGTGAAACTCACTTCCTACTGCTGGAATGCCACCGTCGGGGGATACAATAACATCGGCAAGGCGCCCCCATTCCCCGAGGGCAAGACCTACAAGGTGAGTGATTTCCTTGCCACCGATTACCAGCTCTGGGAGCAGAACGAGCTCGATCCGTTCAACTTCAACGACGCCTCCAACGTTCCCCCTCCGGGCAACGTGGGCAACGGCATCTCCATTCGCCACGCCGGCTACGCGGGCTACACCAGCCTCAACAACCCGAACGGAGCGACCACGGCCAAGAGCCTTCCCGGAGGCGCGGTGGTGGGCACGTTCGGCGGCTCGGCCCAGCTGGTGAAATGGAACTACACCTACCAGCTCATCAACACCGCACCGATCCCCAACGAGATCTTCAACGGACCGATTTACCGCTAGGGCGAAGTGCCGGTTCGCTCCGGCGGACCCGCTGAGCGGCGCTTCGATTTCCATCACCCGCCTCGTGCAAGTTCACGAGGCGGGTGTTTTGTTGAAGGGGCGCGGAGTGACAGTGATGCCGGCAAGGTGGCTTTCAGGCTGGCACCGCGAATGCTTTTGAACGACAACCGTCCCGTTCCAACTTTGATTCAAGGAGTGTTGTCCCATGAAGTCGCTTCTGCATTGCCTGTGTCGTGTCTTCAGAACCGTGCTCTTGGGGATGTCGGTTGTGCGGCTGACGGTTTCATTCGGGGCCCATGCCGGTCCGGTGGTCGCGTGGGGCGATGACAGTCGGGGGCAGGGGGACGCTCCGGCCACGTTGGGGGATTCCGCGATTGCCATCTCCGCCGGTGGTTTGCACTCCCTCGCATTGACCGAGCAGGGGGCTGTGGTGGCCTGGGGAGACAACCGAAACGGCCAGACCAATGTACCCATTGCCGCCAAGTCGCACGTGATCGCCATTGCTGCCGGTGGCCGCCATTCGCTCGCGCTGAAGGACGATGGATCCGTGGTGGCTTGGGGCGGGAATGATTACGGGGCCGTCGATGTGCCCGTGGCAGCCCGCAGCGGAATCGTGGCGATCGCTGCGGGTGCGTATCACTCCGTGGCTTTGAATACCGATGGACGGGTGCTGGTGTGGGGTTACTCCGATTTCGGAGTTCAACAGGTTCCTCCAGGCGCGATGAGCGGCGTGCGCGCGATTGCCGCCGGCGATTATTATACCGTGGCGCTTCGGGCAGATGGGTCGTTGTTGGCCTGGGGGGACAACCGGTTCCAGCAGGTCACCATTCCGGAGGTGGCTCGCACCGGTGTGATGAAGGTCGCCGCGGGCGGGAGCCATGTGCTCGCGTTGAAGAGCGATGGTTCGCTGTTCAGTTGGGGATACAATGCGTCTGGGCAGGCTTCGGTTCCGATTGATGCGCAGACCGCCATTGTTGCGATTGCGGCGGGTGGGAGCCACTCGATGGCCCTGCGAAACGATGGGGCGCTGATGGCATGGGGCGACAATCGAAGCGGCCAGATTCTGGTTCCCGCGGAACTGCCTGGGGAGGTCGATTCGATCAGTGCCGGTTATCAATACTCGATGGCGCTGTTCCGTCCCTTAGTTCCAAAGGTTGGTGCCGATCCGGTTTCGCGAACGGTGGATTCGGGCGGAAGGGTTTTCTTCCAGGTCCGCGCTTCGGGAACCGAGCTGAAATATCAATGGAAGCGAAACGGGTCGAAGGTCGTTGGTGGAACCAGTTCGATATTGAATCTGGGGCCGGTGAAGGAATCGGATTCCGGAAGCTACACCGTGGAGGTCAGCAATCCGCAGGGCAGCGTCACCAGCAAGCCCGCGTCGCTGGTAGTGAATCCTTTCGATCCAGCGCGGCAGTCGGGATCGATTGTTTATGGACCGGTTTCGTTTCTAACGCCGCCGCCGGTTCCCCCGGAGGCACGAGAGGGAGTCGTGGCAGTGAGTGGTAGTAGGGGATATGCCGTTGCCTTGACTCGGTCCGGTTCGGTCGTCGCCTGGGGCAACAACTACACAGGTCAGACGAATGTGCCGCCAGCAGCTCAATCCGGTGTGGTCGCGATCAGTGGTAGCTTTGGTTTTATCCTCGCGCTGAAGGACGATGGACGGGTGGTTGGTTGGGGGGATTCTTCCTACGGAGCCTTGGATGCGCCGGTGGATCCGGAGTCTCCCTTTGTTGCCATATCTGCCGGATCCAGTTTTGCCGCGGGATTGAAACGCAACGGAACCATCGCGGTGTGGGGCGCCGACAGCACAAGGTCTCTCGCTCCCCCGGCGAGGGAGAATCGGGACATCGTTTCGATCGTGGCGGGAAGCTGGCATTTGCTCGCGCTGCATGCCAACGGATCGGTCGGGGCCTGGGGAGATAACAGTGGAGGACAAACCACCGTTCCTCCGGCGGCGCTCAGCGGAGTGGTGGCCATCGCTGCCGGAGATTTTCATTCCGTTGCCCTGAAAGCGGACGGATCCGTCGTGCAGTGGAGTAATGTTGACCCCGGCCCGAACGTTCCCGACTGGGCCAAGTCCGGCGTCGTGGCGATCGCGGCCGGGAGCGGATTTACAGTGGCGCTAAAATCGGACGGCACAATCGGCACTTGGGGAGCACCAGGCACCGGGATCTCAAACGTTCCTTCTCTCTTTCCGAGCCGTGGAATGTTCATCGGCGCTGCGCTTGGGAGCGTGATCGCCGCAGTTACTCCGATACCGGTTTCAAATGTGGAGCCGATTCCAAATGTCGGCCTGCCGCTGGGGCAAACCACGACACTGAGTGCGCAGGCCTCTGGATTCCCGCTGTATTATCAGTGGCTGAAAAACGGGGTGCCCATCCAAGGTGCCGAGGCTTCCAGTT
Source organism: Verrucomicrobiota bacterium (assembly GCA_947454705.1). GTDB lineage: Bacteria > Verrucomicrobiota > Verrucomicrobiia > Limisphaerales > UBA9464 > CAIVQB01. Next base: position 33,842 of record CANGKZ010000043.1, read on the forward strand.
ATACTATTTCCCATGCGGGCTGGGCGGATGCAGGAAAGTACACCGTGGCGGTTGGCAATCCGGCGGGATCCATCACCAGCGCGCCGCCGGCGACGTTGACGGTCGATCCACCGTTTGGCTCCGTGGCGACGCTGGGCAATAGTGCCACAAGCCAGCGGCCGATTCCCGAGGCCGTGCGGATCGGAGTGACGGCACTGTCTTCAGGGTTCGCGCACCACGTGGCGTTGAAGCACGATGGATCCGTCGTGGCGTGGGGAGATAACAGCAACGGACAAACCAACATTCCAACCTCCCTCCGAACCAACATCGCAGCGATCGCCACCGGCGATGCCTTCACCTTGGTGCTCAAACGCGATGGGACCGTCGGAGGCTGGGGAGACAATTCCGCGAAGCAGCTGGAGTTCCCCACTTCGGCCAGCAACGGGATCGTGGCGATTGCTGCCGGGGCGCGACACGCTCTCGCGATTCGGACCAACGGGTTGGTCGTCGCCTGGGGGGAGCCGTTGGCTGAGAAGTTGGCGGTTCCAGTGACGACTCAGGACCGGGTGATCTCCGTCTCGATCGGGAGCTCCCACGCGCTCGCGCTCAGGGCGGATGGCACGATTGTTTCGTGGGGCACCAATGGATTCGCGCAGGCGGATATTCCCCTCGCGGCCCGTTCCGGCGTGAAGTTCATCGCAGCCGGAGACCGGTTCAGCGCGGTGATCCGAACCAACGGATCGGTCGTGGTTTGGGGAGATCCCGGGTGGGCACCCTCACCAATCCCCGCCGACGGACTCGTGGATGTGGTCGCGGTTGCCGTTGGAAGACACCAAGGAATGTCTCTCAAGCGCGATGGAACCGTCGTGACCTGGGGCTCACCCTTCGCGCCGGACAACTTTCTTCAATCCAACCTCCAAGGGCAGGCGAGCGCAGTCGCCGTCTCCCCCAGTGGATCCCTCGTGGTGCTTGGACGCCCCAATGCCCTAGTGGCTACTCCGTCGGAGAATGGCGTGACGCTAAACTGGATGAGTCAACCCGCAGGCTCGTCGCTGCAATCCAGCCCCGCTCTGGGCAGGGACGAACTCTGGTCCCCGGTCGGGGCCACGCCCGACCCGATCCGGTCCGTCCACCGCATCACGGTCCCCGCCTCGGCGGCGTCCCAAAATTGGTACCGCCTCCAGCTCCCGTAGTCCGGGTCCAAGTCCGTGGTCCGTTGGACCTTTGGACCTTGGACTTTGGACTTTGGACTTTGGACTTTGGACTTTGGACTTTGGACTTTGGACTTTGGACTTAGCTCGCCGCCACCGTGCGGGCGCGTGCCAGACGGCGGGCAACGCGATCGCGTCCCAGCACTTCGAGCAAGTGATACAGGCTCGGCCCGACGGTCCGGCCGGTGCAGCCCACGCGGCACGGGGCGATGAGCACGCCCACCTTCACGCCGAGTTCGGTGGCCAGTCCCTTCAATGCTGCTTCCAGCGCCGCAGCGGTGTACTCGGGCAGCGATTGGAACCGTGACGCGAGCTGCTCCAGGGCGGACACCGAAGCCGGCGTCAACGCCTTGGTCTTGGCTTCCGCGTCGTAGACCACAGCGTCGTCATTCACAAAGTAGAAGTCCGTCCAGATCGGGAGTTCCTTGAACAGCTTGCCCTTCTCCTGCGCGGTGAGCAGGGCGGCGCGGACATACGCGGGATCAAATCCTGCAGTCTCGATGCCCACCTTTTTCAGCGCTTCCACTCCGATGGAAACAAAACGTTCCGGGCTCAATCGGCGCGCGTGCTCGAAGTGGAAATGCTCCAGCTTCTTCAGATCGAACCGCGCATTGCTGCGATTGATGTCGGCCAGCTCGAACAGCGGTGCGATCTCGTCTCGGGTAAACAGTTCATTGGTGGCCGCCTTCGAGGACCACCCAAGCAGACTCAGGTAGTTGATCACCGCCTCGGGCAGGTAGCCTTCATCGACATAGCTCTGCACGCTCGCGCCCTGGTCGCGCTTGCTCATTTTTGATCCGTCGAGATTCAGGATCAGCGGGATGTGGGCGTACTTGGGCGGCTCGGCTCCGAAGGCGCGGAAGAGGGCGATGTGCTTGGCCGTGTTGCTAAGGTGGTCTTCGCCGCGGATCACGTGCGTGATCCCCATTTCCAGATCGTCCACCACGTTCACAAAATGGAACACCGGAACGCCGTCGCTGCGGATCAGCACCCAGTCGGGATCCACCGCCTCGCGGTCGGTGAGGGGACGCACCACGTCGCCCACCACCTGATCGGGAATGGTCACCGGATCGCGGGTCATGCGGAAAAACAGCGCGCCGTCCTTTTCGTAGGCCATGCCCTTGGCCTTCAGTTCCTCGGCGCGACGACGGTAAATCTCTCCGCGACGGCTTTGGAAATAGGGGCCAAAGGCGCCCTTCACCGGGCCATCGGCGTCGCCGGTGAGCGGACCCTCGTCCCAGTCCAGTCCGAGCCAACGAAGGCCCGACAGAATGACATCCACGGCGGCCTGGGAATTGCGGGCGTTGTCGGTGTCCTCGATGCGCAGCACAAACGTGCCGCCGGTGCGACGGGCGTAGAGCCAGTTGAACAAGGCAGTGCGGGCACCTCCGACGTGGAGGTAGCCGGTGGGCGAGGGAGCGAAACGGACGCGTACTGGTGCAGGAGCCGACATGAGGCCGGGAGAATAGGAAATCGCCGCCGACTCGTCCACGATTGGTGGTGAGGGAAGGGGAATGCGGAGGAGCTGGCAGATGGAAGCTGGTAGATGGGCACGGTGTTGTGGTTGCTGGGCGTTGCCCCTTCGCCTCGGCACCTAAGCGGCAGGTTTTCCGAAAATAGCCCCGGGCTTCAGCCCGTGGGTTTACATCGCACCGACTTCCTTAGCCCCAGCGGGGCGACAGAGACATCCCGTAGTTTCCCTTCAGATTGGCAGGAGGCGGCGCAACTCCAGTGCATCGATCACCGATTCCCGCTCGTCACTCCAACTCCAATTCCAAAACCATCTCAACCGGATCTTCCGGTCCGCTCGACTCCTGCGTCACGCGAAACCCGAGATCGTGGTACAGCGCCTGCGCGGCCGTCATCGGGGGAAGGGTGTCCAAGTACACCGACCGATACCCGAGTTCCGATGCGCGCCCAAGCGCAGCTCGCATCAGCGCGCGGGCGATTCCGCGTCCTCGTGCGCGAGGATCGACGTACAGCCGCTTGAGCTCGGCCTGCGTTTCACTGCGACGCCTCAAGGCCACGCATCCCGCAGCAGCTCCGCCCAGCGTGGCCAGCCAAAGCCCTCCTTCCGAAACGGGATAACGCGCGGCGAGGTGCGCCATTTCATCGGCATGCTGTGTAAAACAAATCGATTCCCCCAAACTGGAGGCATACTCCGCGATGAGCCGCCGCACCGCTTCCACATCCTCCGCGGAATTCGCGGGGCGAAGCACCACGGCGAAATTCTCCTGATCGCTCGGGACTGACGGGGTCACAGGAGTTCCCCCTTCCACACCGTCACTGCCGATCCGATGAGTTCCACCCGGTTCGCAACCACCCGCGTGCCCACCGCGCCCCCGCGCGCGCTGGCCTGCCAGCCTCGGAGTGATTCGCGTCCCAGCCGTTCGCTCCAGAACGGTGCCAAAGTGCAATGGGCCGAACCGGTCACCGGATCTTCCAGGATGCCCGCAGCAGGTCCGTAGAAGCGCGAGACGAAATCAAACCCGGGACGCGAGGCGCGGGCGGTCACGATCACTCCGCGGCATTTCACCCGGGCGAGCGCATCAAAAATGGGACGGTGACTGGTCACCGCAGTTTCATCGGGGAGTTCGCATAGGAAGTCATCCACGCTGCGTCCGCACCACAAGGGACGCGAGCCAAGCCCCAGCACCAGATCCTCCGGAGGTTCCGCAGCCAGTGCTGGGCGCGCGGGAAAATCCATCACGATTCCCGCGTCGCTCTTACGACAGGTGAGGATGCCGCTGTTCCGGGTTTGGAAGCGGGCGGGTTCGCCGGCTCCAAGGCGTCCGGATTCCCACAAGGCATGCGCGGCGGCGAGCGTGGCGTGTCCGCACAGATCGACCTCCACCGTGGGGGTGAACCATCGCAGTTGCCATCCGTCCCCGTGCCGGGAAACGAACGCGGTCTCCGACAAATTCAATTCCGCGGCCACGGACTGCATCCAGACGGCATCCTTCATCCGTGCCGCGTCGGCAAAGCAGACCGCCGCCGGATTCCCGCGAAAGGGCTCGGAGGTGAAGGAGTCGACCACGCAGATCGGAACGCTCATGACTGCGCATCTAACGGCGCGCGCGGTGGGAATTCAAAATTCAAAATGAGGGGTGGGGCTGAATCGGGCAGTTCAAGAAGAGTTCAACCACAGATGGACACGGATAAACACAGATGGAAATGCGCGGAACGGAGGGATTCATGGATCACCCGGAAGGTGAGACCGTTCGAGCCCAGTCGTGCCATTCATCTCTCTCTCTATCTGTGTGAATCTGTGTCCATCTGTGGTTTCAACTGCGTTTTTCGTTTTAACGAATGCGACAGGACCGGTGCGTGGTCTGTTCGTTGACTTGGCGGCGGCGCTCCATAACGTCCGCGCATGCCTCCGCTTCGTTCCATGCCCGGCTTCGTGCTCGGATTGATGATCGCGCTTCTGCCCGGCTTCGTTGCCTCGGCTCAGGCCCCGGCGGATCTCGCTCCGTCGATCGCGCGCGGACGTGTCCTCTTCGCCGCGAACTGCGCGCTGTGCCATCAGGTGACCGGCCGCGGAACCCCCGGCGTGTATCCGCCGCTGGCCGGGTCCGACTGGCTCGCGCCGAATCGACGCGGCGCCATCGAGGCCGTGGTCGGCGGACTCAATCGCGAGATCACCGTGCTCGGGCGGCCGTACCACGGACAAATGCCGGCGCAGATCCTGAACGATGCCCAGACTGCGGACGTGCTCTCCTACGTGTACAATTCCTGGGGCAATCCCGGCGGAAGTTTCACCGCCGCCGAAGTCGCGGAGGTTCGTTCCACCACGGCATTCAAAACCTTCGAAGCCCTGAAGGAGGCCGCCGGATATCGACCGCTGCCCAAGGCGCCGGAGGGCTTCTCCGTCACCGAAGTGGCGCGGTTACCCGACTTCGCCACGCGGCTCGCCAGCGACGGACAGGGCCAGCGTCTCTACGTGCTCGGCCAGGGTGGCGCGGTGTGGCGGCTCGACCTGGGCACCCACCAGTTTCGCCAGATCCTTTGGCCGTCAAATTATCCCAACCTGCACGGCGCGGAGTTCCAGACGTTGGGCATGACCCTCGATGCCCAGAAACGGTTGTGGATCACCTTCAATCAGCGCGTGGATTCACGGCCCCTGGTCACCAACGAGGTCGGCATTTTCCGCACCCGTTCGCTCGACAAGCAGGGGGATCCGACTGAACCGGAGCTCTGGTTCCGCACGAGCTATCCCTTTGGAATTGGACCGTATAATCACGGCATCTCCGACATCCGGTTTGGTCCCGACGGCAAACTTTATGTGAGCAGCGGATCGCGGACCGACGGAGGCGAGGCCGGGTCTGCACCTAATCTCGGCAAGATGGGCGAGGTGGACATCACCGCGGGCGTGTGGCGGTTGGATCCGAAATCCACGGCTCCGCGGATCGAAATGGTCGCCCGCGGAATCCGCAACGCTTACAGCCTCGGCTGGGACGGATCGGATCGCCTGTTCACCGTGAGCAACGGACCCGACGCCCACGCGGGCGAGGAGATGGACATGGTCACTCCCCCGGCGCCCGGCGCGGAGCCCGAGCACCACGGCTTCCCGTATCAACTTGGAAACACCCCGGCCGGGAAGAAGTGGTATCCCCACACCCCGGACGCGCCGGCGGGATTGCGCTTCGTGATGCCGGTGTTGAATCAGGGCCCGGCCGGACTGGTGGATGGAAAACCCACCACCACGTTTTCGCCCCACAGTTCTCCCGCGGGTTTGGCGTGGCTTGGGGACGACTGGCCGGTGGGAGTTCGTGGGGCGTTTTTGATGGGACGCTTCGGGAATTTGATTGGAACCGGAAACGGCGAGGATTCCGGGTTTGATCTCTTGCGCGTGGAACCGATGCGTCAGCCGGATGGTTCGTGGACAGCCCGAACCACCACGATTTTGTCCCCGCTGGCTCGGCCGATTGACGTGCATTTGATCGGGCGCGGGCGTGCTTTCATTCTGGAGTACACCCGCCCGGTGGATTTCAAGGGAGGACAGGGATGGCTTCCCGGACGAATTCTGGAACTCCGGGCCACCTCCTCCGCCGCGGCGCGATAAAAATGAGTTCGTGTCGGGATTTCCCTTCTCCTCATCCGATTCGTTGCTAGCGTTTTCCGCGTGAGCGGTTCGGTCACCAACCCAACCACGCAATTCACGGAATCCCAGCTGTCGGCCATGCTGGTTCTCCTCGCCGATGAGGATCCCTCGGTGCACTCCCTCATCCGCGCGCGTCTCGAAGCGGGCGGCGATGCGGTGTTTCAGTTCCTCGAACGTCAACGCGTTCACGCCGACCCTGCGATTCGGGTCCGGGTTCGCGAACTCCTGAACCACCGCGCGGCGCATAAGTACGATAACGAGTTCCTCGCCTTCATCCTGAGCCGCGGCGAGCAGTTCGATCTCGAGGAGGCCATCTGGGCCTTCACGCTCACCCGTTTTCCCGATGCCAGCATCGCCGCCTTCCGCGCGCAGCTCGATGCCTGGGCGGCGCGAGTGAAGGAGCGTCTGCTTCCGGCCGCCACTGGGGAAGAAATGCTGCTGGCGCTGAACCACGTGTTGTTTGAGGAACTCGGGTTTCGCGGCGCGGAGGAAGATTATTACAATCCCGCCAACAGTTACGTGAACTGCGTGATGGACAGTCGTCGGGGAATCCCGATTTCACTCAGCGCGATTTACCTCTGCCTGGCGCGTCGGCTCGGACTTCCAGTGGCCGGGATTGGAATGCCGGGACATTTCCTCTGCCGGTACCAGACGCCGCGGGAGGAGTTTTACATCGATGCGTTCCATCGGGGGACGCTGCTAACGCGGGCCGACTGCAAGCGTCGGATCGCCCAGCTTGCGGTGGAGTACGATGAGAGTCAGCTCGCCCCGGTGAGCAATCGCAGGCTCATGCAACGCATGATTGCGAATCTCCACCTGATCCACAAAGAGCGGAAGCAGCGCGCCGAGGCGGATCGGTTGCAGCGGTATCTGATTGCGCTGTCGAGGTGAGCGAGTGGGCGAGTGGGTGAGTGGGTGAGTGGGTGAGTGGGTGAGTGGGCGAGTGGGCGAGTGGGCGAGTGGGCGAGTGGGCGAGTGGGCGAGTGGGCGAGTGGGCGAGTGGGCGAGTGGGCGAGTGGGCGAGTGG
>CANGKZ010000044.1 GCA_947454705.1 Verrucomicrobiota bacterium
CGGGGCGGTGGGTGCTGAGGCCTGATGCTGGATGCTAGATGCTAGGCATTGGGCTGTTGGCATTAAGTTGGGAGTCCCGTGTTCACGCGGTTCGGGGGACTGAGTGGGAGGGCAGCGAGGGGAGGGATCGGAAGCCAGCGTTGTTCGTCGCGTCCAACTTTGGACTTTGGACTTTGGACTTTGGACTTCGAATCCGGTCCGTCGCGGTTCGCAGGCATGGGGGGTATTTGAAAATATGAACTCAACGCACGCCATTCCGGCGCTTCCATTCGGCTTCCGATCCGCATCGGTCCGTTGGGTTTTCTGGCTTCTGGCGCTGATGGCGTTGTGCGCGGGGAACGCGGGGAACGCGGTCCGCGCGCAGATCATTCGCGACGATTCCTTCCTCGGTTTCTCCTCCAAATGGCAGGCCTGGCCGGGCACCAACGAGCCGCCGGTGGGGACTCCCACTTGGCTGAATCTCGGTTACGACGACCAGACGTGGCGCAAGGTCACGGTGCCGTTGTCGCTCGACAGCTTCGGCCTGCAGGAGAATCCGTCGCTCCGGGACATGCGGGGCAAGTACACCACGCTCTTCCTTCGCCGGACCTTCACCGTGAATGATCCGGCCCGCTACGACGTGGCGCACCTTTACGGGTACATGCAGGGCGGCTGCGTGGTGTGGATCAACGGACAGGAAGTCGCCCGCGTGCTGGTGCCGCCCGATCCGATTCCGCTCACCGCCGTCGCCTTGGCGCGGACCAATTTTGATTCGGGATCGCTGGACCTCCAGTTGCCGATCTCGGCGGTTCACGCGGGCACCAATGTGATTGCCGTGCGCCTGTTGAACACGGCGCTGTCGAGCGACCAGTTGTATTTCTCCATCTACCTCGACGGAACGCGGGATCGGATCCCTCCGCTCGTGGATCGCGTGGTGCCGGAGCCCGAGAGTGTTCGCAATGCGCTGACCCAGCTGGAAGTGGTGTTCTCGGAACCGGTCACCGGTGTGGATGCGGCGGATCTGCTCGTGAATGGCGTTCCTGCGGTCGCGGTGACCGAACCTTCGGCGGGGAATTTTGTGTTCACCCTGCCGCCGTTGAAGCCGGGGCAGGTGACGATCTCTTTCCGACCGGATCACGGCATCGTGGATCGATCCAGCAGCGCCAACCCACTCTCGGTGGAAGGCAGCTGGAAGTATTTTCTCGATCCCACGGCGCGTCTGGAGGCGATCCGCATCACGGAGTTCCTCGCCGATAACTCGCGGGGAATTCGTGACGAGGATGGCAATCGCGAGGACTGGATCGAGCTGCGCAATTTCGGTTCGGAACCGGCGTCGCTCGAAGGCTGGGGCCTGGGGACGGATCCGAGCGGGGCGGGGCGATGGAAGTTTCCGGCGCGGACGATGGGGGCTGGAAGTTATCTGGTGGTGTTCGCGAGCGGGAAGAACCGGAGCACGCCCGCGGGAACGCTTCACACGGATTTCAAATTGCCGAAGGCAGGCGGACGGCTGCTGCTGTTCAAACCCGACGGAACGGTTGCGGGCGGCTTCTCCCCGTATCCGGCGCAGGTGGAGGATCGTTCGTACGGAACGGTGATCGGCAACACCGGGGCCGAGGGCTATTTCGTCACGCCCACGCCTGGGGCTGCGAATTCCGAGGGCGGCATTGGGTTCTCTTCGGCGGTTTCGTTCAGCGTCGCGAGCCAGTCGTATTCGGGATCGATGAAGGTGGCGTTGACCACGTCCGACCCGACCGCGGTGATTCGATACACGCTGGACCAGAGCGAGCCGGTGTCCACATCGCCCGCCTATTCGGGGCCGCTCTCGATCAGCACGATGGCGATGGTTCGCGCCCGCGCCTTCACACCGGGGCTGCTTCCGGGGCCGGTTCACACCGAGTATTATTTCCCGGTGGCACCAAGCCTCGCCGCGTTCACCTCCACGTTGCCGGTGATGGTGATCAATGATTTCGACGGCGGACGTCCACCGCTCGGCTACCGGATTCCGTCGTTCGTCCAGGTGTTCGAACCCGGAATCGACGGTGTGACCCGCCTGCAGACCGCCCCCACCTTGAGCACTCGCGCGGGGCTGGCCACCCGGGGATCGAGCACGGCGTCGAATCCGAAGCCGAATCTGCGTGTGGAATTTCTGGATGAAGTGGACCAGGACCGGAAGTTGCCGCTTCTGGGCCTGCCAGACGAAGCCGACTGGATTCTTTACGCACCGGGCGGGTTTGATCCGGCGCTCATCAACAACGCGTATGCCCACGAGTTGAGTCGCAGCATTGGACGCTATTCGCCGCGGACGCGATTCGTGGAGGTGTTCCTGGTCACGCAGGGTGACGGTCCGCTCACGTCGGCGCACTACGGCGGCGTGTACATCCTGGAGGAACGGATCGAACTCGGGAAAAACCGCGTGGATGTGGAGCGGGTCGCACCCGGGGACGAGGTCGCTCCAGAGGTCACCGGCGGATACCTGTTCAAGATTGATCGCGCCAGCGGCAGCGAGGGCTATGTGAAAACCATCCGGCAGGAGATTCTGGTGGTGGAACCCTCGGCCGCGGAACTCAACGCATCGCAACAAACCTGGCTCAATTCCTACTTCAAGTCGTTCGAGACCGCCCTGTACGGCACAAACTATCGCGATCCAGTGCTCGGATACCGGCCCTATGTGGATCGTCCTTCGTGGATCGATCATCACCTGATCAACGTGCTGTTGTTCAATGTGGATGCGCTTCGATTGAGCGCGTTTTTCTACAAGTCCAAGGACGGCCCGCTCACGTTTGGTCCGCTGTGGGATTTTGACCGAGCGATGCGATCGACCGATGGACGCGATTTCAGCCCGCGCGTGTGGCAGAGCCAGACCGGCGATCTGGGGACCGATTACTTCAACTACATCTGGTGGGCGAAGCTCTTCCGCGATCCGGATTTCTTCCAGGAATACACCGACCGGTTTCAGGAGCTGCGACAGGGCGCGTTCAGCACGCCCGCATTGCACGAGCTCGTGGACCGTCTGTCCTCGCAGGTGGCCGAGGCGCAACCGCGCGACGCGGCACGCTGGGGAAACCGCGCGCGCGGCGGCTATGCGAAGGAGATTCGCGATTTGAAATCCTGGATCTCGAATCGGGTGGATTTCATGGACAGCCAGATGGTGCGAATGCCGCTGGTGCGTACCAATTTCACCGGCACCGAAGCGACGCTTGATTTCGAGGCCGGGTCGGGTCTGTCGGTTTACGTGACCACCGACGGCACCGATCCCCGCGCTCCTGGGGGCGATGTCGCACCGGGTGCCCAACTTTGGAACACCGGTGTCTCGTTCCACACCAATGCGCTGATCACCGCGCGGGCGTTTTCGCTGACTGCGGTGGGGCAGACCGGAATTCACAATCCGCCCATCGCGAGTCATTGGTCCGGTCCGGTGCGTGTGGCCGTAAAGGTGGCCCCGTCGCCGCTCAAGGTGACCGAGATCCAATTCAACCCGGCCAAGGACGCCGGCGTGTCGGACGAACAGGAGCTGGAGTACGTGGAGCTGCTCAATGTGTCGGGCGCGGAACTGGATCTGTCGGCGTACCGAATTCGGGGCGGGATATCCTTCGACTGGCCGGCCGATGGTTCCTCGCGTGTGCCGGCGGGCGCGCGGGTGTTGGTGGCGCGGAATCCGGTGCTGTTGCGTCAACGCCTGCCCGGCGTCGGCCTGTTGCATGGACCTGTTCAAGGGAACCTGTCGAACTCGGGCGATGTGATCGAAGTACAAACACGCAGCGGACTCGTCTTGAGCCGCGTGGAATACCGGGACACATGGGCACCCGGGGCGGATGGGGATGGGTACACGCTGGTGCCCGTGTACGAGGGCGCGATGGATGAAAGCTTTGGTGTGGTGTCGAATTGGACGCGCAGCGCGTTGCCGGGAGGTTCTCCGGGAATCCTCGATGGATCCTCCGTGCCGGACTTGGCGCCATCGGTTCGCGTGGATGGTTCCGGGGTGAAGCTGCGTTTTGTCGGAGCCCGGAATCGCACCTATACGATTCGCGGTACCGACGATCCCACCCGCGCCAGCGGATGGCGCACGCTCGGCACCGTGACGGCACCGAACGGAACTGGCGTGTTGGAATGGACCGAGCCTGCATCCGGGACCACGCGATTCTATCAAATCGTCGCACCGTGATCCGAATCTGACGCTTTCGCACGGAGTCCCGCAATCACGCGGCTCCGGTGCGCGCGCGGGAAAGTTACCAACGGTGAGTTCGAAGATCGCAGATTGATCAAGCGATGCTGCATGCTGGATCCAAGATTCCGAACCCTCCGTCGGATCGGCAGTCGCCACGATTTTGGAGTGCGGTGGCAGAGCGCAGCGCCGACACCGCTTTCGATCCCGGGTGAAAAGAAAAACCGACCGCCCACCTCCGCGCCATCCTTCGTCGTACGATGCCGCATTCGCCCCGTTTTCGTAGCCGCCGAGGGAACGAGGCGGATCACCCGAAGCCACCAAGTGGTCGTCGCTCAATGGGTCGAGCTTCACCTGGCCAATCAACAGTCTCACTTTACCCTGTAAACGATCCGCCCCCGCACGTCCGGCCCAATGAAAGATCGGGTGCGATTCTCGAACCCGCCTGATCCGCCTCGTCCCCTCGGCGGCTACAAATGCAAAGAATCGGCAGGGAAAACGCGCTTCATCCCGTTTCTGCTTTCATGCTTTCCAAATTCACTCCCGCTGAGTTTGGCTTGAGTTCGACGCGCCGATGAATAACGCCGCAACCGCATCAACGGAGGACGAATCGCAAACGAGCTTTCGATCAGTCAATTCTGCACGAGGCAAGGGAGGGGTGTTTTTTGGATTTACTGGCTTGTCCTTCCTCTGCATGGGAATCGCCTTCGGCTCGATGACCTAACCTCCGGCAAGGTACTCATGGCCTGGGGCTTTCTCCCTGCTTTTCATTGCGATTGGCTTGTCCTTGCTCGCCTTCATCATCGTCGCAGCCATCCGCAATCTGACTTATTACACGACGATTACCCAAGGAACCCTCGAATGGGGGCGGATCGACAACGGCACGATTTCGGGAACGCTGCAACTCAGCGAAGGGCAACGGATCAACTGCGTCGACGGAACGGACGAGGGGTTTCACATCGCTGCCTTCCTCAAGAGCGGTAAGTGGGTTGTCATCGACGGTAGGTACTTCTGCGGTAATTCCGACGCCAGGCGGCTCCTCTCGTTTGTCGGCGAGCACTTCAAAGAAATTGAAATTCAGCTAAATGGAGTCGTGACTATTCCCAGTTCCGGTGGGGGCATTTCTTCGAAAACGCTGACAAACGTTTTAAGCCCTCCGTCATGAGGGTCCAGACTCCAATCCGACGTCTGCGGCGTGCGTTTGCCGCCCCTGGAATTCCACCGAAATGACTGCGAGAAAATCAGCACTGCTCTTCACTCTTCTTGCCGCCGCAGTTCTTGGCGCGGTCGGTATTGGGCTGTTGCTTCCAAGTCGCCAGGCGGGTGTGTTGGAACCCTATTCGGGGCCGCTGATCGGCTTAGGTTATGCCGGAGGGAAGCCTGACGCAGTCGGTGGTGGTATTGTGCTCTTCAAGTATTTCAACGACGGTTCCCAGACCATCGAGTTGAGACCAACGGTGGTTCTTCGACAGCGCAGGGGAGGGACAGGGTGGGTTCAGGAACCTTCCACGGTATCGAATAGGTTTCGAATTCCAGCGAGGCAGGTTCTGACCTTCGAGTTTCGTAGTCCATCGGGATCCGATCCATGGGCGGCACAGTTCGAGAAATCGACGCTTCCGCATCCGGTGGTTTGGTTCGCAGATCAGTTCAAGCGGCTGCTGGGCAAGCGAAGTAGTTTTCCCCCGTTTGAAGCCGTCCTGTCGACCCCGCTCATGCAGGGCCTTCAACCGAAAGTTGAACCAGGCAATGCACCGAATTCCGGTCCTGCGATGTTATTGACGAATACGAGCGCGGTGGGGCCGGAGCGTCATCCGTGATCGGAGTTGTGATCGTTCGGCCACACCAATCACTCTGCTGGGAAAGAAATTCGTGAGCATCAAGAACATTGGAATCATCGGAGTGGGCGGGGTGGGAGGCTACTTCGGAGGCAAACTGTGCCGGCTGCAAACGGACGACAGCGGGATCCGCGTTTCGTTCGTGGCGCGCGGTGAGCATCTACGGGTGATTCAGGAATCCGGCCTGTTGTTGGCCTCGGAGGGCGATGGCGAACAGGTCTGTCGGCCCGCCTTGGCGACGAACGACTTCAGGGAACTCCCGCCGTTGGACCTTTGCCTGATCTGCGTCAAAGAGTTTGATCTTTCGGCGGCGTTGACCGCGCTGGCTCCTCTCGTCGGTGAGAACACGATGCTTCTGCCGCTGTTGAACGGAGTGGATGTCCATTCCAGGGTCCGAAGCGTGATCCAAAACCCAAAGGCGGTCGTGCTGCCTGCGTGCGTGTACGTGGGGACCCACATCGAGCGACCCGGCATGGTTCGCCAGAAAGGCGGCTCGTGCAGGATCCTCTTCGGTCTCGATCCCCAGCGGAGCGATTATGACCCGCAGGAATTGATCTCTCTGTTCGATCAGGCCGGCATCAAATCCGAGTGGACCTCGGACATTCAGGTGGAGATCTGGAGGAAGTTCATCTTCATCTGCGCGTATGGATTGGTGTCCGCCGCCTGCGGCAAGACGCTGGGAGAGATTGTCCGGGATCCGGGGCTTCTGGCGGAGGTTCGAGGCATCATGACGGAAGCGAGCGCGCTGGCGCGGGCATCGGGCGTCCGATTGCCTGACGACATCGTCGAGAAGTCGCTCTTGAAGGCCCGTGATTTTCCTTCGACCGCCAAGACGTCCTTTCAGCGGGACTTTGAGCGTCCGGACAGACTCGATGAGCGGGACCTGTTCGGCGGTGCCATGCTCCGACTGGCGGAGCGACTGAGCATCGAGGTTCCGGCAACCCGTGCAGTCTTCGCCGAACTCATCAAGCGAAAGCCGGTTCAAACGGAAGGCGGCAGTTTAAACCGCAGATAAACGCAGATGAACGCAGATGAACGCAGATGGGGAGGGAGATGAATCGTTGGATGCCCCTCAAGTTCATTCACCGGCTGGGTGATTCGCAATGGCCTCCGTTCCGCGCATTCGAATCTGCGTTCATTGCGGTTGTTTTCCCTCCCAACTCCGGAGTTATGCGGCGGCATTCCTCACACGTTTGGAGTACCGCGTTTACGCGGCTCTGCGGTTGGACGAGGGGTTATCGAACGGTTGGAAATCAACCGGCTGCATCCCTCGAAACACGCCTCCCCGAACCGTCTGAAGACGGGACTCCAAACGAATGAGAAAACCCTCTCGGCAGCTTCCGAGACAGCGGCCCGACCATGCGCGACAGCAACTTCAGCCGGCAGCGCGTGGCGGCGGGGCGCCAAAATGTTTCAGGAAGAGTTCCCGGCATTTGATCAGCCCTTCGTCCGTCAGGGCCACCGATTTGGACTTGTTGGCGGCGTCGTAGATCAAGCCCTTGGTGCAGAGGCGCTCCAGGACATCCCAGTCCATTCCTTTCCACGCGCGATTGCCGTCGTGGAGCGTCAGAAAGAGCAGGGCCAACGCCATTTCATCGACTTTGTCTTGGTCAAAGTTCATAGCCGAACTCTGGGGGGTGGCGGCTTCATTTTCAAGTGGGTGGCGGCATGGACTCCCGCGCGCCCGTCCTCTTACCAATCTTGGTTTTTGAGTTTGATGAGGGAAACGCGTAGGCTTCGGCCGGTTCGTTTTTCGGTGAAAGAGGAGTGGTACATCTCAATGGATTCTGGACTGCGCTTCCTTGGGTGCGAGGTGACGGGGCGAAGCGCGCACTTTAGCGGAGGTGCGCCCTACTCTCTGCGCTGTGGCACCCGCCGAGTTAAAGTTCGGCGGTCGATCCGTTGTGGGCCTTGAATGATATGAATGTCGTATCGAACAGGAGCAGGGGACAGATGTGGAGGCGGGGAGTCGGGTATGTCCTGAGCTTCTCTCTCGCCGTGGTGGTGGGAGAAATTTCCATGTTTCGTTTCAGTCGGGATGTTTTGGATCGTTTGTTTCCAAGCGTGCATCGCGATTGGCCTGCGGGGTGGGTTGCGTTGCTGGTTTTGATCGCCGCAGCGGGATCCGGAATCTACCTGATGTGGCGGCGCGAGATTCTGCTCGGGGTGGTGATTTTTGGACTCTCTGCAGGAGGAGTGGGGACTGTGGCCTTTCAGCTCCTGTTGTTGCATACGCTTCCATCCTGTTAACTCCAAACCAGCTGCAGGAACTAATTGTCGGGTGTCGCGGAGGCCACGGAGTTTTGGGCAATACCGGGCTTCGGCGGTGGTTCACCTGGGGCGTTCGCCTCGTTCTCGGGCTTGAGCCTCGATGCTAACCCGGTATTGCTACGATATGAGCAGCATCCAAGAAATCGAGGCCGCGATCGAGACGCTGCCCGCTGAGCAGTTCCTGCTGCTGCGAGAGCACATGCAGAAGCGCTTCGAGGAACAGTGGGACAAGCAGTTCGAAGAGGACGCCTCCAGCGGCAGGCTGGAGGCAGCCGCGGCGGCAGCGATTGCCGAGCACCGGGTGGGGCGGAGCACCCCTTTCCCTGCGAATGCGCAGTAGAGCTGTCAGGAGTTTCCGGGACAGATTCCACGAGCAGCCTGAGACGATGCATAGCTCGGCGATCAGTGGCATCCATCAGGACTGAGGACGGAAAAAGAAATCAAAGGGGGAAGAAATGATGTGGAGAAATTCGCCGCTTAAGCTCTTGTTTCCATCAAGGCCGTGGGGTTGGCAACGAATCTCCGGCGTATTGTCCCAATTGCTCACCAATCATCCGAAGACTTGCTATGCGCGATCTTACCGACCCGTTCTGGATCAAGTTCAAGGGGGCGCTTTTTCTTCTGCTCGGAGTGTTCTCCGGCGGTCTGATACTGGCTGAGTTGCCATCCCTGCGAGTGGCGTGCCTGCTTCTCATTACGGTTTGGGCGTTCTGCAGGGCGTACTACTTCGCATTTTACGTCATCGAGAAGTACGTCGATCCCAGCTTCCGATTCAGTGGTCTCGGCTCCGCTGCCCGGTACCTCATGCAACCACGTCCGAAGATTTCGGCCTCTTGAGGGTTCGAGCCCATCGTGCTCCGTGAGTGGCCGAACTGGCCACTCACGCTGACGTGGCGAGCGCGTTTGGCTTTAGCGGTGGTTTCCTTGGAGGACTGGGCGCGGAGTTTCGGGAATTGGAGATGATCCTGCACCGAGTTAATTCTCGTATTCGACGGGCAACAATCGCGGCCGCTGCCGCCCTTGCTGGCTTGGTTGGGTTTGGCGGTCCACACTGGGTGGGTGGCTATTGGCGGGGTGCCTATTTCTCATGTCTCTGCAGCGCGGATATGGTCGCCGAGTTCTGTGACGGCCAAGTCGTGACTCACCTGGATCCATGGCCCAGTTCCGCCGATTCCCCGGGCAGCTCCCGCACGATTTCCAGCAATGCTGCGGGGGCCTATCGCCGCACGGGCTGGCATTCCTTTGAGTGGTCGCAGCCAACGGGTCGTGGTGGCCTGTCTCGTCTCACAGTTAAGCCGGGCTGGCTGGTCTGCCGCATCGAGGACCCCGAAACCCGCCAGGTCTGGTGGGGTTACCGCGAATACAACGTCTCCCGCATCCTGCGGATCCGCGCGCATCGGCAGCAAAGCCTCCAGCCAAGGGCTCCCGTGAATGGCCGTTTGCCGTCGGGTTCTGATTTTGAATTGGCCGCGCCGGCAGGCGGTCCAGTTCGCTGAACTTGTCCAGAGGCCGCTTCAACCAACTTCATGAAGTCGACACCGACACAGCTTTGGAACGCCTGGCGTACCTCAACGGAGCTGCGTGAAACTGCCGAGGCCTGGATTACCAAGCCAGAGAGCGATTGGACTGAAGATCACGAACGGTTGCAGGGAATGATTCGGTCGGCGCCTGAGGAGGCACTCGCGACGATGCTGGGCATCATGCAGATGACCGACGAACCGAGGCTGTTGAACGGGCTGGCCGCCGGTCCGTTGGAGGATTTTCTCGGCGTGCATGGAGAGGCCTACATGGACACGATTCACACTCTCGCGCTGGAGCATCGCCGTCTGCGCGAGGTCTTGGATGGCGTTTGGCAGGGGGCGATGCCGAAGCGGGTATGGCGAAGGGTCGAGCTGCTCAAGCAGAGCGCCTTTTCATGAAGCGAACCAACCTGTCGGTAGGATTGGTCTACCAGCAGTTCATTGAAAAACCGAAGACTCGAATGAATCGTGGACTTCCAATGAACTGTTTGGCTTCGAGGCTGCGGTGATTGGTGATTCGGTAAAATCCAAATCGCGACCAACCACGATTCCGTGGGCGTTGAGCAGAGTGAACCAAGCCACCGAGATGCCCCAGGATGCGGGCTGGATCCGGAGGGAATCGATGCGCACCACACGACAATCTTCCAAATGGCTCAAGGGGCTGTTCTTGGGCGGAGCGCTTTGTGCTTTCGGCGGCTTCATCGGTTCAGCCGTTTACGCCGTCCTCCATGAGTGGCCTCGGCACACATCAGCCCTGCCGCTTTATGCTCGGATGGTAGCCGGCGCGTTGATCTGTTTTGGCCTGACCTTCGGAATGACGCTGGTTCACACCGCCAGCACTGGTGGCTACTATTCCGGACTCGCTCGGCGACAGGTCACTCGGAAAAACGATCCCATTCATTTTTGGACGCTGCTTGGCAGCATCGGAGTGTTGCCGCTGGCAATAGTGGTCTTTGGAGTTTGGAAATTCATCACCGCCTAGTCGGAACGAACCTGCCCATCTCCGATTCCAGCGGCAGTGCTTTGGTCGATCCGCCGAGGGGCTTCCAATCCGGAAACGACGGCGCTGGCGCTGGTCGTTTTGAAACTGCCGCGATGAGATTCTCAGGGGTTTGGAGTCCCGTCTTCAGACGGTTCGGGGAAGCGTGTCTTTGGGCATGCAGCGGGTCGATTTTCAACCGTTCGACAGCAGAGCCGCGTAAACGCGGTACTCCGAACGTGTGAGTAGCTTCGCCTTCGACCCGTCAACCTCGGGGTGATTGCGGGAGTTGAGAGTGAAAACAACCGCCGATGAATGCCGATGGACGCAGATTCGAATGCGGGGACCGGATGGCATTGAGACTCACCAAACAGGTGAATGAATCCGAAGCGCACCCAATGATTGATCTCCCTCTGAATCTGCGTTCATTTGCGCCCATCTGCGGTTCGAGCTGCCGTTTTCAGGCTCAATTGCGGTCATTGGTTTCAATCCACAAAGGTTGATTTGATTTTATGCTCTATTCCAAGCCCTGCTGCCCGCAGCTCAATGAGGCACTCACCGAGGGGGACCAGCGGATGTTTGATTTGGTTGGTGAACCTGATTCGGTGCTGATGCTCGCGACCAGTTACACCCGGGAGGAGCATGAAGGTCAGATGGCCCGTGTTTGGCGCCATGCCCCGGTGTACTTCTGCCCTTTCTGCGGAACTCGACTTCAGACTCCCGAGGCCGTTGAGCGCTGGCAGAGCCAAAACCTTGAATGAGTGGGGCCGGCCTGGGGTGGCGACCGGAGATCGTCACGTGGTTCGATCTCCTGGATGCGGAGGAAGGGCGCTTGGTCGGATGAGTTTCAGGTCGGACCGGACGACCGAGTAGGAAGTTCAAGGCGCGGGCGGAGGCGCATCGGTTCCCGAATCGCGGGTTGCGCCAGACTTCTGCGATGGCTCAACTTTGGACCGTATTCGGCACGGTTCCCATCCACGTTTACTGCCCCTCCATGAACCCACTGCGAAAAATGTTCGGTCCCAGCAAAGAGGAAATCTGGCGGCAGCTCTGCGCCGCAACGGGGGCCGACTACGTTCAGGGCGGCTTTTGGAAGGGGGACAAGGTGGAGGCCTCGCACGGGGAGTGGACCCTCACGCTGGATAACTATGTGGTGTCCACCGGCAAGGTGACCATGGTCTTTACCCGGCTGAGAGCCCCGTACATCAACCCGGACCGCTTCCGGTTCACCATTTACCGTCGTGGTTTGTTCAGCGACATCGCCAAGTGGCTCGGAATGCAGGACGTCGTGGTGGGCCATGAGGACTTCGATCGGGATTTCATCATCAAGGGAACGGACGAGGGAAAACTGCGCGCCCTCTTCGCCAACCCGAGGCTCCGGGAGTTGATCGCGGCCCAGCCTGAGATTCATTTCACGGTGAAGGACCGAGTGACCGCAGCAGCGGGATCGGGCTTTCCCGAGGATGCAGACGAGCTTCACTTCCATGTCCATGGGGTCATCAAGGACATTGAACGCCTGAAACTCCTGTTCGAGTTGTTCGCTGAAACCCTGGATCAATTGTGCCGGATCGGTTCGGCCGATGCGGAGGCTCTCAAGCCGAACCGATGAGGGACGTTTCCAGAAGGGCAATGGATCGAACTGTTTTCTGCAGAGTACCCATGGCGTTTCCACATTTGGCATCGGGAAGAAGCTTCGCTTCGGCATGAAAACTCGGCTTTTTGACCACATTGACCTTCGGGTGAGCGACTTGGCCGTTGCCGATGCGTTTTATCAGGTGCTCTTGCCGGCCTTGGGGTTTCCGACCCGAGGCGTTACCCCGCACTGCGTGTATTACGAGGCCGTGCGGGATCATCCGAAGCCGGAGTTTATCGGAATCATTGAAGATCGGGAGCATCTCCCCAACAGCACTCGCATCGCCATTTGGTGTGATTCGAAGGAGGAAGTGGACGCGTTGGCTCTGATTCTGGTCCGGATTGCGGCGCGGAATTTGGAGGGTCCGATGTTCTGTCCGGAGTATTCGCCCACGTACTACGCCCTCTTCTTCGAGGACCCTTGTGGCAATCGGTTGGAGGGTTGCTGCCGATGTGCGAAATGACCGGCAGCCGGCCCCAACTCCGGGCGATTCGTCAGCATCCCATTCGCGGGTTGCGATGGGAGTCGGCGATGGATCCTTCGCGGCGATAAGCCATATTCAGCGCATGGACCTTCGAGTCATCGATGGAGATCTTTTGGATCAAGAGGTGGAAGTCATCGTGAACGCATGGAACAGGAACATCATCCCGTGGTGGTTGTTGCTGCCTCAGGGTGTTTCCGGCGCGATCAAGCGTCGGGCGGGTTACCAGCCGTTTCGAGAGCTGGCACGCCGGGGGGCGATTCCGCTTGGTGGTGCTGTCGAGACCGGTGCGGGCCTTCTGCCGAATCGCGCGATCATTCACGTTGCCGGAATCAACATGCTCTGGCGGTCGTCCGAGCGGGCGATCCGTGGCTGTGTTCGCAGCGCGCTCGCCCTCGCGCAGGAGCGTGGATATCGTTCCATCGCGTTTCCGCTGATTGGAGCGGGCACTGGAGGATTTTCCCCGGCGCGGGCTTTGGACATCATGCAGGACGAGGCGCGGGGGATTCATTTTGATGGAGAGGTCCGAATCGTCCGATTTCGAAAGGCCTCCTGACGATGTGCTGCTGCGAATCCAGATTGATCCGCTTCTGTTGAACCGTCGCACCAGATTGTGCCGACTGAATCGCCATGCAACACACCCCCAACCACATCTCGCTGGGCGAACGAGTCTTTCACGTTCTGCTCTCGCTATTCCTCATTGGATACGGGTCGCTCGGGTTTCTCGCGGACGATCTCTACCTGCCTGGCAAACGCCGTGGGGTACATCTTCACGGCGCGCCCGCTCTTTTGATGCTCATTGCGATGCTCCTGGCGTCTGCAGCCTTGCTCTCGGTTGTGGTCGACCACTATGACAGGCGAGACAATGAGCGGTACTACCGTTTCTTTGCCCGGGTCGGAGAGGGTGCCGCCTGGACGTTCTTCGCTTTGGCACTCCTTTTGGACCTGTATCAACATGTGACGCGGTGACGAGGGCAGTGGTGCGGCGGAACCCACAGGCGAAGGGGATGACGCTCCCGCCCTCGCAGGCACCGGGGCCGCTCAGACTTGGAATTGGGGACGGAAACTCGATGAAAACTCAAAGCACAAGCGCTCCTTGGATTCGGGTGGTTGGTCTTGGTCTCGGGCTGATTTTCTCGGTCGGTGGGGCGTGCCTCATCGCGTGCGGATTTCAACAGGTCGTTGGGGAGTCGTATCTGTCGGGAGTTCTGAATCTCTTGTTTGGGTTTTTGCTGATGCGAGGAGGCGCCTCGTTGTTTCGGGGTGTTCGGCTGCTGAGAGGTTCCACGGTAAAGTCAGCGAGCCGTGTGCTGGGGCCTGTCGCTGATTGCGGCCAGTGAGAAAAAGGAATACTGAGCTGTCGGTGGCTCAGTCCCGATCGCTGGCGTTAGGTCCCGCCACTCGGCATGGCATTTCTTGTATTCGGCCGGTTGGGCCATGGTGTCTTTTGGAAATGGGATCGGTGCTGATGGATTGTTGAACCTAAAAACGGCAGTTCAAGAAGAGTTCAACCACAGATGGACACGGATAAACACAGATGAAAGCGCGCGAAACGGAAGGATTCATGGATCACCCAGACGGTGAGACCGTTTGAGACCTCTTGAGTCACG
This sequence comes from Verrucomicrobiota bacterium, assembly GCA_947454705.1. GTDB lineage: Bacteria > Verrucomicrobiota > Verrucomicrobiia > Limisphaerales > UBA9464 > CAIVQB01. The sequence goes on from CANGKZ010000044.1 coordinate 14,471, forward strand.
CATCTCCCTCTCTATCTGTGTGAATCTGTGTCCATCTGTGGTTTCAACTGCGGTTTTTAGGTTGAAGGATCGGCCGTCGTTCCGAATTGAAAGATGACGATGAACGGCAATTTTCGATTCGCGATTCCGTTGACTTGGCTCGGGTTGATTGCTGTTGGAATGGCCGTTGGTCATTTCAGATTTGGAGTGGCTTGGGGTGTCGGTGGGGTCGGAGCCATTCTTGCAATCGGGGCGATCTTTCTGAACGGGTGGTTGATGCAGTGGGAGGACGAGCAACCCGGTGGGTTCACCCATCGGACGTCCGAGGAGACGCACGATGATTCACGGCAGGTTTAGAAAAATTTATCCCAGTCAGTCACCGGAGCGAACCGCAGGCAACCACTGCGGTTCCATCGAGGCCGCGTGCGCCGAGTGTCGGCGTTGATTTTTGTACTATTGACGATTAGTGCGCTATGAGGACCTGTCCGCATTGCAGTAAGAGAGTGAGCTTCTTTCGCGTCATGCGGATGACTCAGTGGACCCCCTATCAATGTCCCCGTTACAAACGGAAATCCAAAGTTCCTTGGTGGCAGATGGGCTTGGTTGGCGGGCTTGGTGGTGCTTTGAGCCCTGTCTTTGGAGTTGGTCTCCTCCGCGATTTCGGGTTGTGGGGATTGCTTCCGCTGGTTCCCATTGCGATCACGCTCATGACCTACAGCATGATGTTCTTCTGTGAGTTCAAGCCGGTCCCAAATGAGGAATCATCGCGCTAATCGGATAGGCGAGCGTCCCGTCCGCAGCCTGGTTGGTACGGCATCCGCGAGTTGCGCCGACAGGTGGCTGTGGCGCAGATTGGGCCGGAGGGCGAGAAACGGACGATTGTTCGCTTTCGTGAAGATCATTCGTTGAATTGGTGAGTTAAGCGCGGAGTCCCATGATTCATCAGATTTGCCTCAATCTCCCGGTTGCCGACCTGCCGAGGTCGATAGCCTTTTTCAACGCGCTGGGATTTCCCGAGAATCCGCAGGTCACCGGCGACACAGCGGCGATGATCGTCATCAGCGATGCGATCGCCGTCATGCTCACGACTCATGCGAAGTTCCGCGAGTTCACTCCCAAGGCGGTCTGCGACACATCCAAGTCCGTTGAGGTGCTGTTCAACCTGAGCTGTGAGAGCCGGGAGGAGGTCGATGCGCTGGTAGCAAAGGCGCTCGCCGCGGGAGGTTCAACCTACGACAAACCCGAAGACCTCGGGTTCATGTATTCGCATAGCTTCGTCGATCCGGATGGCCACGGGTGGGGCCTGTTTCACATGGTCGCGCAGCCTCCGAGCCAATGAATTCGCCGGCCGGCGCTTGGTGGGTGATCGAGTGCTGGCGCGTTCGACGGCCTCCCGGGCAACCGACGGGACGGATGTCGCAGCCGAACGTGGATGAATGATTCGTGAAACCGCCCCGCAAAATTCGCCGTCGCGTGGTTCTGGGGCTGGTTTTGTTCGCCGCGGTGCTGATCCCGTTTGTTGTCGGCCTGGTGAGCTTTGTTGAGGAGTTCGGCCGTGCGGAGAGTGTGAAGGGCTATTGGGCGAGTTTGCAGGAATTCGTGAAACAGCAGGGGCGCTACCCGAAGGATGAGGCGGAGATTGGTGCGTTCTTTCAGACTGTACCGGGCAAGGACCCGGTGGAGTATGTGGCACCTCACGACGCGAGTAGCGACGAAGTGGTGCTTTGGTGGAAGCAGAGGACGTTGTTCGGTGTGCAGGTCGGCGTCACCGAGTCGGGAAGGATTGTTAAGAAGTGAAAACCGAGAAAACGGAGAAACACAAAATGAGCAAAGTGACCCCATTCCTGATGTTCAACGACCAGCTCGAAGCGGCGATGGCGTTCTACACTTCCACCTTCCCGAATTCCGAGATCAAGAACGCCGCACGTAAGGGGGAGGATGGGCCGATCGTTTCCGCGGAGTTCGTCGTCGGTGGACAGTCCTTCATGGCCTACAATGGCGGCCCGTATTTCAAGTTCTCCGAAGGTTTCTCGCTCTTTGTGGACTGCGAAGACCAGAAGGAAGTGGACGAGTATTGGAACAAACTGGTTAGCGCGGGCGCGACGCCAGCACAGTGCGGATGGATCACCGATCCGTTCGGCGTGACGTGGCAGATCGTTCCCAAGCGATTCATGGAACTCATCGGCGACGAGAATCCAAAGAAGGTTCAGGCCGTGATGGAGGCGATGATGACCATGGTGAAACTCGATGTGGCTGGTCTGGAAAAAGCGTACAATGAGGCTTAGTGGACATGGGCGGTTCCAGCCGACTGCGAATGTCAGTGTCCGCATGCAACGGCGGGCTGCATCGCGGTAGCATTCGATTTTAAAATCCCATGTTTATCAGTCCCTACGAGAAAGTTGGCGGCTTGGTTTGGGTGGCGCGAATGCTGGACAAGATCCGGTTGCGCGCCGGCGATCAGTTGCCGGAGGAATACCACGCCTACATGGGGCTGGGGTTTGATCGTCGCTGCGTGCGGTTTCTTGGGGTGACCTACCAGGCCTTGGTGGAACGGGTCATTGCCGGCGGAACGGATGAGGAGATCCTTGAATGGTGCTTCGCCACGGGAACGCGACGCTCAGAGGACGAGATTCACGTCTGGAACGAGTACATGATCAAGCGGGGTTGGCGTGACACCGACGCCCCACCGAACGACCTGCAGGAGTACAAAGAGAAATACGGACTTGGCCATCGTGCCGACGTTCTTACGTATTTTGACTTCTATGAGGTGGACGAGGGCAGGAAGCCGTAGCGAGCCGGGGCAGGGGGAGGTCGGAGATCGGAGATCGGAGATTCAAGATCGGTGGGAACCGCGGAGGCGCAGGGGCGCGGAGGAATTCGCAATTCTAAATGCTCAATTCAAAATGGAAAATGGGGGCGGTGATTGGGTTGAGAGCGTCCGGCCCAATGGAGGTGAGGGTAAGTTTTTGGAACCCGAGTGATCCGCCTCGTTCCCTCGGCGGCTACGCGGAGAAAGAAGCGACGCGGGAGATGAGCTTCATTCCACTCCTGCTTTCTTGCTTTCCAAATTCATCCCCTCCGGCGCTTTGGACTTTGGACTGGCGGCTACTTTCCGATCGTTCTCCAGCGCTTCGCTTTCAACTCCGAACGGGGGAGGCAGCCTTCCTCAGCCACGGTCACCGGAATTCTCAGCGCCAGGGCTGCCTGGAGTTTTTGTTCCAAAAATGAGGCATCTGCGGCCGGGGCTTCCACTTCGAGGGAGAGTTCCGGCATCGGGTTGCGATGGTCGAGGGTGACGCGGTATTCGCCGATCCCGGGGACGCTTCGCACGAGTTCCTCGATCGCGGTGGGATACACATTCACCCCGCGGATGATCACCATGTCGTCGATCCGACCCAGGATGCCGCCGACCAGAATCAATCCGTGTTTGGGGTCGCGTCGTGCGATGACGCGATCGCCCGTCCGATATCGGATCAACGGGGAGGCGGTGCGGCGCAGGGTGGTGAGCACCAGTTCTCCGGGCTGGCCTTCGGCGACGGGTTGGCCGGTCGCGGGATCGATGACCTCGGCGTAAAAACTGTCTTCGAGCACGCGCAGGATTCCCGGTTCGTCGGGAACTTCATGCGTGACCGGGCCGACTTCGGTCATGCCGTGATGATCGAACACGGCGGCGCCGTTCCAGGCGCGTCGGATCTGTTCCCGCGTGGACGGAATGCTCCCGCCGGGTTCGCCGGCGACTAAAATGGTGCGGACGCGGTTGCGATCGGTTCCCGGATGTTCGGCGGCGAGGACGGATCCGAGGTGCAGCGCGTAGGTGGGGGTGCAGCAGAGCACGTTGCAGCCGTTCTCGAGCAGCACGCGGGCGCGCAGGCTGGTGCTCATGCCGCCGCCGGCGATGCCCATGCAGCCGAGTCGTTGCGCGGCTTCAAAGGCGAGCCAGAAGCCAAGGAACGGACCAAAGCTGAAGGCGAAGAACACGCTGTCGCCCGGCTTCACCCCGGCCGCCTGAAACACCTTCACCCAGTCGTCCACCATGCCCGACCAACTTTCCGGAGTGTCGAGCCAGCGCATCGGGGAGCCGGTGGTCCCGCTCGTTTGGTGGCACCGCGTGTAGCGCGCCAACGGTTCTGAGAGATTCGTGCCGTAGGGCGGATTCGCGGCCTGGTCAGCGACGAGTTCCGCCTTGGCGGTGAAGGGGAACCGCGCGGCGAAATCGGCGGGAGAGGACGGGACGGAGCTGCATCCCACCGCGGCAAATTTGCGTCCGTAGAACGGATTGACCGCGGTGGTGTGCGGGAGCAATCGGCACAGTGAATCCCAAGAGGCAGGGGGAATTCCCTGCATCAGAGTTGGTGCGGAGAGGTCCGCCACGGTGGGCCGGGGGAAGCGTCAGCCCGGTCAGGCGACGCGGCCGGAGGTGCCGCCGGCCTTCGCGGGGGCGGACGCGGTGGTGGGCTTCTTGACCGGCACGGCGGCGGGCTTGAAGCGGGTCACGAGTGCGCCGCCGACGAGCGCCAGCACGATGCCGACATAGAAGGCCGGATTGACGGTGCCGAAGTTGATCTTGTCGCGGTCGATGTAGAGACCGACGAGCGCGTTGATGACCGGCGCGCCACCGAAGACGATGGCCATGACTTCTGGCGGTTTACCATTGGCTCCGAAGGCAAGGAGACATCCGAACGCACCCACGGCGCCTGCGATGCCGGCGATCAGCGACCAGGTCATGCCGGTGCCGGTGTATCCGCTGAAGGCGACACCCTTCGACATGAGCAGGAAGAGCGGGGCGAGCACGGCGGTGAGGAAGTAGGCGATGCCAACGAAGAGGAACGCCTTGTAGCGACCGTTGATCGGGTCAGCCATGAACACCTGTCCCTTGTGGAGCAGGATGCCATAGACGCCCCACGAGAAAACGGTGAGGAAGGTGAAGGCCAGCCAGGTGTTTCCAGGTGCAGCGGTGCCGGTCGCAGAATTCATACGTGTGCGGATGATACGGTTGGTTTCATTTCCGGCAACCGGATTGTCGGGAGAGGGGCGGGGCAATTAAAAATGCCAAATGAAAAATGAAAAATGGGGGCGGTTGGACTTGGATCCCCGGCTTCGTAGCCGCCGAGGGGACGAGGCGGATCACCCCAGGCCACCGAGTAGTCGTCGCTCAATTGGGCGTGCTCTGCTTGGTAAATTGACGGCTTCAAACCACCCTGCAAGCGATTCGACTTCGCACGTCCGGCCCAATGGAGGCGCGGGTGAAATTCTCGGGCCCGGCTGATCCGCCTCGTTCCCTCGGCGGCTACGAAGACAGAATGCGCCGCGGTTCGACCTTTGGACTTTGGACGTTCCCTCAGTTCCCAAGCTTCGCCGTGACCGCGTCGGCGTCGTACACGCAGCCGCCCCAGGGGCCGCCGCTGATGGCTTGGAGCGCGGCCCAGAGACGGGTGTCGTCGGGGAGGTCGGGATGCGGCGCAAGGTCCGGATGCGCAGTCCGGCCCGCCAGGACGGTGGCTCCTTCCTCGGGTGAGAACGTCCGATCGCCTTCGCCCACGAGGTCCACGGTTCCGGTGAGGTTCACTCGGTCCACGATCAGACGAATGCGATCACCATTCCGCAGCCGGCCGATTGGTCCGCCCGCGAGGGCTTCGGGTCCGATGTGTCCCACACACGCGCCGGTGCTCACGCCGCTGAATCGCGCGTCGGTGATCAAGGCCACGTGCTTGCCGAAGGGCAGATGTTTCAGGGCACTGGTAAGCTGGTAGGTTTCCTCCATTCCGGTGCCCATCGGGCCTGCGCCCATCAGCACCAGCACGTCGCCGGCGTGGATTGCATCTTTTTTGATCGCCGCGATGGCGGCCTTCTCGGTGACGAACACCTTGGCCGGACCTTCGTGACGGTACACGCCATCGGCATCGACCACGGTGGGATCGATGCTGGTCGATTTAATCACCGATCCCTGCGGGGCGAGATTTCCAGTGGGGAAAGTGACGGTGCTGGTGAGGTTCCGCGCGCGGGCTTGCGCAGGCGGGAGGATCACATCGTCGGGATTCACGCCGTCCTTCGAAACCAGCAGTTCGCGGAACCGGCTGCGTCGTTCGCTGGTTTCCCACGCCGACAGCACGTCGCCGAGCCGGTGCCCGGTCACGGTCAACACTTCCAGGTCGAGCAGTCCCAGCGCGCGCAGGTGGAGCATCACTTCTGGTACACCGCCGGCGAGGAATGCGCGCACGGTGGGGTGGTGGATTGGGCCGTTGGGGAGAACGCTGACGAGCCGCGGGGTCGCTCGATTGACGGCGGCCCAATCGTCCACGGTGGGGCGACGGAGTTTTGAGGCGTGGGCGATGGCTGGGATGTGGAGCAGCAGGTTGGTGGAGCCGCCGAAGGCCGCGTGAACAGTCATGGCGTTGCGAATGCTGGCGTCGGTGAGGAGGTCGCGCGTGCGGAGCTTGGCCTGATCGAGATCCACGAGGGCGCGGGCGGATTGGACCGCGAGTTCGCGCCACACGGGTTGACCGCTCGGGGCGAGGGCGGAGTGGGGCAGGGCGAGTCCGAGGGCTTCGGCCACCACCTGCGCGGTCGCTGCGGTGCCGAGGAACTGGCATCCGCCTCCCGGACTCGCGCAGGCGCGGCATCCGAGATCGGCGGCTTCTTCGAGCGAGATCAACCCGTGCGCGAACCGTGCGCCGAGGGTCTGGATCTTGCCGGCGTCTTCACCGCTCTCCGGCGGCAGCGTGACTCCGCCGGGGACGATCACCGTGGGCAGATCGGGCGTTCCGGCGAGAGCCATGAGCATGGCTGGCAGGCCCTTGTCGCAGGTGGCGATTCCCAGCACGCCGCGCCGGGTGGGGAGGGATCGAATGAGGCGTCGGAACACGATCGCGGCATCGTTTCGATAGGGCAGCGAATCGAACATGCCGGTGGTGCCTTGGGTGCGTCCATCGCAGGGATCGGACACGTAACCGGCGAAGGGAAGGGTCTTGCGGGCGCGGAATTCCTGCGCGGCGGTGCGGACGAGTTCGCTGATTTCCCAGTGCCCGGTGTGGTAGCCCAGCGCGATCGGCGCGCCATCGGGCGCACGCAGTCCGCCCTGGGTGCTGAGAATGAGGAAGGAATCGCGGCCCAGTTCTGCGGGGTTCCAACCCATGCCGGCATTCTGGGACAAACCAAAGAGATCGCCGCTGGGGCGGTTCAACAGCAGGTCCTCGGTGAGCGGGAGCTTGCCCTTGGGGCCTGCGGCGCGGGTTTGCAGATCGTAGATGTCGTCGGCGGTGGCGCGAAAGCTGTCGGCTGGAGTCACGCCGCAAGAAAACCCGAGCCGGGCCGGGGAATCCAGCTTCGCGAAAACTTCGAACGGCAGGAGAGGGTGAATTTGGAAGGCAGGAAAACAGGCCCGAGAGGGAAGGCAAAAGGTCATAGGAAAAAGGTAAAAGTGAAATGGGACCAATCGCCGCAACTTGAAGCCCCCATCTCTTATGCGTCTCGGCGGTTGTCGGTCCCCCTTCAACGCTTCAACCGTTTTTACTCTTCAACTGCCGCCTGCGAATTCAACCCTTCAACACCAGCTCCTCACTTGATCCGTTTTCGGGCGCGGGGTTTGATGGGCGGGTCCTCATGAAATTCCTCGCCGCTGTTCTCGCCATGCTTTCGTTCACCTCGCTGTTGCGCGCTGCAGTGCTGCCCGAGTTCCCGCTCTGGCCCGACGGCGCCCCGGGCGCGCTCGGCACCGGGACGAACGACATCCCCACGCTCACGCCCTACATTGCCGATCCTTCGATCGCCACCGGCGCCTGCGTGGTGGTGTGCCCCGGCGGCGGCTATGGCGGACTGGCCTCCCACGAGGGGCCGGACTACGCACTCTTTCTGAACAAGCACGGCGTGACCGCCTTTGTACTGAAGTACCGCCTCGGCAGCCACGGGTATCGGCATCCCATCATGCTCAACGACGCCGCGCGCGCCGTTCGCGTGGTCCGCAGCCGTTGGGGTGAGTACAAGCTGGATCCGCGCCGCATCGGCATCATGGGATCCAGCGCAGGCGGGCATCTGGCCTCGACGTTGCTGACCCACTTCGACCTCGGAAACGCCGAAGCCAAGGACCCGGTGGACCGCGTGAGCTCGCGTCCCGACCTGGGAATTCTCTGCTATCCGGTGATCACCATGGAGGCATACGGCCACACCGGTTCCCGCGATAATCTGTTGGGCAAGTTTCCGTCGGCGGAATTGATTCACCTGCTCTCGAATGAAAAGCAGGTGTCCCCCGGAACTCCTCCGACCTTCCTCTGGCACACGGTGGAAGACCAGGCAGTGCCGGTGCGCAATTCGCTCGAGTTTGCCTCAGCCCTTCAGCGCAGCGGTGTGTCCTTCGACCTCCATATCTATCAGCAGGGCCGCCACGGAATCGGCCTGCAGGCCAAGCCGCCGGGCTTTGAGAATCCGCACCCTTGGGCGCTGGATCTCGTGTACTGGCTGAAGGTGCAGGGGTTCGTGAAGCGCTGAACCTGCCCGCGAGGCGGGCCGGGCAATTTACAATTTTTAATTTAAAATTTTAAATGGACCGGGGGAGCATCGAGACGTGGGCGGAGACCACGCGCCAGCCTTCCGGGAATCGACGCCAGAATTGACTCTGTCGGCCATGGACCTCCGGCGCACCGGTTCCATTTCCGCCGCGCATGAATTCGACCGTCACGGATCCGGTGTCTGTACCGAACGTGACAATGTCCCGACGGAGCGTCGTGCGCGCGAGCCCCACCGCCGGACGCGCCTTGCGGAAGGCTTCGATCTCCGCAGTGCCGTGGAGGTTTTCCGTCGCGCCAAATCGGACCACATGCGGTGAATCCCAGAACAGCTCCTGCAGCACAGGAACGTCGTTCGACACGAGCGCGGCTTCGTATCGATCGGAGGCGTGGGTGAGTTCCGCCACGACGGAGGGAAGATTGATGTCGGACATCGTGCAGGAATTGAACCGCCCCTCCGCCTCCCCGGGCAATGCTTGATCTTGGTCCCGCTTCGGTTGACCTTCCGTTGAACGCCTTCCCGATCATCTCTTATGAACCTTTATCTGCCTTCGCCCGAACGTCGTCGATTCCTCAAAGGTCTCGCGTTCACAGCATCTCTGTTCGCGGTTCCGGGCGCGTATGCGGAGCAGCTCTTTCGCACGCCGGCGCAGACCGAGGGACCGTTCTATCCCGATCATCTCCCGCTCGACACCGACAATGACTTGATCGTGCTGAACAACAGCCTGACGCCCGCTGCGGGGGTGGTGACGTATCTGAGCGGACGCGTGTTGGATGCCCGGGGCAATCCGGTCAGGGATGCGCTTGTGGAGATCTGGCAGGCCGATGCCAACGGCGTGTACCTGCACACGGGCAGCGACGGCGGATCCAAGCGCGACAAGCAATTCCAGGGCTTTGGTCGGTTCCTTACCGGGAGTTCCGGGGAGTATCTTTTTCGGACCATCAAGCCGGTTCCGTATCCGGGCCGGGCTCCCCACATCCACGTGAAGGTGAAGCGCGGCGGCAAGGATTTGCTGACCACGCAGTGTTACATCCAGGGGCATCCGCAAAACGCCAAGGACGGAATCTGGAAGGAACTCAAGGGCCCGAAGGAGCAGGCTGCATTGACGCTCCCCTTTGTCCCGCTCAAGGGCGGGCGTGTAGGAGAATTGACGGCGAAGTTCAATTTGGTGCTCGGAGTGACGCCGGAGGGGTGAGGGGAGCGGCAGTTAAAGGGTTGAAAAGTTGAAGCGTTGAAGGGGAGGAGGCCGATCTTTTCACACGTTCGGAGTACCGCGTTTACGCGGCTCTGCTGTTGGGCGGATGGATTCAGCAGTGGGGTAGAATATCACCCCGGACGATTTCACCTGCGCCTCCCTGAACCGTCTGAAGACGGGACTCCAAGCGAATGAGAAAACCCTCGCGGCAGCGTCGAGTTCCCCAGTTCCCCTTCAACGGTTCAACTTTTCAACCCTTCAACCGCCGCCGTTCGCCCGAAGGGCCGAAGTCGGCCGGGCCGCCTGCGGCCCAGTTTCTTTTCCCTAGGGGATTGCGGCACCGGGTTCCTTGGGTTACCCATCGGCCGCTTTATGGCGGCCGAACCCATCGTGGTCATCCGGGAGTTGACCAAGTCCTATCTCCAGGGAGATCTCAACGTCACCGCCCTTAACGGGGTCTCGCTCGACATCCTCCCCGGGGAGTTTGTCGTTCTCATGGGGCCATCCGGCTCCGGTAAATCCACGTTGCTCCACATCATCGCGGGCATCGATCGCCCGACGTCGGGCTCCGCGATGATCCAGGGCATCAACATCGCGAACCTCAACGAATCCCAGCTCGCCGACTGGCGGAATCAAAACGTCGGGTTCGTCTTCCAGAGCTTCAATCTCATCCCGGTTCTCACCGCGGCGGAAAACGTCGAACTGCCGCTGTTGCTGACCGACCTCAGTTCGGCCGAGCGACGCAAGCAGGTCGCCACCGCGCTGGATCTGGTGGGCCTGGCCGATCGCGGACATCACCGGCCGGATCAGATGTCGGGCGGTCAGCAGCAGCGCGTTGCCATCGCCCGTGCGCTCGTGACGGATCCTGCGTTGATCGTGGCCGATGAACCCACGGGCAATCTCGATGCGAAATCCGCGGGCGACGTCCTCGCCATCCTGCAGTCGCTCAGCCGCGACGCGGGCAAGACCGTGATCATGGTCACGCACGATCCCAAGTCGGCCGCGTACGGAAGCCGCAGTCTGCATCTGGAGAAGGGGGAGATCACCGCATGACCCTGACTTCCTTCGTTGTGAAGAACGCGCTCCGCAACCGGCGGCGCGCTGCGCTCACCATCATCAGCGTGGCCATCAGTTGCGGCCTGCTGGTGACGCTGCTCACGCTCCAGCGCGAGCTGACCATTCCGCCCGAGAGCGAAGCCGCATCGCTGCGAATCATCGCGCGCAACAAGGTGTCGCTTGCCCAGCCGCTGCCGGCGAAACAGCTCTCCACCATCGAAAAAATTCCCGGCGTGGTGGCGGTGTCGCCCTTCACGTTCTTCGGCGGAAACTTTCGCGAGGAAACGGTGACCAGCTTTGCCCAGTTTGCGGTGGATCCGGTGCGGTTCCGAAATCTGATCATCGAGGGACGCATTGCGGAGGGCAGCTACGACGACTTCATCAACGACCGCACCTCGTGCTTTGTCGGGGCCGATACGATGAAACGTTATGGATTGAAGATCGGGGATCGGATGCGGTTCACCGGCACGTTTTATCCGGTGGATTTGGATCTCAAGATCATCGCCGTATACCAGGGCACGGTGGATGACCGCGGCGTGTTTTTTCATCACAAGCTGCTGGATGAATTGATGGGCAATCCCGGAACCGTCGGTACTTGGTATCTGCGGGTGGCTTCGGCCGAGGCTTCCAACGAAGTGATCGCACGCGTAAACGAGGCCTTCGCCAACACCTCGGCCGAGGTCCGCGCGGAGACGGAGCGGGCGTTCCAAATGGGATTCATCAGCATGCTCGGCAATGTGAAACTCCTGATCGGATCGGTGAGCTCGGTGGTGGTGTTCACTTTGCTGCTGGTGACGGTCAGCACCATGAGTATGGCGGTCCGCGAGCGCTTCCGGGAGCTGGCGGTGCTGAAGGCGCTGGGGTTCCGTCGACGCGAACTCTTCAGCTTCATTCTGGCGGAGAGCTTTGGTCTGGCCCTGTTGGGGGGATCGATCGGGATTTTCGGGGCCTGGGCCCTCTGGACCGGAATTGATCTGCAAAAGCTCACCAACGGCTTCCTTCTCTACTTCGAAGTCACCCCGCGGATCATGGCCACGGGGGGCGTGGTGGCGGTGTTCCTGGGCATTGTGTCGGCCATCAGTCCATCGATCGCCGTCGCCCGCCTCAGCGTCGTCCAGGGCCTCAAAACGCTGGATTGAGCCGAATTTGAAACCACAGATGGACACGGATGCACACAGATTGAGAGGCAGCTCATTTGAGGCGCGGAGTGTGCTCGGCACCTCTGTGATTCGAACCGATGTGGTGTCACTTCCTCTTCGGGAAATCTGTGTCCATCTGTGTTCATCTGTGGTTGATCTTCCGGTCTGGGGAAATCGTTGAGCAATTCGTGTTTGAGTTATGGCACTTCCATTAAAGTACAACTACCGCAACGTGCTGGTTCGGTGGCGATCCACGTTGTCCACCGTACTGGGGATTGCGCTCGTGGTGGCGGTGTTTGTGCTCCTGCGCGGGCTCGCCCGCGGGATCGAGAGCACCAATGGCAACACGGGCGATCCGCGGAACATTCTCGTGGTTCGCAAGGGCTCCCAGGCGGAGTCGGGAAGCCTCGTTTCGCGCGACCATTACCGCACCGTGCAGTTCCTCGACGGCGTGGCGCGCAATGCCGCCGGAGAGCCGGTCGTGTCGGCCGAGTTGGTCATGATTGTCAGTGCGGCCCGACGCGGCGCGCCCGGGGAGGCGAACACGCTGCTGCGGGGCATCACCGCGCGGGGCATGGAGCTGCGGCCGCAGGTCACGTTGGTGGACGGACGCTGGTTCACCCCGGGCCGACGCGAGGTGGTGGTGGCCCGTCGTCTTGCAGGTCGGTTCCAAGGCTTCGAGGTCGGCGGCACGTTCAAGGCTGGGGCGGAACGCCTCACGGTGGTGGGGCACTTTGACGGCACCGGCAGTGCGTTTGATTCGGAAGCGTGGATGGATGCCGATGAGTGCCGTTCCATTTTTGATCGCGACATGTATTCCAGCCTCCTTCTGCGCCCGGCGGATGAGGCGTCGGCCAAGCAGTTGATCGACCGGATTCAAAACGACAAACGTCTCTCCCTCCGGGTCGAGCGCGAGGTGGATTATTACGCGAAACAAACCATGACCGCGGTGCCGATCAAATACCTCGCCGGCTTCCTGGGAATCGCGATGTCGATCGGAGCCGTATTCGCCGCCATGAACACCATGTACGCCAGCGTGGCTTCGCGGACGCGCGAGATCGGCACGCTGCGGGTGCTCGGGTTCTCCCGGCGCGCCGTGGTGGCCTGTTTCCTGATCGAGGGTTCGCTTCTGGCCATGATTGGCGGGGTGGTGGGATCGGTCCTGGCCTGGGCCGTGTATGCCTATGTGGTGGTGCGGGGAATCACTTTTGGAACGCTGGATTTTCAGTCGTTCGCCGAGACGGTGTTTCAATTTCGGGTCACTCCCGACCTCATGGTGCTCGGAGTGATCTTCTCCGCCTGCATTGGATTTGCCGGCAGCCTGCTTCCGGCGCTGCGTGCCTCGCGTCTGCCCGTGATTTCCGCCCTTAAATCCCTATGACCGACGACAAGTTGAAACAGCTCCGCATCGCCTCCGAGCGGAAGCAGCGCCCCCAGGGCGGATTCTGGATTCTCCTCGGGGTGGTGGCCGCCATCACGCTCGTGGTGGTGTATTTCGCCATTCCGCGCGCCTCGGATTCGGTCCGGTCCGGCATGACCTCGAGTCGCGACGCCAAAGACAAGGATAAGGACAAGTCCAAGGCGGGATCGTCGGCTTCGTCTGCGTCGACCGGTTCCGGCACGGGCGAGGGCACCAATTCCACCGCCGGGAGTTCCGCGGCAGCGTCGGGGCGGATCCCGGGCTCCATCCTCACCGCCAGCGGCTACATCGTGAACCGCGAGCGCATTGAGATCAGCCCGCGGTTCATGGGCGTGGTGAAGTGGATTGGCGTGAATAAGGGCGACAGTGTCACGAACGGGCAGGTGATGGTGCTGCTCGATGATTCCGAATATCGCGCCCGGCTGGCCGAAGTGGATGGCCAACTTGCGGTCGCGCGCGTGGCCGTGGAGCGGGCGCAGGTGGATTTGAAACGCGCTGAGGATCTGGTGGGCAAGAAGGTGGAAATGCAGAAGATGCTCGACGACGCCCGGCTCGCCTACAGCTCGGCCGAGGCGCAGCTCAAGCCGCTGATGGGATCGCGCAAGCTGATCGAGACGTATCTGGATTGGTGCGTGATCCGGTCACCCGTGAACGGCGTGGTGCTGGAGAAGCTGGTGGATCCGAACGAACTGGTGACTCCGCAATCCTTCGGTGGCACGCGGGGCCCGAGCACGGCGCTGGTGGCGGTGGCGGATCCGAAGGACCTCCAGGTGGAGATTGATCTCGGGGAGTCAGACCTGCCCAAGGTGTCGCTCGGACAGAAGTGCAAGGTGAGTCCGGTGGCGTTCCGCGACCACGTGTACGATGGCGTGGTGGTCGAGCGCGCGCCCGAGGGCAGCCGTCAGAAGGGAACCATCCAACTCAAGGTGCAGATCCTGAATCCGGACCGTTTCCTGACCCCGGAGCTGAGCGCGAATGTGGATTTTCTGAAGGAGTGAGGGACCGCACTGAGAGTGGAGGGGGGGATGCACAACCTGATGCTGGATGCTGGATGCAAGCGATGGATCCTGCGCATCCGGCCCAATGGATGTTCGGGGGAGTTTCTGAATGCCGGCTGATCCGCCTCGTCCCCTCGGCGGCTACGAAGCCCGAATGCATCGTGGTTCGCCGCCGTCCGTTGGACTTTGGCCTTTGGACTTCGTGGTCTTCCCGACTCCTTCTTGCCGTTCTTGGGACGGAGGATCAGGGTTTCGCGCATGCGGATCTCCTCCCTGGTTTCCCTCGCCGCGGTTGCCTTTCCCCTCGTTCTCTCCTGCGCCGCGCCGGCCCGGGCTGCGGAGTTCTCCCAGGAACAGAAAGCCTGGCTCGCCAAGGCACATCGATTCGAACGCAAGGGCTGGACGTATCTGCACATCGAGGGCGATGGCGCATCGCGCGGATTCCAGCACGGTTATCTCCTCAGCCACGAGATTGCGGAACAGCTCCGCGTGCACCGGCGTGTGTGGGAGTACAACAGCGGAATGACCTGGCCCTGGCTGGTATCGCGCGCCGCCGAGTTGATGACGCCCAAGGTGGATGCGGAGAATCTCGCCGAAATCGACGGCATCGTTGCGGGGATGAAGGCCGCTGGGATTCCCACCACGCGGGATGAAATCGTGGCCTACAACGCGCAGCTGGAGTTCGAGGGGTACTGGTGGCCCAAGGAAAAGAAACGCCTCGAGGACGACCACGCCAACGCGATCAAGGAACGTTGCAGCGCGTTCATTGCCACCGGGTCGTGGACGGCCGATCACCGAATCGTGATGGGGCACAACACCATGTTCGATTACACCGAGGCGGTTGCGAATGTGGTGCTCGACATCGTGCCGGCCAAGGGGCGCCGGATCCTCATGCAAACGCAGCCGGGGTTCATCCACAGCGGGACCGACTTCTTTGTCACTTCGGCGGGGCTGGTGGGGTGCGAGACCACGATTGGGAACTTCTCCAGTTTTGATACCAACGGGATTCCCGAGTTCGTTCGGTTTCGCCGGGCAACGCAAGATGCCGGATCCTTGGCGGAATGGACCACGATCATGCGGATCGGCAACAACGGCGGCTACGCCAACGCCTGGTTGCTCGGCGATGTGAACACGGGCGAGATCGCTCGACTGGAGCTGGGGCTGAAGTTTGTGGCGTACCAGTCCACCAAGGACGGCTACTTCGCCGGGTCCAATGTGGCGGAAGACACGGCGCTGTTGCGGCTGGAGACCGAGCGGAGTCCGACCGATATCCGTCAATCCTCGGCGGCGCGTCGGGTGCGGTGGAAGCAGTTGATGTCGGAGAACAAAGGACGCATCACGGCGAAGTCCGCGGAGCGATTTCTGGCCGACGACTACGACGTTTACTTGGGCAAGCGCAACCCCGGAGCACGGACGCTGTGTGGACACTTTGAGCTCGATCCCTCGCAGTTCGGCGGGCATGCGGAGCCGTTCTCTCCGGCGGGCACGTTCGATGGCAAGGTGGTGGATTCAGCGATGGCGAAGCAGATGCGTTTTGTGGGCCGCTGGGGCTCGGCGGACGGGATGCCATTTAGTGCATCGAAGTTCCTGAAGGCGCACCCGCAATACGACTGGCAGGAGGGAATTCTCAAAGACCGTCCGAGCCAGCCCTGGGTGGAGTTCCGCGCGGGGGAATGAGAAATTTGGAAATCAGGAAACTGAACCGAAGAGGCGGGGAAATCGAATCTCGGAGATCGGAGATCGCAGATCGAAAGAAATCCCAGAGGCACGTGAGAAATTTGGAGAGATGCTGGATGCTGGATTGGCTGGGTTTGCCTTTTTTCCTGCTTTCCTGCTTTCCAAATTCACTCCCCCCAGCGGCGGATTTCCTGCTTACGACTTGATGTCGCGCACTTGGAAGGCGGTCGCACCGATCACGAAGAAGGTGACGTTGAACCCCAGCAGCAGGCTCAGGGATTCCGTCATGCGGGACCACGGAATCGGCTGCAGGAACACCCACTGCCACGCATTCAGGTGATGGGTGATGAACCAAGTTCGGTACTCCTGGAACCAGGGAATGTTCATCAGCACGAAGTTCGCAAAGAGGAACGACAGCGCCAGCACGGTGGCCGCGGCGGGCTTCATGTTGAAGCAGGAGAACACGAAGGCCATGCCCATCACGGTGATGGCTTTCGAACACAACACCACGTGCGCAAGCAGGTAGTGGCGCAGGCCATCGCCGGGCGTGAAGAGCGTGAAGCCCGGGCCTTCTCCAAGCTGTGTCGCAAAGAGCCCGCCCTGTGGAAACCAGAGCGACGCGAAGGCCCATCCAAACAGTCCGAGCGAGAGCGACAGCACGATCGAAAACAGCGCGCCGGCAAGCCACTTCAGCGTCAGCAGCCGCAGACGTGAGATCGGCCGCGACAGGATCATTCGCAGCGTTCCGTCCTCGGCTTCCTTGGCCACGAGGTCCCCGCCAATCAACGCGCCGTACAGCGGCAGCAGCAGGTAGGCGATGGGGATCACCACCTGCGTGGCGATGGTGATCGAGGTGAGAAACTCGGTGACCGGATATCCTCCGCCTTCGAGCGCGCGTCGCATCCCGCCGGTGGCATTGCTGAAGCGGAACATCAGGATGATGACGTTCTGCGCGAGGAGGAAGGCCCCGAAGCCGATATAAGTCCGCTTCTTTCCGAAGAGCTTCCACAGCTCGTGTTTGAACTGATTGAGGAACATGGGGCAGGGGAGAGTGGGGCGGTCGGAATCAGGACTCGGACGACGCAGCTGCGACAGCCGGAGCGGTGGCACGGGAGCGAACCAGCGATAGATAAAATCCCTCGAGCGTCTGCCGTTCCGGGGTGAGTTCGTGGAGGGCGTGGCCGTGTTGAACGAGGTGTCGTGCGAGTTCGGCGGGCGTGGTGTTGGGAGCGAGTTCCACGCGGGATTCGCGGTCGTGTCCGGCGATCAAACCAGCTGCGGTCAGCGTTGCCGTGGCGGCCGCAAAATCATCGGTTCCCAGCCGCACCCAAAGCGTTCCGGAGCGGGCTTCGCTGACCGTGCCATCAAACACTTTTTCCCCGCGGTGCATGACCGCGATGCGTGAACACAACTGCTCGACTTCCACCAGCAGGTGACTCGACAGAAGGATGGTCAATCCGAGCTCCCGGTGCAGACGCAGGATGGTGTGACGCATCTCGTGAATGCCCTCGGGATCGAGTCCGTTGGTGGGTTCGTCGAGGATCAGCAGTTCGGGTCGCGGCAGGAGCGCTTGGGCCAGTGCGAGGCGCGCGCGCATGCCGTGCGAGTACGTGCGGACGAGGGATTGCTCGCGTCCGGTGAGTCCCACCCAATCCACGACCTCACGAATGCGGGCATCGGCGGTGGGCGCGGTGTAGGCCGAGAGGATCTGCAGGTTCCGCCA
This sequence comes from Verrucomicrobiota bacterium, assembly GCA_947454705.1. Classification (GTDB taxonomy): domain Bacteria; phylum Verrucomicrobiota; class Verrucomicrobiia; order Limisphaerales; family UBA9464; genus CAIVQB01. The sequence goes on from CANGKZ010000044.1 coordinate 32,157, forward strand.
TCCGCTCAGGTAATCGTAGAACACCGGTGCCTCAAAAATGGCACCCACGCGCGACAACGCCCGGGCGCGGTCGGCGAACACATCGTGTCCGCCAATGCGCAGCGTGCCGCCATCGGGCCAGACCTGTCCGAGCAGCATGCCGATGGTGGTGCTTTTGCCGGCGCCGTTGTGACCGAGCAGGCCGAAGATCTCGCCGCGTTGAACCTCCAGATCGAGGTGACGCACGGCTGGGCGTCCGGCGAAGGCTTTGTGGATTCCGTCGATGCGTATCATGGGGCGCTGGGATCGGTTTCCATCACGAAGAAGGTTTTCACGGCGCCGTCGGAATGAAGGTGGTTTTTCTCGCGTCCCTTGCCGCGGGTGGCGTGGAAGTTCCCTTTGTCGCTGAACAGGGTGACTCGGTTGTCGCGCACCGGCATGCCGAAGAGTTTCAATTGGTCTGCCGGTTGACCGTTGAGGAGGAAGTTCCAGAAGTAGCTGGATCCGGTGTCTTCAAACCAACGTTCGCGATCATTGGGGCACTGCAGGATTTTGGCATCGCCGAGGAAGCGCCCGAGCACTTCCTCGACCGAAGTACCGGCGGGAAGGGTGGCTCCGCGCGGACGGTTCTGCATCACGGGCATGAGATTCCGGTGGTCGTCGAGGTACAGACGCATGGAAATACCGATCTGACGCAGGTTCGAGAGGCAGGCCGTGGCACGGGCGGTGCCGGTGGCGCGCCCCAGGGTGGGCAGGAGGAGTCCGGCGAGGATTGCGAGGATGGCCACGACCACCAGCAGTTCAATCAGCGTGAAGGCGTGCCGGGAGAGCGCGTTCATGGTCCGGGACGCATCATCGGGCGTCGATTCTCCCGGAAGAGGCGTCCGCTCTCCATGTTGCGCTGCAATTCCTCCAGCAGGGGAGCCATCTCGGATTTCAACTGCGTGGACCCGTTGTCGTAAAAGGTCTTGAGACCGGATTGCACCACGCGTTCCTGCACGGCCTTGGGGATCTGGGGCATGGAGGCCTCTGGCGCGTCGCCCGATTCGCCTTCGGTTCCGCCGCCCGCTGCGGCCTGCTCGCGGGCTTCGCGGAGGCGTCGGACGGTGTCTTCCACGGCCTTGCGACGGCGTTCGGGTGGCATTTTTTCGAACGCGTTCATCATCTCATTGAATCCGGAGGGCAGGGTGGATTCGAGAAAGACCGCCTTTTCCTCATCGGTCATGGCGGAAAACCACCGGCGCCAAGCCGGGTTCATGCGGGCGGTCCGGCGTTCCTCCAAGGTGAGGGAATTCCACAGCGCGGCGAGGCGTTTGAGGGCGTTTGCGCGGGCCTCTCCGGTGAGTTTTGAGAGGTCGGTGGCCTGAAGAAAGGCCTGAACGGTCTCCGGAGTGACCCGAAGTGCGCGAGAAATTGCGCGACCGGAAAACGCGACGAGCCAGGCGGCCGCAAGGGCCAAAACCGCAGCAAACAGGGCCTTGCGCTTCGGTGTCATGGGGTGAAGCTATCGGCCTTCGGGGACGTCGTCATTACGGAAGACGCAAAAATCCCTTGCACCGAAGTCTCCCGTTCTTATGCTTCGCGCTCTTTATGCGTCGTCCGAAGGGAATCAAAACGAAGAAATCGGTGGCCAAGCGGTTCAAAATTACCGCTGGTGGCAAGATCAAAGCCCGCCATTCCGGCATGCGTCACTTGCTGTCCGGCAAGAGCTCCAAGCGCCGTCGCCGTCTCGGCAAGGCCTTCATGCTCAGCAGCCGTGATGAGTACAAGATCAAGGCGTGCTTGCCGTTCACTCGCTAAGCCGCACCGGACCCGCACCTCAACCATTTTAACCACAATCCACCATGCGCGTTACTAACGCAGTTGCTTCCCGCAGACGTCGCAAACGGATGCTTGAGCTGGCCAAGGGCTACCGCCTGAAGCGCAGCAAGCTTTACCGTTACGCCAGCGACGCCGTTGACCACGGTCTCCAATACGCCTACCGCGATCGTCGTCGCAAGAAGCGCGAATACCGCTATCTTTGGCAGATCCGCATCAATGCGGCTTCCCGCGCCTCCGGCATCACCTACAGCCGCCTCATCGAGGGTCTGAAGGCCGCCCAGTGCATCATCGACCGCAAGGTCCTGGCTGACCTGGCCGCCACCGACATCGCCGCCTTCAACAAGCTCGTTGAAGTCGCCCAGTCGGCGCTCAAGGCCAAGGCTGCTGCAGCTCCGGCGAAGGCCTGAGCAGGTTCTCCCGGGATGGATTCGTCCTTCCCGGCGGACCGCGTAACACTCTCAGCGACGGGCGGCCCCCACCGGCCGCCCGTTTTGCTTGGGTGGATCGATTTTGATGCGGTGTCGTTTTGTTTCGTTTCCTCCCGGATCGGATCTTTCCAACGGGACGATGCCGGAGCCCATCGCCTGATCGATCTTCCTTCTGCTCGCTTCCAAGTCGCTTCTCACTGATTCTTCCCCCCATGTCCCTGCTGGAACAGATCGACTCCGTCAAACAGGCGGCGGTCGCAGAACTTCAGGCCGCCGGCGATTTGCCCGCGCTGGAACGTGCCAAGGGCGCGTTTCTCGGTGCGAGTGGACGCTTCACCGCGTTGATGAAGGAGCTGGGCTCCCTGACCAAGGAGGAGCGCCCCGCGGCCGGAAAGGCCATCAATGCCGCCAAGGGTGAGATCGAGGCCATTCTCGTGGGCCGACGCGAGGAGCTCGAGCTCAAGGCGGCGCTCCCGTCCGAGCCTGCCGATTTCACACTGCCCGGACGCCGCCGTCGTGTGGGACGCCTGCATCCGCTCACGCAGGTGACCGACGACATCGTCCGCGCCTTCCGCAAGCTCGGGTTTGCCGTCGCCGACGGACCCGAGATCGAGGATGAGTACCACTGCTTCGATGCGCTGAACACGCCCGCCGACCATCCGGCCCGCGATGCACAGGATACCTTTTTTGTGCAGGGAGCCGGGCGTCCGCTGCTCCGCACCCACACCTCCTCGGTTCAGATCCGGGTGATGGAAAAGATGCCGCCGCCGATCCGCATCATCGTGCCCGGTCGTGTGTATCGCCGCGACAACGCCGATGCCACGCACAATCCGACCTTCCACCAGATCGAGGGATTGTACGTGGACCGCAATGTCACCGTGGGCGATTTGAAGGGCACCGTGGAAGCGGTGTTCCAAGAACTCCTCGGCAGCGACGTGAAGCTGCGGTTCCGTCCGCACTATTTCAGCTACACCGAGCCCAGCCTCGAAATTGATTTCACCAATTCGCTGGTGAAGAAATTGGGCAAGGATTGGCTGGAAATCGCGGGCTGCGGAATGGTGCATCCGAAGGTGTTCGAGACCGTCGGATACGACCCTGAGGTCTGGAGCGGTTGGGCCTTCGGGTTCGGCATCGAGCGCATCGCCATGCTGCGCTACGGCATCACCGACATCCGCCTGTTCTACGAGAACGACACCCGCTTCCTGAAGCAGTTCTAAGCCTCGTTCCGAGTTGGCGCGAACCCTTGCGCTCCCTGCCGTGAGCACCCAGTCGATCTCCTCCAACCAGCCGGGCCCGCGCGTGGCCGGGTTGGATGCGATCCGATTCGTGGCCGCGGTGTGGGTGGTGTTGCACCACATCATCCCCATCCCTGAACCGATGATCGAGCGTCCGCTGGGAGTCTGGCTGAATCTCCTCTTCAACGGCCCCGCGGCGGTGATGGTGTTTTTCGTTCTCTCGGGGTTTGTGATTCATCATCCGTTCGTTCATCGGCCCTTGGGAAATCCCATTCCGTTCTGGGCGCAGCGGTGGATTCGCATTGGTCTTCCGGCGGGAATCATGACGCTGCTCACCTACCGTTTTCATTTCCTCGGAGTGTTCCCGCCGTGGGTTGGGTTCCGTCTTCAACCGCTCGGGAACGGCGCGGGATTCGATGACTTCTCGGGCCTGATGTGGAGCCTGGTTGCGGAGTCGATTTACTACGGGCTTTATCCGCTGCTTCGCGTGGCGGGGGCGCGCGTGGGGTGGGTTCGGCTGGCCACGTTCGCACTGCTTCCCGCGCTCGCGTTGCTGATGTGGCAGCCGCGCGCGCTGCTGTTCAATCACTTCACCCACTGGATGGCGTGGATCCTCGGCCTGCCCGCGTGGCTGGGCGGCTGCGCGCTCGCGGAGTCGATGGCGCGTCGGGCGGTCACGACGTCGGAATCACGCGGATCCCACGCGGTGTTGGCCTGGCGCATCGCCGTGCTGGCCTATGGGTTGGTGGCCTCCATCCTCAAGGAACATCCGTGGCAGGGGCTGCCTCAAATTGGATACCCTTGGACGCTTCAACCGTTCGCCCTGCTGGTGGTGGGTTGGCTGCGGGCGGAGATTTTGAGTTTTCCCGCATCGGCCGGCGGACTCGCCCGGCTGCTCGAGCGCGGGGGCCGGTGGAGCTATTCGATTTACCTGGCCCACATGGCGGGTCTGTCGTTGTGGATCGCGCTCGCGGGCGGACGCGACCTCGCCACCGCACCGTGGCTTGGCGCGATTCTCCGGACCGTTTTGGTCCTGGCGGTCTGTTATCTGTTTTTCCTCGCGGTGGAATGGCCCGGTTGGCAGGTGGCCCGCTGGACCGGTCGCCGCCTCCGCGCCGCACTCACGCCGGCTGCCCTCAACCCTGCGTGATTCCCTGAACCCATTTTTGATACACGCGTTCCGTTTCCAACTGCCATGAAAGTCACCCTGAACTGGCTCAAGCAATACGTTGATTTTGACTGGTCGCCCGAAGAACTCACCGAGCGACTTACGCTGCTCGGACTCGAGGTCGAGGGCGTCACGCACCTGAAGGGCGACTTTGAGGGCGTGGTGGTCGCGCAGGTGATCACGCGCGACAAGCATCCGAACGCCGACAAGCTGTCGGTGTGCCGGGTGGCCGACGGCAAGGGCGAGCGCCAGATCGTTTGCGGTGCGCAGAACTTCCAGGCCGGCGACAAGGTGCCGTTGATCCTTCCCGGTGCCTCTCTGCCGCCCAAGCCGGGCGACAAGGAGCCGTTCACCATCAAGGTGGGCAAGATCCGCGGCGTGGAATCGCACGGCATGATGTGCTCGCCCACCGAGCTTGGTCTGCCGGATGTGGTGGACGGACTGCTGATCCTCCCGGCCGATGCGAAGGTGGGACAGCCGCTCGCCGAGCACCTGGGTCGCTCCGGAAGCGACGTGGTGTATGATCTCGAAATCACGCCCAACCGGCCCGATCTCAACAGCCTGATCGGCATCGCCCGCGAAATCGCCGCACTGACCGGCAATCCGCTTCGGATCCCCGGGAACACGCTCGAGTTTCCCTCCAGCGGCACGGCTCCCGTGGCGGTCCGTGTGGAAGCCGCCGATCTGTGCCCGCGCTACACCGCGCAGGTGTTGCGAGGCGTGAAGGTGGGACCGAGTCCCGACTGGCTCCGATCCGCGCTGGAGAAGGTGGGCCTTCGCAGCATCAACAACGTGGTCGATGTGTCGAACTACGTGATGCTCGAAACCGGTCAACCGCTTCACACGTTTGATCTTCACCTCATCGCGAAGTCGGCTGCCGACGCCGGAGTGCCCACGCTGGTGATTCGTCGTGCGATCGAAGGGGAAGCGTTCACGACGCTCGACGGAAAAACGCACCAGCTTAAGTCGGACACCCTGCTGATTGCCGACACGGAGAAGGGGATCGCGCTGGCCGGCGTCATGGGCGGGCAGAACACCGAGATTCGCGACACCACGACCGATGTGTTGATTGAGTCGGCCTATTTCACGCCCACGCACGTGCGTCGCACGAGCAAGTCGCTCGGTCTGCGGACCGATGCGAGTTATCGCTACGAGCGCGGGGCGGATCCCGAGGCGTCGGCTGCGGCGGGACGCCGTTGCGCGGAACTCATTCTCGCGACCGCGGGCGGACGTGTGGATGGCCCTCTCGTGGATGTGCGTCCGGCGGCACTGGAAGTGAAGACCGTGACGTTGCGTCATGATCGTTCCTCCGCGCTGCTCGGCATCGAGATTCCAGTGGCCGACCAGACTGGAATGCTGGTGCGGCTCGGGCTCTCGGTGGATGCGGAAGGATCGAACGAAACCTCGACCCGCTTCCGCATTCCCTCATGGCGTGTGGATTTGAAGCGCGAGGCGGATCTGGTGGAGGAAGTGGCCCGGCTTTACGGCGTGGACCGCATTCCGTCCACGACGCCGCGTCGTGCGTCGGGCTCGCATCCGTTCGATGCCATGTACGACCAGCTCGCCGAGATTCGTCGGGTGGTGGCGGCGCTGGGACTCAACGAAGCCCAGGGGCAGACCTTGATCAGTGATGAATCGGCCCGCTGGATCACTCCGGAGCCGGTGCTGTTAGCGAATCCGTTAAGCAGCGACATGAATGCCCTGCGGCCTTCGCTGCTGCCGGGGCTCATTGATAGCTTGTCCAACAACCTCACCCGCCGAAATGGCGATGTGCAGCTCTTCGAAGTGGGCCGCGTGTTCACCAAGTCGGGCGACACGGTGCGCGAAGGGTGGCGTCTGGCATTTGCGATGACCGGGGCGCGGAACCCGCAGTTCTGGTCGGGCGCGGATCGCGATGCGACCTGCGATCTGAGCGATCTCAAGGGCGTGGTGGAGGAAGTGATCGAATTCCTCGGACTGCGTGGCGTGGTGGTGACCCGCCGCACCGAAGTGACGCCGCTGTGGGTGGAATCGGCCACGCTCTCGCTCGGCGGCAAATTGCCGCTGGGTCAAATGGGCCAGATGCAGCCGGTGCTGGCCAAGAAGCGCGAGCTGCGCGACACGGTTCTGCTGGCGGAGCTGGATCTCGACGTGCTGCTGGCGCGTCGCAATTCGGCCAAATCGTTCAAGCCGCTGCCCCAGTTCCCGTCGGTCCGCCGCGACGTGGCGATGATCGTACCAGAATCGGTCACCCACGATGCCGTCCTTGGTGTGGTGCGGCAGTTGAAGCCGGCGAATCTGGAGAGCATCGAGCCGTTCGATCTGTTCCGTGGGCGTCACGTGCCGGCGGGGCAGAAGAGTCTGGCCTATGCGTTGACCTACCGGGCCGCCGATCGGACCCTGCGTGAAGAGGATGTTTCGCCCGTTCACAGCAAGCTGGTGGCTGGGTTCCAACAGACTCTCGCCGCTGTGATGCGCGAGTGAGGTCATCCGGGAAGCGGCCGTTTGAACCGCCGATTCTAGTGGTTTTGACGGATCTGACGCTCTCAGGAATCGGATGGGCCGGGGAGGGAGCGAGTTGTTCCCTCGTGCCCGTATTCCTAAGTGCAGACGGCGATTATGGAGCAATGGTGTTAGCCAACAAGGTGGAAGTTGGGATTTTTGAGGAGGCGGTTGAGGAGAATGAGAAGCTTGCGAAGGCAGGCTGTGAGAGCGACGAGGGGTTTTTTGCCGCGTGCCAAGAGTTGCTGGTAGTGAGCCTTGAGGA
>CANGKZ010000045.1 GCA_947454705.1 Verrucomicrobiota bacterium
GCAGCGGATGGTCCTTCGGGACCCGGCTTTCAGGAGAAATCAGGCAGAACATATCGGCCTGAGGATCAACAGCTCCACGCATTCAATTCAGACGAACCACGAAAACCACGATTCATTAGAATCTTCGGGTTTTTCAATGAACTGTTAGTGTTCGGAGCTCTGGTCACTGTAGAGATCATATCAGTATCGAAGCAGACGCCGGAAGAGAAGGTGGCTCGAAACTTGGCAAAAGAAGAAGCGCGCACTCGCGGGTGGAATCTCATCAGAGTGAAAAGCGTCTTGAATGAGAGCAATCGATGGGTAATTCAACTTGAACGTTTTCCACCTGACTTCGGCGGACATGCGACAGTGGAGGTTGTTGACGGAAAAGTAGTCAAATATAGTCCGGGAAAATAGGTGAGTTCGCCGAAGTGGCCAAAACACGGAGCGTGCCTAGAAAAACGAACCCGTGGAGGAGCTTTTGGGGTCACCCATTTGTGGGCATCTGGGGTGACCCCAGGTGCCCCCAAGTAAAGCTAAACCAAGATGCCGCGTCTACTTGGGTTCAGCGGAGATCAACGAGTTGAAAACATTGAGCCAAGCTATGTTTGCGAAGCGAATACTGTTCCTACCCTTGTTTGCGCTGGTCTTGTTGAGTTGTAGGGACAACTGGGGGCATGCGGTGAGGAATGGCGTAGTGATGCCGAGGGAGAGCATTACGGTTGCATTGGAGAAGGCTATGAAGGAACTGAGCAAGACGAGTGATTTGAAAAAGCCGTTTGAATTGGCCGCAAGTGTAAATGACTCCGGAGACTGGATGTTTTCATTCTACCTTTTGCCCAGAACTCCAGGTGCGGAGGTTATCGTTGTCGTTCGCACGAATGTTGTAACGTTGATGCCCGGCATTTAAAACCAGGCGGTAAGCGGCGAGGGAATGAAAGTATCGGATCGAAATCATGTCTGAACGCCACCGAGAGAGTCTCTAATGCGAAAAAAACACACCGCCAATAAACATTAAAACGACGTATCTGGAATGAATCGAATCGTTGTTGTCGGTCTCTGTGCTGTCAGCTGCCTTGCCGCTTTTGTTGTTGGATGTCTGATCGGGAACGTGGCGAGCAGTAAGACAAAGGGATTCGGTTACGTTTTGGTTAGAGAACGGGCCGCCTCCGCTGCCACATCGCGTCCGAGTTCAGTCCGCGCCGCAAATCTTCGGGATGTGTTGGATATCTGGGCAATCCTTGCCGCAGCAGATCTGCAGATGGACGCTGAAGTGAAGCGAAGGGGGGTCCTGTTTAGACTAAGCGAGGGAATGCTCATGAGGACTTATGCGCCGGAGCGTTTGGCTCCGGTCTTTAGGGGGGCTTTGGACGCCAGAGGGTTGTCGATTGTCGACTATTTTCGGGTCGAGAAGTCGTTGATTGGCTGCCTCCAGCGGTGGAGCAACGAGCCGGGTGTGAGCTATTATCTAATGAGAATGAGTATTCGCAGCTCGTCGATCGATGTGTTGGAGGATCGAATGGGAACTGGGAAGTTCGTGATCTCTGAGAAGGATTGTGAGGAATTAAAGAAGGAGCTCTTGGAGTCTGTGGGGAAGGATTACCAGCGGCTGGCTGATTTTGATGACGCCGTTTTGTTCGGGTTGTTTTCAAAGGGCAAAACCAGCAGGTGATCTCCAAAACCACACACATCCGTGGTGCGAGGGCATTTAGAGCCACCGATTTGGGCATGAGGTCAACAGGCAAGAGGACTGCTGCTCAGGTCTCCGTTTTGGTCTCGTTTCCTCGCGATTCTGCTTGGTGGGATGCTTTGAGTTGCGAAGTAGGGAATTGTTCTTGAATGAGGGGCGCGACTAGATGGGGCGCGGGTGGAACCGCGCCCTCCACTGGTTTGGAATTCTGCACATGCGATGTGCACGGTTGAGGTTGGTGGTTGGATTGGGGCGCATGCGCCGCGAATCGAAGTTGTGGAGGGCGGGGTTCCGCCCACGGCCCATATTCGTTTGCGGACCGCGTGTGTGGTCGCGGGCGGTTGTATTGGACGCCTTTCGAGGCTGGGACGGTTTGGGGTGGTCTATGTCAGGCGAGTGGGATGTATTGCACGGGGGTGGTTCTTGAAGGAGGGGCGCGACTGAATGGGGCGCGGGTGGAACCGCGCCCTCCACCGGTTTGGAATTACGCACACCCGATGTGCGTGGTTGGGATTGGTGGCTGGATTGCGGCGCAGTCCCCGTGGATCGAAATCGGGGAGGGCGGGGTTCCACCCACGCCCCATATTTGTTTGCGGACCGCGTGTGTGGTCGTGAGCGGGCGGTCGCTTGTGGAGCTGGAGATTGCGCCCGGTTGGATTTCTGTCAGCCTTTCAGGGTCACCAGACCATTGCCGGTTCGCGTTCGATTTGGGGGAGCGTGCACCGGCTCGAATTCTCGTCTTTCGTTGCCATGAGTGCTTTGCGCTTTTCCCCGGCTGCTGCCGGTCTCCTTGCTTCCCTTTTTATCCTTCAACTTCCCGCTCACGCCGCGCGTGGGTTCGTCCTTCGGAGTGGTGCGTACCGGCGGACGGCAGTGGTTCACCCGGCGCCGACGGTGGTGGTCAAACAGGCCCCGACTCCCGCGCCAGTTGTAGTGAAAGTCGATCCCGTTGCTGCGGCCAAGGTGCAGAAGGAACGGGACGAAAAACTCTCTGCCATCGACCTCGCCGAGAAACAGCGGAACGCCAAGGCGCTGGTGGGCGTGGATGAACGCGTCGCGGCGTTTCTCAAGAAGCGAACGGAGGATGGCTCCGCCGATGCCCCTTACGATCTCGCGCAGCGCCATGAGACCGGAAAGGGCGTGCCGGTGGATCCGGCCGAGGCCCGGCGTCTTTACGCGCTGGCCGCTGAACGTGGCAACCACGACGCGGAGCGATGGCTGAAGGAGCACCCGTCGGCAAAGCCTGCATCGGCTCAGCAATAAAAGCCGACGATCAGTCCGCCCCGGGAACCGCGCGGAAGAAGAGAATCCGGTCGGCATCCGCGGGCGTGAGGTGGAATTCCACGTGGCCGTTGGTTTGCGTTCCGATGGCCGTTGTCGGCTCCCAGTTCAGCAGATCGGAGGATTGCTCCAATCGGCGCGGCTGCGTGTCGGAGGCCTCCATCCAGAGCGTCCACTTCCCATCCGCCCACCTGGGTCCGCTGAGCAGGGCTGGAGTGGGATTGGATGCACTCTCAATCTCGGGCGCATTCGGACCCACCATCGGGAGCGCAAGGGAGCCTGTTCCGATCAAGCCTGGGATGGTGTTGACCGTGGTGCGGCTGGTTCGGAGGGAGGGGATGCCCACGCGAATCGTTTGCGAGGTGGCGAGGCCGTAGCCGTTGGTCACGGTGACGGTGACGGTGGCGATGCCCTGAGCGCCGGGAAGCGGGCGAATCGTGAGAATGCGCAGGCCCGGATCGTTGATCGTTGCGGCATTGGTTACCTGCAGCGCGGTGAGATCGAGCAGGGTGCCGTCGGAGCTCGACGCCTTCACCGCGAGGGCCGAAGCGCGGGCGTGTTCATCGCTGACATGGAACGAAATCGCGGTGGGAGTGTTGGTTGGAATTTCCAGATTCCCGAGCCCGAGCAGTTGCGGCGGAGTGAAATGGTTGGTGTCCAGAGTCAGTGTTTTTTCGCCCGCGAATACGCTGCCTTGAAACGCCGCATCCACGCTTTGCACGGACCAGTAAATCGTGGCGGCGTTGGCGTGCGTGAGGTTCAGAAGCTGAAAGGTGCGGAACCCGGCGTTGCCGAACGTTGGCATCATGCGCGTGCCGTCCGGACGCGAGAGAGACGACATCAAATCATTCCCGCCGGGGAAGGTCCCCACGCGCAGGTTGTAGCTGAGCGGCGCGGTTTGATTTGCGTCCGTTCCCGGCTTCCAGGTGAAGAACACCCAGTTGCCCAACACGGTGGCCGACAGATTCACCGGTGGGGTGGGTGGCAAATTCGGAATGGCGGATCGATTCACCGCCACGCCGGCGCTGCTTTCCGGCGAGCCAGCTTTCAACAGGTCGAGGCTCCCATCGCCGTCCAGATCTGCCGACGCCAGGGTGGCGAAATACCCCGGCGAGGCGGCTTCCTCCAGCGGACCGCCGGGAGTGAACCGCCCGTGTCCATCGTTGTGCCAGACTGCCAGAGCCGAATTGGTGGTGCGCTTCAGGGAGGCAGCCTCCATCGGGATGAACGTGATGAAGCGCGAGGCGGCGATGAAATCCACCGTCCCGTCGTTGTCGAAATCTCCAAACGTCACACCGAATCCACGCAATCCGCGCGATCCGCCGGGAGCCCCCACGGGCACCGCGGCGGTTTGAACGAACTTGGAGGTTCCAGACTGTTGCTCGAGGAGGCGCAGTTCGCCCCGGCCGACTTCGGGCAACCGAACGGTGGTCCACAAATCGGGAATGCCGTCGCCGTTGAGATCGGTCCAGCCCGCGGCCTGGACCCATCCCTTGGGAAAGGAGGCTGGGGATCGTGCGAAGGTGCCGTCACCCAGGTTCAACATCAGCGCCCCGGTCATGTCGTTGGTGGTTCCGCCCGGAGTGGGGATGTTGGACAGAAACAAATCGATCATCCCGTCGCCGTCGAAGTCCGCCGCCACCGCCGGTCCTGCGGATACCGGTAGATTCTCGACCCCGGTGCCTTCGCTGAATCCATCGGTCCCGCGGTTCCAAAACACGCGCGGTGCCGAGTAAGTGGGCGAGAGCGGGGATCCCGATGCCGGCGGGATCACCACGAGATCGGGCAGCCCGTCGTTGTCCAGATCCGCCCACACCGTGCTAGCCGCTTCGACGTCCGACGAAGCCAGCGGGATCGGGATGAACGCCGGCACGGGGTTCTTTTCGGAGGTTGGTTTGTGTTGAAACAGGCCAACGCGCGAGTCGCCGTCGAGGGTGAGAAGATCCAACGAACCGTCGTTGTTGAAATCGGTGACCTCGCATCCGCGAAACAAATTGGTGGAGATCGTGCGGGCTGGATCCTGCGGCGTGACCGGGATGAGCGCCGCTTGATTCAAATAGGCCGCACTGATCCGGCCCGGGATGGCGCCGAGGGTGATAATCTCCGGGTTTCCGTCATCGTTGAGATCGGCCATCTTCGCCGACAGCGTGGTCGCAAACCGGCTCCCCATCGCCACCGAAAGCCGATCGGTCAGTTCGCGTGGCAGGTAGGTGACCTGAAAACTCGTTCGATTGGTTGTCGCGATCTGATACGGAGCCACGGCTGCCGGTAGAATCGCCGTCAGTGTGAGCGGAAAGGTCACCGGTGCCGGAGACGTCGACTGCGACGGATTGCGAAAAAACACCGTCACGTACCCAGTCCGCAGGCCAAATACCGCCTGCGCACTGATGCGGTCCCGATACCGATCCGGCACACTTGCCTGGACAACCGTCCCCTGAGCCGGCTGCTCGATGACGAATGGAATGAAATCACTGAGCACCGATTGGGTCAGGACTTGGTCGGCCAGCTGGGCCACCCGTGGACCTGCATCGGCCCGGGCTCGTCCCAGCACGCCAGCCATCCCGAGGGCTGCGAATCCGAGAATTCCGAACCACGACGCAAAGCTCCGAGACGAGGAAAATGCGTGCATGACATGAAACGGGTAGGTGGCCTCCAAACTGGGTGTGTGTGCGACTGTGTGACTACACCATAACAGAAGTCAAGCGAGGTTCCAGCGACGTGGGGCTTGCCAGTTGGGGCTTCGCTTTCCAGCCTTCGCGGCCATGTCTTCGACTGCGATTTCGACGTTCTTGCCGGTGCCAGCGGTGGTGCCGGTGCTGGATCCTGGATTCCGCCCCGCCGCGCTCGCCACCCGCGCGTTGGAGCGCGAGGCGACGGTGCCGGTGACGCTCGCGCTGGAGCAGGCCGACGGATCGGTGTTTCACCACTCGATGCGCGTGCTCGATGCCGCGCATCCGGCCGCCGCGGCGAACGACTTCTTCGTGGAGCGCCTTGCCAAGTTCCTGCTCTGGGCCTGGGGCGGATATCGCATTTACGTGGCGGGTCCGGCGTCGCTGGCCGAATCGCTTCGCCGTCACTACACCGACACCGCGGTTGGGCGCTTCGACTCGGAGATCATCGGAAAGCGCATCTATGATCGTCCGATCGAAGTCGTGTCGGTGAAGACCGCGGCCGATCTTCCCAAGCCGCATTCCAACACCGCGCCGCTGGGCCGGCACTGGAATGGATGCCGTATCGGATTTGATCTCGGCGGGAGCGATCGCAAGGTGGCCGCGGTGATCGACGGCAAGTGCGTGTTCAGCGAAGAGACCGTCTGGGACCCGTATTTCCAGCCCGATCCGTCGTATCATTTCGACGGCGTCATGGATTCCCTGCGCAAAGCCGCGGCGCACTTGCCCCGAGTGGATGGCATCGGCGGCAGCGCAGCCGGCGTGTACGTGAACAACCGGGTGAAGGTGGCATCGCTCTTCCGCGGAGTTCCGCCGGAGCAGTTCAACACGCGGGTGAAGGACCTCTTCCTGGACCTGCGCAAGGCGTGGAATGGAATTCCGTTCGAAGTGGTGAACGACGGCGAAGTGACGGCGCTCGCGGCCTCGATGTCGCTCGGGTGCAACTCGGTTCTCGGCATTGCGCTCGGCACCAGCACGGCGGCCGGATTTGTGACTGCCGATGGCAACATCACCACCTGGCTGAACGAGCTCGCCTTCAATCCGATTGATTACCGGATCGATGGTCCGCCCGACGAGTGGAGCGGCGACCGCGGCTGTGGCGTTCAGTATTTTTCCCAGCAGGCGGTGGGGCGCCTCATTCCGGCCTCTGGATTGGCCATCGATGGAAAGCTCCCGCTTCCCGAGCAGCTCAAGGCCGTGCAGGCCGCGATGGCCGCAGGGGACGATCGGGCGGCGCAGATTTACCGGACCCTCGGCACGTATCTAGGCTACGGATTGGCCCACTACGCGTCGTTCTACGAATTCAGCAACGTGCTCATCTTGGGGCGCGTCACCAGCGGTCCGGGCGGTGACCTGATTCTCTCGGGCGCGCGCGAGGTGCTGGATCGGGAATTCCCGGAACTGTCGGCCAAGACCGCGTTCCACATTCCCGACGAGAAGGACAAGCGCCACGGTCAGGCCGTGGCTGCGGCGAGCCTCCCGGTGGTCAACGTCACTGCGTGATCGCGGCGCGGAACTGCCGGATTTCCTCCAGCAGTTCTCTCGCGGCCGGCAGGGATTCATTGGCCGAGGCCGAGGCGGTGACAGGTGCTGGCGCAGATGCCGCGGGTTTCACCTCATCGGGATCACCGAGCCCGGTTTCGCGGAAACGGCGCAGGCGTTCGACGATCAGGTCGCGAATCTCGTGCGCGTTTTCCACCGCGTGGAACACGCCTTGGTGCAGCGAGGCCATCTGGGCGCCCTGATGCCCGGCGACGGCACCGCCGCCGCCTGCGGATTGCACGCAGACATCGGCCAGTCCAAGCAGCCGTTCCAACGGTCCCTGGCTCACGGTGATTTGCTGGAGATTCGCGAAGCTCATGGTGAGTTCGCGCACCGACCACACGCCGGATCGCAACCGCAGGCTTCGGTCGGTCACTAGATACCATCGCTGTTCGTAGTCGAGTCGAAGCACCAGATAGGTGATCGGCAACTGCACGCAGTACACGGCCAGCGAAACGCCCTTGGCCACCCACAACAGCGTGAAGAGCAGCGACGGCGTGGTGTGGGCGTACTTGGCCAGGAGTACTTCGGGTCGAATGTTCTTCTTCCGTGCCTTGCGGCGTCCTCCTTCAGGCGTGGATTTGGAGGCGTCGGCGTTTTCGCCGGCGGTCGCGGGTTGGGCTTCGGCCTGTTGGACGGGCTGGGGTGGGGGCGTTGGCTGCGGGTATTCAGCGGCGGTGCGGGCGCTCGACTCCCACTGCATCAGCACCCAGAACCAAAAGAGGAACGCCGCGAGGGTGAACAACTGCTTGATGGCCCACCCGGCGAGGTTGAGTCGGTAGAAGGCGCGTCCGGCCCGGAACACCCGCAGCGTGCCGGGTCCTCCGGCCGGGGGCTCGGGATCGTGCGGAACGCGGAGCAGCGCGAGGAGACGACGATTCAGCGCGTCGATCATGGCGTCGTTCCTCCCTGGGTCTGCTGTTGCTGTTGCTGCTGCTGTTGTTGCACGGCTTCGCGAAGCGCCCGGACTTCGGCGGCGACCTCGCGCAGCACCGCGGCCAGTTCGGCGTCGGAGGCCAATGTTCCTGAATGGATGTGGGAAACTTCCGTCGTGTTCGCCTTGGCCTGCGCGTGTTGGGCTCCGTGGTCCTTCACGCCGCGCATCCGCGAGTAAAGGAAGTCCCGCACCGCCTCGAACTGCGGCAGTCCTTCGATGGTCATCTCCGCGTGCGAGCTTCCGCTGGCGGTTTGAATCAGGAGCCGACCCAGCCCGAGCCAGCGTTCCACGAGGTTCGATTGCAGGTGGATGTCCTGGATGCGCGCGTAGTTCAGCAGGATTTGGCGTCGGAAGAGAATGCCCCAGCTCATCGACACCCCTTCGTCGGTGAAGTGGTATCGCATGGAGTGGTAACGGAACCAGTGGATGGGCAGCAGGATGGGGGCGAGCGGCAGCACCACCAGGCAGCACAGCGCGTAGTAGGTCCAAAGTTTCGGATGCGGGCGGTCGATCTGATAAATCGCGGCCTCGTCGAAGCTTGAATTCACGCGCGGGATCAAGCGCCGACGGGTGGTTCCGGGCAAGGCGACAATTCGTGCACCAAAATTGGAACCCACCCGGGAGGGCGGCCGTGGAAACCACAGATGAACACAGATTCACACAGATACGGAGTGAGGGAGGCGGTTCAAACCGCAGATGGACGCAGATGAACGCAGATGGAGAGTGAGATAAATCACTTGAGGCCCTTCCGTCAGGTTCGTCTGCTGGATGAGTCTCAATGGCGTCCGTTCCGTGTGTTTCCATCTGTGTTCATCCGTGTCCATCTGTGGTTGTTTTCCCTCTCAACTACGGGATTTAGGATGAAGCTCTTTCCCTCCGCGCGTCGGCCCCGTTAGTCTCGCCGCAGCCATGAATCCGTACGCCAGTCTGGTTGCCCATCACGCCCGTCTTTTCCGCGAAGGCCGTTCCTATCCGTTGGGAGGCTTTCCGACCGCGCCCAATCCCCCGGTGGCCGCAGGGGCCCCGACCGCGCTGATTTTTTCGCCGCATCCCGATGACGAATGCATCATCGGCGGACTCCCGCTCCGGCTCCGTCGCGAATGCGCGTGGAACGTGGTGAACGTGGCTGTCACCCAGGGCAGCAACAAGGCCCGCCAGGCGGAGCGCTACACCGAGCTCCAGGCGGCCTGCGCGTACATGGGCTTTGGACTGGTCCAGACCGCGCCCAACGGCCTTGAACGCGTCACCCCGAAGTGCCGCGAAGAGGAACCGGCGTTCTGGAAGGAATCGGTGGCCATCATCGCCCGCATCCTGGAATCGCACCGCCCCGCCGTGGTGTTTGTGCCGCATCTCCACGATTGGAACGGCACGCACATCGGCACCCATCATCTGGTCATGGACGCCCTGGCCACGCTGCCCCGGTCGTTCTCCACGCAGATTGTGGAAACCGAATACTGGGGCCAGATGACCCGCCCGAATCTGATGGTGGAAGTGCCCGAGGCGAACGTGACCGACCAGGTCACCGGAACCTCGTTCCACGCGGGCGAGGTTCGACGCAATCCGTTCCATCTGCTGCTCCCGGCGTGGATGCTCGACAACGTACGTCGCGGCAGCGAACTCGTCGGTGGACAGGGCGGAGCGGCCCCGGATTTCGGATTCGCCACCCTGTACCGCGCCTGCGTGTGGCGCGATGGAGCCGTGTCGCCCGCCTGGACCGGTGGTCGCACGCTTTCCGTGGCTCAGAGCCCGGCCTCACTGTTCTCGCTCTGAACCGGGGCTTGGGTTGGTTCCGGCATCGGGTTTATCAATGCGGCCGCGGCCGCTTTCGATTCACGGGATTTCGCGGGCTGCGGGCAGACTCCTGTCCATGTGGAAGCGAATCCTGGTCGTTTTTTGTGCGCTGTTTTTCGCCGCGCTCCTTTGGGTGACTTTGGCCACGGTGCAGCGTCAGCGGAACCGCGATCGCTGGGCCGCCGAGGGACAAGCCGCCGTGGAGCGGTTTCTCCGGGAACAGCCCGATCCGCGTCTGGCCTCGCTCGGACCGTTTGAAGCGCTGCAGGGTTCCGGATGGGTTCCGCCGGTTTGGAACATCCAAGGCTACGAGTTCATCTCCCTGCACCGCACCGCCCGGTTCGAACGCGGCGTAATTCGCATGGTGATCCATGTGACCGAATCCCGCGCCAGCGACGGCAACAGCCGCTCTCCGGGCACTCCGCGCCTCGAATCCTATTCGCCGATTCAGGGGGCCACGATTTTCGTTTCCCATCCCGAATTGCACTGATCCAGAGATGTTTTTTTCAAAAAAGTAGACTGTGCGCAAAGTGCACATTTGCGATGGCATCAAAACATTTGGTCTATTGGTTTTCAGTCAGACGCCAAGTGGGTTTTCGGAGTGGTCATCAGTGGTAAAACGGGAGGCCGGTGGATGGGGATCCGCCGGCCTCCTCACTCTTTCAGTCCCTGTGTCCCGCAACTGGGGGCTTGCCTTCACCTCTTCTTTGGATAGCGTTTCCGTCTCCTGTTGTTCCGAAAGCAGGGCACTCTGACGCAATTTTACAGGTTTCTAGGCTTATGGCTGTTAACGCAAACGACCTCCGCAAAGGGATGGCGATTCAGTACAACAACGACGTGTGTGTGGTCCTCGAAGTGACCCACCGCACGCCGGGAAACCTGCGCGCCTTTGTTCAGGGTATCCTCCGCAGCATCCGCACCGGCAAGTCGATGGACGTGCGTTTCAGCTCGACTGAAAAGGTCGAGACCGTGCCGCTGAACACCTACAAGATGGAGTTCAGCTACAAGTCCGGCGATGACTACGTGTTCGTGAATCCCGAGTCGTTCGAAGAGGTCACCGTGACCCCGGAACTCGTGGGTGAAGCCAAGCACTACCTCGTCGAAAACGCGTCGGTTCAGATGACTTTCGTCGAAGACAAGGCGGTCCAGGTGGAAATCCCGGCCAGCGTGATCCTCACCGTGACCGATGCCCCCGAAGGCATCCGCGGCGACTCCGCCAACAACGTCCAGAAGGCCATCACCCTGGAAACCGGCCTCGTGGTGCAGGCCCCGCTGTTCATCAAGACCGGCGAGAAGATCAAGGTGGATACCCGCACCGGCAAGTACATGGAACGCGCCTGATTCGCACGGGCCCGGTTCCTTTTGATTCCAATTTTAGTTTGGTCGGGAGATTCGATCTCCTGTTCCGTGTGAAACTGATCGGCCCGTCGCAAGACGGGCCGTCTTTTTTTTGAGCGGTTGGTTTTTTGCCCTTCGGCGGCGGCAATTTTCCCCGGAGTGCAGAAGGGTTGGCGTTTTGACCGGCGGCGGGTTCACACTCCGCCATGCCCCTGCGTTCGCGCTCGATTCTCGGATTGTTGGTCTCCCTCTTAACCCTCGGGACCGCATCGACCGTCCTCCACGCCGCGCCCCCTGCCGGCTATGGCATTCCGGTCATCGACCTCGCTGGCGAGACCCAGCGACAGACCGTGGTGGACCGCCGCCCGGGTCGATACATCGGGCATCCCACCACGGTGTTGCTCGAGGATCAGCACACGATCCTCTGCGTTTACCCGCTGGGACACGGACGTGGGGCCATTCAGTTGAAGCGCAGTGCCGATGGGGGACGCACCTGGTCGGACACGCTTCCGGTGCCGGAGAATTGGTCCACCTCGTTGGAGACTCCGACGATTCATCGTGTCATCGACGCCGCCGGGAAAAAGCGGCTGATTGTCTGGTCGGGCATGTATCCCGCGCGGCTTTCGGTGTCGGAGGACGACGGCGCGAGCTGGACCCCGCTCAAGTCCGCCGGAGATTGGGGTGGCATCGTAGTGATGGGCTCGGTCGAGCCGGTGCGCGGACATCCCGGACACTACCGCGCGTGGTTCCATGACGACGGCCGTTTCATCCGTCAGGGCGCCGTCGCGGCCAAGCCCGTGGAGTTCCGGTTGTATCAGGTGGAATCGACCGATGGCGGACTCACTTGGAGCGCACCGCGCGAGTTGTATGCGTCGTCGGCCGTTCATCTGTGCGAACCCGGGGTGATTCGTTCACCCGATGGCCGCACGCTGGCCATGCTGCTGCGGGAGAATTCGCGTCGGAAGAATTCGCATCTGATGATCTCGCACGACGAAGGCGCCACCTGGTCGGCCCCGGTCGAACTTCCCGGAGCCCTCACCGGGGATCGTCACGTGGGCAAGTTCGCCCCCGACGGTCGGCTGCTGATTTCCTTCCGCGACACCACCCGCGAATCCGCCACGCGCGGCGACTGGGTGGCGTGGGTGGGGCGATTCGAAGATCTCCTGGCTGGCCGTGAGGGCCAGTACCGGGTGCGGTTGATGAAGAATCACAAGGACTCCGACTGCGCCTATCCCGGCGTGGAAGTGTTGCCCGACGGAACCTTCGTCCTCACCACCTACGGCCACTGGACCCCGGGAGAATCCTCCTGGATTGCCAGCGTGCGGTTGAAGCTCTCGGAACTCGACGCCCGCAAACCGCGCACCGCGCTGTAGTCCGTCTCCGTTTGAATTCATCGCTCCCCATTTGGTTCCAAGCGCGGTTGCCCTGCTTTTCCCCATGATTCGTTCCCGCATTTCCCGCCTTCCGGCCGTTGCCGGCATCGCGTTCCTCGGCCTCTCCGCCGCCACGGCCTTCGCCGCTCAGCTTCCGGATGGGCGTATCGAATTTGGAACAACCGATGCCGCCGTGTCGGGCTCGGCGGTGATCGACGGGACCGCGGGGGTTCGCCTCGGCTCCGGTTCGGGAGTGGTTCGATGGAATTACAAGCCCACCCGCTGGGGGAAATACGATGTGGTGGCCGAAGTCCGCGCCGCGGGCGAGGTGTCGCTTGCGGTGGACGTGGCGGGGACGCCGGTGAGCTTCCGCGGAACGGTGCCCAAAAAGGGAACCGCATCGACCGGCACCGTGACCGTGGGCCGCGTGTATGTGGCCAAGTCCGACCCATTTCAGGTGACTGTCTCCAGCGACGCTGCCGCTGCGGCGGGCTTCGAATTGACCCGCCTCACGCTCGTGCCCGCGCCCGAGGGCGAGCCGGTGCGCGCGGGGGCGGACGGGGAGCTGGTGTTGAAGTCGTCGCAGGCCACCACTCACAGCGTCACCATGCGATACGAACCGGCCGCGGTGAAGAACTGCCTCGGCTACTGGGTGAATCCGGCCGACTGGGCCGACTGGCAATTCCCGGTGGCCCGTTCCGGCATGTACGACGTCGAAGTGTGGCAGGGCTGCGGCAAGGGGCAGGGCGGAAGCGATGTGGCGGTGGAGATCGACGAACGGAGGTTTGAGTTCGTGGTCGAGGAAACCGGCCACTTCCAGATTTTCCTGCCGCGTCGGGTCGGACGCGTGTGGCTTGAAGGCGGCGTGATGCATTCCCTCGCGATCAAACCGCAAAAGAAAAAGGCCGGCGCGGTGATGGACATCCGCCAGGTGCGGCTGGTCCCGGTGGCACCCGCTGCGGCTGCAGTGGAATCCGCTCCCAAGGGGCCTGCGACTTGGAAGACTGCCCGGCGCATTGTGGCGCTCGGCGACAGCATCACCTACGGCGGCGGATGGGTGGAGTGGCTGGAAACCTGGATGCGACTCCAGAATCCGGGTACGACGGTGGAATGGATCAATGTGGGTCTGCCCAGCGAAACGGTTTCCGGTCTGTCGGAAGAAGGCCACGCGGGCGGCGCATTCCCGCGTCCTGACGCGCATGAACGCCTCGATCGCGTTCTTGCCCAGACCCGGCCCGACCTCGTGCTGATCTGCTACGGGATGAATGACGGCATTTATTTTCCGTACGGCGAAGATCGCGCGGCCCGCTTCCAGGACGGCATGCGCCGACTCCACACCAAGGTCGAAGTCGCCGGCGCGCACGCCATTCATCTCACGTCGCCGATGTTTGATTCCGTGCCGCTCGCCGGACGGACCCTTCCCGCGGGACGCGACCGTTATCCGCAGCCCTACGAGGGCTACGACGAGGTTCTCACGCGCTATTCGCAGTGGTTGATTTCGCAACGCTCCGCCGGATGGGAGGTCATCGACGTGCACGGCCCGATGCGTCAGTACGTGGACGAACGACGGAAACGCGAAGCCGCCTTCACGCTCGCGGGCGACGGCGTGCATCCCAACGGACAGGGCCACTGGGTCATCGCGCGGGAAGTGCTCCGCCACTGGGGAGCGGACGCGGCGTTGGTGCTGGATGACACGCCCAACACGCTGCTGAAGTGGCGTCCGGAAGCCCCGGCAGTCGCCGAGCGCGTGGCCCAGCGTCAGCGTATCACCAAAGATTCCTGGCTCACCGCCACCGGCCACAAACGACCGGGCATGTCGCGCGGACTTCCGCTGGCCGAAGCTCGGGCGCAATCGGGACGCCTCAACGCCGCGATCCATGCGCTGACCGACGGACAGTTCCCCGGCAAACGGTCGCTGTGGTACGGATTCGAGCGCTTCGATTTTGAAGTCGATGGACATCCCGTCACTGTGGTGGCGCCCAAGCACGAAGCCCCCGGACGTCCCTGGCTGTGGGAGGCGGAATTCTTCGGGCACAAGCCCAACCCCGACCTCGCGCTGCTCGGACGCGGCTTCCATGTGGTCTACCTCAGCGTGCCGAACCTGCTCGGGTCGCCCACCGCGGTGGCCGATTGGAACGCCCTGCATCGCGAGCTGACCACGCGCTACGGGTTCTCGCCCAAACCCGCGATTTCAGGCCTCAGCCGCGGCGGTCTCTACGCCTACAACTGGGCCATCGCGAATCCCGACAAGGTGTCGTGCATCTACGGCGATGCGCCGGTGTGCGACTTCAAGAGCTGGCCCGGCGGCAAGGGCAAGGGCCCGGGCAGCGCCGGGGATTGGAAGCTGGTGCTGCAATTGCACGGATTCCGCGATGACGCCGAAGCCATGGCCTACCGGGGCAATCCGGTGGACAACCTTCAACCCCTGGCCCGCGCCAAGGTGCCGCTGCTGCACGTGTACGGCGATGCCGATGAAGTGGTGCCGTGGGACGAGAACACCGGTCTGCTCGCGACGCGCTACAAGCAGCTCGGCGGATCCATCACGCTGATCGCCAAGCCCGGCGTGAAGCATCATCCGCACGGGCTCGACGACTCGACCCCCATTGTGGATTTCATCTGGAAGCACGCCGCCGGACCCGCCGCGCAGGCGTGGCTGTTGGCCCGCGGCGGTGGACCCCAGGATGCCGCGGGCCGACCCCTTATCCGCAAGCTCGGCACGGTGGATGTGGACTTGGTGGAGACCACGCCGGTCGTGTTCCTGGGCCGACTCTGGCGCTTCGAATGGGTTCGACAGGGCGCCGGCCAGCAATACTGGGGCAATCAGCGGCAGACGAATTTCTTCCGGTTTCGCGATCCCGACACTGGTGAAGTCACGGCTCCGTTTGCCGACGGATGCGAATTCGGCAGCGCCTTCGTGGAAGACGGCGCGGTGTACGTGACCGGCACGGTAAACCGCTCGCAGGTGGATGTGTTCGTGTCGCGCGACTTGAAGACCTGGCAGCGCCACACCGCCATCCCCGCCGGACGGTACGGAATCTACAACACCTCGATTTGCCGCACCGACAAGGACCACGTGCTGATGTTCGAGATCGACCGTCCCAAATCTGAGGCAGGGGTTCCGTTCACGGCGCGGTTCGCGCGATCGAAGGATTTGCTGCGCTGGAAGCTCACCTCGCCCGATTCGTCGTATTCCCGCGACCGCTACACGGCCCCGCACTGCCTGCGCTGGAAGGATGGGTGGTTCTACGACTTCTACCTGGAGGCGCACGAGGGCTACGAACTGCGCGTGGTGCGTTCCCGCGACCTGAAGCGCTGGGAAGCGAGTCCGCTGAATCCCGTTCTGCGGGCTTCACCGGAGGACAAGCTCATCGCGAACGGCCGGATTCCGGACGATCAACGGTCCCGGATTGCCAATGCGGTGAACCTGAACAACTCCGACCTCGACCTCTGCGAGCGCGACGGCCGGTTGGTGATGAACTATTCCTGGGGCAATCAGCAGGGCGTGGAGCATCTGGCGTCGGCAGTCTATGACGGCACGCTGGCGCAGTTCCTCGACGGCTGGTTCCCGAAGGCGGGCCGGCGGTGAACCGGGGTCCTTTGGCCCCGAAAAATTAGGCATTGCCCTCAGAAACCCGCTTTGAGAGGCTTCCAATTCCCTGCCGGGCAACCGGCCGGGAAACGATCACGGCCTATAGACGTAACGATGCGTGTGCATTGGGCGGCCATAATCACATCGAAACCAATCCGGATCTTCCGCCGGATGGCGTCAGGAACACGTTCCTGATCACGCCGCAACCATTGGAAGCGTAAGAAGCACATGAGCAGCATCAGCATCGGTATCAAGGAACTCCTCGAAGCAGGCGTTCACTTCGGACATCAGACCCGTCGTTGGAATCCGAAGATGAAGAAGTTCATCTTCGAGGCTCGGAATGGCATTCACGTCATCGACCTGAGCAAGACCCTTCCCCAGCTCGAAGAAGCCTGCGCTTACGTCAGCCAGGTCGCGGGCAAGGGCGGTCAGATCCTCTTTGTTGGCACCAAGAAGCAGGCCCAGGAAGCCGTGAAGGAAGCCGCCAAGGGCTCCGGCCAGCTGCACGTCACCGAGCGTTGGCTCGGCGGCACCCTCACGAACCTCAAGACCGTCAAGCGCTCCATGAAGCGCATGAAGGAAATCGAAGCCATGGAAAAGGATGGCTCGATCAACCAGTACGTGAAGCAGGAGCAGTCCATGATCCGCCGGGAGCACGCCCGGTTGTTCAAGAATCTCGACGGTCTCCGCGGCATGGACACGGTGCCTGACGCCATGTTCATCGTGGACGTGAAGCGCGAGCACAACGCCGTCGCCGAAGCCCGCCGCCTCAAGATCCCCATCGTGGCCATCGTGGACACGAACTGCGATCCCGATCTCGTCGACTACCCGGTGGTCGGCAACGACGACGCGATCCGCTCCGTGAAGCTGATCCTCACTGCGATCACGAACTCGATCAGCACCGCCCGTGCTGAGTTCGAATCCCGTCGCGCCCGCAAGGTCAACCCGGTCGAAGCTCCGGCTGCCGCCCCTGCTGCTGTTGAAGCGGCTCCTGCGGCTCCCGCTCCCGCGGCTGCCTAAGTTTGGATTCCAGGCGCCGCGATCGTTTTGCGATCGCGGCGCTTTCCAGTTCCCACCCCAGTTTTCGAATTCAACCGTTTCCCTCCCGTTCCCATGGCTGAAATCACTCCCGCCCTCGTAGGCAAGCTCCGTGAAATGACCAATGCCGGCCTGATGGCCTGCAAAAACGCCCTGGTGGAATCGGCCGGTGACCTCGATGGCGCCGTCGATATTCTCCGCAAGAAGGGCGCTGCCAGCGCCGCCAAGAAGGCGGATCGCGAAGCCAAGGAAGGTCTCATCGCCCAGGCCGTTCTCCCCGGTGCGCGCGTTGGCGTGCTCGTGGAAGTGAACTGCGAAACCGACTTCGTGGCCCGCAACGACGGCTTCAAGGCCTCGTGCGATGACCTCGCCCGCAAGATCGCCTCGCAGCCCGGCGTGGATCTCGAGTCCGACCGCGTCGCGCTCGTCGCCAAGATCGGCGAAAACATCCAGGTCCGCCGCTCCGCCCGCCTCGAAGTGAAGGGCAACGGCCTCGTCGCCGCCTACATCCACACCGGTGGCAAGGTCGGCGTGCTCGTCGAAGTCGGCGCCGGCAAGGAAGCCACGGCCGCCACCGAAGAGTTCAAGCAGCTCGTTCGCGACATCACCCTCCAGATCGCTGCAGCCCACCCGACCGCGGTCAGCCGCGAGCAGGTGCCTGCCGACCTGATCCAGAAGGAACGCGAGATCGCCGCCCAGTCCGACGCCCTCAAGGGCAAGCCGGCCGCCGCGATGGAGAACATCCTCAAGGGCAAGATCGACAAGTTCCTCCAGGGCATCTGCCTCTTGGAACAGGGCTTCGTGAAGAACCCCGATCTCACCGTGAACGCGCACGTTGCCACCGTGGGCAAGGCCCTCGGCGACGAGATCGTCGTTCGCGGATTCGTCCGCTTCCAGGTCGGTGAGGCCTGAAGTTTGAGCCTGAGGGTTTGAAACCCTCGTCATTTGCAACCCAGGGCGGCCCATTCGGCCGCCCTGTTTTGTTTTCTTCCGGGCCGTTGCGCCGCTCCAACATTGGCAGATCGCCCGCACCCCGGCATCGTTCCGCCGTTCTCCACTGGTTCCTGAATCGAAAACCAAGAACCGGAAATTGGAACGTAGTGGAACCACAGATGGACACAGATTCACACAGATGTGGAGGCAAGCGGCAGCTTCGATGCCTGTCGGTCGTCTTCACATGTTTGGAACTCCCGGTCCTTTCCGTTCCCCGCATTTTTATCTGCGTTCATCTGTATCCATCTGTGGTTTGAACTCCGTTTCCCCGTCTAAATCATGGTCTTCATTGGTATCGAAATTGGTGGCACCAAACTCCAGCTCGTCGCGGGAACGCAGGCGGGCGAGGTGATCGATCGTCGCCGCCTCACCGTGGATTCCAACGCCGGGGGCGAGGGGATCCGGGCGCAGATCGCGGCGGCCCTTCCGGAACTCGTGGCGCGCCACCAGCCCCGCGCGGTGGGGGTGGGATTCGGCGGGCCGGTGGATTTTCGCACCGGACGCATCGAGTGCTCGCATCAGGTCCCGGGCTGGCACGGATTCGGTCTGGGCGACTGGCTGCGCGAGCGGCTCCCGGCCGGGGTGCAGGTGTTCGTGGACAACGACGCCAACGTGGCCGCCCTCGGCGAAGCGCGGTTTGGCGCGGGACGCGGGTTCAATCCGGTGTTCTGGATCAACATGGGCAGCGGAATCGGCGGCGGTCTGGTGGTGGATGGAAGCCTGTACCACGGCGCGATTCCCGGGGAGGCCGAGATCGGGCATCTGCGTCTCGACAAAAACGGGACCATTCTTGAGCACCGTTGCTCCGGCTGGGCGGTCGATGCCCGCATTCGTGAGGCCGTGACTCGCACTCCGGAAAATGCGCTGGGACGTCTCGTGACCGCTGCCGGCTTGAAACGAGGCGAGGCCCGTTTGCTCGCGCAGGCCGTCGATGCAGGCGATCCGGACGCGTTGAGAATTCTGAGCGAGGTGGGGGAAGATCTCGCCTTCGCCCTGTCCCACGCGATCCACCTGTTTCATCCGTCGGTGATCGTGATGGGCGGAGGGTTGTCGTTGGTGGGGGATTCGTTGCGCAGTGCTGTGGCCTCCGCGCTGCCGCGCTTCCTGATGGATTCCTTTCAGCCCGGGCCCGAGGTGCGTCTTGCAGGGCTCGGCGAGGACTCGGTACCCATCGGTGCTTTGGCTCTGGCCGCCTCCCGACTCGACGCCGCCATTTGAATTCGCCATAGTCCCCGCCATGCAGCAATGGATTGCCGATTACCTTTCCGCCCAGCAGCGGGCTCTTTCCTCCATTTCCCCGGCCCAACTGGTGCCGCTCGTTGAAGCGCTTCGTGATGTGTATCGGGCGGATGGACAGGTTTTCGCCCTTGGAAATGGCGGCAGTGCTGCGAATGCGAGCCACTTCGCCGTGGATCTCGGCAAGGGGGCCAGCGACAAGCTCAAGCGCCGCTTCCGAGTGCTTTCCCTCACGGACAATACGCCCTGGATCACCGCGCTGGGGAATGACTACTCGTACGAAGACATCTTCCTCCGCCAGCTGCAGAACTATGCGCGCCGTGGCGATGTGGTGATCACTGCCAGCGTCAGCGGCAATTCCCCCAACTTGGTGAAGGCCTTCCAGTGGGCGAAGGAAAATGGCGTGAAGACGATCGCTCTGGTCGGCGCCAAGAGCGGCAAGCTGGCTGAGATCTCGGATCACGTCGTGGTGGTGGGCGACACCCACTACGGACGCGCCGAGGACGTGCAAATGCACATCCTCCACATCCTCTGCTACGCCTTCCTCGAACATCCCGAGTGGGCTGACTGAGTCCGACCGGTTCGGCGGCAACCGATTGGAGACTCGATGAACCTCTCCACAATGCGACGGTTTGAGGTTCGTTCAGAGTTCATGAATTCGGGCTGGGCTTCGAGCGCCAGACGACGGTTCTCGGCATGGCTGTGGCTGTGCCTTTTGCTGGTGGCGATGCCGTCGGCGGCGCTGGCCGATCTTCTTCCGCATGCACCGCTGATTCCGACGGAATCGGATTTCGCCCGATTGACCCGCGTCCGCGCGCTCATGGCGTCCAGCACGCGCGAGCATCCCAGCACCGTCCGCATCGTTTTTTACGGCCAATCCATCACCACTTATCCCTGGTGGTATGAGCTGGAGCCATTGCTGCGCGCCGCCTATCCAACGGTGAATTTCGAGGTGTCGAATCTGGCCATCCCCGGATTTCAAGATGCCTACCTGGAGCGGACCGCACCGACTGATCTCATCCCGGTGCAGCCGGACCTGCTGATCATGCATGCCTTCGGCCCGGGCGCGGCGATGCTCAGTTTGCTGCGCGATTACCGCGCAGCCACGGGCTCCGAAGTCATCCTTCAGCAGGATTTCCCCATCGAAAAATCCGCACTCTCGGAGAACACGGATCCGAAGACGATCGACATCAACGATCAATGGTCCTTCCGAAACTACGTCTCACTTCCGTTGGCAGCAGACGGATCCGGATCCTGCCTCGCCCGATTCCGCGAGCCCTGGAAGGATTACTGCCGAACCAATGGCATCGACCCGGCCTCCATTCTG
This sequence comes from Verrucomicrobiota bacterium, assembly GCA_947454705.1. GTDB lineage: Bacteria > Verrucomicrobiota > Verrucomicrobiia > Limisphaerales > UBA9464 > CAIVQB01. Next base: position 20,784 of record CANGKZ010000045.1, read on the forward strand.
GCTCCGGATCAGTTTCATCCCGGGCTCGATTCCGGACACCTGCTCGCGGAATACATCGCCGCCTACCTGCTGCCCTATGGGCGGAAGCCTGAGCTTGATCCATTGAACTGCCCGACGGTTCAAACGCTGGGCCTCGATGCGTCGAAGGGATGGTTCAATGGCCAACTCACCTGCGAAGTTACCGGACGCATCATTGACCTGGGCTTTGATCAGACCCTTCCCGATTCCATCGAGGTTCTCATTGATGGCGCCAAGCCTTCCGCACATCAGGAATTATACGCCAACACCCGGGTGTCGGTGACCCAGAATCACGCCTGGCCCACCCTCAGCCGCGTCTCCTGGCAGGCCCCGGTGCTGGAGGAGGAGTGGAAGTTCGTTCCGTTCGATTTCAGCTCGGATCAGGAATGGTTCCGGTTCAAGGTGATTGGATCGGTGACCGGCGAGGACGGCATCGGGACGAACACCGTGAGGTTTGTATCAAAATCGGGACGCGTGGTGATCGAGGATTACGATCACTGGCTGGCTCGCACGGTGCACTTCGACTATGGCCGGGTGCCGGACGGATTCTATGCGACCTGGAAGACCTACGTCCGCGGAGTGGACCGCGTGAACGCCGGGATCCAGCCGCCGTCTTCCCAACAGCCCGGATGGATCACGCTGGCGAACGGTCTCTCCGAGGAATCCCATCGACTCGTTCTCACCACCAAGCCCGGCTCAGAGTTCCCGTTGCGACAACTGCGGTTGAAGAGCCCTGCGGGCAAGGCTTCGATTTCGGTGATCACTCCGCCGCATCCGCCTGCGCCGGGGGAGCTCGTGGTACGAACGGTGACGGGGCAGACCTTGCTGATCTGGACCCTTGATCCTGCCTGGGTGTTGAAGTCCTCGGCTTCGCTGGATTCGAAGGCGACTTGGAAGGAAGTCCCTGCGGCGCGAATCCGGACCGGGACCAGTTCCCAGTTCCTCCTCCTTTTGGATTCCGACGCCACTTCGTTCTACCGACTCGTTCGCGTCGGAGCTTCGAACTGACTTTAGCGGCGGGCGGCAGTTTGAACCGCCGGACTTCGTGTGAAGAAGGCATGAAACGAGAACCGTGGAGACGCGATGAAGCGGAGGAGGGGGAGGCAGCTGAGAATTGCCCAGACCTTGAGGCCTGGGATTGGACCTAAACGCGGATCAAGTCCCGCAGGGACGACAGAAACACTCCTCTGCCGTCCCTGCGGGACTCGACGGTATCCACCTCCTCTGAACCCAGGCCTGAAGTCCTGGGCTATTTTCCTTTCCGATCCCAGAAGCTGCGGTGAGACGTTGACGCAGGTCGACTCCTTGGCGCGAGTGGCGCTGCTCTCCGCCCCTTCAACCCTTCAGCGTTTCAACTCTTCAACCGACCTTCCTCTGCCCCAACCCGAACGCAAAACAGGCCCGGCGTGAACCGGGCCTGTTGCGTATCAGGATCAAAATTGAAACCCGCACTGCGGGGATCCGCCGCGATTACTCGTCGTTGAGGGCGGAGACGCCGGGGAGGGGAATGCCTTCGAGGAACTCGAGGCTCGCGCCGCCGCCGGTGCTGGCGAAGGTGACCTTGTCGCCGAGGCCGGCCTTGTTGATCGCCTTCACACTGTCGCCGCCGCCGATGATCGACTTGGCTCCGGAGGTCTGCGTCGCGTTCACCAAAGCCTTCGCCACGGCGAGGGTGCCTTCGGCGAAGCGGGCGTCTTCGAACATGCCCATCGGTCCGTTCCACAGCACGGTCTTGGCTCCGGCGATCACCTTGGCGTAGGCCGCGGCGGTCTCGGGTCCGATGTCAAAGCCTTCGGTCTCGTCAGGAATGTCACCGGCCACCACGCGGGGGTTGATCGGTTCCAGCACGGGACGGCCCTTCTTGTTCAAGCGGCCGGTGTCTTTGAGATCCGCGACCACGGTGTCAGTCGGGAGCAGGAACTGCACGCCGAGCTTCGCAGCCTTGGCTTCGGCGGCGAGGGCGGTGCCGGTGTGGTCCTTCTCGATGAGGCTCTTTCCAGTCTTGCCGCCGTGGGCCAGCTTGAAGGTGTAGGCCATGGCGCCACCGATCAACACGGTGTCGGCCTTCTCGAGAAGGCGGTCGATCACCTTGATCTTGTCCGACACCTTCGCGCCGCCGAGGATCACCACGAACGGGCGGGCCGGGGTTTCCAATTCATCACCGAGGAACTTCAACTCGCGTTCCATCAGCAGGCCGGCTGCGGCCTTGCCACCCCAGGCGCGCACGATGCGGGCGACGCCGCAGGTGGAGGCGTGGGCGCGGTGCGCGGCACCGAAGGCGTCGTTCACGTACACATCGGCTAGACGCGCGAGGCGGGCCGAGAACACCGGGTCATTGGCTTCTTCCTCGGCCTGGAAGCGGACGTTTTCCAGCACCAGCACTTCGCCGTCCTTCAATGCCGCGGCAGCAGCCTCGGCTTTTTCGCCGACGGTCTCATCGACGAACTGAACCGGCTTGCCGAGCAGTTCGGAAAGCTTCTCCGCCACGGGACGCAGGCTCATCGAGGCCTCGCGCTTGCCATCGGGCCGGCCGAGATGCGCGGCGAGGATGAGGCGGGCGCCCTTCGACAGCAGCAGGTTGATGGTTTGAAGGGTTTCGCGGATGCGGGTGGTGTCGTTGATCACCATCACGCCGCCCTTTTCCTCCATGGGCACGTTGTAATCCACGCGCATGAGCACGCGCTTGCCGGTGACGTCGAGAGTGCGAACAGAGAGTTTGGCCATAAATCGTTTTCTGCCCCAAAAGGGCGGCAAACGCTAACGGCCGGGGCGGAGGGAGTCCACGGGGTTTTTGAGGATCGGGCGTCGGCGCGGCCCGTGTGGCAAGGCATCCGGCCAAGAAAAAAGCGGGCACCTCACGGCACCCGCCTAACCCAAACAACCAAACTAAACCTCCTTTGCCGGACCAGAATTGGAACGGCGGAAACGATCCTGAAGCTGTAGTCGCAACGGTGAGCGTTCCCTGAAACTGACGGACCCATTGACGCTTATGCTCCGGGGGCGTTCAAACAATTTCTTTAATGATGCCCCAATCGATTCGTGAACAACGGATTCCCAGTCCGGAGATTGCAATTCGCATGGGGTCGAATGGCAGTTTTGTCCCGTGAAGTGGGGGGATTTCGGTGGCGCGATCGAATTGGCATCAAGCCCCGCGGGCGCGACGAATCGGGGTCGGAGTGAAGTCCGGGGACGCTGCGGTGCACGCGGCGCGCAGGCATCCCAGGACTTCACCCCGACCCACGATCGCGGCCCGTCCGGCGGCGAAGGAGCGTCGTACCGAATTGGATTCAATGCGGAGGGCGGTTTGCTTCATGCGGCCTCCGCGATCAGATGATCCATTCGGGCGTGGATGCGTTCCTGCCGCTGCGCGCGCCGCCGGGCCAGCAGCAGTTTCTCGGCAAACAATTCAGGGAACACCAGCAGGGGGTGGGCTTCCAACCAGGCGAGCGAGGCCGCCTCATTCGCGGCGCGGCGAAGCGGCGCGAGGAGCGACGGACTGGCGGTCCGGGCCACGGCTTCCCGCAGGAGGCGGTTCTTCAGTCGTTCCAGATCACTTTCCGTGGTCCGGGTGAACGGTGCGGGCGGTTCCAGCGCCGGGCCAAAGCTGGCCAGCGGAGGTTCGAGTAACGTGCTATTCATATCGAGTTCTGTGAGGTTCAATGTGTCTTTCGTGTGGTTCGAGAGGGTGTCGGTGAGGTGCCAAAACAAAAAACCCACGGCTGCCGGGGCAGTCGTGGGTTTTTGAAATTGACCTGGTTTTGTATTACCTGGAATTCACTCCCACTCCGCCCCCGATTGGGGTGCACTTCCCGGCCTGATGCCAGGAGGACGCCATCGCGGCGCCTTGCTGAAGGCGCTTGGCGATCGCTGCGGTTACTGCGTTGTTGCAGGTGAGATTCATCTCGAACAGGACGGGCTTTTCTCATGAAGTGACCCCGGGTGTCAAGAGTCCGTCCCAATTCCTTTGGGCCTCCATCCGGGCACTTCCTCCCTATTCAAACTCGATTTGGAGCCATCTGCCTCCCGGATATTGCTTCCGGGTTCCCGCTCCGCGAGGGTAGGGGCTCTTGACGATGCGACGCTGCCTTGCCGCCCTTTTGATTTCCGCCGGTCTCTTGGGCCGGGGCGGATGGGTGGAGGCTGCCGGGGTTTCATCGACGGGCACCGCCGCCGTTCCAAAAAAGGGACAGCCCTCCCGGCCGGACCCCTCGTGGATCGAGGCCGGTCCGCTCTTCCACCAGTTCGGCCTCACCCTGGAGTCCGGCACCCGCGAAGAATTCCTCGGGCCGATCTTCAGCTCGCAAACCCAACCCGGCGAGGCGGGGAAGGGCAGCTCGACCCTCTGGACCATCGCCCCGTTCTTCTCCCGGTTTGAGGATCCGGAGATCGAACGCTCAGAATTCGAATTCCTCTATCCGGCGGTCGGGTATTCCAAATTTGGTACGGAGTGGCGTCTGCAGATCGCCCAGTTCCTCAATTTCCACGGCGGCACGACGGTGGATGGCGAGGAAAAGCACCGTCGGAACCTGTTCCCGTTTTTCTTCTCCCAGAGCTCCACGCAGCACACCAACGACTACTGGTCGCTCCTTCCGTTTTACGGGCATTTCCGGAACCACCTGTTCCGGGACGAGGTCCGCTTCGTTGCCGCGCCGCTGTATGTCTGGTCGCGCAAGGGGTCGATGGAGACCGACAACTACCTGTTTCCCTTCATCCATTTCCGCCACGGCGGCGGGGTGAAGGGTTGGCAGGTGCTGCCGCTCGCGGGACACGAGACCAAGGCCGCAGTCACCCGCACCAATGTCCTCACCGAGGAGCCCGAGGTGCTGCCCGGCTACGACAAGTGGTTCGCCGCCTTCCCGTTCTTCCATCACGAACGTCTCAATATTGGTACGACCAATGAGGAGACGCGGCGGATCCTGATCCCATTGTACAGCATTCAGCGCTCTCCGGCGCGGGACAACACCACGCTGCTCTGGCCGTTTTTCACCCACACGGTGGATCGCGAGAACCGCTTTGTGGAATGGGGGCTTCCGTTCCCGTTCGTCGGATGGGCCCGCGGCGAGGGCAAGCACGCCAACCGGCTGTGGCCACTGTGGGGCAAGGCGACCAACGAGGTGATGCAGTCCGACTTCCTCCTCTGGCCGCTCTACACGCACCGGCACATCAAGACTCCGGAGATCGAGCGCGAGCGCACCCGGATTCTTTGGTTCCCCTATTCCGACACGAAGTTGGTCAATCCCGTCACCGGCGATTACCGGCGCAAGTGCGACCTCTGGCCGCTGTTCAGTTCGAGCCATGATCTCGACGGACGCGAACGCTTCCAGTTCCTGGCCATCAGCGAGCCGATCATCCCGGGGAACAAGTCGATCGACCGCAACTGGTCCCCGCTGTGGTCCCTGTATCGCGCCGAGAAGAATCCCAAGACCAAGCATTCGAGCCAGTCGTTGCTTTGGAATCTGTGGCGGCGCGACGCGCGGGAGACCGAGATCCGGAATTCGTTCTTCTTCGGTTTGATCCGCACCCGACGTGAGCCCGGCACCGAGGGGCTGCACTGGCGGTTTTTGTGGCGTTCTTTTCCTCCGGCGAAACCGGTGACGAATCCAACCGCTGTCGCGAAACCGGCCACACCGGGCAAACCATGAACGCTCTGAATCGTAACGACGGATGCGCGACGGGCTGCCCCTCCCGCTTTGACATGGCGACGGCTCGCGGCACTCTGGCGGTCGATCGGGATCGCGGTCGGACTCTCCTTTCCTGACATGTTCCAGAACCTGGGTGAAATGCTGATGCTGCTGGGCGCAACGCTGCGCGCGCTCCCGCGTGTTTGGCGCGACCGGCGCAAGGTGGGCGAGCAGTTGTTCGATATCGGCAACGCCAGCCTCTTCATGGCCTGCACTCTTTCGCTGTTCATCGGCGGCGTGCTCGCGTTGCAGACCGGTCCCGTTTTGTCCGAACGCGGTCTCGGTTCCTCCCTCGGCGGCCTCGTTGCGCTGGGTCTTTGCAAGGAGCTCGCGCCCGTGATGATGGCCGTTCTCATCGCCGGACGCATCGGATCCGCCATGGCCGCCGAGCTCGGATCCATGCGGGTGTACCAGGAGATCGATGCGCTCCGGACGCTCAACATCAACCCGATCCACTACCTTGTGGTGCCCCGGGTGATCGCCATCAGCATCGCGCTCCCTTGCCTGGTGGTGTTTGCCAATCTTACTGGATGGCTCGGCGGCGCGGTGGTCGCCAGCATGAATGACCGCATCGGAGTTTCGTGGAACGCCTACTTCGGAAATCTCCGCCAGGTGGTGGAGTTCTCCGATCTGGCCAACGGCATGATCAAGTCGTTCGTCTTCGCCGTGGTCATCGGCGTGGTGTCCTGCCACCAGGGCCTCACCACTCTGGGTGGTCCGCGCGGCGTGGGACGCAGCGTGACCAAGGCCGTGGTCAACTCGATCGTCTTCATCCTGGTCCTCGACTATGTCCTCACCCGCCTGCTTCTGCCGCTCGACAAGGGCTGGCGCTTTTGACCGATGACGATGCCCCCGAACTCATCCAACGGCATTCCGGTTTCCATCCGGTCGCTTCGAAAATCCTTCGGACACCAGGAAGTGTTGAAGGGACTCGAATTCGAGATCCGCAGCGGCGAGGTGTTCGTCCTCATGGGACCGAGCGGCTCCGGCAAGTCGGTGTTCCTGCGGCATCTGATCGGCCTTGAATCGCCGGATTCTGGCGAGATCCGCATTGGCAATGAACTCGCCACCGCCGAGGGCGTGGGCGACCGGTTCCGTCTGGCCATGGTGTTCCAGAGTGGCGGATTGCTGAACTCGCTCACCGTGGCGGAGAATGTCGGTCTGATGCTCACCGAGCATCGGCTCAAGTCGCCGGACGAAATTCAGAAGATCGTGGCCGATCGACTAGCCCTGGTGCGGCTCGGACCCGAGGTCGCCGGCAAGCTCCCCAGTGAACTCTCTGGCGGCATGCGCAAACGCGTCGCCATCGCCCGCGCGCTGGTTTCCGATCCGCAGCTCATTCTTTACGACGAACCCACCAGCGAGCTCGATCCCATGGTGGCGCTCACCATTGGACGCGAGATCCTCAAGCTCAACCGTCGTACCGGCGCGACCTCGGTTGTGGTCACCCACGATCGGGACTTGGCCTTCGGCATCGCGGACCGCATCGCCTTTCTGGTGAATGGCCATCTGGTTGCGATTGGCACCCCCGATGAAATCCGGGCCATGCGCCACCCGGTGCTGGAAGAATTCCTGGCCGCTGACTTCAAACGATCGACCGACGACGACTCCCGCTGAGTGCCGAGTCCTGATTTTCCTCCCTTTCTTTTCGCCATGAAAAACACCCTCGAAACCCGCCTTGGCCTGTTCTTCGCCTTAGTGGTCATCGCCGCGTTCATGCTGTTCGAGCTGATCGGCAGCGGTGCGTTGTTCTCGCGCGGCAAGGTGCTGCGCGCGCAGTTCGCCACGGTTCGCGACCTGAAGTCGGGCGACCCGGTGAAGCTCGCCGGCGTGACCATCGGCCGGGTCAAAACCATTCACTCCCCCAAGGCCGGCAAGGTGGAGGTGGATTTCTCCGTCGATCCCGATGCCGACGTCCGCACCGATAGTGTGGCCTCCGTGCTCTTCGCCGGGTTGATGGGACAGAATTTCGTTTCACTCAGCTTTGGTACGGACACCGCCCCGCTCGCCGATGCCAAGACGCTGCTGAAGTCCAAGGATCAGCCCGACCTCGCGGCGATCATGACCAAGCTCGATGGTGCGGCCGACGGCGTGCAGAACATGACCAAGAGCTTCACCGGCGAGGAGTTCAACAAGCTGCTCGGACCCTTCACCGACTTCCTCAAGCAGAACCAGCCCCGCCTGGTGGCGATCCTGGGTAACCTGCAGAACATCTCCACCTCGATCGCCGAGGGACAGGGCACCGTCGGCAAGTTGATCAAGGAAGATGCGCTGTATCAGTCCGCACTCTCCACCGTGACCAACCTGAACCAGACCGTGTCGGATGTCCGTCCCCTCGCCGAGGATGCCCGGGCTGCCGTGGCCGAGGCGCGCAGCATGGTTTCCAATATGAACAAGGGGGAGGGCACGGTTGGAAAACTGCTGAAGGACGAGAAGCTTTATACCGAGACCACCACCGCGATGACCCAGCTCAAGGAGATCTTCCAAAAGATCAACGGAGGCCAGGGAACCGTGGGTCAATTGGTCAACGACGCCACTTTTCTTAAAAATGTGAAACTCACGCTTCAGAAAGTCGACAAGGCGACGGAAGGCCTTGAAGACACGGGTCCGCTCACTGTGCTCAGCTCAGTGATTGGGAATCTTTTCTGATACGTTTTGGGCCGGTGCGGCGTCCCGTTTCGCAACCGAAACTGGACTTGCAGTCATCGATGCGAATAGTACGCGGAAAGGATTTAAACCCAACCCGCCATGGTTCGCTTCATCCTCAGGGGACTCACACATCCGCTCGAACACGAGCTTCACAGCGGAGTCATCACCATCGGTCGCAATCCCTCGAACGAGTTTATCATCTCCGATTCGAGCGTCTCCAGTGTTCATGCCGAGGTCACCGTGGATCCGGAAGGGCCCACGGTTCAGGTGAAGGATCTTCAATCGACGAACGGCACCTTCATCGACAGCAGCCCGATTGAAACTGCGGTTCTTCGTCCCGGGCAAACCCTGCAGTTGGGCGGCGTCGAATTGCGGCTGGATTGCGAAGAGTTTGAGATTCGCATTCCCACTGCGGCGGTCACGCCTGTCGCCGCTCAGCCTGCTGGAGTAGTGGAGGTGTTGGAGGACGGCACGACGGCCTGTTCGCGAAATCCTTCCCTGCGCGCCACGCACGAAGCCGAGCTGGGCTGCATGGCGGTGGTCAAGTGTCCTGCGGTCTTTAACCTCGCCTCGCTGCGTGTTGTTAAGTTGTCCGGCGGCAAGGCCGGCGTGCTGCTCTTCTGTCCCGACTGCAACACCCGCTGCCGGCCCATTCCTGGCGTCTCCGACCAGGCCTCCAAAAAGAAGGGCCTCCTCGCCCGCTTCACGCAGACCGTCCACCTCGGGTGGAAGAAGAAGTAGAAGTGTTGTGGGGCAAGGCGCGATGCGCGGCAGTTGAAGGGTTAAAAAGATGAAGGGTTGAAGGGGAATCCGACGCTGGCACGAGGGGTTCTCTCATTCGTTTGGAGTCCCGTCTTCAGACGGTTCGGGGAGGCGTGTCTCGAGGCATGCAGGCGGTTGAGTTCCGACCCTCCGCTGGCCCCGAGTCCAACAGCAGAGCCGCGTAAACGCGGGACTCCAAACGTGTGACGGAGACCGCGTTTCCCCTTCAACGCTTCAACTTTTTAACCCTTCAACCGCCGTTTCTAGGTTTAACCCTTCAACCCGCCCACGGGCTCACGGCTTCGCCGCAGCGGACACCAGCTTCCAAAGCTTGCCCTTGCCCGGGTTCAAGCCCGTGGTGCCGGCGGTCATCAGATAAAGTTCTCCGTCACGGTCTTCGCTCAGCGCGCAGAAATAGCCCGGCATTCCCGTGAAATCGGCGAGGGGCAGTCGCTCCAGCGTCCATCGGGTTTGTCCCTTCGGTCCGGGGCGTCCGGCCAGAAGCGTTCCCTGCGGCAGACCCCAGTTCCGGGTCCAGTCGGCAAACACATAGGTGCCGTTCAGCGCGGGCATGGACCGGCCGCGGTACACGTAGCCGCCGACGATGCTCACGCCCACCGTGTCGGGACGCGACTTCGCGCCCGGATGGCGGTACTCCAGAATCGGATCCAACAAGGTTTCTCCCCGGCTGCTCTTCAACGCGCCGTCTCCGGCAGGAATGGCGTTCGGTGCCTTGGGGTTGAACGGATGAAATCCTTCGCGGAGGTTCCATCCATAGTTCCCGCCCTTGCGGATGATGTTCACTTCCTCAAACAGATTTTGCCCCACGTCGGCGGCGAACAATTCGTGACGCCCCTTCCGATCAAAACTGATTCCCCACGCATTGCGCAGGCCGAGCGCCCAGATCTCCGGAAGCGCGCCCGGGGTTTTCACGAAGGGATTGTCCTTCGGAATTCCGTGGCCCGAGGGCGTGGAGATGTCGAGACGCAGGATCTTGCCCATCAGCGTGTCGAGCCGCTGAGAGTTGCCGCCTTCCGGACGTTTGCCTTCGTCGTTCGCCGCGCCGCCGTCGCCCACCGCCATGTACAAATAGCCATCCGGCCCGAACGCGAGCCGGGCTCCGTTGTGATTGGCAAAGGGTTTGTCGATCTCCAGCCGGACGATCTCCGAAGCGAGGTCCAATTTTGGTACTGCTCCGTCCGCGAGTTTGAATTCGCTCAGTCGGAGGGTGTTGTCGAATCCCTCCGGGGCTCCCGCACGCAGGGGGGCGCTGTAGGTGACGAAGATCCGGCGATTCTTCGTGAAGTTTGGATGTAGAACGAGGGAAAGCAGTCCGCGCTCATCGAAGGCACCGGCGTTGAGCTTGCTCATCCGGGACCGCAGGTCGCCCACCACATCCTCGGTCAAGGCGCCCTCGGCATTCAGCCAGCGGATCCGGCCGTTTTGCTCGATCAGGAGCGATCCGCCCTTGGGCAGCGGAGTGACTCCCAGCGGTTGATCGAGTCCCTCGGCGACAAGCTTGAGCGTGACGGCGGGGCCGGTGCCGATGGCGGGAGCTTCCGCAGGAGCTGCGGTTTCGGCAAAAGCCTCGAAGGCTCCAGCCGATGCAAAGAAAGCCACGAGGCCGGTTGAAAGCACGGTTTGAGGATTCGGGATCATGGACGGGGAATAGTTGCTTCAATTACTGCGGGCGCAACAAGGCAAGTTCCCGGCCGAAGAAGGCCGGGAACGGAGAGGGTAGAAACCGCTGACTTCGAACCGAAGGACCGCGCGCAGATCAAGGATTGGCGACGACGGGTTCCGGAGGCGCGAGCTTCCAGACTTTTCCGCGTCCCGGAGTCAGGGTGGTGGATCCGTTCGTCAGCACGTAGATCTCGCCGTCGGCGTCCTGACCGAAGGCCGCCACGCAGCCGAAGGCCTTGCCGGAACCGGTCACGCGGAGCGGTTCGACGGCCCATCGACCAGTGCCCGACGCAGGACGGCGCGCCACAAAGAGGCGGCCCTGCGGGGTGCCCTGCGTGCCGGTCCAGTCACCAAAGACATAGTGTCCCACGAGCTCCGGCATGGCCTTGCCGCGATAGACGTATCCGCCGGTGATGCAGATGCCGAGGGCTTCGGAATCGCCTCTCCAGCCGCTGGCGTTCTTGTAGGCGGCCACCGGATCGATGAGCGCTTCGCCGCGCAATCCGCGCTCCGGCTTCGACTCGGCGGGGAGTTCCGGATGTTCGCGGTTCATGCCGTCGAACCCTTCGCGCAGGGGCCAGCCGTAGTTGCCGCCCTTCTTGATGATGTTCACTTCCTCCCAGCGCATCTGGCCGACGTCGCCGACGAACAGTTCATGGCTGCCACCGCGATCAAAGGTCATGGCCCAGGGGTTCCGGATTCCATAGGCGTAAATCTCCGGACGCCCGGCCTTGCCGTCGGCGAAGGGATTGTCCTTCGGAATGCGGTAGGCGGTTCCGTGTGTTGAGTCGGCCCCGGAGACGTCGATGCGGAGAATCTTCGCCAGCAGCACCGAGGTGTTCTGGCCGTTGCCTTCGGGGGCGTGTCCGTTGCCGATGTCGCAACCCTTCGGTCCGCCGCCGTCACCCACCGACACGTACAGGAAGCCATCCGGACCAAACGCGATCCGCCCGCCGTTGTGGTTGAAGTACGGCTTGTCCACTTCAAGCACGATGCGTTCGGAGGCGGGATCGATGTGCAGCGGTTCCGCGGCGGGGAGGGTGAACTCACTCACGCGCAGGGTGCAGTCGTAGTCCTGCGGAGCGCTGGCGCGGCGCGGTGCGGTGTAGGAGGCGAAAATGCGGCGGTTCTTGGCGAAGTCCGGATGCAGGGCGAGGCAGAGAAGTCCGCGCTCATCGAACGCGTTGTGATTGATGGCGGAGAGTTTCGACGCCAAGTCCACCACCGGAGCTTCGGTCAGCTTGCCGTCGCGGCCGATGAGGCGGATGGAACCGACCTGATCTGCAACAAGGGCGCGTCCATCGGGCAGCGCATTGTAGCTCAGCGGTTCCACAAGACCGCTGGCGACGAGCTTGAGCGAGATTCGGGTGGGTTCCGCTGCGGAGAGCGATCCGGTCAGCGAGAGGGCGGTGGCCGCAGTGAGTGCCGAGGCAAGAGAGAGCAGGGACTTCATCGGGTGAGTGGGAATCATCCTACGGGTCCGCGGCCGGTTGGAAAGCGGGGAATCGGTGAGTCATTCCCGTTGACCGAACGGCCCTGCCTCCTCAACGAACCTGAACGCTGCTTCCGGTGCGAATTGGACGGATTAACGACCGAAAAGGTGCCACGGCGGAGGAAGGGGAGAACCTTTGAGCGGCCCCCCGGGGCTTCCGGGCGGGAGCGTAGTTCCCATTGCTACCGGGAGAATTCGATGTGGTCGCGATGCGCGTTTACCTGCTTCTGCGCCGCAACGGTCAGGGCAACGATCGCAACCAGAGCCAGAGCAGGCAGGGCGAGATATTTTCCGAGGGTGTAGGACGCTTGAAAGACCTTGAAGCTCGGGCGATCGACGCCGCAGTGGGTGCAGCGAACGTCGGTATCCAAGATGAACTTCCGGCACCCCGGAGTGGGGCATCGTTCCAAATGACCGGCGTTCAGGACGGGAAGGCTCATGGCTTTAAACCGTGGCCGGGATCGATGTTTTGTCCCGGTGGGATGAGCCTCCGCCGGCCATGGTGTCGGGTCAAGCGCGCTTCTGGCGGCGGCGCCAGTGCATCCACTGACCGGCGATCACCAGGCCCACGGCACCGATCGCGGCATTGGTCGCGGGCTCCGGAACCACGTCGGCATAGGTTGTACCCACTTTGATTTCATCGACGCTGAATCCGAGATTCCCCGCGATCGACAACGCGGTGACCGTCCCCACGTTGAAACTGCGGGTGGCGTTTGCCACGCCTTCCGCGGAGCCGACACCGGGATTGATGAACAGGCTGAAGGTATCCGAGGCCGATCCTGCGCCGAACACGGCCTTCAGCACGAGGAGCACTGGGGTGTTGACGGTGGCGGTGGTGGAGCTGGCGGTCTGGGCGGTTCCCACTTGGTCGATCAGGTAGGCACCGGAGTTCGAGTTAAGGCCGAATCCCGCGCTGGCTGCCGATCCGTTCAGGCGGAGTTCCGCGCTCTTGGTGCCCACCGAGGCTTGGGGACGGAGCACGAAGCTGAAGTAGGTGGTGCCGGCCGAGATTCCCAAGGAGGACGACAGGGTGCGGCTGAGCGGCGTTGTCAGGGAGTTGGCGTTCATGTTTGCCCGATTTCCCGTGGTATTGTAGCCGGGCAGGCTTCCGGATCCCACCGTGGACCCGGCCGAACCGCCGGACCACGCGCCTGAAAATCCAAACGAGCCTCCGCCAGTTTGCGTGTTGATCTGGGATCCAATCGTGTAGTTGAACGGTTCGTAAGCGCTGAGTGCCGCATGCGCCTGCGGACTAGAAATCAGGGCGATGACTGTGACCATGGCCCCCATGGCCCCGTGTCGTGCCGATGCTCGAACGGCGCACAACGGCCTGGTGAGAATGCGGTTGTCTGCTGGATTCGGGACTCGGATCTGTTCGTTCGATTGCATGGGTTCTTTCCCGCTGTAGGAGGGGCATCTGAGTCGCTTGTTCCCTCTCTCAACGTAAATTTACTATCGGATGAGGGATCAATCCTCGACAGCGGGGGAACTCCCAAAGTGCTGTACGCGAGCGAGAAATGAAGAATCAGGGCCCCCCCCTCTGGTGATAAGAGGAGCGCGTAGGGCCGCCAAGGTGCCCCCCGGGGAGCAGCGCCTCGTCTTCGGGGGTACGAATCCGCGTCTTCTGCAGTGCACCCGCCGAATTCCGGAGCCACAGTCGCTCCTTCCGACTCACCCCGATGCCCCGGGTCGCTGGATGCGCGTTTCATTTGCGGTTCGAAGCGCGCAGGAATTCGCGATGCCGATGGCGAATGCGACGGGTGGTCTCTTTGCTCGAATGAAAACCCTCCATCTGCTGGTGATCGGTCTCGTCACCCTGGTTGCGCGCGCCGACTATCATGTGTCGCCCTCGGGAAATGACGCCAACCCGGGCACGCTCTCCAAACCGTTCGCCACGATTCATCGCGCCCAGCAGGAGGTTCGGAAAAAGCCCGGAACGGTTTATCTCCGCGAAGGCACCCACTACTTGAAGGAGCCCCTCCTCTTCACCGCCGCGGATTCCGGAACCGCCCGCCGGCCGGTGGTGTATCAATCCTGGAAAAATGAGAAGCCGGTCATCAGCGGCGGCGTGAAGCTGGAAGGTCTCGATTGGAAACCGTACCGCGACGGCATCCAGGTCACACCGGTGCCCGACGACCTCGACACCGAGGAAATCTTCGTCAACGGCGTCCGACAGATCTTCGCGCGCTATCCCAATTTTGATCCCTCGGCGCAGTACTTCGATGGATTCGCCGCCGACGCAATCTCCACCACTCGTTCCGCGCGTTGGGCCGATCCCACCGGGGGATACTTCCACGCCATGCATCCCGCGCTGTGGGGTGACTTCACCTGGCGCATCACGGGCAAGGCCCCCAACGGCGAAGTCACCCGCGAAGGCGGCTGGCAGAACAACCGCGGGGGTGCGGTGCACCAGACGATCCGGTTCGTTGAAAACATCTTCGAGGAGCTCGACGCACCCGGGGAATGGTTTCTCGATCGCAAACAGCACCGGCTCTATTTCCATCCTCCGGCGGGACTCGACCTCGCCAAGGCGACCTTCGAGGCCACCCGCCTCCGGACGCTGGTGGAGTTCCGCGGCACCGAGACGTCGCCGGTCCGGTTCGTCACCCTCAAGGGGATTACTTTTCGGCACGCCGCGCGCACGGTGATGGACACACGCGAGCCGCTGTTGCGTTCCGACTGGGCCATCTATCGCGGCGGCGCGCTGCGGTTCGAAGGCGCGGAATCCTGCACCGTGGACTCCTGCTTCCTGGATCAACTCGGTGGCAACGGAATCTTCGTAAACCATTACAACCGTAATCTAACCATTCGCGGATGCCAGATCTCCCGCGCCGGCGCGAGCGGCATCTGCTTTGTCGGCGATCCTAAAGCAGCGCGCAGTCCGTTGTTTCACTACGACCAGGTGAATCGATTGGAGGACATCGACCGGACCCCGGGCCCGAAATCATCCAATTATCCCGCGGATTGCTGCGTGGAGGATTGCCTCATCACCCTCACCGGACGCGTGGAGAAGCAGACCGCCGGAATTCTCATCGACCTCTCACGACGCATCACGGTCAGCCACTGCTCGATCTACGACATGCCGCGCGCCGGGATTAACATTGGGGATGGCTGCTGGGGCGGACACGTCATCGAGTATTGCGACCTCTTCGACACGGTGAAAGAAACCGGGGACCACGGATCGTTCAACTCCTGGGGACGCGACCGCTACTGGCGCCCCTCGATTTCCGAAGTCAACGCGTGGGTGCGTCAGGTGCCCGAACTGCCGCGCCTCGATGCCGTCGAGCCGGTCATCCTGCGCAACAACCGCTGGCGTTGCGACCACGGCTGGGACATCGACCTCGATGACGGGTCCTCCTTCTTCGTGATCACCAACAACCTGTGTCTCCGCGGTGGCATCAAATGTCGCGAGGGATTTGGTCGCGTGGTGGAAAACAACATCATGGTCGGCTCCGGCTTCCATCCCCACGTTTGGTACGCCAACAGCGGGGACATCTTTCGTCGCAACATCGTCTGGACCGATTACCGTCCCGCCCTCATGCCTCCGCCGCCGTGGGGTCTCGACCTTGATCGCAACCTGCTGCATCGCGAAAGAGCCCCCGCTGCCCCGGCCGACGTGTTGCAGCGCAGCAGCGGACGGGATGCCCGCTCGTTGAGTGGTGACGCGCAATTCATCGCCCCCGGGCGTGGGGATTACCGCGTGAAGCCCGGCTCCCCGGCGCTGGCGCTGGGGTTCATCAACTTCCCCATGGATCAATTCGGTGTCACCAGTCCCTCGCTCCGGAAGCTCGCGAGAACCCCCGTGCTTCCGGGCCAGGCAGTCGCGACCACCGACAAAAAATCGGTCCGGGAGACCGCCGCACGCACCTGGTTGGGTGCGAAGGTTCGCAGCATTGCCGATGAAGGGGAAATGTCCGCGTTCGGACTTCCCGGAGTGGCTGGAGTGCTCCTGTTGGAAGTGCCGCCGCGATCGACCCTCGCGCGCGCCGGCCTGCGGGCCAACGACGTGATCCTGTCGGTCAATGGATCGCGCATTTCCGATACCCGGGCGTTGATTCGCGAGGTACCTGCCATCGCCGGATTCCAATCGGTGACCCTGCGCTACTCGCGTCAGCAGAAGGAATCGGAAGTCACCGTCGGCGAATAGGACCGGACTTCGTACTGGTTGAATGCAGTGGCGCGGTCTCCCGCGTCGGATTCCCCTTCAACGCTTCAACTGCCGTTTTTAGGTTTAACGTCATTGGTGTCCGAAGCCGGTGACTAAAGGGAAGCGAGTAAAAGGCTGAGACGGGGCACGGCGGCGGTTTCCGTGAGGTGTTCGCGGACTGCGTGCCTCAACCACCGAACGAACTTCACGGAGCGCTGGGTAGCCTTCCTGGTGTCGAGA
>CANGKZ010000046.1 GCA_947454705.1 Verrucomicrobiota bacterium
CTATGGAGTGCGGCGGGAAGCGTAGCGCCACGCCGCTTTGGTCGGCACGCCGCGCCTGAAAGGTTCGCCGGTCGTGGAGGGAATGTGGCCTCGTGGAGGTTGGCGGTCGGTGTGTTTTTTGCTCCGGGTTCGAAAGCGGTGTCGACGCTCCGCTCTGCCACCGCACTCCAAAAAAGGACGGCGACTTCCGGTTCGCCTTTTGCCTTTTTCCTTCGCCGCGTCCGCGCCGCTAGTCGTTTCGCAACCAGGCTTTGGTTCCAAGAGTGGAACGACGCTTGTTCACGAAATACGCGTGCTGCTTCCGCTCCTCCTTCACCCGACCCAGCTCGCGCTGCAGCTTCGAAAAACTCTCGTAGCGGCCTTCGGTGATCTTTCCCTCGGCCAGCGCCGCGCGAACCGCGCAGTCGGGTTCCTTCTGGTGCATGCAGTCGCGGAACCGGCATTGATCCGCGAATTGCACAATGTCCTGAAACGCGCCTTCCAATCCGTCTCCCGCCACCCACATGTGGAATTCGCGCATCCCCGGCGTGTCCACCACCAGACCGCCCGAGGGCAGCGGAATCAGTTCCCGCCAGGTGGTGGTGTGACGCCCTTTTGAATCTTCGCGCCGGACTTCCAGCGTGGCCTGGGTGGCTTCGCCGAGGAGACGGTTGATCAGGCTGGATTTCCCCACGCCCGAGGTCCCGATGAAGGCCACCGTGGCGCCCTTCACGCAGTACTCGCGCATTTTTCCAGTGCCCTTGCCGGTCTTGGCGCAGACCGGAATCACCGCCGTCGGCCCGATGGCGGCCTGCACCGCGGCCACTTCCTTTTCCGCTTCTTCACAGAGATCGATCTTGTTCAGCAGCACCACCGGCTTGGCTCCGCCTTCGTGAACCATCACCAGGAATCGCTCGAGCCGACGCAGGTTGAAGGTCGAATCCAGCGCTTGAACCACGAACACCACGTCGAGGTTTGTGGCAATGACCTGCTCCTCGGCTTCGCGTCCCGGGAGTTTGCGGCTGAGCGTCGTCTGGCGCGGCAGGACCGCGTGGATGAGCATTTGCTCGCCCGGCGCAGGTTGCGTGACCGCGACCCAGTCGCCCACCTTGGGCAGCTTGGTCTTGTTGCCCTTTTTGAGGTGAAGGCGTCCGGTGATGACCGCGATGCTGTCGCCGTTTTCGCCCACCACGGTGTAGAAATTCTTGTCCTCGGTGGCCACCCGCGCGGGCGCCAGACCGGCGACGCGATGGGGCTCGAACGCCTCGGCAAAAGAGGCGTTCCAACCCAGGGTGGCAAGATCAACGGTCGGCATGCGGCGTCCCGCTGTCTCGCCCAATCCCCTCCCGGGGGCAAGCAAACACTCGGATTCCTTCGGGAACTCAGGCCTGTCTGGTGACCGTTGGAGCCGGTTGCAGATCGCCACTCCCATCCGGCGTCCGGCCCCGGCCCGCTTGCCGACGGTCCCCGATTTCACCACAGTCCATCTCCAATGCATCCCAACGATGTGTATGTGGAGCGGGTGGTGGATCTTCTCGACCCCGCGGCGAACCGGATCCTGAACATGACCGTGGAGGAGGCGCGCGAGCGCGTGCTCTCCAGCGATCCGGCGCGCATCGCGGAGATCGACGGTTCGTTCGCGTTGCTGGCCCGGCGCGGCAAGCACGTGAATCTCGCCCGTTCGCTGGACCGCCCCATGCGATACTTCCTCGCCAAGCGCGCGGAAGGCCCGGCCCTGATCGTCGCCGATCGCATTGACCGCATCTACGAACAGCTCTGCAAGGAGGGCCTCGGCGACCAGTTCCACCCGAGCTACACCCGCATGGTGCCGGCGCATTACCTGACCGAGATCCAGCTCATCGGCTGTCCCGATCCGGATCCGACCTACACCCGCTATTTCACTCCGGAACGCGAATCGCTGCCGGCGGATCTCGATGAAATCGGCCGTCGCTACATCAGCGCCCTGGCCGATGAAATCTCCAAGCAGCTCCAGGCGCTGCCCTCCACCGAACCCATCGGAGTGGCCTTTTCCGGCGGGGCGGATTCCGGGGCGGTGTTCCTCGTGACCTATCACGTCATGCGCCGGCTCGGCATGAACCCGGCCCGGTTGAAGGCCTTCACGCTCAGCTTTGGGGATGGACCGGATTTGGAACAGGCGCGCGCCTTCCTCGGCGGATTGGGGTTGGGCATTTTCCTCGAAGCGATCGAGGCCGATCCCGGCGAACTGAACGCCGAGGAGACCATCCGACTCATCGAGGATTACAAGCCGCTCGATGTGGAATGCGCCACCATGGGGCTCGCCCTGTGCCGCGGCATCCGGCGTCGGTATCCGGACTGGAAGCAACTCTGGGACGGCGACGGCGGGGACGAGAACCTCAAGGATTATCCAATCGAGGAAAACCCCGAGCTCACCATCCGAAGCGTGGTTCACAACCTCATGCTTTACCACGAGGGCTGGGGCGTGGGTCGCATCAAGCACTCGCTCACTTACAGCGGCGGATTGAGCCGCGGGTACGTCCGCACGTACGCGCCCGGACGCAAGTTCGGGTTCGAGGGGTTCAGCCCCTTGATGCGTCCGGCGGTGATCGCGGTGTCCGAGGGGATTCCGTTCATCGAATTGACCCGGTACGACGTGCCGACGTTGTACTCGTTGAAGGGCGAGGTGATCTCGCGCGGGCTTCGGTCGGTGTTTGGCGTGGAGATGCCGGTGTTCGAGAAGCGACGCTTCCAGCACGGGGCGGTTCGCAAGGAAACCCTGCACGCGCGGCTGCCCCACCAGGAAACCACCTATCGACGCCGCTTCCTTTCCCTGTACCAGTAACTCGACTTGACGCGCCTCGATTCGACATGGCTATTGATCCCATGAGCGCCGAGTCGGGGGAGTCGGACAGCTCCGGAACCCTCCGAACATGACCCCGACTGAACTCCGTGTGCTGCTGGTGGATGACGAGCCCCTGGGCCGTGAACGCATCCGCTCCCTCCTGTCGCGCGAAACCGGCGTGACCGTCATCGGCGAAGCCTCCGGCGGTGAGGAAGCCGTCGAACTTATCACCCGGCTCAAGCCCGACCTGGTCTTTCTCGACGTCCAAATGCCCGGGCTCACCGGCTTTGGGGTGCTCTCGCAGCTTGATCCGAAGGCGTTGCCGGCGGTGATTTTCGTCACCGCGCACGATCAATTCGCGCTGAAGGCCTTTGAAGTGCACGCGGTGGATTACCTGCTCAAGCCGTTTGATCGCGATCGCTTCCAACTCGCGTTGAAGCGCGCCACTGACCGTCTCTCGAGCAAGCAACCCGATGCCCTCTCGGCCCAGCTCAGCGCCATGCTCGCGCAGATGCAGCCGGCGCCGATCCCCAAGCTGCCGGATCGCATTCCGGTAAAGACCGCAGGCCGCGTGGTGTTCGTCAACGTGTTGGACATCGACTGGGTGGGCTCGGCCGACAACTACGTGGAGCTCCACGTGGGCGATCACACGCATTTGCTCCGGGAAACCATGCAGGCCATGGAGCAGCGGCTGCCGACCGAGCGTTTTGTCCGCATCAGCCGGACGGCGATCGTGAACACCGAGCGTGTGCGGGAACTCCAACCTCTCTTCCACGGGGAATACTCCGTGACCCTGAAGAACGGCACCAAGCTCACGCTGAGCCGGAGCCATCGCGACCAGCTGGCCCGCCTCGGCATCCGCTGAGCGGGTGGAAGTGGAGAGCAGAAGGGGTGGTTCCTCGGTTGGTCGACACGGTCTTCATCCGCGTTCATCAGCGGTTCAAATCTCCGCGTTCGAGTTCAAATAAGATCTGCAAATCGGAACGAAGGCTTGCGGCGCAGCGTGGGGACGGCTAATCGCTTCGCCTGTGAGTTCTGACCCGAAAGCCGCCGACCGGGACAAGTTCCCGCCGCAGATCAAATACATCGTCGGCAACGAGGCCTGCGAACGATTCAGCTTCTACGGGATGATCAGCATCCTGCAGCTGTACATCGCCAACCGGCTCGGGGCGGGAATGGATCACGCCACCGAGATCCAGCACCTCTTCAAATCGGCCAACTACTTCATGCCCCTCGTTGGCGCATGGATCGCCGATCGGTTCCTCGGCCGCTACCATTCCATCCTCTTCCTCTCGCTCTTCTACTGCGCCGGCCACCTCATGATGGCCGTGGGCGAGGGCACCATGTGGGGCCTCTACACCGGGCTCGGCCTCATCGCCCTCGGCTCCGGAGGAATCAAGCCCAGCGTGTCGGCCTTCGTCGGCGACCAGTTCCGACCGCATCAGTCCCACCTCCTGCGCAAGGTGTACGGATGGTTCTACTGGAGTATCAATTTTGGTTCGTTCTTCTCCTTCCTGCTCATTCCTTGGATTCGCGACCGCGATCCGGCCACCACGACCATCCACGGTTACTCGTGGGCGTTTGGCATTCCCGGCATTTTCATGGGGCTGGCCACGCTGATCTTCTGGCTGGGGACGCCCCGGTTTGAACGCATCCCTCCCGCGGGCGATTCCCCGGCGCATTTCTTCAAGGCGAGCGGGATCACCCTGGCGCTGGTGGCGGTGCTGATTGGCATCGGTTGGGCGTGCAACAAGGCCGGCCTGGGGCCGATGGGTTCTGCACTGGTGTATGCGGTGGCCGTGGTGCTGGCCGCGATTCCCGCAACGCGAACGCTGCAGCAGCGCCTGGAGTCCGGTCCGGCGGGAAAGTCGGCGGGGCCATTTTCGGTGTCGTGGTACCTGATCACACGTCGACTCAATCCGCGCGGAACGTCTTTCTACGAGGCCGGCCGTCCGCACCTCTCGCAGCATTGCATCAATGACGCCGCCGCCTTTTTGCGCGTGTTGAAGGTGCTCGCGTTGATTCCGTTCTTCTGGGCGCTTTGGGATCAGACCAGCTCCACCTGGATCACGCAGGGAACCCTCATGCAGGAGTGGGTCGTTCCGATTGGCAAAGGCGGTTTTGCCATCGGGGCGGAGCAGATGCAGTCGATGAACGCCCTCATCGTCATGGTCCTCGTGCCGGTGTTTACGCTGGGGATTTATCCGTTTCTCGATCAGCTGGGCTGGAAGACCACCCCGGTCCGCCGCATGGCGGTGGGCCTGCTGCTGACCGCGCTTTCGTTCGTTCTGGTGGGACTCATCCAGCAGCGGATCGATGCCCTGGCCTTGAGCGGAAAGAAGATGAGTGTCCTGTGGCAGACCATTCCGTACATCGTTCTCACTGCAGGCGAGGTGCTGGTGTCGGCCACCGGCAATGAGTTCGCCTACACCCACGCGCCCAAGACCATGAAGAGCACCATGACCAGTCTGTGGTTGCTGACCATTTCGGTCGGGAATCTTCTGGTGGCCTTTTTCACCTGGCTGGCCGGCCGCCTCGGGGGTGCCGCCAAGGACGCCGCCACCTCCCACTCGGCCTCGGCGGGACAGTTCTATCGCTACGCCCTCCTGACCTTTGTGGTCTCGCTGGTCTTCCTCTTTGTCGCCAGCCGGTTCCGGGCGAAGAACTACGCCGAGGAAGGCCATGATACCAATCTTGAGCCATTGACTCCCTGACCCGGCTCGACTCCATTCCCGGTTCATTCCGTAAATCGAATCCGAACCCTCCTACGCATGTACAAAATCAAAGGCGCAGATCAGAAGGAATACGGCCCGGTGTCTGCGGATCAGATCCGGCAGTGGGTTCGTGAAAACCGGCTGAACCGCTTCTCGCTGGCCGAGTCCACCGAGATCCCGGGATGGAAGCCCCTGGAATCGATTGCCGAATTTGCCGACCTGTTTGCGTCCACCATCCCGCCTGCGGCTGCCGGCGGGGGCTGGACCTCGCCCACCTCGCAGGCCGCCCCGATGGCCTCCGGTCGCCCGGCCTTCGGCACGGCCTCTGCAACTCCGGTGATCGATCCGGCCGCGGCCGCGGCGCGGCTCAAGCTTCCGGCGATCATCCTGATTGTCTTCGCCGCCCTGGGGCTTCTCATGTCGGCGGCGAGCCCGTTTACAAAGAAACTGACGGTCGAATTCACCATCACGCTGACTGAGAAGATCTTTGAGCTGATCCAGCAGCCGATGCCAGCCGAGACGCGTGAGAAGCTCGATGCCTCGCGCAATCAGGGCTTCGGACTTTCGGACGGGTTCATGATGGTGATGAGCCTTGCCACGAACGCGGTGATGCTCATCGGGGCCTTGAAGATGAAGAACCTGGAGTCCTGGGGATTCGCCCTGGCCGCTGCCATTCTCGTCATGCTTCCGTGCGGCAGCTGCTGCTGCTGTTTGGGCCTTGGCATCGGCATCTGGGCCGCAGTGCTGTTGAGCAAACCTGAGATCAAAGGCGCTTTCCGCTCCTAGTTTAGCGTTTTCGTCTGGGGCGGGCGGACTGGCTGCGTGCTGGATCCGTCCCTCCGGTTTGTCCTGTGAACACCAGCCTGCGTTCCATTCCGCCGACGGGGGAGGCGCCGCCGGTGATGGAGTCCCTCGGAGCGCCGGCAAATCCGGCTCCGATTCAGAATTCGAATCCCGATCGCGGCTTGGGACGATTCCCAAACTGTTCCCCATCCGATCTCTGGATGCTGGTGGGGGGCGCGATGGTTGTTGCGTTGGGCCTTGCGGTGGTGGGTTGGTTTGAGCCGCGGGGGCAGATCTTTTTTCCGCGCTGCTGGCTGAATGAACACACGGGGCTGTTGTGTCCCGGTTGCGGATCCACGCGGGCGTTGCATGCGCTGCTGCATGGCGATGTCGCATCGGCCTGGAAGTTGAATCCCCTCGCGGTGCTGTCGGTGCCGGGGGTGACGTGGCTCGCAGTCCGGCACGTGCGCGGCGTCCTGACCGGCCGCTGGTGGCCGAATCCATTCAGCCGCGGTTGGATGATCCTGGCCCTCATGGCGGTGCTGATGGTTTTTGGAGTCGCGCGGAATTTCGGTTGAGCCCGGATGCGGCGGTTGAACGGTTGAAAAGTTGAAGCGTTGAAGGGGAGGCCGCCGCTACCTCGGGGGGGTGCTCATTGGTTTGGAGTCCCGTTTTCAGACGGTTCAGGGCAGCGTGTCTCGGGGTATTCTGCCGCTTGATTTTCAACCGTTCGATGGACCCGAGTCCAACAGCCGAGCCGCGTAAACGCGGTACTCCAAACCTTTGAGGAAATCCGCCGCAGAAATCCGGAGTTGCGAGCGAAAAGAACCGCAGCGCAGAGGCTGCTGAGACTCGCCCAGTAGGCGAATGAACGGGAGGCGCATCCGACGTCTCATAGTCCTCTTCATCTGCGTTCATCCGCGTCCATCTGCGGTTCCAATCACTCGGGAAGCTGCACTCGGCCCTCGGGTTGGGTGGAACCCGGGAGTGGGGTGGTGACAAAATCCTGTTGCGTCGAAGCGGAGGCTTTCGCACCTTGAGCGCCTGCGGTGGAGAGATGGCTGAGTGGCTTAAGGCACACGCCTGGAAAGCGTGAGTAGCTAAACACTACCGGGGGTTCGAATCCCCCTCTCTCCTCCACTTAACTCAACCCGCTGTGTCCCAGCGGGTTGTTTCGTTTTTATCGCCCTCGTTGACGGCGTATCAGCGCTGCATCCACAGCCGTTCCAGCAGGGCGTCCATTTTGGGGTCGTGGCGCTTCAGTTCCTCGCGGGTGAAGGGGAAGAAGTCGTTGCGACCGAAGAAGGCTTCGGTGCATTCGGCAAAGTATTCCTGGGGATTGGTCATCGCGTAGGCGCGTTCGAAGGTGTTCGGACGCCCATTGCCGAGCCAGCGCTCCACCCGGTCGTAGCCCTTCCCATCCCGGGCCGCTTCAAACGCGGCGCGAACTTCCGGGTGATCAAACCCCAGCACGCGGTCGTGATACCCGTGCGACAGCTCGTGCAGCATGAAACACGGCATCCGGATCGTCTCCTTTCCGAAGTCCCGGACGTCGGACACCTGCACCCCCTTGACCATCGCCGGATCGCGCCCGTTCTCCCGCAACCAGTCGGCTCCGGGATGATACTCGGCGTGCCCACCAGTCTTTGAAGGCGGCAGCGTGAACCAAAACGGCACCTCTTGGAGCCGTTGCAGCGCCGGCTGTGGTACGGTTCGGATGATCTCCCGCAGTTGTTGCTCCAGCAGCGGCCACATTGCTTTGACCTCTTCTGGCTGCTCTTTCAACAGGTCCAACTTCAAGTGAACCGTCCATCCGAGCAGTCGACGCGTTTCGTAGCCTTCACCGGCCGGACGGGAATGAATCAGCCCGAGCAATCCGTGGCCCAGCGCATCGCCCACCCGGAGGTAGGTTTCCGCATTTCCGAATTCATGATGCCCGTGGCTCGGATTCGGAGAGTCTTCGGCCCGACGAACAAAGTCGTGAGTCGGAACAAAAACGACGTTTCCCTGAAAGTCTGATCGATTTGCCGCGGCCGCCTGGGCGCGACGCAGAGCAGCCCACTCGGCCGGGGCATCCACCCACGGCCCGGTGAGTTCGCCGATCACCACGGGCAGTGCCGGAGATTGGAATTCGCGTCGGACGTCCTGGATCAGGTTCACGAGGTTCGTCTCGTACTCGGGAATGGCGTGCTTGGGATCCACGCCGTCGTTCCAACCTTGGTACCACACGAATCCGCTGAGCACGGGCTTCGCGTTTGCGAGCGAGGGAAAGTCCTGCGGCAGCCGGGCAAGGGCTTCCCGGATTTCGGCGATCATCCGCAGATAATACGGCCCGGTGTTTCCCGAGCTGGGCGGACGAAAATCTTGGTACAGACTCTTGCCGCCCCAGGCGGTCTTGATGAGGAGCACCGGCTCTCCGAGGCCGTTCCCCAGCACGTGACCGAGCTGGAGTTCGGGGCCGAAATGATGCGCGTCGCCGTACACCGAGTAGCCGATACCGAGGCGGCCCTTGAGCAGTGGGGCATTCTCACGCTGGTAGCGGATGAAGACGTTTTCCAGGGTGGTCCACGCCCCTTTGGAATTGCGGAGCCCGTGAAAGCGCGCCGCCTGGGCTGGGGATCGCAGGAAACTGACGAGGGTGCCGCGTCCCTCGTTGTAGTCCTTGCCATCAAGGTCCACGACGGCCTGTCCCTCCATGTTGGACTGTCCGGCGAGAACAATGACGTGAAGTTGTTTCGAATCCGCGGCGTGGCTGTTTGAGGATCCCAGCTGGGTTAGGAGCATCAACCCGGCGATTGCAACCGCGGTGGGCAGGCGGAAGGCAAAACCGAAACGAAGGGCGGGCAGGGGGACGCGCGGAGTCATGAGAGGGATTATTCCTCGGATGCGTCGTCCGCGGTCTCGCTGCGGGCGGGGCCCCGGGTGTCGGCGCAGATGCCGCGGCGGCTGGCGCGGATGAAGTCGATCAACTCGGTGACCAGCGGGTCGCCGGCGAATTCCGATTCGGTGCGGGCGAGGGCGATCTCACGTCGGAGCGACGACCGGAACAGCACCGCGTATGCGCGCTTGAGACGCAGTCGTTGCTCGGCGTTGACGCCGGCCCTGCGGAGTCCGATCACGTTGAGACCGCAGATTCCGTTGTCGCCCCGCGCGACGCAAAACGGCGGCAGATCCTTCGAAATCGCCGATCCTCCCTGCATAAGGCCGAGCCGCCCGATGCGACAAAATTGGTGCACCAGGCAATTCCCGGAAACGAAGGCCCGGTCGGTGAGCACCACGTGACCGGCGAGCAGGGCACCGTTGGCCAAAATGTTCTGATTCCCGATCACGCAGTTGTGTCCCACGTGGCTGCCCGCCATGAGGAAATTGGAATCCCCCAGCACGGTGTCCTCCTCGAGCTTGTTGGAGCGGTTGACCGTGACGTGTTCGCGGAAGGTGTTGCCGTTGCCGATGCGGAGGCGGGTGGGGGTGCCGGCGTATTTGAAATCCTGCGGCGCATCGCCAATGACCGCACCGGTGTGGAAGCGGTTGTCATCGCCGATGGTGGTGTGACCGGTGAGATGCACGTGGGCGCCGACGCGACAGCGGGCACCGAGCACCACGTGTTCGTCGATCACGGCAAAAGGTCCCACAACGACATCGGGCCCGAGCTTGGCACCAGGGTGGACGATGGCGGCGGGATGAATCATGTGGGGAGAGGATAGCCTGCGCGGGCGGCGAAGTGGAAGGGGATGCGGTTCGAAGAATTTAAATGGGGTTGAGCCGGGAAACGGCAGTTGAAGGGTTGAAAAGTTGAAGTGTTGAAGAGGAAAGCGGGTGCTGCTCCGGCGTATGGAGTACCGCGTTTACGCGGCTCTGCTGTTGGACGTTGGAGCGCCGGAAGGTCGAAAATCAACCGTCGGCATGCCTCGAGACGCGCCTCCCCGAACCGTCTGAAGACGGGACTCCAAACGAACAGGGAAACCCGCGCGGCAGCGTCGGATTCCCCTTCAACGTTTCAACTTTTCAACCCTTCAACTGCCTCCCGCCCACCTGCGCGAGACGCGTGGTGGGCGTGCAGCTTCAACTGTGAAAATGCCCCAGCTCACGCAGGGAGGCGTAATCCCGGGGGCGGTCGGTGGAGGAGCGGCCGATGATGAGATGATCGAGCACTTCGATCTTCAGGAGGTGACCGCAGCGGATCAGATCGCGGGTGACGCGGATGTCGGCCTCGCTCGGTTGCGGGTCGCCGCCCGGATGATTGTGCGCGACTACGATTGCGTGCGCGTTGGCGAGGATGGCGGGGCGGAAGACTTCGCGGGGATGGACCACCACCGAGTCGAGCACGCCGCGCGAGATCTCCACCACGCGGATCAATCGGCGCCGGGTGGTGAGCAACAGGGCCACGAAATGCTCGCCCTCGTACATCGACAGTTCATCGCGCAGCAGCGCTGCAATGGCGGCCGGGGTATCGAGCACCGGCGATTCGCGGCGTTTTTCCGCGGCGAGTCGGGTGGTGAGTTCGAACGCGGCCTTGAGGGTGACGGCCTTGTCGCGTCCCACGCCGTGCACCTCGACCAATTGCTCCAGCGGGGATCGCGCGAGGGTTTCGAGGCTGCCAAAGCGTTCGAGCAGACGGTGTCCGATCTCGACGGCAGAAGATCCCTTCAATCCGGTTCGAAGCAGGATGGCGAGCAACTCCCCATTGCTGAGCGCAGGAGCGCCGCGCTCCACCAAGCGCTCGCGCGGACGATCGGTCAGGGCCATGTCGTGAATCCGCAGGGGCTGGTGTGAGGGCATGGACATGCGATGAAGTGTTTTCGAATCCGTGAAAATCGGTGCAATCCGTGTCTCACACCGGGTTTGGGGCAGCATGCAACGAGTCTTGGGAATCCGCCAAGATGGGCACACCGCGCACATTTTGGACGGGTACCGCGCGGGCGGGTGGGGTTAGGCTCATCGCGTGGATACACCTGTTGCGCCCCAAGCCTCCCTGCCTCCGTTGACTCCGGGGACGTTGTACCTGGTGGCGACGCCGATTGGGAATCTGGAGGACATCACGCTCCGTGCGCTGCGCGTGTTGCGGGAGTGCGACGTGGTGGCCGCGGAGGACACGCGTCATACGGGCCAGCTGTTGCGTCACTACGGCATCCAGAAGTCGATGGTGAGCTATTTCCGCTTCAACGAGGCGCGTCGGAGCTCGGAGCTGATCGAGCGGTTGAAGATGGGCGGCAAGGTCGCGTTGGTGACCGATGCGGGGTCTCCCGGAATCAGCGATCCGGGCGAGCGTGTGGTGGCGGCCGCGGTGGCGGCGGGGTGCCGGGTGGAACCGGTTCCCGGAGCCTGCGCCATGGTGGCCGGATTGACGGCGAGCGGGTTGCCGACGGAGGAATTCCATTTCGCCGGGTTCCTGCCGCACAAATCGGGTCAACGCGCGAAACGGCTCGCGGATCTTGCGCAGGTCCCTGGAACGGTCGTGCTGTACGAATCCCCGTTTCGCATTGAACGTCTCGTGGGCGAGCTTCAGGTGGCGTGCCCGGGTCGTGAAGTGGTGCTGGCGCGGGAGTTGACCAAGCGGTTCGAGGAATGGCTGCGCGGGACCCCGGAATCGCTGGCTGCGATGATCACCGCGCGTCCTCGAAAGGGAGAGTTTGTGGTGATGATTGCGCCGAAAGAATTTCAGCGTGGGGACTCGGAGCGATTGGAGCCCGCGGAATCCGGCCATTCCGAGGATACGGAGGCGTAACGTTAACGTCTGGTTGTAAAATTCACGCGGCCGTGTGGATTGACGGGACCCCTCAGGCCTTTCATCTTGCGACCGGCATGAGCTTCGACATTTCCTCGCTATTGTCCGACTGGGATTACCAGCCCGGCCAGGTGGTTGCCCGTCGTTTCAAGGGCAAGGACGGCACCGAAAAGGTGCAGTTGCGCGTCGATCTCGGCGTCCTGCAGATGAATGTGGAGGGGCGTCCCGACGGCAAGCGTCCGATGGGGCACGAGTCGTGGTTCGACTTCCACAAGGAGAAGCTCGAGGAGCACCGCGAGAAGAATGCCGGCGATGATTCGGCTTTCGAGCTCGATTCCGAGGCCTGCGCCAAGCTCCAGCAGGAATCCATTCAGTTTCACCATCGGTACATCTGCTTTTTCCAACTCGAGGACTACGCCCTGGTGGAGCGCGACTGCGAGCGGAACCTCGAGGTGTTCGAATTCGTGGCCGAGTTCGCCGCAACCGAGGAGCTTGCCTGGTCGCTGCTCCAGTTTGCGCCGCAGTTGTTGATGATGCGCACGCGGGCCCGCGGCACCAAGTCGGTTCGCCGCCGCCGTCATCGCGAGGCCATCGCGACGATTGAAGAGGGGATCGAGGAGCTGGAAACCTTCTATCGCGAGAACGGCCGCGAGGATCTGTTGGAGAACAGCGGCGAGATCGGATCGCTGCGCCACTGGCTCACCGAGGTGCGCCAGAAGAAGCCGCTCACCGAGCTGGAAAAGCTCCAGCGCGCGCTGGATGAAGCGATCCGGCTGGAAGATTACGAGCGCGCCGCGAAGGTGCGCGACCAGATGAAGAAGCTGCAGACTTCGGACTGAGAAGCACCTGACTCGATTTTGATTTTCCAATTCCTGACATGACCCTCCTCGAAACGATCAACGCGGAACTCAAGGCATCGATGCTCGCCCGGGATGCCGAGCGCACCGGAGCGCTTCGCATGCTGAAGTCCGCGATCGGCTACGCCCAGATTGAGAAGAAGGTGGAGCCGTTGCCCGACGCCGAGGTGCTGGCCGTGGTTCAGAAGGAGGCGAAGCGCCGCCGGGATTCGATCGAGGAATTCGACAAGGGTGGCCGCGCCGAGCTGGCTGACAAGGAACGCGCGGAGCTGAAGGTGCTGGAGGCGTTTCTGCCCAAGGCGCTGAGTCCCGAGGAGCTGGAGGCGTTGGTGGTCGCGGCCATTGCGGAGACCGGTGCCACGAGCAAGAAGGACATGGGCGTGGTGATGAAGGCCGCGCAGGCGAAGGCGGCTGGACGCGCCGAGGGGCGGCTGCTCAGCCAGGTGGTGGGTCGTTTGCTGCCTTGAGCGGTGGACCTCATTCCGCCTGACATCATTTTCGGGTCGCACATGCGGACGGATGCCGGTATCTCCATGCGGTTCCGTCCGAAGTGAATCTCCCCAACAAACTTACCGTCTCGCGATTCGTCCTGACCGCCTTCTTTCTGGTGGTCATGTTCGCGCGGTTTCCCGGGCATGAGTCTGTGGCGCTGGTGTTGTTCGGGCTCGCCGGGATTACCGATTTCCTCGACGGCCGGATCGCGCGTCAGCGCGGGTTGATTACCAATTTTGGAATCCTCATGGATCCGCTGGCGGACAAGATCCTCACCTGCTCGGCGTTCATTGCGTTCGTGGGACGCGGGATCATGCCGGCCTGGATGGTGGTGATCATTGTGGGCCGCGAGCTCGCGATCACCGGTCTGCGCCTGCTCGCTGCGTCGCAGCAGGTGGTTCTCGCCGCCGAGCGCTTCGGCAAGCACAAGACCATTTCCCAGATCGTTGCCATTCTCGCCGTGCTCACGGTGCTGAGCTATCCGCAGTGGGGCGTGGCCGGCGAATTTGTGTTCGGTTGGCGGATCGCGGGCGTGGCCTGGGTGGTGCCCTTCGCGGAACTCTCCAAATGGATTTCGGTGCTGCTCACGCTGTTCAGTGGCGGGATCTACCTGTGGAGAAATCGCGAGCTGTACCTGAAGGACATGTGAACAGGACGGATCTTTCCTCCCGGATCGTGTTGTGGGCCGCGCAGGGTTTTGGCACCGGCCGGATTCCGTGGGCACCCGGCACCTGGGGTTCGTTGCTCGGGATTCCGCTGACCTGGGTGCTCCTCCATTACTGCGGACTTGCCGCGGCGTGGATCATCACCGGACTTCTCATTCTGGCGGCAGTTCCCATTTGTGGTGCGGCAGAACTCATCCTCGGGCGAAGGGACCCCGGCTCTGTGGTGCTGGATGAAATCGCGGTGATGCCCCTCGTGTCACTGCCCGCAACCACGGCGGTGGTGTTGTTCCAAACCCCGGAGTGGCGCGCTGCCCTGCTGGCCACCTCGGGCAAATGGTACGGATCCGATGTGACGTTTTTCGCGGTCGGATTCCTGGCGTTCCGTCTCTTCGATATCTGGAAGCCGGGCCCGATTCGGCTGAGTCAGCGCCTCGCCGGAGGATGGGGCGTGGTGGCGGACGATGTCCTAGCAGCGCTCGCCGCGAGCAGCGTGCCGTTGCTACTGCTCGCCGTGATTCGCCGCTGACGCAGGCCGAGTCGATCAGGCCGCCACGGCCCGGATCGTCGATGCTTCCTGGAAGGTCTCGCTTCGACGTTCCAAGGATCCTGCTTCGTTCCCGGAATCCGGTTGTGCGGCGAGATGGAAACGAAGCTTGGACAGCAACTCCTCGAGTCGCACCGGTTTCGACATGTACTCGTTCATGCCGGCGGCGAGGCAGGCGTCGGCCGCACCGGGCATCACATTCGCGGTGAGGGCGATGATCGGGATGAACCGAACTCGGTCCGTGCGCGAGCGGATGCGCCGTGTGGCTTCAAATCCGTCGAGATCCGGCATCTGGCAGTCCATCAAAACCAGGTCGTAGGGAATCTGATCGAGCGCCGCGAGGGCCTCGAGTCCGTTGGCCACCACATCGCAACGGAAGCCCATTTTCTTCAGCAGAATCTGGATGAACTTCTGATTCACGATGTTGTCCTCGGCAACCAGGACGCGTGGCATGACCGGACCGATCGCGCTTTCGACTGGGTCCACCGTGGCGCGGAGGTCGGGAGTAATCGCGGGCGCACTCGGAGACCGGGTGGGGCGGAGAATGGGAATCAGTGGATCCTGCGGTCGGGCCGCGACGGCCTGAGTCAGGGCGCCAAGAAGGCTGTGCTGACGGACGGGTTTGACCAGGGTGGCGTTGACGCCCTTGCCGTTGCGCTGGTGGAGATCGGCCTTCTTGCCGGTCGGCGTCATCAGCACGATGCAGGTGGTGCGGAGCAATCCCATGGTCTCGGCACGGCGCGCAAGGTCGAGGCCGTGCACGCCCGGGAGTTGGGAATCGACGATGGCGAAATCGTAATGCTGGCCGTGGTCCGCGGCGGTTTGGAGTTCCTGCAGTGCGGAGTCGCCGTCGGTGAACGAACTCACGCTGAACGCCCAGCCTTCCAGCGTGTGTTGAAGCGAGCGCAGGCTCTTGGCGTTGGAATCCGCGATGAGCACGCGGCGGGCGCCGAGATGCGCGGCCGGATTGCTGATCGGTGCGCCCGAGCTGCCAAAGCCTTCGGACGGACGGGCGAGCCGGAGGGTGAACTCAAATTTGGAACCCTTTCCCGGTTCGCTGTGGAGCTGGATCGTGCCGCCCATCAGTTCGATGAGTTTCTTGCTGATGGCGAGTCCGAGTCCGGTGCCACCGAAGCGGCGGGTGGAGGATGTGTCGCCCTGGGTGAAGGGAGCGAAGAGCGCCCGCTGCGCCTCCTCGGTGATGCCCACGCCGGTGTCGCGAACGGTGAACACGAGCTCGGCATCGACGTCGCGGATGTCGGAGACCGTCACCTCAATGTCCACTTCGCCGGCGGCGGTGAACTTGATGGCATTGCCTACGAGATTCATCAGCACCTGGCGGATGCGGCCCGGATCGCCGCGCAGACGTGCAGGGGCATCGCGGTGAATCAGCGAGATGAGTTCCAGGTTCTTCTCGCCGGCCCGCGGGGCGAGCAGGTCGAGCACGCCTTCGACGGTTTCGCGCAGGTCGAAATCCACTTCATCGAACTGAAGTTTTCCGGCCTCCACCTTCGAGAAATCCAGAATGTCGTTGAGGATGGCCATCAACGATTCACCGCTGCGCTGGACGGTTTCCGCAAAGTCGCGT
Organism: Verrucomicrobiota bacterium; assembly: GCA_947454705.1. Taxonomy (GTDB): domain Bacteria; phylum Verrucomicrobiota; class Verrucomicrobiia; order Limisphaerales; family UBA9464; genus CAIVQB01. The sequence continues at coordinate 16,169 of CANGKZ010000046.1, forward strand.
TGCTCCGGAGTCAGCGGACTGTCGAGCAGCAGGCTGTTCATGCCCAGCACGCCGTTCATCGGGGTGCGGATCTCGTGACTGATCATCGCGAGAAACTGGGACTTCATTCGCCCCGCCTCGAGGGTCGCCTGGCGCGCTTTTTCAAGTTCGGCGTGGCTGCGATTCAACTGCTCGGTAAGCAATCGCAGTGTCGCCTGCTGCTGCTCCTCGGCCTGCCGTCGGAGGTTCAGGGCCTCGAATCCCGATTCCAACTCCCGCTGCTGTGCGTAAAGGATGGCTTGGGTGGGGATGAGTCCGAGGTATTCCCCTTCGGTTCCAATCAGGACCACATCCTCACATGCGGACCGGCCGCGTCGGGAAAGAGCCCGATGACAGAGCTCCCGAAGCGGAATGTCGCGATGCACGAGGAGGGGTTCTTCGATCAGGCAACTGGTGATCGGATGCTGCCGATAAAGCGAGAACCCGAAGCGCCCGCCGAGCTTCTCGGCGAGATCCACGCGGCTGCACGTCCCGACCCATCGGCCGTCGTCCACCACGGCGATGTAATCCACCCTCCAGTGCAGGAATGCGTAGTGGACCTCCTCACAGGTCGAGGTGGACGGCACGAAATGCGCGTGCACCACCAGTTCGCTCAAATCGCTGGGATTCATGCTTTTAGTTTTGGGGAACGGATGCCCTCTTCCGCCCCTACGAAGTCCTATCGGACGACTAGAGCGAAAGGATTAGGGGGATTTTTCCGCATCCCTAGATGAGCACGGTGGGTTGCTCGCGGGGACGGCCTTTCGGAAGACGCTTACCCCGGGGGGGAAGGCAGCGAACCAGGATTGATGCGTTGCCCGTTGTCTCACGGGCACCAGCCCAGGGATCAGGCCGGATCGCTCAACGGGTGGAACTCGGCGGTGATGCCGTCGGCGTCGAGGTTTAACACAGCGATGCTCCGTTCGAGCTTGAACCGCGGTTTCCCCGAGTAGCCGGGGTTGAAGAAGAGCGTGGATCCGATCGTTTCGCAGAAGGGCTTGTGCGAATGGCCGAACACCACGATGTCGGGCTGAATGCGGTTCAGCCGGGCGCCCAGGGTTTCGCCCAGGGAGTGCGGGTTTACGATGTGGTGCAGGAAGATCTTCCGTCCGCCCAGCTCCAGAATCTCGCTCTCGCGGAAGTCCAGTCCGGCATCGTTGTTGCCCAGCACGGCCGTCACCGGCGCGATGCCCTCCAGATCCATGATCAGGCTCGGATACCCGATGTCGCCCGCGTGAAGAATGTGATCGACGCCCTCGAACAAAGGGAACACCCGGGGATCCAAGTATCCGTGTGTATCAGAAATGATCCCCAGTTTCATGATGTGGATTCAGGGACGGGGATCGGGATGGGAGGCGGTGGGAGCCGCGGAGCGTGTCCGGACTGGCGCTCAGGAGGTGGCTTCCTCGGTTTCCTGCTCCGCGCCGACGGGGGCAGGGGTGGGGGTGGCTTCGCCCTTTTCCACCGGGGATTCCGCCGGAGCGGACACCCGCCAGGCGGCGCCGAACAGGGCGGTGAACAATCCGCCGCTGAGCAGGGTGTTGCGGAAGAATTCCCACGTTTCCGGGTAGCCGCCGGTGCCGCGGGTGAGGGCGATCAGCCAGCCGGCAAGCGTCCGGGTGTACTCTGGATTGCGGAAGGGGTTGAGGAACCACGCCGCGGTGTTGGTGGCGAGGTAGAAGACGAGCGCCCCAAGGATGCCGCCGCCGAGCAGGCCGGTAAGGCTACGGGTGCCGCGGAAGAAACGGCCGAGGGACCACAACGTGGCGTATCCGACGTAATTGCAGAGCAGGTACAGGACGCCGGTGGCGTTGAGGACGGAATATCCCTTCACCCATTGGTAATAGGCGTTGAGGGCGAGATCGGAGAGCAGCAGGGCTCCGAGTGGCAGGCGCCAGGTGAGGCGGTCGGGAAACAGCGCGCCGGCGCAGAACACCAGCGCATAGACTGCGCTGAAGTTTGGCGGCATGAGGCCAGGCCACCGCGATGCGGCGACCAGCGCCACAAACACAAATGGTAGCAACCGGCGAAAACGTTCCATCACCCGGCGGGCAGGTTACGGGGGAACAGCTCCGTGGCAAGCCGGGGAAAATGCGTGCATGCTCTCCGGACCGATGCTGTTTCCGGTCCTTCATGAAGACGATCAACTGCTGGTGCTGCACAAGCCGGCGGGCCTGGTGTGCCATCCCACCAAGGGCGACGCGTACTCCAGCCTGATCAGCCGGGTGCGAATCCATCTCGGCGCAGAGCAGGAGCCCCAGATGGTTCATCGGCTCGACCGGGAAACCAGCGGGGTGATGGTGTTTGGCAAAACGGCCGAGGCGGCGGCGGAGCTGCGTCGACTGTGGATCGCCGGTCTGGTGACGAAGGAATACCTCGCGCTGGTTCACGGCGCGGTGGCGGAACCCTCGGGGGTGATCGATGGTCCGCTCGGACGCGACGAGTCGAGCCGGGTGGCGATCAAGGATTGTGTGCGGCCCGATGGGGCCTCGGCGACGACCCGATGGTGGCGCGTGCGGAATTTTGAGCGGAACGGAGTGGGGTACTCCCTGCTGCGGGTGCGACTCGATACCGGGCGGAAGCATCAAATTCGGATCCACCTCGCGACGTTCGGGCACCCGCTGGTGGGGGATAAATTGTATGGGGCCTCCGAGGAGCTGTACCTGAAGTTTGTGGAGCGTCGGATGGAACCCGCGGATCGCGAGCAGCTGATGCTGGCGAGTCAGGCTCTGCATGCGGCGCGGCTGTGGATGCCGTGGGAAGGCGAGGAGCGCGAGTTCGTGTCGTCCCCGGAGCCGCAGTTTCTGGATTTTTTGGAGGGGCGCCCGGTGGAGTGGCTTGAGGATCCGCACGATCCGCAGCGGCCGTGGGTGGGTGAAGCGGCGGTTGAAGGGTTGAAAAGTTGAAGCGTTGAAGGGGAAAGCGGGGTTTTGCTCAGGCGTTTGGAGTCCCGCCTTTACGCGGCTCTGCTGTTGAACGGGGAAGAAGTCGACGGGTTGGAATTCCGTCGCTCGGATGACGTATCACGCGCCTACCCGAACCGTCTGAAGACGGGACTCCTAACGAATGAAAAAACCCTCGCGCCAACGTCGGATCCCCCTTCAACAGTTCAACTTTTTGACCCTTCAACTGCACTTCCTCTCAACCGGGTGATGCGCGAGGACCGGTCGGTTTTGATCCCTCGTCCGGTTTCAAAAGCGGTGTCGACGCTGCGCTCTGCCACCGCACTCCAAACAATGACGGCGCGGTTCAATCGTCAATCTTCCTGCTCCCATCTGATCCGCGTTTTCTCTCCTCTGCGTCTCTGCGGTTGCTTCCAAGTCTCGGCCTGCGACTTCACACGAGGTCCGCAGACGAATATGGGGCGTGGGTGGAACCACGCCCTCCACCGAGACATGATCTCCGATCCGCAAGCGCGGTTTCGGTGTCGGTGTCGACGCTACGCTTTGCCACCATTGCTCCAAAGGGCCGTAGGTCCCCGACTTTGGACTTTGGACTCGGGACTTTGGACTCTCTAGAGCGGCTTCGCCATCTGCGCCGCGAGGCGGGCGCTGAAGATTTCGGCGGCGTTGTAGCCGGAGATTTTCAGCTTCGTTTGCAGGGCGGCGATTTCGACCAGGTTGGCCAGGTCGCGTCCAGGACGTACCGGAATCACCATGCACGGAACCTTCAGTCCGAGAATTTCGGAGGTCATTTGTTCCATGCCGATGCGGTCCACTTCTTCGACCTTTTCCCACGAGCGTAGGTGTACCAGAAGATCCACCCGCTTCTCGCGTCGAACCGCTCCCACACCGAACATCGCAGCCACATCGATCAATCCGATGCCGCGGACTTCAATGAGGTTGCGGCCGATTTCCTTGGCGGTGCCCATGACGTCGTTGCCGTCCTCGACGTGGAGCAGCACGACATCATCCGCCACGAGGCTGTGTCCGCGCTCCAGAAGGCCCAGCGCGGCTTCGCTTTTTCCGATGCCGCTTTCGCCCTGGATCACCACACCGATGCCCTGGATGTCCACCATGCAGCCATGGAGTTGTCCGCGCGGGGCAAACAGATTCTCCAGCGCGATGGTGGCGCGGCTGATGAACTGCATGGTGATCAGCGAGGTGGTGAAGAGCGGCACGTTGCGGGCTTCCGCGGCTTCGATGAAGGCCTGGCCCGGGTTGATGTCGCGACAGATCACCACGCACGGAATGCGATGGGCGAAGAGTTCGGTGATGCGCTGTTGTCGGAGTTCTGGCGTGAGGGACCGGAGGTAGGCGGTCTCCACATTGCCGATCACCTGAACGCGTTTCGGTGCGAAGTACTTGTTGAATCCGGCCAGCGCCAACCCGGGGCGGTTCACCGTGGATTCACGGATCGGGCGCTTGAGCCCCTCGGCTCCGGCGATGAGTCGCAGACCGAGGTCGGTGGCGTGCTTGTCGTAGAACGATTTGACCGAGGTGATCGTGGGAGTGGCCATGGGATTCGTTCGTGTCGCGGATTGGGGACGACGTGGAGTTCCTCCGGTGGCGGGGCTCCCGCGTCAGAGATTGAATTCGGGTCCGAGGTAAATCTCCCGCGCCCGGGGATCCTGCGCCAGAAACTCGGCGGAACCTTCGATCAACACTTCGCCCTTCACGATGATGTAGCCGCGGTCGATGAGTTTCAGCATCTCGCGGGCGCTGTGGTCGGTGATGAGAATCCCGAGCCCGCGATCGCGCAGGCGGCGGATGATTTTCTGAACCTCGTGCACGGCGATGGGATCGATGCCGGCAAAGGGTTCATCGAGCAGCAACACCTTCGGATTGGTGATGAGAGCGCGGGTGATTTCGAGACGGCGTTTCTCACCGCCGCTCAACTGATAAGCCCGGCTCTTGGAGAGCGAGGTGAGATCGAGTTCCTCGAGCAGGGAGCGGAGGCGGGTGTCGCGCTCGGCGGCGTTGCCCTCGCAGGTTTCGAGGATGGCCATGAGGTTTTCCTCGACGGTCAGCTTGCGGAAGACGGACGGCTCCTGCGTGAGGTAGCCAATGCCGAGTCGCGCGCGCAGGTGCATGGGCAGGCGCGTGATCTCTTGATCCTTGTACTTCACCGCACCTTCGTCGGGCCGGACCTGTCCGACCACCATGTTGAAGCTGGTCGTTTTTCCAGCGCCGTTGGGGCCGAGGAGTCCGACGATTTCCCCGGCGTTTACATGGATCGAAACGCCGTTCACCACGCGCCTCGCCTTGTAGGCCTTGGCGAGTTTTTCGACGGTCAGCAGGCGTTCCGGAGCAGGGGAACTCATGGCGTCTTGGCAGGCGCTGCAGTCTTGGCCGGCGAGTTGGTGCTCTTGAAGATGTCCTTGATCGCAGTGGCCTTGAAGATCATGAGGAAATCCTTGTCGCCCTTGAACCGGCCGTTGGCGCGATCGAAGACGAAGCGGTTTCCGCGCAGCGTGTAGTCCTTGGACTCAATTTTGGGCTGAGGTCCGTTTTCCTCACCGGTGAGTTCAATGGTACCCTGCGCCGCATCGAACAAAGCCTGAAACGCGGTGGCCCGGTTGGTCTCGCCGGTTTTGGATTCGTTCGGATTCGACAGCCCCGGGGTGCTGGCGGTGGTCACCAGCACCACGTTGGTGCGGGCGACGATGCGATCCGTGATGCGCTTGCCCTTGGCATCGGTGCGCTGGATGACCACGAGGTCCTCACACCAGAGTTCCAGCGTGCCCGGGACGAAAAGATGAACCTTGTCCCAGAAGTGCCACTGACCGCTCTTGCGATCGATCTCGCCGTGGGCGGCGTCGAGGGATCCTTCATCGGGCTTCAGCTCGACCGCAGGTTCCGCGGCGAGGAGCGCGACGGCGGAAAGCGGGATCAGGGCGAATCGGAGCAGTTGGGGCAGGAGGCGCATACGGTTCGAGGGACGGCCCGGCGTCATTGGAGCGGAGAAAACAACGAGGTGTGGAAGGTGGCGTGGAGCTGGTTGGAAATCACCAGCCGATCGGCGGCGTGGCTCCAACTGAATCCGACCCCGGAGAGGGAGAATTGTCCGTCCGCCTGCTTCAGCGTCACCGGGCCGGCGGAATGGACTTCGCGGGAGGTGGTGCTGACCACGCACTGCGGGGCGATGCCCACCCATTCAGCGAGACCAGAATTGGTATTGAAGGTCTCCAGGGTGAATTGCTCGACCGAGAGTTCGGTGAGGCTCAACGCCCGGTACTGGCTTCCGGAAAAACGGAACACCACGCGTCCGCCTTCCTGATACGGAAAGCTGAATCCCTTCTGGATCTGATTGGTGGCAATCAGGCGCGATGCGGCCGGGCCGGGGCTTTTGGGGGCGGGACCGGAGGGCTTGGAGGACGGCGATTGCGCGAGCGCGATGAGCACGCCACAGGACAAAACGCCTGCGAGGGCGAATCGGGCGATCGGGGGTGCAGCCGGGCTCCGTTTCACGGTGGTCGCAGTCTTGTCGGGAGCGGCCCGGGTTAGGAAGAGAATTTCGCGATGACGCCGTCCCAATGCCCCTGGGCCTTGAGGATCAGGTCCACCACTTCACGCACCGAACCGTGTCCGCCCGCGGCGGCGGTCACATAATGCGCGAGGGCCCGGGCTTCCTGAATGCCATCGGCGGGAACCGCTGCAAATCCGACCCGGCGAAGCGCGCCGAGGTCCACCACGTCGTCGCCCATGAACACGGTCTGTTCCCAAGTTACTCCGGCCTTGGCCAAAATGGCGTCAATGGCCTGCACCTTGGGCTCGGGCGATTGGTGGAGGAAATCCACCTTCAAATCGTTGGCGCGTTCCGTGGTGGCGTGCGAGGGACGGGCCGAGACCCAGCCCACGCGGATGCCGGCGTTTTGCAGCAGCCGGAGGCCGAGTCCGTCGCGGATGTTGAACCGCTTGAACTCGGCGCCGCCGCCCATGAACACCGACGAATCGGTGAGCACGCCATCGACATCGCACAGAAACAACCGCACCCGCTGCAGGCGGGGCAGGAGGGATTCGGGAACCGTCATGCGGGCGGCGGAATCGGGTTTGGAATTGAATCGAACCGACGCGTTCGTTCGTTCGTTCAGTGGGTTCAGCGCCCGCCCTGGCCCATTGAGAGGAGGAACATGATGTTGTTCGGCGTCTTCTTGAGCTTGCCGAGCAGCAGGTCCATGGCTTCGACCGGCGGCACGCCGGTGAGGGCGCGTCGGAGCACGGTGATGCGATTGTACTCGTCGGGATGGTAGAGGAGTTCCTCTTTGCGGGTGCCGGAACGCTCGATGTTGATCGAGGGGAAGATGCGGCGATCCACGAGCGCGCGGTCGAGGCAGACCTCCATGTTGCCGGTGCCCTTGAACTCTTCGAAGATGACTTCGTCCATGCGGCTGCCGGTGTCCACGAGGGCCGTGGCCATGATGGTCAGCGATCCGCCTTCTTCGATGTTACGCGCCGCGCCGAAGAAGCGCTTGGGCTTGTGCAGGGCGTTGGCATCGACACCGCCCGACAGGATCTTGCCGGAGTGCGGCTGGACGGTGTTGTAGGCGCGGGCGAGACGCGTGATGGAGTCGAGCAGGATGACCACATCCTTCTTGTGCTCGACCATGCGACGCGCCTTTTCGATGACCATTTCGGCCACCTGCACGTGCCGCTCGGGCGGTTCATCGAAGGTGGAGCTGACGACTTCGGCGCCCTTGCAGTTGCGCTCCATGTCGGTGACTTCCTCCGGGCGCTCGTCGATCAGCAGGATGATCAGGTAGCTCTCCGGATTGTTCTTCAGCATCGCGTTGGCGAGCTTCTGCATCAGCACCGTTTTGCCGGTGCGGGGCGGTGCGACGATGAGGCCGCGGGTGCCCTTGCCAATCGGACATACGATGTCCACGACGCGCGTGGACAGCTCGTTGGGATCGGTCTCGAGCAGGAAGCGCTTCGACGGAAAGAGCGGAGTGAGGTTGTCGAAGTGGGTCTTTTCCTTCGCCACGTCGGGATCGACGCCGGCGACGCGCTCGACCTTGAGCAGGGCGTAGAACTTTTCCTTTTCCTTCGGCGGACGCACCTGGCCTTCGACGTCGTCACCGGTCTGGAGATCAAAGCGGCGGATCTGCGACGGGGACACGTAGATGTCCTCGGGGCAGGGCAGGTAGTTGAAGGCCGGTGAACGGAGGAAGCCGAAGCCTTCGGGCATCACTTCGAGAATGCCGCGGGTGTTGATGGTGCCGCCGGCTTCGAGGTTGCGCTGGACGATCTGGAAGATGATCTCCTGGCGCTTGAGCGTGCCGTAATTGTCGATGCCGAATTCCTTGGCCACCTCGCTCAGCGGCGCGATCGACATCGGCTGCAGGTCGTGGAGGTTCAGGTTTCGCGGGTTCACCACGAAGATCGGCTTCGAAGGAATGACCTCGATGACCGGGGTGTCCTCGTTCGGATTTTCCATCCGCTCGCGGGGCACGTGAACGGACTTCACCACCAGCGGACGGTCGGGATCTTCGTCGTGGGTGGAATCGGACTGAGCGCGAGATTCCTGGTCGGATTCGGATTCAGACTCGTGTTCCGGTTCCTGCGCGTAGTCGGGTTCCGGCTCCGGTTCAGGTTCCGGAGCACGCACGGGGGCGGGAGCAGGAGCGGGCGCCGGAGGAGGAGTGGCCTGGGCTTTGGCCTGCGCGCGTGCGGCGGCGGCTTTGGAAAGGGGCTTGGAAGCGGCAGCTTTCGGAGCAACGACTTCGGGAGCTGGAGCAGGAGCGGGCGCAGACTTGGCGGCGGGAGCGGCGGCGGTCAGGGGCAATTCGTCCTCCGCCTCGGAGGCGGCTTTCTTCTTGGTCACGCGGGGCTTTTTCGGAGCACCGGGATCTTTCGGGGGGCGTGGCATAACGGCAAAAGTGTGATGATTTCCGCACGACGGGAATTCGACTCACCGTGCTCTTAGATCGGATATCGAGACGCGCAAAGCGTTGATCAGCGGCCGACCAGGGGGAGAGCGGGGGGGGGATGACCTCAACCGAGTTGAGGACCCATGCGTGCTGCGAATGGAAAATGACCGCAGACGCGGGCGGCGCAAGGGCATTTTTTCCCGACGCTGTGCCGAGATTTGCCTTACGCCGCCCGATGTATCGTTCTGCAACCCTTAGGAAGCCAGAGGGAAGCGGCTGGTGAGTGCGCGAACGCGCGTGCGAACCGATTCCGCAACCGCAGCATCACCGGGCTTGGCCAGCACTTCGGCGATGAAGTCGGCAATCTGGTTCATCTCCGCCTCGCGCATGCCGCGGGTGGTGACGGCCGGAGTGCCGAGTCGGATGCCCGAGGCTTCGAACGGCGAACGGGTCTCGAAGGGAATGGTGTTCTTGTTGGTCGTGATGCCGGCCTCGTCGAGCGCGAGCTGGCATTGCTTGCCGGTGAGGCCGCGGGAGCCCACATCGACGAGCATCAAGTGATTCTCCGTGCCACCGGAAACCAGGCGATATCCGTTGCGCAGCATGCCGGCGGCGAGCGCGGCGGCGTTGCGAACGATCTGTTCCTGATACGCCTTGAAGCCGGGCTGAAGCGCTTCGTGGAAGCACACCGCCTTGGCAGCGATCACGTGCATCAAGGGTCCGCCCTGGATGCCAGGGAACACCTGCGAATCAATCGCCTTGGCGTATTTCTCCGGGCACAGGATGAGGCCGCCGCGCGGACCCCGGAGCGTCTTGTGCGTGGTGGTGGTGACGAAATCCGCATACGGCACCGGACTCGGATGCACGCCCGCGGCCACGAGGCCGGCGATGTGGGCGATGTCGGCCAGCAGCAGGGCGCCGACTTCCTTGGCGATCTCGCCCATGCGCTTGAAATCAATCACGCGCGGATACGCCGAGGCGCCGACGGTGATCATTTTCGGTTTGTTGACGCGCGCGGCTTCGGCGAGTTGGTCGTAGTCGATCCGCTCGTTGTCCTGGCGGACGCCGTAGTGGACGATTTCGAAGAATTTGCCCGAGAAATTGGCCTTGTTGCCGTGGGTGAGGTGTCCGCCGTGGGACAGGTCCATGGTCAGGAGGCGGTCGCCGGGCTTCAGCATGGCGAAGTACACGGCCATGTTCGCGCCGGAGCCGGAATGCGGCTGCACGTTGGCGTGCTCGGCGCCGAAGAGCTGCTTCGCGCGGTCGATGGCCAGCTGCTCCGCCACGTCCACGTGTTCGCATCCGCCGTACCAGCGCTTGCGCGGATACCCCTCGGCATACTTGTTGGTCAGCAGGCTGCCCTGGGCCTCCATCACCGCGGGACTGGTGAAGTTTTCGGAGGCGATCAGTTCGATGTTTTCCTGCTGCCGCGTGCGTTCGCGGGAGATGACTTCAGCGATGGCGGGATCAACGGAGGCGAGTTTCGAGGACATTTCGGATTCGAGTTTCAAAAGGCGGCGCTCGTGGCGTCCACCGGCAAAGGCTGTGTGAAGAAAGGCATCGACGATGTTTGCCGCCAGCGCCGGGGGAACGAATTTGGCTCCCAGGCAAAGGATGTTGGCATCGTTGTGTTCCCGGCACAGAACGCCGCCTTCCACGCTGTGGACCACCGCGGCCCGGATGCCAGGAACCTTGTTGGCGGCGATGCTGATTCCCACGCCGGTGGAGCAGCACAGGATGCCGAAATCGGCTTCGTCTTGAACGATTCGATGGGCCACCGCCTTGGCGTAATCGGGATAATCGGTGGATTCGGTGGAATGCGTGCCGCAGTCGAAATAGGGAACACCCAACTGATCGAGCACCAGCTTCAGCGATTCCTTGAGTGCGTATCCGGCGTGGTCGGAGCCGAGGGCGATGCGCGGAGCGGGATCGCGCTCCTCCTCGCCTTCGCCCTGGACGAAGCGGAGCAGTCCTGGCAGGCCGGCGGCGATTTGATCGCGGCATTCCACGTAGCCTTCGAGCGGGCCGCCGATGGGGTCGGCGATGTCGCGATCGAGCGGATCCACGGAATCATCGAAATCCCGCAGCAAATGCACCTTCGCGGCGGCATCGGGATAGAGGTAGATGAGTCCCTCGACGTGGCTGCGGGTGAGACCGAAAATGTAGTCCGCCTCCTGGACGAGCCGGCCGGTGGCCATCTGGGAGCGGTGCGATGTGATGTCGAGGCCGACATCGCGCATGACCCGCACGGAATGGGCGCTGGGGCCCTGTCCATTGATGGCCCCGATGCCTGCGGAGACCACGCGCCATCCGGGTTTCCCTTCGAGGGCACGCCGCACCAACGCCTCGGCCATGGGGGACCGGCAGGTGTTTCCCGTGCAGACAAAGAGAAGCGTCTTCATTCCAGATTCGTTCGCGTGCCGGGAAAGTGGAATCCAACGCGGTCAGGGTCAACCGTGGAGTGCCATGTTCCTTTTTTGAGCCGTGCGGGGAGCGGGGTCGTTTTCGATCCTTTGGGCCTGAAATGGGGGTGTTTAGGCCGGTTGTCTGGACGAAATTGAACCCCGGATGGGTGCCTGGGGTCGAGAACGTGGAAAGGTTGAATCTCGAAACGGCAGTTGAAGGGTCGAAACGTTGAAGCGTTGAAGGGGGAAGCTGCGTTTGGCTCAGGCGTATGGAGTACCGCGTTTACGCGGCTCTGCTGTTGGACGGGGGATGAAACGAAGGGATTGAAATAAACCGTGCTGATGCCTTCGCACACGCCTCCCCGAACCGCCTGAAGACGGGACTCCAAACGAATGAGAAAACCGTCGCGGCAGCGTCGGATTCCCCTTCAACGCTTCAACTTTTTAACCCTTCAACCTAAAAACGGCACTTCAAGAAGAGTTCAACCACAGATGGACACGGATAAACACAGATGAAAACGCGCGAAACGGAAGGATTCATGGATCACCCAGAAGGTGAGACCGTTTGAGACCTCTTGAGTCACGCATCTCCCTCTCTATCTGTGTGAATCTGTGTTCATCTGTGGTTTCAAATGCCGTTTCTAGGTTCAACCCACCTCGACTCACAACCTCGCACTCAGCGCAGCTTCGCTCGCGGCGAAGACTTCGCGGTGCAGCGACTCGCCGTGGGAATCCATCGTAACCACCGCGGGGAAATTCTTCACTTCCAACTCCCAGATCGCCTCGGGGGATCCGAACTTCTCCAGGAAATACACGCCACGAACCCGCGTCACACACTCGGCCAGCACCTGCGCGGCACCGCCAATCGCGTGCAGGTACACGCATCCGTGTTCCTTGCATCCGGCCAGCGTGCGCTCGCCCATGCCGCCCTTGCCGATGACGCCCCGGACCCCGAAGTGCCCGATGATCTCCGCTTGGTACGGCTCTTCGCGGATCGACGTCGTGGGGCCCGCCGCCGTGCACTGATAGGTGCCGTCGGCCTGCTTCATCATCACCGGTCCGCAGTGATAAATGATGCCGCCGCGGAGATCGACGCCCGGGGGCAGCTCGCCGCCTTCGTGCAGGTATTTGTGCACCGCGTCACGGCCGGTGAAGATCACGCCGTTGATGTGGACTTCGTCGCCCACCTTGAGCGCGCGGATGGCCGACTCGGTGATCGGGGTGTTGAGAGTGGTCATGGAACAGGCTCCTGCTGGTACGAATGCGGATGCGGAATTGGGATCGGAATCGAAATCGGATTAGATCAGATCAGTACAACCAGCGTTCGATGCTGCTTGCGGGGTTGAGCACGATGCCCTGGCGGCGGTAGGCCCAGCACATGTAGCTCACGCTGACGAAGTAGGAGGCCGGCACGCGGTTTGCCGCGCAGATCTTCACGCCGAGCAGCGTGGTCTTGCCGCCGAAACCCATCGGTCCAATGCCCAGTTCGTTGGCCGTCTTCAGAATGTCCTGCTCCAGGGCGTCGAGCTTCGGATCCGGATTGCGATCATCCAGTTTGCGCAGGAACTGCTGCTTGCTGAATTCGTATCCGGTGGCGCGATCGCCGCCGATGCACACGCCGAGGATGCCCGGTCCGCAGCCCTTGCCCTGCGCCTGCAGGACGGCATCGAGGATCACGCGTCGGGATCCTTCGATGTCGCGATTGGCATGAAGCGATTCCAGCGGGAGGGAGTATTGGGCGCCCACGTTCTCGCAACCGCCCCCCTTGAGGATCAGCCGGACCTCGGTGGTGGCCTCGCGGTGTTGATGGAAATGCACGACCGGCGCGCCTGGACCAAGATTGGTCCCGTCGTTTTTGCCGGTGATGGAATCGACCGAGTTCTGGCGCAGGTAGCCCTTGCGGGTGGCTTCCTTGACCGCCTCGCGCGCGGCGGCTTCGCACTCGATCTGGTCGAAGCCGACCGGGCAATCGACGTAGAAGATCACGCTGCCGGTGTCCTGGCAGATGGGCTGGGACTTCCGCTTGGCGAGCTCGATGTTGCGCTCGATGATCTTCAGGGCGCTTTCGGCGATCGTGCCCTTCTTCTCCTGTTCCAGCGAGCGGACCAGGGCGGCGTTGACGTCGTCCGGGATTTCGGCGGACGTGCGGCGGATGAGTTCAATCAAGGACTCCAGCAAGGCGGACATGGTGCGGCGAGAATGCGGCTCCGGTTTCGAAGCGTCAAATTGTGACTTGGCATCCCAGAATCCGCATCGGAGGTTGCCGCGCCCCCTCAGATGGGCGGTCGAGCGGCGGGTGAAGGCGCACCCGGTCGGTCGATCAGAAGCTTTGAACGATGGCATGACAACGACTCCTGAAACTCGACGACTGATGGTTTGGCGTTGGCTCCGGCTGTGCTGCTGCCTTGGATTGCTTGGCGCGACGCAGGTTGCCTTGGGGGCCGACCGGGTCCCGAACACCACCCTCCGCTTCCCGCCGGCTCCGCCTCAATTGGGGTACTCCCTGGTCGATGCCTTCCCGGGAGTGCGCTTCAACGAGCCCGTGGGATTTGCCACGCCGCCGGGCGAGACCAACCGACTGTTCATTGTGGAAAAGGGCGGCAGCGTGGTGGTGATCACGAATCTCGCCGCCCCGACCCGCACGGTGTTCATGACGTTGCCCGTATTGTCCGACAGCGAATCCGGGCTTCTGGGACTGGCCTTCCATCCGGGTTACGCCACGAACCGGCTCTTCTTCCTCTCCACCACGCGGAATCTCACCACCGCGCGCGGCACCGGACGTCACCAGGGAATTTCCCGATTCCAATGCTCGCCGACGAATCCCAATCAGGGGCTTCCCTCCACAGAGGTTTCGTTGATCCAGCAGTACGACAACGCAGGGAATCATCAGGGGGGCGACATTCACTTTGGCCCGGATGGTTATCTCTACGCCTCGGTTGGTGACGAGGGCCCGCAGAACGATGGCGGCAATAATTCGCAGACCATCACCAAGAATTTCTTCTCGGCCATCCTGCGCATCGATGTGGACAAGCGTCCCGGAAACCTGCTGCCGAACGTGCACGCCTCGGCCACCACGAATTACTTTGTTCCGGCCGACAATCCCTGGGTGGGCGCCACGTCGTTCAATGGCGCTGCCGTGGATCCCACCAAGGTTCGCACCGAGTTTTATGCCGTGGGATTCCGCAACCCGTGGCGCATGTCGTTCGATTCCCTCACCGGCCAGTTGTATGTGGGCGATGTGGGACAGGATGCGTGGGAGTGGGTGGATCTCATCGTGAAGGGTGGGAACTACGGATGGGCCTATTTCGAGGGATTGCACAAGGGTCCAAAGACCGCCCCGGCGGGATTCACCCGGATCAATCCCATCCATGAATACCCACATGGCAGCGGCACCACGCGCGGCAATGCGATCATCGGCGGCGTCGTGTATCGCGGCAAACGCTTCTCCCAGCTCTACGGCGCGTACGTGTTTTCCGACAATACCACCGGCAACGTGTGGTTGATGCGTCCCAACGGCACCAACTACGTGACCTCCCAACGCATCGGCGGCGCGGCGAGTCCGGCGGGGATCGGGGTCGATTCCTCCAACGGCGACGTACTCATCGCGCAGCTCGGCGGCCAGATTCTGCGTCTTACCTATGACGCTACGCCCGTGGGTGCACCGCTGCCCGCCACGCTCAGTGCGGCGGGGGTGTTCTCGGATCTGAACTCATTGACCCCGCAGCCGGGTATTCTGCCGTACGAGCTCAACGTCCCGTTCTGGTCCGATGGCGCGATCAAGCGTCGATGGTTTTCGCTTCCCGATGTCGCTGCGAAGATGGTGTTCAACCGCGAGGGCAACTGGCAGTTCCCCCAGGGTTCGGTGTGGGTGAAGCACTTTGATCTCGAATTGACCAACGGGGTTCCGGAATCGCGCCGACGCTTGGAGACGCGTGTCATCGTGAAGACCACGAATGACATCTACGGTGTCACCTACCGCTGGGACGATGCGCAGAAGGAGGCGACGCTGGTTCCGGAAGCGGGACTCGACGAGTCGTTTGTCATTCGCGATGGCGGAACCGTTCGCACCCAGGTGTGGCATTATCCGTCGCGATCGGAATGTCTGACCTGCCACACGTCGGCCGGTGGATGGGCTCTGGGATTCAGCACAGCGCAGTTGAACCGCGATGTGAATTCCGGGACGGGCGTCGAGAACCAGATTCAGTCGTTGAGCCGGGCAGGGTATTTCACCGAGCCGGTCTCGGGGCTGAACACGCTGCGGGCCCTCGTGCCCGCGGCGGACACGTCTGCGAGTGTGGAATCACGCGTCCGCTCCTACCTCGCCGCGAACTGCTCGCAATGCCATCAGCCCGGCGGTCCCACCCCGGCTGCATTCGACACCCGGATCAGCACTCCCACGCGCCTTGCCGGACTGATTCGCGGCACACTCAGCGCCTCGGGTTCGGATTCGTCCCGACGCGTCCTCGTTCCGGGCGCGCCGGAATTGTCCGTGATGCTCGAAAAGATTTCGAAGCGTGGACCGGGCCAGATGCCGCCGATTGGATCGACGGTCATCGATGCCAGCGCCGTCCAGTTGCTCACCGAGTGGATTCGCGGCGAGTCGACGGCGTTCCGTGAGATTTCGGAATGGCAGACCTCGGTGTTTGGCGACGCGGCAATTCCCAGCGCGGCGCTCGGATTTGATGCCGACCAGGATGGCGCCAACAACGAACTCGAATTCCTGACCGGCACCGATCCGAAGAATCCGAACGACGTCTGGCGCGTTTCAGCGCGGCTCGGCGCGTCGGGAGTTCAGATCCGGTTCTCGCAGATCGCGGGTCGTGGATTCGAAGTCCAGGTCTCGTCCGATTTGAAGAATCCCGCGTCGTGGCAGCCGCTGGATGTGCCGTCAAACCGCCCGGCCTTCTCCGCCGTCACGCACGACGCGGTGGTCGAGGATCCTGCGAGCTCGAGCACGAGTGGCCCGCGCTTCTACCGCGTCCGCGTCTTTGAACCGTGAGCCGCAGGGTGTGGGCTCTGGCGCGGGTGTTGCGCGTCGTGAAATGCCTGGAGGAGCTCGCGCGCGGCGCGCCCGGGCGCGCGTGAGCGAAGCCACAGCGCCTGGATGCGCCGCGTGGGTTTCGGCTTCTCCAGCGACCGGTACACAATCCCCGCGCCCGCCGCACTCGAGGTGGCCATCGCCGGAATCAATGAAATGCCCAGCCCCTCGCGGACCAGCGACTGGATGGTTTCAAGCTGGGCGCTCCGAAAGCTCACGGCCGGTTTCAGATCACGACTCGCACAAAAGTTCAGCACCTGATCTCCGAGGCAGTGCCCTTCCTTGAGCACGATCAAGCGCTCGGTTCCCAGGTCGCCCGCGGCGATGGATCCTTTTTGACACAGCCGATGCCGCGCGGGCAGGGCGAGGAGGAGTTCCTCGGTGAGAATGGGTTCGGAAGCGAGGCGTACGTCGGTAATCGGATCGCTGGCCAACGCAAGATCCAGCTGGGCCGTCGTCAGGAGCTCAATCAGCCGCTCCGTGGTGTCCTCCCGGACCTCGACTACCACCCCGGGAAACTTCTGGGTGAACGCCGCAAGCACCGGCGGCAGCAGGTAGGGCGCGATGGTGGGAAGGATGCCCAGTGAAACCGCCCCCCGGAGAAGTCCGCGGGATTCCCCCGCCTCGTGCAGTGCGGCCTCCACTTCCGACAGAATCGCCACGGCCCGCGGCAGGAATACCTCCCCGTGCGCGGTGAGACGCGACGAACGCTTCATCCGGTCCACCAGCCGCTCCCCAAGTTCATCCTCCAGCTTCTGGATCTGCTGGCTCAGGGACGGCTGCGACACATGGCATTCCGCCGCAGCCCGCGTGAAATTGCCGGTGCGGGCCACCGCCACGAAGTATCGGAGTTGATGGAGTTCCATAGGCAGAAACTATCAAACGCATCGGAAACCGATATTTCAACAATGCATTCCAAACGGCTTGGATGGGGAAAACAGAAGCACGCAACACGCCATGAACAATCCTCTGCTCCACCTCACCACGACCGGTGGCAATCCGATCGCCGACAACCAGAACTCCCTGACCGCCGGTCCGCGCGGACCGCTTTTGATGCAGGACTACCAGCTGCTGGAAAAGCTGGCGCACCAGAACCGGGAGCGGATCCCCGAGCGCACCGTTCACGCCAAGGGCTCGGGGGCCTACGGAACGCTGACCATCACCCACGACATCACGCGATTCAGTCGGGCTGCGGTGTTTGCCCGGGTGGGATCGAAGACTGACTGCTTCCTGCGCTTTTCCACCGTGGCCGGGGAACGCGGAGCGGCCGACGCGGAGCGCGATGTGCGCGGATTCGCCATCAAGTTCTACACCCAGGAGGGCAACTGGGACCTCGTGGGCAACAACACGCCGGTGTTCTTCATTCGCGATCCGTACAAGTTTCCTGATTTCATCCACACGCAAAAGCGGCATCCCAAGACCAACCTCCGCAGCAACACCGCAGCGTGGGATTTCTGGTCGCTCTCACCCGAGTCGCTGCACCAGGTCACCATCCTGATGTCCGACCGCGGGCTTCCCCGGAGCTACCGTCATGTCAACGGATACGGCAGTCACACCTACAGCCTGATCAATGCCGAGGGCGAACGCTTCTGGGTGAAGTTCCATTTTAAAACTCTGCAGGGGCATCAGCACTGGACCAATTCCGAGGCGGAACAGGTGGTGGCGCGCGACCGCGAGAGTTCGCAGCGCGACATGTTTGAGGCCATCGAACGTGGCGATTTTCCCAAGTGGCGGTTCTGCATTCAGGTGATGCCGGAGAAGGATGCAGTGTCGTACCGGTGGAATCCCTTCGACCTGACCAAGGTGTGGCCGCACGCCGACTATCCGTTGATCGAGGTGGGAATCCTCGAGCTGAACTGCAATCCCGAGAACTACCACGCCGAGGTGGAGCAGGCCTCGTTCAGTCCCTCGAACATCGTTCCTGGCATCAGCTTCTCGCCCGACCGGGTGCTCCAGGCGCGGATCTTTGCCTATGCCGATGCGCATCGGTATCGCGTGGGCACACACTACGAGCATCTGCCGGTGAATCGCCCCAAGTCGCCGGTACGCACCTACCACATGGATGGTCCGATGCGCTCCGACTCACCGGCGGGTGGGAATGCGTACTACGAGCCGAACAGCTTTGGCGGCCCGGTGCAGCGGCCGGAGGTGACGGAACCCGCGCTCGCGCTGTATGGCGATGCGGACCGGTACGATCACCGGGCCGAGGCCGACGACTACACGCAGCCCGGCAATCTGTTCCGGATGTTCAATGCCGAGCAGAAACAGCGGCTCTTTGGGAACATTGCCGCATCGATGGCAGGAGTTCCTGAATTCATCGTCCAGCGCCAGCTCGAACACTTTCACCGCGCCGATCCAGAATATGCCGTCGGAGTGGCAAAGGCTTTGGGCGTGAGCTGGAGTTCGCCGGCTCAGCGCCGGGAGGCTGTGGAAGGTTGAAACGTTGAAGAGTTGAAGAGGGTTCGAGGTGCGGCTGTGGGGCCGGTTTGCCGCCCCGAAGTCTCTCTCGAATTCGCGATCGCCCCGAAATGGAGCCACTCCATGAACTTTGAACTCACCCCGGCGGAAGAGCAGCGCTACGCCGAACTGCAGCAACTGGCCCTGGACTTTGCCCGGCGTGGATCTGTCGGCGAACTGACATCCATGCTCGATCACGGACTTCCCGTGAACCTGTCGGACCTCAAGGGGAACTCCCTCCTCATGCTGGCGTGCTATCACGGGCAGGAAGAACTGGTTCGCGACCTGGTGTCGCGCGGTGCCCGCGTGGATGAGCAAAACCACCGCGGGCAAACCCCGCTGGGAGGCGCAGCCTTCAAGGGCTACGCGGGTATTGTTCGGCTGCTGCTGGAGGCCGGCGCTGATGCCCGGGCAGACCAGGGCAACGGGGCAACCCCGGTGATGTTCGCCGCGATGTTCGGTCGGACGGAAGTGGTGGAAATCCTGCGTCGGCATGCCTCCGCCGGAGCCGGACGCGATCGCTTCGGCGCCATCGCCGCGGCGCTGGCCCAAGTCACCGCGATGATTCGGAGGCTGATTCCGCGGGGTGCCGTTCAGCGCGGACGATGAGGCACGTGGATTCGCCCAAAGCCTGCTGTTTTTCCGTTCATCCGGAGGTTCAAGAGAAGTTCGGGGACCGAAACTTGAGTTCAGTCTGCAGCAACGGGCTCGCGTTGGTGCGATAGGTGACGGGGCATGAGCCACGCGATGAGAAGGGCGAGGGGGATCTTGTAGATGGCCCCACTTGCAAACATGAGCAGCTGGTTTTCGAGGGATTCGAATCCATAGCTGTGCCGATTGGCCATTCCGTAGCGAGACGTCCAAAGGCTGGCCAGTTGAAGAACTCCGCCAAGGAGGGTGACGACGAGCACAAAGCGGGTGCGGTCTGACAGCCAACGCGATGCCTTCTCCAATTGAGGTGACCCTTTTCCCTTCGCCAGAAGAACGGCTCCGCCCATCAGAAGAATCCAGAAGACAAGATGGGTTCCGATCATGATCAAGTTTCTGGCCGTATTCAGCGATTGCCCTTGGTTTGCGTCCCATGGAATTGGCCCCAGGACCGCAAACGTCAGTTGAGTGGCAGAGCTCGAAATGGAACTCCAGAATTGGGTCACCAGACACCCGATGGCCATCCACAACACGCGCCGCCCCCAGACCTCCGCCGGGTTGATCTGTTGGAATTCAGTGCCGATGGCTTTCGGTTCGCCGAGACGCTGGGCGGCGATTTGGTACGCCTCCTGAGCGGACAATCCCTTGGACCGCAAGTCGTCGATCGAGGTGCGCAGGTGCTCTTCGAGTTCTGCGAGTCCGTCCGAGGATACGGAAGGCTCTCCGGCGAGGCGTTGACGCCACTGCTGGATCGCGGACTCCAGGGCAAAGCCGGAGTTCAAGCCCGGGCCGGTGCGGAGGTGGGATTCCATAATTTGATCAGGGTGTTGTGAATGGTGAGCCAGTTGGCCTTCTCCTCGGTGAGTGCTTTGCCGCCCTTGGTGGTTAGCCGGTAGTATTTTCGCTCCCGGCCGCTCTCCGACTTCCGCCAGTCCGCGACAATCAACTTGTCCCGTTCCAGCCGGTGGAGCACCGGATACAGCATGCCCTCGGTCCATTGCACCTCTTCGCCCGAAAGCTCCCGGACCCGCTGGATGATGGCGTATCCGTAACTCTCCCCCTCGGCCAGAATCGAAAGCACCAACGGGGTCGATGACGCAGCAATCAAATCTCGTGGCAGCACGAAATGACTAATACCTAGAGCACTGAGGTATGCAAGCGGTAAGACGGGAATTGGGAACCAAGGGTCGAAGATCGAAGATCGTGTCTCGATGGAGGGCGTGGTTCCACCCACGCCCTAGATCCGTTTGCGGACCCCGTGTGAAGTAGCAGCGGATAGAAGGCACTGAGGGTAAAGGATGGCGCCGCGCGATTTTGGAGTGCGGTGGCAGAGCGGAGCGTCGACACCGCTTTCGAAACCGTCGGTGGTGATAGACCGACCGGTGCCATCGCAATCGCCGTGAAAGCACATCCCCGAAATCTCTCTGCGTCTCCGCGCCTCTGCGGTTCATTTATCGTGTTGCGCGGTGGGCGTTGACCAAAGCGGCGTGGCGCCACGCTTCCCGCCGCACTCCAAAATCGTGCGGGTGAACTGGGTTGCGATCAGGCAACCCCAATTAGACGGCGGATGCCTTTCCGCGTCCGTATGATCCGCCTCGTCCCCTCGGCGGCTACGGGGAAGGGGAAATCGCAGATCGAAGATCGGAGATCGCGTCTCGATGGAGGGCTTGGTTCCACCCAAGCCCTAGATTCGTTTGCGGACCCCGTGTGGAGTAGCAGCGGATAGAATGCGCTGAGGGTAAAGGATGGCGCCGTGCGATTTTGGAGTGCGGTGGCAGAGCGAAGCGTCGACACCGCTTTCGAAACCGTCGGTGGTGATAGACCGACCGGTGCCATCGCAATCGCCGTGAAAGCACATCCCCGAAATCTCTCTGCGTCTCCGCGCCTCTGCGGTTCATTTATCGTGTTGCGC
>CANGKZ010000047.1 GCA_947454705.1 Verrucomicrobiota bacterium
CCATACTTCTCCCGCATCGCCCCAAAACTCTCTCCTCCCTGCTCCAACTCAGCCACCACCTTAAGCTTGAAACTCCTACTGTACCTTACCTCTTCTCGCACCTCTCGTTTTCCATTCATAGGCCGTCAACCTATTTCAGGACGGGACCCAAATCCCCCGCATCCAGCATCCAGCATCCAGCATCGCCGGATTCCCCCCATTTTTCATTTTGAATTAATTATTTCGAATTGGCCCCTCCCCTCCTGCCTTCCTGTTTTCCAAATTCATCCCATTTTTTCGCAGCACGCGCATTGCCTCCGCCGGGGGACGCGCCAATTTGGCGGCGGCATGAACGGCATTGTGGACATTTTCGTGGGCCTCCTCCTCGCGGTGGGAGTGCTCGCCCTGGTCGCACGACGACTCCACATCCCCTACCCGATTCTGTTCGTCGTCGGCGGATCCCTCATGGGACTCGTCCCCACCCTGCCCAAGGTGCGGCTCGATCCCCAGCTGATCTTCCTCCTGTTCCTCCCGCCGCTGCTTTTCCCCGCAGCCCTCTTCACTTCGTGGCGCGACTTCCGCGCCAACCTGCGGCCCATCTCACTCCTCGCCATCGGACTCGTGCTCTTCACCACCATCATTGTGGCGTGGATTGCACATCATTTCCTCCACCTGCCGCTCGCCGTTGGATTCGTGTTGGGAGCCATCATCTCTCCGCCCGATGCCATTGCCGCCACCGCCATCGCGGAACGGCTTCACGTGCCCAAGCGCATCGTCACCATCCTCGAAGGCGAAAGCCTGGTGAACGACGCCACCGCCCTCGTGGCTTTTCGATTCGCCCTCGCGGCCGTCACCACCGGAACGTTTTCCCTCACCCAGGCCAGTTTGAGTTTCGTGGGAGTCTGCGTTGGTGGCATCGCCCTGGGACTGGGCGTGGGCTGGCTCGCGGCCCAATTCCACAAACGCGTGGATGATACCCCCATCGAGATCACCGTCTCGTTGCTCACCCCGTTCGCCGCATATCTACCAGCGGAACACCTCGGTGTGTCGGGCGTACTCGCAGTGGTGTCGGCCGGCATGTACCTCGGCGGACGCATGCCCGAATTGCTCAGCGCGCAAACCCGCATCCGCGGCGGTCCGGTGTGGGAAATGGTCGAATTCCTCCTCAACGGATTCGTGTTCATTCTCATCGGACTCCAACTCCCCGAGGTGCTGCGAACCCTCACCGTGAGTTCGCTTCCGTGGACGCATCTGGTCGGATACGCCCTGCTGGTCAGCGCCGCGGTGATCCTGATCCGGATCCTGTGGGTGTTCCCGGCCACCTACCTGCCGCGAATGCTGTTTCCGCGGGTGTGTCACTCGGATCCGAATCCGCCGTGGCAGCATGTAGGGGTGGTGGCCTGGACCGGCATGCGTGGCGTGGTGTCACTCGCCGCCGCGCTGGCACTGCCACTCACCCTCGAGAACGGTCAGCCCTTCCCCGGTCGCGACCTCATTTTGTTTCTCACCTTCAGCGTCATTGTCGCCACGCTGGTGGGCCAGGGCTTGAGTCTGCCGCCGTTGATCCGATGGCTGGGAATCCGGGACGACGGCACCATGCAACGCGAGGAACGGGAAGCCCGGCTCGCGGCGAATCGCGCCGCGTTGCAACACTTGCATCGCATCCACGATGAAAACGCGGGCGAGACCGATGCCCTGCGTCGTCTGCGGATCGAGTACGAGGACCACATCCGCCAGGCCGAAGGGGCGGAATCGGAAAGCGCGCCCCTGCGGCGCTTCTCGGTGGAGTTCGAGCGTCTCTCCCGCGCCGCGCTGCACGAGGAACGGAAGGCGCTGATCCATCTGCGGAATCAGAATCGCATCAGCGATGAAGTCCTCCGCCGCGTCCAGCGCGACATCGACCTCGCCGAAGCGCGTCTGTGAAAACGGAGTTCGGGGAAGAATTTGGAAAGCAGCTGGGAGATTGGAGCTGGCAGATGGGGGGATCCGACGATGGCGGATGCTAGATGCTGGATGCGGAGGCGCGCTTTTGGAGTGCGGTGGCAGAGCGGAGCGTCGATACCGCTTTTGAAAACGCCTCCAAAACAAAAACCGACCTGTCGCATCGCATCGGTTCCAAGAACATTTGCCTCTCCGCGCCTCTGCGGTTCCTACGCACCGTTCCCTGCCTCGCGCAGAGCAAAGCGGCGTGGCGCTGCGCTTCCCGCCGCACCAAAGCGACTGGCGACTCGGGTCTGCCCGATTGCGTTTTAACCTTCTCTACCGCCTCGGCCCACGCGGGCCGCGCTCGGGCCCGACCGGGCCGGCCAGCTTGCGAATGCGGAAGGAATCGAGATCGAACCACGCTTCCCCATCCGCCGCCCGGAGCTGGGCCACGATGGGAACCTCCGCCAGCGCGTCCCGGACAAAGAATTCAAACTCGATCGGCTGCCAGTCGGACGTACCAAGAATGGGTTTTTCCCCGCGCTCCCCGAGCACCTGCAATCCCGCACCTCCGCGGGAGTCGCCGGGGTCGGGCTGGACACCGCTCACCTTCACCCGTCCCACCACGGAGTAGCGGCCATGCTCCAACCACAGACCCGTGTTCCACCCGCCGATGCAGCTGCCATCGTCCGCAGCGATGCGCACGGTCCGACCCGCCTGCGGGCTGTTTGTCGGAGAGAAACTCGGTGCACCAAAAATGGTTTTTGGCTTCCAGTCCTTGAGCGTCACAAGGCCGTTGGTATCGAACACCGCCGGTTCGATCGGATGTTCCAGCTGTCGGTCGAGACTTGCCCCGCGTCGCGCAATCGATGATTTGAGCGCCGCAATCAGGGCCGGGTATCCGGCCGATTCTGCATGCTTGCCGTTGACCATCTCCGCCTGGATGCGATCGGCGATGAGCTGCACGCGGTTCGTAATGCGGGCGACATCAAACACGCGGGTCCGCAGGGTCTTCAGACGCTCGATGTACGCCCGGCGCAGCTCCGGATGCTTGATCACCTCTTCGGCGATCCTGCCCTGCATGCGCGGAAGAATGCTGCCCTCGGGACTCCAGAACATCTGATCCATTCCGTGGGGCATGAGGGTCAGCTTTCCGCTGGCCGGTTCGGAGTACAGCCGCCAGTTGTTGCGGTTCATCGGATAGCCGTCCCAATCCCAGACGATCACCTCCATCGCCATCAGGGAAAGGAACCGGTCCACATCGAGAATCTTGCGAAGCGCCTCCAGCTTCTTCGCCGGATCCGGCTCGTCCAGGGCGGCGACCAATTGCTTGCGATCCGCCTGGTCCGATTTCTCGTTCCCCACATTCACGCCCAGCGTCTCGGTCACGTCCCGCACAAACCCGCCGTCGTAAAGAGTGCCCGAAGGATCCTGGAAGTGCCGCGAAACAAAATCGCGGTCCCACCCCTCCACCAGCACGTACATGCCAAGGTCCCTGCCGTTCACTTCCAGGCGCGCCTGCGTCGCACGCGGAACGGGCACGCCGGATTCGAGAAACAATTCCCGGCAGATCTGTTCGCTGAGAAAGGTCGGATCCTGAACCGAATTGTTCAGACTCAGTTTTCGCAGCCCGTGAAACCGCTGGCTCTTCACGTACTTGTCGAAGGCCAGCGTGAAGGCCGGCTTGTCCAAAAAGGGACGGAAACTCCCCGCCGCGCCCTTCAGGTGAACCTGAACCCCGTTGTACACCCGATCGCCCTCCTGGAGCGTCCCCACCACATTCTCACGGGTCGATGAGGTCCCGAATCCGCCCTGCACCTTCGACAGCGTCTCCATCGCGTTCGTCGACAGAATCAGCTTCAGCTTCAGGATGGGGCCATTGGAGAAGAGGGCCGTGTATTCGGCGTTGTCCTGCTTTACGGCTTTGGCGGAACTCTTCTTGTCCTTGGCCATTGCCGGCATCCATCCCACGCACAGCACGGCCGCGAGCATCAGGGCCGCGCGCATCCAATGGAACGAATTCATGGAAAGGACCGAGGCAGGAGAACCGGCCTGCCGTGAACGAAGGGCCGGAATCATCGCGCACCTCCCTTGGACGCCTTGTCCGAAGACGGGCCGCGGACCAGATCCAGTTTCAGTTTCCCGCCTCCCCCCTGCTCCCAGTTTCCCTCCAGCGTTTTTCCATCTGCGGCAAAAGTTCCGGTATAAGTGCCGCCGATCGCGCGATATTTCATCACCAAGGTCGAATTGGTGAACACCACACTGCTGGCGAGAATTGGCTGACCGCCCTGATCCAGGCTCTTCATGGTCGCCGCGTATGAGGCATCCGGTAAACGTCCCAGTTTCAGTTGGAGCCTCAGTTGCTGCTCCCCGACGGACAGCACCCCGCTCCACTCGCCGCGGGGATCGGCCTTCGACTTGGGATCCGGCTCAAACGTGGTCCCCTCCGGAAACGGGGTCACGGGCTTGGCTTCGCGCTTGAAGGTGATCGGCAATCGATTCCCCGACAGCTTGAAGCCACCACCCAGCTCGTTGGCATCGGGAGTCAGCTTGGCCTCGAGCGAAATCCCGCGCATCGGCCATTTCAGCAACGCAAGCCCGTTGGTCATCACCACATCGGAAGTGGGCAGCCCCACCGCGAAATGCTCATAGTCATCCAGCTCCGCCACAAAATTCCCGTCCTTGAGCCGCCCAATTTTGAGACCGATCAGTTGCTTGGAGTTTTCATCCCCGGGAAGCATTGCCCGCCAATAACCTCGTAGATCCGGCTTCTCCCCGGGACCTGTGGCAAAGGACGGCTTTTCTTCGGGCTCATTGCCCTTCGGGTTCTTGGTAAAAACCACCGAGACCGGCCGGCCGCCCGGTCCCTCAGCGAATTGCCCGGTGATCTTCTTTCCATCTGCGGAGACCGTTCCCTCCAGCGAGGTGCGAAACGCGTCCAGCTCCACCCGGATGTCGGGCGCGTGGTACAACACCGCCCCCACGGGCATGTCCTTTGCCCCCTGGTCCGGAACGTCCATCGAGGCGATCACCCGCTTGCCGTCCTCCGAACGCACCAACCGCAGGATCAGGCGCATCTTCATTTCGCCCATCCCGAGCATGCCATCCCAGCGGCCGACGAGATCCAGCGTGCTGCTCGTGGATTTGGCCCACGCTGCGCCGGGGGAAAGGCAAAGCCCCGCACTCAAAAGAAAAACAGAAAGCCGGTGATTCATGATTCAAGAACTGAGCTGGAGCCTGCCGAACCGTCGTGGAGGAGCCTGGGTGCCTGCCGTGAAAACGATTCCAATACGACCCCTCAGACCCGACAAAGTTGCAGCAAAAATCCGATGCGCAGCAATTCTCTTCAACTTTCCGCGGCTCCGCTGACTGCCGCTCCTGAGGACAGTGGCAAAAGGAGATCGACTGAGCCCCAAAACGAGACGAGTCGCTTGTCACCTTGGAGTGCGGCGGGAAGCGGAGCGCCACGCCGCTTTGCTCAACGCCAACCGCGCAACCGGGCGAATGAACCGCAGAGGCGCGCAGACGCAGAGGGGTTTTAGGGGACGCTTTTGACACCGATGCGATGTCATCGGTCGGTGCGACACCACGAACGGTTTCGAAAGCGGTGTCGACGCTGCGCTCTGCCACCGCACTCCACAGGCCCAGGGCGACTACCCGAACCGCGAAAACACTGGGCCCGCCCCCGGGAAGCCCATTTTTGGTACTCCAGCAGAACCATTTTTCATTTCTAATTGGGCATTCTGAATTGGCCGCTCCCTCCCCATCCTGTATCCAGCATCCAGCATCTTTCGATCGATCTGCGATCTCCGAGCTCCCAGTTTCAGTTTACCCTCCCGCCGCGAGCATGAATCCGACCCCTCGGACCGATCCCAACGACGGCGTGATCTTCTACACCCGGGCCGATGCCATGAGGCTCACCCCGCGCGAGTACGAGGACTGGGTGTACGCCCGCGAAACCCCAAAGGTGGACGAGGTCCGGATTGTCGATTCGGTGCGGCTCAACCGGATCCTGACCAAGTGCCCGGTCTGGGTTCCCTTTGTCTTCTGGCCCCCGATCATCGCGTGGCTCCTCTGGCCCCTCACTCCCGGCAAATGCCTCGCGCTTCTGATCGGAGCCATCCTTTGGTTCCCGATCGAATACCTGTTCCACCGGTTTCTCTTCCACATGCCGGTGGTCAACAAGCCCACGCAGTTCGCCCATTTCTTTCTGCACGGCATCCACCACCTGGCGCCCGATGATCTGGATCACCTCGTCTCCCCGCCGTTGGAGCTCGGGGCTCAGGCCCTGGCCGTGTACGGACTGCTGCGCGCGCTGCACGTCCCGCTTCCCGAGTGCGTACTCGCGGGAATCCTGATCCAATACCTTCGCTACGACCTCATGCACTACTCGCTGCACGCCTTCGATCGCGAGCACTTGGAGCGCGTCCCGCTCCTCGGTGGATTCCTGCTCCGTTGCAAGCGCAACCACATGCTGCACCATTTCCACGACGCGCGCAGCCGCTACACCATCAGCTACCTCACCCCCTGGACGGAGTGATCCCCGTGCAACGGAACTGGTCCGGATCGGTTCAATTCAGTCCCGCAATCGTCGCCCACCCGACCGACGAATCGGCGATTTCACGCCTCATTGCCGACGCGTCGGCACGCCGCAGCGGGATCCGCGTGGTCGGAAGCCGCCATTCCTTCACTCCGCTCATTGCCACCGAGGACACCCTGGTCTCCCTGGATCGGTGGAGCGGTCTGATTGAAACCGATCCCACCCGGAACACCGCCACCGTCCGATCCGGAACCACGATTCGTTCCCTCGGCCCCCTCCTGCGCGCGCAGGGCATGGGCATGGAGAATCTTGGAGACATCGATGTCCAATCCCTCGCGGGCGCGATTTCCACCGGCACCCACGGGACCGGTGCGACGCTCGGAAACCTGTCCACGCAGGTGGAGGGACTCACGCTGATCACGGCCGACGGCTCGCGCCTGGAGTGCTCCGCCGAATCCGATCCCGACCTGTTCGACGCCGCACGACTCTCGCTCGGGCTCCTTGGCGTGATCACCCGCGTCAAACTTCGTCTGCGACCGGCCTACCGGCTTCATCTCGTCCAGCGGCGCGAACGACTCGACGATTGCCTCGCCCGCTTGGACTCCGCGGGAGCGATGAATCGGTATTTCGAATTCTACACCTTTCCCGGATCCGATTGGGTGCTGAGCAAGTCCATGAATCCCACCGCGGATCCGGTTCGCGATCACCCCATCCGGTCCTTCCTGAACGATGTGGTGTTGGAGAATGCGGGACTGAATCTGCTGAGTGAACTCTGCCGCTGGTTTCCGAACACCTCCCTGCCCATCAGCCGCCTCGCCGTGCGGCTCGCCTCGGAATACGAGAAGATCCAGTGGAGCCACCGATGCTTTGCCTCGCCGCGTTTCGTGAAGTTCAACGAGATGGAGTACTTCATCCCTCGGTCCTCCATGGCGGATTGCATCCGTGAGATTCAGCACTGCATTCGACGCGAAAACCACCACGTCCATTTTCCCATCGAATGTCGCATGGTCCGTGCCGACGACCTCTGGCTGAGCCCGGCGTATCAGCGGGACAGCGCCGTCATTGCAGTCCACATGTACAAGGGCATGGAATATCGGCGGTATTTCGAGGCCATGGAGTCCATCTTCCGAAACCACCAGGGCCGTCCGCACTGGGGCAAGATGCATTCACTCCGTGCTGATGATTTCACGGCGCTGTACCCAAAATGGAACGCCTTCCTGAGCCTTCGGGATCGCCTCGATCCGGCTGGCGTGTTCCTGAATGACTATCTCCGGCCGTTGTTTGGAACGGGGTCAGGCTGATCCGGGCAGGACTCCAAAGTCCAAAGGCCAAGGGGCCTAATTCCTTGTAGCCGCCGCCGGAAGAAGGCGGATCCCCCAAACTTTCGAAGTCACCTGATGCAGGCCCGCGCCAAACCCATTTTGGAGTGCGGCGGGAAGCGGAGCGCCACGCCGCTTCGCTCAACGCCGACCCACCAACGGAGTTAAGAAACCGCAGAGGAGCGGAGGGATTCGGAGGAGGTGGTTGCAGATGCGGCACGACCGATCGGTTCCGCACTCTGTCGCCCCGCTGGGGCTTGGATGCTTGCTCCAAAACAACCCCGGGCTGAAGCCACGGGGCTATTTTCGGAAATGCAGCCACGGCGAAGAGTGAACCCGAGCCTCAAATCCAGTATCCAGCATCCGCGATCTTCGTCTCCCAATCTCCGCCCGAAAAAAAGACCCGCGGTGCCCCTTTCCGGCGTACCGGAACTGGAACACCGCGGGTGTGAAATCCACAGCCCCAAAAGGCCGCGGTGGCGAATCAAAGATGGAACAGCAGGACGCCCGCTGCGTCGGTCGTGACGGCCTGAGCGCCCGGGGGTTGTCCCGGAGTCACCTGAACCTGGATGCCACCGGCAACATTGACCGCAGTGATCGCGTACGACGTTCCCGGAGCGAGTCCGGTGACAAACACGTTCGCCACCGTCGAAGGCACCAGCAGCGTGGTTCCCTGGAATGCCACGGCGAGGTCCGTGGCGAAGAACACCGCGGTGTCCACGATCAACGCACCGTCAAACGGAGTGCCGCCGATGCTCTGAACCAGCGACGCCGGATTCGGACTGGTCACCAGCGGATCCGTGCCCTGGAGCACGTGGAGGAAGCGCGTGTTGGTGGGCAGTGATGGGTCCTCCACCACGAGGCGGCCGGTCATCGATTCCATCTGCGCAATGTTGGAGATCGTCCCGCCTTCCGGCACGTAGGTGAGCGTGGCCGATGCCGGGAGCAGCGACTTTACGAAGAGGTGCTGCCCTCCGGGGCTGGTGGCAGATGCGAGCCGCGCCGTGGCATCAATCTGCGGGGGCATCGCAAAGTTCACGTTGAATCGCTTGAACCCGTTGTGCAGGGAGACCGCGCGGTCGTACACCACCACGTGATCGCTGGTGAGCCAGAGGATCGAACGGCTGGCGTGCTGGATGTCGAGCGCCGCATTGGCCGGCGTCCAGATCGAGGGACGGTTGTAGAGCGCGGTCATGTCCGTGCTGGCGTAGGCGTATCCCGGTCCGGCACTCGCCGTCGTGACCGGATCCCCGGCGCTCATGCCGTTGTTCCACTGCGATCCATTGGGCCAGTACGGCGCCTCAAAATAGTTCAAATTCTGGGGCTTTCCGTTGGCGCACCAATTTTGGAGCGCGAGGGAATTGTGCCACAACGACGACTGGCCATTACCGTTGTTGTCGTAGTTGCTCAGCTCCTTGGTCAGCCATTCGCCCTTGCGGTACAGCTCGAACTGGCCGGCGTCCCCGTCCTGGTGGTTGATGGATTCCCAGGAGCTGCGGAAGGTGAAGACCGAGGCATTCGGACTCCAATCGGTGCGGGCCAGCAGGCGGCCGTTGCCGGCATCGATGAACTGATTCGGATACGAGGGCCGCGGATCCGCGGCGGCAGGCTGCGTGGGATCGAGGAGGAAGAAGTACAGGATCGCGTTCTGCACCCCGTACGACGACGGCTGCTGGATGCGCTGATGCAGCAGCGGTGCCCCGCCCTCCACCGCATTCACGGCAAACCACTTCGCTGCATCGCCGTTGGAGGTGTTGCCATTGCACTGGTCGAGCAGCGACTTGAGCGCGAACACCTGCATGAAATCAGGGGTAATCCACAACCGGAGCACATCGCCATAGCTGGCCATGCGATAGAACGGTCCCATCCAGGATTGGTTCGCGAGGACGGTCGGGGCCGGGGCAATCGAGTTGGCAAAGCCGACCAGGTACCGGTCCCACACGGGTGCCGACACGATCGACGCCTGCGGGCCGGAGATCGTGGGATCGGCAAACCCGGCCGTCTTCAGCGCCAGCATTTCACCCAGCACGTAGGAGAAGGCGTGACCATACAGGCCGCCCTCCGGCGAAAGACCGCCACTGGCAAGGCCAACGCTGGCGGACGGGGAAAGCCCCAGCGAACTCCGCACCACCGAGGGATCCCCGAACATGGCGAACTGCTGGTACAGCCACGCCCCAGTGACGTTCGGAATGTAGCTGCGCAGGGAATTTCCAAGCACGGACAACGGCGTCGAGGCGGTCACCGCGGGGTCGTCCGCGGGATCGATGACGAGCGACATCAGCGTCAGCAGTCGCGCGTGTCCCGAGTAGTAATTGTTGGCCGCCACGCGATGCGCTCCGCCCGAGGGAAGTAGCGCGGTGCTGTTCATCACACCGATCGGCGACGGATGATCTCCACCGCAGACGTACGCGTTCAGGCAGTCGTTCGCCCAAATCAGGAAGGCATCCCGGGCCAGCACCTTGTCGGAGGCCGACAGGATGTCATTCCCCTGCCCATCCTTCGCGTTGTAGATCCAGTCCAACGCCAGTGGCCAGGCTTCGCTGTTGGCGTTCGCGCGGTTGAACAGCGAGAACATCGGATCGCGGAACGGCATGCCGGTGGCGTGTCCCTTGACCACTTCGGTGAAGGCGTTGACCAGCAGGTTGCGCGCGCGCTGCGCATGAAGGATCCGGGCGTTCGGGTCCGGATCGATCAGCGAGAACAGCGCAAACACCAGGGCGTGCTGCTCGGAAAGTTCGCCGGTGTAGCCCTGCGTATCGCCGAAGTCAGGATAGACGGGATTCACCACGCCGCCGGGGTAGAACGACGAATTGTAAACCACCGACGACTTATTCAACACGACACGCAGGCTTTGATACACCGGATTGTTGGTGTTCGCCCAGGCGCGCAGGCGCGGGAGGTCATTCGTGGTGATCCACAATCGCGGATGCGAAGCCACCGGCTGAGGCACCGGGGCCGGGGTGTAGAAAACGGCCGACTCCGTCACCGCCGAGGACGGCATGGTGAACGTGGTGGTCGAGGCAAAGCTGCTGCCGAGCGCCACGTTGCCGTTCCACTGCTTGGACCACTGCCCTGCCGGAGGCGTCGAGGCCACCAGCGTGATCGTCGTCCCGGGCGCAAAATTGCCGCTGACCACCCCGTTGGCCGTCCCCCCGGAGACCGTCACCGTGTACGTGCTCGGAGGTGGCGGAGTGGAGGTTCCGCCCCCAGTTCCAGTGCCGCCGGTGGTGCCTCCCGGAGGGGGATTCACCTTCACCGTAAACGCGTTGTAGGCGGTGGCTCGGGTGGAATCCGACACCTTCACATAGGCCGAAAACGGATAACTGTAGATCCAGCTTCCCGACGCCGTGGGCATGCCTCCCAGAATTCCGTTGGTCGGATTCAGGGCCAACCCCGGGGGAAGCCCGCCGGATTGAATCGACCAGGAATAAGGCGGCGTACCGCCGGTCACGACCAACTGCTGAGAATAAGCAGTGCCCACCGTGGCGGCAGGCAGCGTGGCGGAGGTGATGGCCAGGGGTGCCGCCAGCACAGTGCCGGCCGCGAACCCAAAAACGGTGAAACAAGCGGCTGCTTCAACGCAGCCACGACTCAGGGAATGACGTGGTGTTTTGGAATGCATGGATTCATCAAATCACCCCGGAATTCCAGGAATCCCAACCCTATCCAAGACCTCCAGGGTGACTCTTCACCCTGCACTACGAGAAACATTTCCTAAGGTTACAGGGGGCAGGCGAAAAAACTTTTGACGCGGTGGAACGGATCCACGACGGGCACGAAAGCACCAGCCGCCGCCGCCGGAAGAAGGCGGATCCCCCGAACTTCCGAAGTCACCCGATGCAGGCCCGCGCCACGCCCTTTTTGGAGTGCGGCGGGAAGCGGAGCGCCACGCCGCTTTGCTCAACGCCGACCCAGCAACAGAGTTAAGAAACCGCAGAGGCGCGGAGAAGGGATTGAATCTGGAAAGCATGAAAGCAGGACCGGAAAACCCAGCATCCAGCTTCGTTCATTCGCCCCATCTCCGATCTCCCATCTGCCATCTCCTCCGTTTCTTTTCTCCTCTGCGCCTCCGCGTCTCTGCGGTTGCTTCCAAGGTGCGGTCTGTAACTTCACACGGGGCCCGCAAACGAATCTTGTCCCGATGCGATGGTACCGGTCGGTGCAACACCACGGACGAATTCCAAAGCGGTGTCGACGCTCCGCTCTGCCACCGCACTCCAAAAGCGCGCCCCATCCAGCATCCAGCATCCAGCAACCAGCATCCTCACCCTCTCCCCTCTCCGATCCTCACTTCGCTTCGGCTGGCGTGTGGATCGCCGCGAGACGCACCGTGCTCACGCTCATCAGCGGAGTTCCTTCCTTCGCGGTTTCGTTGAGGAACACGAGATACAGATCGTGTTTCCCTTGGACTTCCTGGACCTGCACCGGAATCGCCGGCGGTGCGGCAGGCGGACGATCCGCCCGCGCGCCGGGACTCGCAGCGGCCGGCTTGCGCGGTTCCACCCGGGTCTCACCGAGCAACTTGCCATCGGCGGAATCCGCACGGATCCGCACCGTTCCGCCCGCGTGCGAAGCCTGGGCCATCGCCACCACGGAAAGGTCAATCTGCTTCACGCCGGTCAGGTCCACCTGCTTGAAACCGAGCACCGCGCCCGTGCGGACGAGGGTCCCACGTCCGCCGGATTCGGTCTGGCGTTTCACCTCGGCGCGCGAAGCATCGAGCGTCGGGCTGCGCAGCACCCGGATGCTTTCCCCACTCAACGGCGGGGCCTGTTCCTCGCCCTGATCGGTGTACACCGCGCGCAGCACCAACGAGCCGCGACCGGAATCGCCGGCCGACAGTTTCGGGGTGAAATTCCCGGCGAGTGCGTGTGTGCCGGCGTTTTTGTCGGCGAGGCTCAGCACGTATTTCAGGATCGTGGACGCCTCGGATTCATTGATCAGCGCATTGGGCGGCATGGCGAGCGGACTCCACACGCCGCCTCCTCCGGTGACCACCTTGGAGGCCAGGCGCGCGGGCGCGGCGGAATCGTTCACGTACTTGCGCGCGATGTCGCTGAACGAGGGGCCCACCAGCTTGCCTTCCACGAGATGACACGCCTTGCAGTTGCCCTTGGTGATCAATGCCTGCGCCACCGGAAAACGGGCCGCCGCTTCCTCGCCACGCGGCAGTCCTTTCAACGACGCCAGATCAAATCCCTCCGGCACGAAATCGATGCTCAGATTCACCCGCTCCTTGGGAATGCGGCCCGAGGCGAGCGTCCCGTCTTCCCGATCCGACACTTCCACCGCGTAGGCAAACGGCTGGTTCGGGAAATAGAACATTTCGTTCCCCTGCACCTTCACCGCCACCACGGGAGGTTCGTTGCCCGACACAATGGGGACCGACTTGCTGTCGCTCGCGCCGGTGGGGTCGGTGACCGTCAACCGCGCCACGTGCGCCCCCGGCTGGTCGAACTTCACCGTCGGATTCGGCTCATCAAACACCCGCGGAGCCCCGGCCGGACCAAACACTTCCCAGCGGTACTTCAACGCATCGCCGTCGTTGTCCCGCGTGCCCTCGGACGAAAGCTTCACGTCAAACGGCGGCACCCCGCCGGTCTTGTTCGCGGCGGCCACCGCGTTGGGTTTGCGATTGCCTGCCTCAAATTCGATACGCACCAACTTGGCCTCCGGGCTGGCCTGGAACCAGCGGCCGCCGTACTCGAGCACGTACAGGTCGCCATCCGGACCAAACTTGAGGTCGATCGGCTCCACCGGGCGGTAGTCGGGAACGATGCGTTCCATCGACTTGAAATCGCCGTTGGGCTGCATGCTCACCGACAGAATCAGGCGTCGCGAAAACTCGGCGATGATCCAGTTGCCTTCAAAGTAGGACGGCCAGGGGCGCTTCGGCTCCTTGAAGTCGGAACGGTGATAGATGGGTCCGCCGATGGCGCATCGTCCCCCGGTGCCGAGCGCCGGGAATTTTTCCATCACGCCGCCGTGATAGTAGATGAACGGCGGAGCCTGCGGAGGGAGCTCCCGAATGCCGGTGTTGTTCGGGGAGAGGTTGGTCGGCTTGAGCGGATCTTTCTTATCGAGCGCCTTGCCTTGGACGTAATCCCAAAACGGAAACGCCTGATCCCCCACGAAATACGGCCAGCCAAAGAAACCCGGTCCACGCGCTTGGTTAAACTCGTCGTATCCGCGCGGTCCGATCGGCCCGTCCTCGCGGTTGTCGGGTCCCACCTCGCCCCAGTAAATGAACCCCGTCTTGCTGTCGCGCGACACGCGCCAGACGTTGCGGTGCCCCATGGTGTAGATCTCCGGACGCGTCTTCGGCGTGCCCGGCGGGAACAGGTTGCCCTTGGGAATCGTGTAGGTGCCATCCGGCTCGGGATGGATGCGAAGGATTTTTCCCTCGAGCGAATTGGAGTTCGCCGTGCCGCCCTGATCGTCCCAGGCCGCGCGGCCCGGACGCTCATCGGTCTGCGAGGAACCGGTGTTGCCGCGGTTGTTGCCGATGGTGATGAGCAGGTTGCCTTCGTCATCCCAGGTCATACCGCCGCCGGTATGACAGCACGTCTCGCGCTGCATCTCCCAATCCATCATCACCTTCTCGGAATTGGCCACGAGGATGTCGTTGCGGACCTCCCACCGGCTGAACACCGCCTTCTTTTGCGTGGGATGGAAGTAGTACAAATAGACCCAGTGGTTGTCGGCAAACTTGGGATCAATCGCGAGCCCCACCAGGCCCTGTTCGTTGTTGCCGGTGATGTTCACGGCGAGGCTTCCCATCACCTTCACGCCGTTGATCGCGGGATCGTACACCTTCAGCGCGCCCTTGCGTTCCGCGATGTACACGCGTCCGTCGGGCAACACTTGGAACACCATCGGTTCATCCAACGCGCCGGGCTGCGTGAGCGCCACCGGAGTGAACCGATTGTCCTCGGGCCGGCGCTGCGCGTCCGCTCCCGTTTGGGCGAGCGCCCCGGAGGAGGCGGCACCGCTCAGAACCAGAAACGAAAGCGACATCGACATCGACGCGAATCGTCGCCACGACAGAGAAAGAGAACTCATGGGTGAAGTGAGAGGACCGAAAAAATGAAAAATTGGGGAATTAAAAATGAAAAATTACCGAGCCCGGGAGCCTGTCACGAACCGCTCCATCAGTAAGCCGGCTTCCGGATTCCCATTTTTAATTTTGAATTGGTCATTTCTAATTCTTTAGCGCCCCAAAACACCACAGCGCCTTCGACGTCCGAAACACAACAGCATGGTCCGCCGTGGCGAGCGAGGTGTTGGCGGATTCGCCCACGGGGTTGACCGAGAGCACCTCAAACTTGGGCGCGGCTTTCAAAACGATCACGTCGCCCGCGCGGTTCGGCACGTAGATCCGGCCCTCGGCGAGGATCATCGACGACCAGCTTTCACTCTGCGATCCGGATCCATTGAGCCGCTCCTGCCAGACCGTCTTGCCAGTGGCGATTTCGTAGCACTGTGCGACGCCGTCGTTGGCGATGGAGTACACATGACCGTCGTGCACCACCCCGGTTCCGAAGGCGTTTTTAACCCGGTCCACACGCCACACGCGTCCGGACTCGCTCACATCGCCACTGCCCCCGGGCTTGAGTCCGATGGCACTGCCTCCCGCCGGTCCGCCGCTGGAAGCGATCAGGGTTTCGCCATTCCACAAAGGCGTGGCGTACACCGCGCCGCCAATGCCCTTGCTGACCCAGAGCTGCTTGCCGGTGGCCGGATCATAGGCCACCACCCGGAACGGCATGCTGGCGATCAATTCATCGTGCCCATTGACGCGAATCACGGCCGGCGTGCTCCAAGATCCGCCGCCACCACCTCCGCCGCGTCCGCCCGGTCCGCGACCTCCACCTGGGCCACCCGGACCACCACGTCCGCCACCAGGCCCGCCTGGCCCGCCCGGTCCACCTGCCGGAGCAGATCCACCGCCGGGGGCCCCCGGGGCCGCAGCCACCGCAGGACCACCCGCAGGTGCGGCACCCCCCGGAGCTCCGGGTCCGCCGGGTCCGCCGGGTCCGCCTGGCCGACCCGGACCGCCCGGGCCTCCGCGGCCGGGACCGCCCTGCTGCTGTTCCTCGGGTTCCGGCTGGGGCGGTTTGGCTTCCCAGACGGTTTCGCCAGTCTTGCGGTTCAGGGCGATGAGACGCGCATTTTCACCCGGACCAAAATTGACGATGCAAAGATCCCCATGCAGCACCGGAGAGACGGCAGTTCCGAACATGTGGTTCAACTTGCCCAGATCGCGGTGCCAGACCTCCTTGCCCGACAGGTCATAAGCAAACACCCCCGGGGATCCGAGGCAGACATACACCCGTTCGCCATCGGTGGCGGGGGTTCCGGCGCAGTACGGATTATTCTCCTGAGTTTGCTCGGGTTCCGTGTAGGTCACGCCCGATTGCCAGAGCATCTTCCCGGTCGCGAGATCGAAGCACATCAAGGTCCGACGATTCTCCCCCGGCACGGCCTGGGCGATGAACACACGATCTTTCCAAACGATCGGCGATCCGTTTCCGGCCGAGGGAAGCTCGGTGCGCCAGAGAACGTTTTCCTTGTCCGACCAGCGGATCGGCAGGCCCTTTTCCTTGGACACCGCGGTTCCATCCCCTCCGCGCCAACCGGTCCAATTCGCCCCCAAAACGGGCACCGTGCAGACGAGAGCGACACCGAGGTGGAGAATTGGAAGCACCGCACGTGCGGAAACGGAGGAAAGGATCGGGGTTCTCATGGTCAATGGGGCGTTTGCGAGGATCAGAATTCGCGTACGGAAAATAAATGCAAACCAGCGGGAGTCCTTGGCGAAGACAGCCGGGCTCCAAAACTGGATACGTGGAATTTTCTTCACCCTGGTTACCCGCGGGGAGGGTTGAATTTGGAAAGCATGAAAACAGGAACGGGCTGGGCTCGGGCAAAAGCGGTAGAGGACTACCGCAGTCCAAGACCTGTCGAATCTCGCCGCGGGGGTGAGGAACTCGCGAACGCGTCGTGGAGTGCGCCAGTCCTCTGGCGCTTTCGAATGCAGGACTGGGTTCAACTCTCTCCTCCCGCCCAATCCTCCATCTCCGATTTTCCCCAACCGCAATTTACCCTCGGGCAGCTCCTCCGCGGTTTCTTCCTCCTGCATTCCTGCGTTCCAAATTCAATCCCTCCGCAACGCAGTGCTCCACTTTTGACATCACCCCAAAAAACGAAACACCCCAGACACGAGCAGCGCAGCGCTCGGCCTGGGGTGGTTCACCGCTGCGTCGGGAATGAAGCCCGACGCAGGATCAATGTTAGGAATCGATCAATTAGACTCCGCCCTTCGGGGTGGTCGAAACCGTCGTGGACCGGGTCTGAATCACCGCACCAGTGGCGACATCCACCACAGTCACGGTGCACAGGTAAAGCTGACGGGAAGGCACCGCCACGGTGATCTTGCCATTGAGGGGCGCGGCACCGTCGGTATAGACGACCGCCTTGGTGGTATAATTGGCGATGGTCACGGTCACATTGACCGCCTGACTGGCATCGCAGGGCTTCACACCCCAACCCATTTGAACGGAGCCGAGGCCGGTTTCACCGACCTTGCCGTCTCCCTTGACGGTCAGGCTGGTGATCGGTTGGCACACCGCAACGCCGCCGCCGCCACCACCACCGCCACCGGTTCCGATCTCGGCGGAAAGGGTCACAACTTGGGAGGCCAACGACACGAGGGCCAGCAAGCCGACGGTGCAGAATTTCTTGTTCATGTTTCCTGATCTATTGGGGTTCGAATTGCGTGCGTCGCACTTGGGTAGATTAAGTTCGACGTCTTCA
Organism: Verrucomicrobiota bacterium; assembly: GCA_947454705.1. Taxonomy (GTDB): domain Bacteria; phylum Verrucomicrobiota; class Verrucomicrobiia; order Limisphaerales; family UBA9464; genus CAIVQB01. Next base: position 17,578 of record CANGKZ010000047.1, read on the forward strand.
AACTCCCCGGATCCAGCGGATCGAACAAAGCCATTTTGGTAACACCCCTGTTACCCTGCGCCGAAGCGGAGGATCGAATCTGGAAAACAGGAAAGCAGGATGGGGAGCTGGAATCGGACAGCAGAAGAGATGCTGGAAACAGGTCGCCCCCAATTTCTAATTTCTCATTCTCAATTTTTAATTCTCCGACACCCGGTGGGTCTTTTGAATTTTGCGAGTCCACGCCTCCGTGACCCGCGCCTCCGCCGCAAACTCCGGCCATCGCTTCACCGCCGCACACACCTCTTCCAGAATCGTCGCAGCCCTGCCCCGCTTCATCAGCGCCGACTTCGCGCACGCCTCAAAATCGGCGCGCGTAAACCCATCCCGCTTTCCATTCATCGTCATCTGATGCGTCGAGGTCCACGATCCCGACGGATTGTAGCCGTAGGTCACATCGAACGCCGGCGCGAGCGACCACTCGCCCTGCTGGTTCATGAGGAACGCGATGTTCTTCACATGATCGTCCTGATTCCGCGCCACGATGTTAAAGGCCATTCGGCGGAACTGCTCCTCCACCGCGGCCATCGGCATCTTCAACTGCCGAATCGTCAACAGGGCCTGTTCATAGGCATGAGCCCCGGCCTGGTTGAAATCGAAATGCCCCAGCGCGCCGAGCGATTGCATGTGCAGCTTTGCGCCCCCCTCGCGACGGTCGAATCGGCACGTCATGAAGTGCCGACGCCCGTTCTCCTCCAGCAGCCGACACTCGCTCATGGTGATCCCCGCCGACCGCGCCATGAGATGATACGCATACTCGATGGCACCAAATCCCTTGGGGTCTTCCAGTTCCTTGTCCTTGTTGCCGGACACGCCGTCAAATTTCAGCAGCCAGTATTCGAATCCGTCCCCGGCCTCGATCTGACCCGACCGCACTTCGTTGGTGGTCCGGTTCCACGCAATCACGGCCTTCGCCCGCGCCCCTCCCGCCGAAGTGCCCACACGCAAAATGTCGCGCAGCGCCTTCTCCTTTCCGGCCTCGTGGAAATGGCCCCGCAGGTCGCTCCGATGCGTGAGTACCTCGCCCGCCAGACGCACCAGCGCATCGATCTCGATCTTCGTCGCCGTGCGCGGCCTGGGTCCCAACACCGGAGCATATTCCAGCGCACCCATTCCCCGCGTGCCGGTGTAGCAAAGCCTCTCCACCGCATTGAAACTCGCCGGTTTCCGCCCCTGCGTGGCCAGCCAGGCATCGATCAGCGCGTTGCCGAATTTGTCTGGCAACGAATCCGCCAGCATTCCAGGCAGGCCGTGAAAAGTGGCACGAGGCAGCGTCGGAAACTCATACACCCGGTCGCTCAACGGCATGGTCAGCGGCGAAAGCTCGATCCCACTTTGCGCGAACTCGGGATCGTACTGAAACGCCGCCACCTCGCGTCCCTCGGCAAGTGACACCGCGCCGATGGTCCGTCCCCAGAGCTGGACCTTGGCAATCATTGAGGATCTCCCCAGGTCCAGGCCTTGGATTTACCGGCGGCCTTCGTGCCTCCGCTTCCTGTCCCTGAAGCACGCCGACGCTGACGGTTCTGAAGCTTCAACAGTTCCATCGGACTCGCCGTTTCCTCGGGAACCAGCGCCTCCAACCGATCCATCAAGCCCAGCACCCGGCAAATCCGGACAAAGCCAGACAGCTGCGTCGCCGCCACGCCCAATTCGAGGCGCTGCACCGTCCGCAACCCCAACCCCGCCTGCTCCGCGAGCTGCTGTTGGGTGAGGTTCTTCGACAACCGAAGCCGGGCCACGCGCCCACCCAGCTGCGTCAGAAACGCCTCATCGGTCAGACCGGTTCCTTCATTCATACACGCCACTTGTGACACAAAGCGGGTGCATATTCAAGTTTATCCGCCACTTAAGGCGTATTACTGTTTTTTATTTAGACGCCTTTCTAGACGTTTTAAAGGCCTCTCATGGGCTTTTTGCGCCTTTTCAGACGCTTTCTTTAATTCTGCTAAGTTGCGCCTCCGTTCCGGGACTCAGGACGCGGAACCAGATTGGATCGAATTTGAAAACCGGGAACGCAGGAAAAGAAAACTCGGAGATCGAAAGAGATGCGCGCCGTTGGAGTGCAGTGGCGGAGGGGCTCGTCGACACCGCCGTTGAGGCCGGTCTTGCGGCTGCCCCAGTCGGCGTTTCGCTTTTCGCCCTTCTCCCTTTGCCTTGGGCTGTGCCACACACTCCGGGGCTCCGCAGTTTCCTCCTTCGTTCGTCAGTCTCGATGATTGGGCCGTCCGGATGAATCGAAGGAAAAGCGCTTCACCGCCCAGGGTTTCGCGGCGGATTCCCCCTCGGTCACCGTGTAAAACTGGTCCCGCTCCACGCCGGGCAGCGTTTGGGTAACCCCAGTGGTGGGCCAGAAGATCTCAATCGATCGAATCGCCGTCGCATCCCCCAATCCAATCTCGGCCCGCAGCGGATTTGCCCCAAAGCTTCCGCCCGTGTTCACCCATTTGTAAACCGATCGGGGACCCGACGGAGTTTCCACATTCACCCGGATTCGCGACCCGATCGCCGAGCGGTTCGACTTCGTTCCCGTCAGTTTCAGCGTCACCCAGTGACGGTTGGTCGCGCCCGGATTCAGGAACAGCACCTTCCGGTAGTTGTCACCCGAGTAGGCGCCTCCCATGTTCATGAACACGTCTTGATCGCCATCGTTGTCCAGATCGGCAAACGCGCAGGCGTGTCCCTTTTGCAAATGCCCGGTGCGGGTGGCGGTGGTGACATCCTGGAACCCCCTGCCCGCGTCGTTTCGAAACATGCGGTTGGGAACTAGCGTGAGCAGATCCGGATCGCCCGTGCCCAGGTAGAAATCCGGGTACCCGTCGTTGTCGAGATCGCCGAAATTACTGCCCATGGCGTGCAACACGCGATCGAGGTGCATCGGAACGGTGACATCGGTAAACGTGCCGTCGCCGTTGTTGTGATAGAGCTTTGGAGCCACCCCGCGGCTGGGTTTGTGGAGGTAGTCGGCCACGATGTCGCCGACGTCGAAGATTCGGTATCCGCCCACATAGAGATCCGGTTTGCCGTCCTGGTCGTAGTCGAAAAACCAGGTCGGAAAGCTGTGGCTCGGTCCGGGCACGTGAGCGGCCTGGGTCACGTCGCGAAACGTCCATGCGCCCGATTTCGGATCCGCCCCCGCGACCGCCCCATCGTTGTGAAACAGCCGATTCCCTCCGTCTCGCAATGACAGGTACAAATCGGGCCGCCCATCGCCGTCGTAATCTGCCGACGCCACGCCCTTCACCCATCCGACCACAGCGACCCCCGAGGCCGCCGCGCATTCAGTGAAGGTCCCGTCGCGATTGTTGTGATAGAGCTCGCACGGACGACGGTCGCCCCGATCGGTCATCTGCGATTCGTTTCCGATAAACAGGTCGAGCCAGCCATCCCCGTCGTAGTCGAACCACGTCGCAGTCTGCGTGGGGTTTTCGCTATACATCCCGGCTTCTTGAGTGACGTCGGTGAAGGTCCCGTCGCCATTGTTACGAAGCAGCGAATTGGGCAGGCGTCCTTCGCGCCCCAACCAGGCCCCGCGCAAAATAAACACGTCGACCAACCCGTCGTTGTTGTAATCCGCCGAGATCATGTTCAGCCCGCCCCACAGGCCATCGAGGCCTGCCTCGTGGGTGCGATCGGTGAAGTGGCCGTTGCCGTCGTTGTGAAAAAAATGCAGCGGGGAACGAAGGCCCCAGCTGGAGAGCAGGACGTCGAGAAGCCCGTCGTTGTCGAAGTCATCGATCACCGTGCCCCCGCCAAGATCATCGACATCGAGCCCGAGGGATCCCGCGATCTCCGGGTACACGGGCATCGCGGCTTCCGAGGCAAATACATCGGGTCCGATCCGCCACGGGGCGGGCACCTGATCCGGCCATTGCCCCAGGGTCATGGAGGCGATGTTCAAAAGCCACTCGGCCCGCAGGTCATCGGGCGCCGCCGCCAGACAATTGGTGAGCATGGAGATTGCGGTCATCGAGCCGCGCGGCAGCTTGTGGTAGGCCGAGGGCACCAGCGGGAAGAGGCATGAGGTCCCGTTGTGATTGGCGAGGCAGTTCTCCTGTTCGCCCAAACGGATGGCCGACATCGCCCCGCCAAGCATCATCCCCAAAGACTTCCCCGGCGCGGCAAACTCGGGCACCTCCCGGTAAAACTCCGAGAGCAGCTGAAATTGCTTCATCGCCTGCTCGCTCTGCCCCGAGTTCAAAAGCTCGGTGGCATAAAGCTCCCCGAGCTCATTGATCAGCGCGAGATTGGTCGTTCCGCGAAGACGCGCCTCAAACCCCGCCACCCGCTCCTTGTTCAAGAAACGGTTCCGTCCCGGATTCGATTTCTCCGCCAGCTCCTTGAGCCGGGCCGCCATGCGACGCGTGCTCTCGGGTTGAACCTGACCCACCTTATTGGTTTGCCCGGACTGCGCCGAGGCCTCTCCAACCGCCAAAAGACCAAAAACGGTAAAAACAATGTACGAACGCGCACGTTTTTGTATCCAACGCATTACAAATTGGATACGACGATTCAAATCCACGTAAGTTGACGATGGAGACACAGATTTCGGCAAGCATCCGCAAGACCAACTTGGGGCGTTCCGGTTTCAAAAAGAGTGCAGGAAGGAGATCATTTTCCTGTCCGTCACACCTCGGGCTCGGATTCCGAACGCGGCGATTGAGGGTTGAACCCGAAAACGGCAGTCGAAACCACAGATGGACACAGATTCACACAGATTGAGAGGGGGCATTGGTTTTCAACGCGGCTGGAAGGTTTTCACCGTCCGACTGAGTCATGCATCCTTCCGTTCTGCGCGGTTCCATCTGTGTTCATCCGTGTCCATCTGTGGTTAAACTCTGGGTTCATCTGCGGTTCTTCCCCCTCCCCCCCGCCATTCGGCTCATTGGCAGAATCTTGCCGAATGGATTATTTCTTTTCCCCGTCCGACTGCTTCGTTGAAGCTCTGACTCCTCCATGCCATCCCGATTTCCATGCCGACGCTCGTTCTGGCCGCTCTGGATGGGCCTCCTCGCGTGGTGCGCCCGGGTTCACGGCGCGACGGAGCCGGTGCGGGATTCCGAGTTGTTCGAACGTTCCATCCGCCCCCTCTTCGTTGATCATTGCGTGACGTGCCACGGGCCGAGTGCCAATCCGGGCGGCGGACTCCGCCTCGACACCGCCGAAAACGCCACCCGCGGGGGAATGAATGGACCGGCTTGGAACGTGAAATCGCCGGATTCGAGCGCCGTCCTGCAGGTGCTCACCGGACCCCACCCGAGCGCGGGCGGCAAACGCCTGACCGGGCTTCCGCACTCCGCGGCATCGGATCTCAAACGCTGGATCACCGCCGGTGCCGCGTGGCCCGCGCCCGTGGCCAACAACGGCGGCGCTCGCGGTGACTTCCCCATGGCCGAACGCAAGGCCCGCCTGCCCTGGATCTGGCAGCGCCCCGTCGCCTCCACGCCTCCCATCGCGCAAACTCCGGCGGGGTCCGCATCGATGGTCGATCGATTCATCGTCGCCCGATTGCAAAAGGAGGGACTCAAGCCCGCGCCTCCGGTCGCCCCATCGCTCTGGCTCCGACGCATCCACTTCGCCCTCACCGGCCTTCCGCCGTCCATCGCCGACATCGCCGCGTTTGAAGCCGATCCCTCCCCCGCCGCCCGCGAACGGGTCGTGGACCGCCTTCTCGCTTCGCCCCGTTTCGGCGAACGCTGGGCGCGTCACTGGATGGACCTCATGCGCTACGCCGAGTCCCGCGGACACGAGGGCGATTACGTCATCCCCAGCGCCTTCGAATACCGCGATTACCTCATCCGCGCGCTCAATGCCGACGTGCCGTACGACCAACTCGTCCGCGAACACCTCGCCGGCGACCTCCTGAAGACCCCGCGCACGAACCCGGTGGACGGCTTCAACGAATCGGTGATCGGAACCGGATGGGCCTTCCTCGGCGAAGAGATCCACGCGCCGGTCGATACCCGCCAGGACGAGTGCGACCGCACCGACAACCGGATCGATGTCCTCAGCAAAACCTTCCTCGGTCTCACCGTGTCGTGCGCCCGGTGCCACGACCACAAGTTCGACGCCATCACGCAGAAGGATTACTACGCGCTGGCCGGATTCTTCATCAGCTCAGGCTACCGTCAGGTCCGCTTCGAGACCGAAGCCCGCGAAGTCGAGTCCGCCCGCCGGCTCGATACCCTCCATGGCGAATCGGACCGCCCCCTCCGCTCCGCCGTCGCCGCCGCGCAGAAACCCCTTTTGGGACACCTCGATTCCGTGATCCGCGCCGCCGCCGGCGTGGCGCATCGGGCCGGTGCCGTCGATGCCTCCGGGGCGTTGCACTACACCGCCACCAATCGCTTCCCCGAAGCCTGGACCGCCCACGCTGCCGCAGAAGCGCAGACCGCTTCGGTTCCGGCCCGATGGGTCGAAGCCTGGACCCTCGCACTCCTCAACGCCGCGCAGGGACGTGACCCTGTTCTCGCTCCCTTGGCCGCCGCCGCGCTGAAGACCGCCGCGCCGGCTCCGTCGGCCAAAGCCGCCGCCGCCTCCAACACGGCCCTTCCGACCGGAGCGCGAGTTCTGGCCGACTACTCCGGAACCAAGCCGTCGCTCTGGGTCACCGACGGACGCGCCTTCGGCCCCGGTCCCTCGTTCGCGGGCGATTGGATCCTCTCCGCCGGCAAGTCCGGAGCTCCCGAACTGCGCGTGGCCACCCGCACCGCGGCGATCACCGATCCGGTGTGGTCCCGGGTGCGCCCCAAATTTGGTACAGAGCCCGAACCCACCCTCTACGGCTCGTGGAATCGCTCCGGCCGCGTGCTGCGGGCCCCGAAACAAATGCTGGAAACAGGCAAGGTGCACTACCTCGTCCGGGGCGGAGGACGCGTGCTGGCTTCGGTCGATTCCCAGGTGTTGGTCACCGGCCCCATTCACACCGTTCTCGTGAAGGAATGGCCCACCTCGCGTGACTGGCGCTGGGTGTCACACGATCTCTCCGATTACGCAGGACATCGCGTCAGCCTCGAATTCACCCCCGGACCCGATGCCGATCTGGAGCTCGCCACGATCGTGGAATCGAGCGTCGCCCCGTCGAACCCGACGCATCCCGTCGCCGATTCCCTGGCCCTGGCCCTGGCTCAGTCGGACTCCTCGTTGAAGTCGGCCATGCAGGCCTGGAGCACCGGCCTCCGCAATGCCGGGGCGGCCTACGCGAGCGGCGACGGCGCACCGGTCACCTTGGCTTGGATCGACTGGCAGCTCAGCCATCCGGAACTCTTCGACGAACGCGGCGGCGCGCAGCCCGAACCGTTGTTCACCACGTTGAAGGTGCAGTTGAAGGCCCGTCAGGCGATCGAGGACTCCATCCCGTGGGAATCCCGCACCGCCCCCGCCCTTGTGGACGGCAACGGGGTGGATGAGTTCCTCCTGAAACGCGGATCCCCCGCCCGCGCCGATGCCGAGGTACCCCGCCGCTATTTGGAGGCCATCTCGGACTCCCGGGGCATCTCCAGTCCGCATTCGAGCGGCCGACGCGAACTGGCCGATGTCCTCACCTCTCCCGACAACACGCTCGTGTCGCGCGTGATGGTGAACCGTGTGTGGCATCACCTGTTCGGACGCGGGATCGTTCCCACCGTGGACAACTTCGGCTACCTCGGCGAACGCCCCAGCCATCCCGAACTCCTCGACACTCTCGCCGTGCAATTCGTTGAGCGCGATCACTGGTCCATCAAGCGGCTCATCCGCAGCCTCGTTCTCACCGAGACCTTTGCCATGGACAGCGCGCTGACCGATCCCATCGCCGAGGAAAAGGATCCCGACAACCGCCTGCTCCATCGCGCGAGCCTGCGCCGACTCGAAGGGGAGGCGATTCGCGATACCATTCTCACGGTCTCCGGGCGCATCACCGATTCCATGTACGGCGTCGGCGTGCCGCTGCATCCCTCGCAGTTCATCGAAGCCCGCGGACTCCGTGCCGAACGCGGCCCCCTCGATGGCGACGGACGCCGCAGTATTTACACCGCCTCGCGACGCAACTTCCTCCCGATGATGATGCTCGCCTTCGACACCCCGATTCCCTTCACCACCAACGGGCGTCGCAACGTGTCGAACGTTCCTGCGCAGATGCTCTTCCTGATGAACGATCCGTTCGTGCACCAGCAGGCCGAAGTCTGCGCTGAGCGGATCCGCAAGCAGATGCCCGGCGCCACCGCCGACGAACAGATCCAATCGCTGTTCCTCTCCTTCTTCAGTCGCCGGCCGACCGCGGCCGAACTCCAGCGCTGCCGCGCGGCGCTCCAGCGCAAGGCTCCGGACGAAGCCGGAACCGATGAACTCGCGGAACTCTGCCACGCCTTGTTCGGCGTGAAGGAGTTCGTGTACCTGCGTTGATACAAACCCTGATTCCATGAACGACGCCCTTCTCAACGCGCACGCCGCCGGGATCCGCCCGCTGACCCGGCGCGACATGCTGCGCCAGTGCGCCTGCGGGTTTGCCGCCACTGCGTTTGCCGGGATGACCACCTCGCTCGCGCGGGCGGCCGCGGCCTCGGGCGCAGCCTCCGGAATGACCCCGCGCAAGCCCCACGCCGTGGCGCGCGCCAAGAACGTCATCTTTCTCTACATGGACGGCGGCGTGTCCCAGGTGGACAGCTTCGACTACAAGCCGATGCTCGAGAAACACCACGGCAAGGAGCCCCGCTCCGTCATGGGTCCGCTCGAGAAGACCCAGTTCAACAACATCGGACGCGTGATGAAATCGCACTGGTCCTTTGCCCGACGCGGGCAATCCGGCCAGTGGGTCAGCTCCCTCTTTCCACAGATCGGACAGGAAATCGACGAGCTCTGCTTCATCAAGTCGATGACCTCCAAGTTCCCGGAGCACACCAGCGCGAATTACTTCCTGCACTCCGGCACCGGGCTGCAGGGACGCCCCAGCATTGGGGCATGGGCCAGCTACGGACTCGGCACGGAGAACCAGAATGTGCCCGGATTCGTGGTGTTGAACGGCGGTTTGATCCCGTCGGGCGGGCTCGACAATTTCAACAGCGGTTTCCTTCCTGCGACCTACCAGGCCTCCATTCTCGAAGCCAAGGATCCGCCCCTGCTGAACATCCGCCCGATGGAAAAAGCCGCGGGCCTGCAGCGTGCCAAGATGGACCTGATCCACGAGCTGGATCTGGAGACCTCGCGATTGTCGGGGCATCCCGATGCGCTGGAATCTGCCATCGCCAACCACGAGCTCGCGGGCCGGATGCAGCTGGAGGTGCCCGACCTGATGTCGATCCAGGGCGAATCCGAAGCCACCAAGAAACTCTACGGACTCGATTCCGACTTCGAACCCACGCGCATCTACGGACGCCAGTGCCTGATCGCCCGGCGTCTCGTCGAACGCGGCGTCCGCTTTGTCGAACTCACCTGCCCGCGCGTCGGTGGTGCGGATCGTTGGGACGCCCACAGCGGACTGCTTCAAAACCACGGCCAAAACGCCCGTGCGGTCGATCAACCCATCCGCGCGCTTCTCGTCGATTTGCGCGCCCGCGGGTTGCTCGACGAGACCTTGGTGGTGTTCTCCGGTGAATTCGGCCGCACCCCGTTTGCCCAGGGCGGCGATGGACGCGACCACAACCAGTTCGCCTTCACCGCCTGGATGGCCGGCGGAGGATGCCGTGCCGGCACTTCGATCGGTGGCACCGATGAATGGGGCTACAAGGCGATCGATCGTCCCTTCGAGATGCACGATCTCCACGCCACCCTGCTGCACCTGCTCGGGCTCGACCACACCCGCCTCACCTACCGTTTCGGCGGCCGCGACCTGCGCCTCACCGACGTCTTCGGCGACGTCATCACCGAAGCCGTGGGTTGATCTGATCGCGAGAAGGTTCAACCACAGATGGACACAGATTCACACAGATGACGGGGGCAATGAAACGGTCGAAAGAGGGCAACTTCCTTCAGCTGCTGCGTGAATCACAGTTCGCTTCGGTTCGCGCATTTTGATCTGTGTTCATCCGTGTCCATCTGTGGTTGCTCGCTCCTTCGAGAGCCTGATTTAGTTCGATCGGATCTACGTCAGCACAAGCATTTCACCGCACTCTGATTCAACCCATGCGCGTCTCCGCTGTTTTCCTGCGTTGCCTGAGTGTTCTTGCTTTGAGTTTTGCCGCACTCCAGGCCACGGCGGCCGCAGCCGCGCCGGAGAAGCGTCCGCCGAATGTGGTCGTCATCTTCACCGACGATCAGGGGTATCAGGATGTCGGCTGCTTCGGAGCCAAGGGCATCCGCACTCCCAATCTCGACCGCATGGCCGCCGAGGGGATGCGGTTCACCGATTTCTACGCCGCCCAGGCGGTGTGTTCCGCATCGCGCGCCGCACTGCTCACCGGCTGCTATCCCAATCGCATCGGCATCCTCGGAGCCCTGTTTCCAAAATCAAAAATCGGGATTCATTCCAACGAGATGACCATCCCAATGCTGCTGAAGTCGCGCGGCTACTCGACCGCCATGTTCGGCAAGTGGCACCTCGGTGATTCGCCGGAGTTTCTCCCCACGCGACACGGCTTCGATGAGTACTACGGCCTCCCGTACTCCAACGACATGCGGCCGAAGCATCCGAACACGAATTTCAATTTCCCGCCGCTGCCCGTGATCGAGGCTGACCGTGTCATCGCCACCAACCCCGATCAAAGCCGCCTCACCGGCACCTACACCGATCGCGCCATCCGCTTCATCGAGGCGCATCGCGACACGCCATTCTTTCTCTACGTTGCCCACAACATGCCGCACGTGCCCCTGTATGCGAGCGAGCGATTTCGCGGACGCTCCCAGCGCGGACTCTATGGCGATGTGATTGAAGAGATCGACGACTCCGTGGGACGCATTTTGCAAACGCTGCGTCAGCGCGGACTCGATCAAAGCACGCTCGTGATCTTCACCTCCGACAACGGCCCGTGGCTCGTGTACGGCGACCACGGCGGCAGCGCGGGTCCGCTGCGCGAGGGCAAGGGCACTAGCTTCGACGGCGGCATGCGCGAACCCTGCATTGCCTGGTGGCCAGGAAAAATCCCCGCCGGAACGGTCTGTCGCGAAGTCGCCGGAACCATTGACGTCCTTCCGACCATCGCCCGAATCACCGGCACCCCGCTGCCGGCCGACCGGGTGATCGATGGACGCGACCTCTCGCCGCTGCTGTTCGGCACCCGGGGCGCGCGGTCGCCGCATGACGCGTTCTTCTTCTACTGGGACCGCGAACTCCAGGGCGTGCGCAGCGGTCCGTGGAAACTCCACTTTCCCCACTCCTATCCCAAGCCCGTGGTCTTTGGAAAAGAAGGCCTGCCTGGCCGCGCGACGACGCAAAAGATTGGTCCCGCGTTGTATCATCTGGACTCCGACCCCGGCGAAACGCGCGACGTGGCCGCGAATCATCCGGCCGTCGTTCGACGCCTCGAAGCCCTTGCCGAGGCCTGTCGCGACGATCTGGGCGACAGCCGCACCGGCCGCGCGGGACGCCGCGTCCGCGAACCCGGCCGACTCGAAAACCCCACCGGTCCCCTGCCCGCTCAGGCTTCGACGCCGACTTTGACTCCATGAACACCTCCACGCATCGGGTTGGATTGCCGCTGATCCTCGCCTCGCTCCTGAGCGCGACTTCACAGGCTGCAGAGCCGGCCCGCGCGGGAGTCGCCGCGAAGGAAACCGTCCCGCCGGGAATGGTTCGAATCCCGGGCGGTGAATTCCGGATGGGCACCGAGGATCCTCGGGACAAGGTCTGCGGTGGACGCGAATCCATGGCCGATGCGCGGCCCATTCACCGCGTTCGTGTGGATGCCTTCTGGATGGACGTCACCGAAGTCACCAACGCGGAGTTCCGCAAATTCGTGGACGCGACCCATTACGTCACCGTCGCCGAGCGTCCGTTGAAGCCCGAGGATTTCCCTGGCGTTCCCAAGGACAAACTGGTGCCCGGATCCGTGGTGTTCACGCCACCCTCCGCGCCGGTTCCGCTCGATGATTTTCAACAATGGTGGAGCTACGTGCCGGGAACCAACTGGCGTCATCCGCAGGGTCCCACCTCGAACCTCGACGGCCGCGACGCCTACCCGGTGGTGCAGATCGCTTTTGAAGACGCCGAGGCCTATGCGAAATGGGCCGGAAAACGCCTTCCCACCGAGGCCGAGTGGGAATTCGCCGCCCGGGGCGGACTCAAGGACACCACCTACACCTGGGGCAACGAGCTCCGTCCGGAGGGTCGCTGGATGGCCAACATCTTCGAGGGACACTTCCCGGATCGCGACACCGGAGCGGATGGATTTGCCGGCATCGCGCCGGTCGGCCGGTATCCGGCGAACGGCTACGGACTGCGCGACATGGCGGGCAACGTGTGGGAGTGGTGCGCGGACTGGTACCGACCCGACTACTATCAAGTGCTTGCTGGTACGAAAGACGGCCTTGCGGTGAATCCAAAAGGCCCGGCCGACAGCTTCGACCCGCTCGAACCGGGTGTACCAAAACGGGTCCACCGCGGCGGATCGTTTCTGTGTACGGACGAGTACTGCACGCGCTACATGGCGGGCACGCGCGGCAAAGGCGAACCCAGCACCGCCAGCAACCACCTCGGCTTCCGCTGCGTCCGCTCGATCCTCCCGGTGAAGTAGGCGGCGGAGAACGGGAGGAGCTGGCAGATTGGAGATGGGAGATGGGGCGGCGAGCCGCAGAGAAATCAATCCCGCCGACATCCAGCAGCTAGCATCGCCCTATCTCCCAGCTTCCATCTCCCATCTGCTCCCTCTCCCTTCTCCGCGCCTCTGCGCCTCGGCAGTTAATCGAACCGGTCAGCCTTCGTCCGAGCTGGTCAGCTTGGCGAGGACGCTCAGGTCCTCGAGCGTCGTGGTGTCGCCCTTGATCTCCACGCCGGCGGCCACCTGCTTCAGAAGACGGCGCATGATCTTTCCGGAACGCGTCTTCGGCAGCGCATCGGCAAAGCGGACATCATCCGGCTTGGCCACGGGACCAATCTCCTTGCCCACGTGATTCCGCAGCTCGTTCTTGAGCTCGGGGGTCGCCGTAACACCGGTCTTGAGCGTGACGAAGCACACCAGCGCCTGGCCCTTGAGTTCGTCCGGCCGTCCTACGACCGCGGCCTCAGCCACGCTCGGGTGACTCACCAGCGCGCCTTCCACTTCGGCCGTGCCGATGCGGTGACCGGCCACGTTGAGCACGTCGTCGATTCGGCCCACGATCCAGAAATACCCGTCCTTGTCCTGACGGCATCCGTCGCCGGTGAAGTACGAGCCCTTCACTTCGGTCCAGTAGGTTTCCTTGAACCGCTTCGGATCGCCCCAGATTCCCCGGAGCATCGAAGGCCACGGCTTGCGCACCACGAGCTTTCCGCTGGTGTTCTTGGGAACCGCCTTGCCCTTGTCATCCACCACCTCGGGATGAATGCCGAATAACGGCAGCGTGGCCGTACCAGGTTTGGTCGGGGTCGCGCCGGGCAGCGGCGAGATCATGATGCTGCCGGTCTCGGTCTGCCACCAGGTGTCCACGATCGGGCAGCGTCCGCCGCCGATGACCTTGTGGTACCACATCCAGGCTTCCGGATTGATGGGTTCGCCGACCGATCCCAGCAGGCGCAGCGAGCTGAGGTCGTGCTTCTTCGGCCAGTCCTCGCCCCACTTCATGAACGCGCGAATCGCGGTCGGTGCGGTGTAGAGAATGGTGACGCGATACTTCTCGATGATGCGCCAGAAACGATCCGGCTCGGGCCAGTTCGGGGCGCCTTCATACATCACCGCGGTCGCACCGTTGGCCAGCGGGCCGTACACAATGTAGCTGTGGCCGGTCACCCAGCCGACATCGGCGGTGCACCAGTACACATCTTCATCGCGCAGATCGAAGACGTACTTCGAAGTCATCTTCGCCCCGAGCAGGTAGCCCGCGGTCGAGTGCAGGATGCCCTTGGGTTTTCCGGTCGATCCGCTGGTGTACAGGATGAACAGCGGCGCCTCGGAATCCATCTTGGCCGGCGGGCACTTGTCGTCCACGTAGTCCAGTTCGCGATGCCAGAAGACGTCGCGTCCCTCGGCCATGTGGACTTCATTCCACGTGCGACGGAGCACGATCACCTTCTCAATCGTCGAGGTGAGCGACTTGCCATCGGCATCCTGGAGCTTGAGGGCGTCGTCCACGTTCTTCTTCAGCGGGACAACTGCGCCGCGGCGGTATCCACCATCGGCCGTGATCACCATCTTGGCGCCGGAGTCCTGGATGCGATCCGCGACCGACTGGGCGCTGAAGCCACCGAACACCACGCTGTGCACCGCGCCGATGCGCGTGCAGGCGAGCATGGAAATGGCGGCCTCGGGGACCATCGGCAGATACAGGATCACGCGATCGCCGCGGCCGATTCCGTTTCGCTTGAGCACATTGGCGAAACGGCAGACCTCGCGATGGAGCTGGGAGTAGGTGAGCACCCGTTCCTCACCCGGCTTGCCGTCGGTGGCGGGCTCGCCTTCCCAGATCAGCGCGGCCTTGTTGGCGTAGGGGGTGCCGAGCCAGCGGTCGAGGCAGTTGGCGGACACATTGAGTTGTCCGCCGATGAACCACTTGGCGAACGGTTCCTTCCACTGGAGGACCTTCTTGAAGGGCTTTTGCCAGACCAGTTCCGCCTTGGCCTGGGTGCCCCAGAACTTGTCGGGCTTGGTGACCGACTCGGTCCAGAGCTTCTTGTACTGGGCCATGCTCTGGATGTGGGCCTGGCCGGAGAATTCCTTCGACGGCTTGAAAATCCGGTTCTCCTGAAGCTGGGACGACGTGTTGTTGGGCGCAGCGGCTTTGCTCATGACAATAGGAAAGGCAGGCCGGGAGATTGGAAACTCCCGCGGAACGAGTCAACGATCTGGGCCGAAAACTATCGAACGGCTGCCGACATGGTGGCGGATGCGAAAAGCAAACCGCGGAGGCGCGGAGGCGCAGAGAATGCGGAGGAGACGACTGATACTGGAGATTCGATCCCAGCCTCACCAACTCTCGCGCATTCGCGCTTTGCCTTCTTCCTTTTGCCTTTTGCCTTTCGCCTCGGCGCGTCAGTTCGCGCCGAGGCGGGTGTCGGGGTGCAGCACGGGATGGAGTTCCTTGCGGCCGTCGCAGAAGACCGCCGTCCATTCGGCCAAACGCCGCCCCAGCAGCTTGCATCCCGCAATCGCCACTTCATCGCGCGGCTCGCGCAGCGCCACCGCACCGTAATGCGCCGTGTGCAGCTTGGCCGAGTAGTCGGTCACGCCGAAGGTCAGGAATCCGAAATTCATCAGCACGGTCAGAATCGACTGGCACGACAGCTCCATGCCCCCGCCCCATCCGCCGGCACTGCTGAAGGCGCATCCGATCTTTCCATCCACCTTCATCCAGTGCGGTCCCATGGTCTCGTCCCAGAACCGCTTCATCTGCCAGGACAGAATCCCCATGTTGGTCGGACTCCCCACGGCAATGCCATCGCACCACACCACGTCGTCGGGCGTCGCCTCGGCCACCGACCGGACCCGCACTTCGGTACCAGAAATGGAACGGGCTCCCTCGGCCACCAATTCGGCCATTTTGGCGACGTTTCCGGAGTTGGAATGAAACAGGACAAGAACTCGGCTCATGCGGGCCGCAGTGCATCAGGTTTGCGGGTTCTTGTCAGCCCACGGCCTTCGGTTAGCCTTTCGGTGCCATGAATCTGAACCCGAATCCGAATCCGACCACGACCCCGACGTCCCGTTGTTCCCTGTTTTCCTCCGTGGCCGCAGCGGCGCTGCTTTCCAGTTCCGCCCTGCTCGCGGAATCGCCGTCGGCCAGCCTGTCCTCGCTGGCCAAGAGCTTCACCGCGGCCGCCGCCAAGCCGGCCGATCCCACCCTGGTCAGCGTCGGTGCCGACCTGACCTCCAAGCTGAAGTCGCTGGACTCCGTGCTCGGCGCCTCCGATGCCGTGAAGTCCCAGCTCACCGGCACCCTGCAATCGCTCCTCGGCGGCAAGGATTCCGAGGCACTCGCCACGGTCTGCAAGATCGCGCAGGTCACCACGCTCACGCCGGAGCAGAAGGGCATCGCCAAGGAAACCGCGAACCTCGCCGCCGCCTTCGTGGTGCAGCGCAACTTCGCGGCGTTGGAAGGCGCGAGTGGGGATGTGGCCACCGTCGTGAGCTCGCTGCGCAAGGGCGAACTCACCACCGCGGCTCCCGCGATTCAGCGCATCGCCAAGAACGCCAGCCTCACCGCGCCGCAAAAGCAGTTGATCGGATCCGTGGCCGACCAATACGCGCCCGGACTGCGCAAGGCGAAGGATTCGCTGAAGAAGGGGCTCGACGGCATCCAGGGCCTCCCCGGATTGGGCAAGTGACGGTTCGCCCCCCGGGGCGTCACGAATCTTGTCTCCCGCCTGCCGGCGATTACGCTCACCGGCATGCGTCTTGAGTTCGTGAAAATGAGCGGCGCCGGCAATGACTTCATCGTTGCCGACAACCGTTCGGGTCAATTGTCCCTCTCCCGTGAAACCGTCGCCCGCCTCTGCCACCGGCAGTTCGGCATTGGGGCCGACGGTCTCATGCTCCTCGTTCCCTGCCGGTCGGGCAAAGCCGACTGGGCCTGGCAGTTCTGGAATTCCGACGGCTCCGATGCCGAAATGTGCGGCAACGGCGCCCGTTGCTTCGCCCGCTACATCCAAAAGGTGACCGGGGCCACCGAGCGTACCACGTTTGAAACGGTCGCCGGCGTCATCGGCGCCACCTTCCACGGCGAACGCGTCACCGTTACACTCACCGCGCCGCAGGGCCTGCGGTTGAACGAGGCGGTCCCCTCCTCCACCGGCCCGCTCACCATCCATTCGCTCAACACCGGCGTGCCCCACGCGGTGGTGTACGTGCCGGATGCCGACCAGGCGATGGTGCAGGCGCTCGGACGCGAGATCCGCTTCCACGAGCACTTCAAGCCCCGCGGCACGAACGTGAATTTCGTCGAAGTAAAGGGCCCGAACTTCATCCGCGTTCGCACCTATGAACGTGGCGTGGAAGGCGAGACCCTGGCCTGCGGCACCGGCCTCACTGCCTGCGCGCTGGTCAGCAGCAAGGTCCACGGATTCAAGTCCCCGGTCCGCGTGGTCGTGCAGGGCGGCGATGAATTGGAAGTGCATTTCGACACCACGGCCGACGGCGGATTCAGCAACGTCCGCCTCAATGGCCCGGCCACCTTCGTCTTCGAAGGCAGCATCGAACTCCCCGCCGCGTGAGTTCCGCCGGTTCCCGCTCCGGGGTTCGTTTCGTGCGTTCCCGACGATTCCGCAGGCTTGCGGTGGTCGTGGCCACGATCGGATGGCTCGGAGCGGGAGCCTGGATTCCCGGGGCTTCCCGCGCCCTCGCGCACGGGGCGCTGCACCAGCAGCTGGTCGATGTCTCATCGCAACTCGCGGCGGATCCCGAAAACTTCGACCTCCTCATCCGGCGCGGCGAACTCCAGCGGCTGCATCAATCTTGGGGCGATGCCCGGGCCGATTTCGAAAAGGCGCGGTCTCTCCGCCCCGACGATCTCGAACCCGTGTTTCGTCTCGGCCGATTGGAACTCGAGGCCGAGAATCCCGTGGTCGCCGCCCGATGGCTCCAGGCGACGCTCGACAAGAAGCCCCATCACATCGAGGCCGCCCTGCTGCTCGCCCGCGCCTGCGTCCGCACGGGCAAGCCCGGCCAGGCCGTCGAACATTTCAACACCGCGGTCCACTGGAGCCGCGAGCCCCGGCCCGAATGGTTCATCGAACGCTCTGCGGCGATCCTCGCCGCAGCTCCGTCGGGATCCAAAGAGGGCTTGAAGCTGGCGACCGCGAGCCTGGATGAAGGTCTCGAACTGGTCGGCCCGGTGCCAACCCTCCAGCTCGCTGCGATCGAGCTTGAAGTGAAGGCGGGACGAATCGATGCGGCGCTGAAGCGACTCGATGCCATCCGCAACGTCAGCGAGCGCAAGGAACAGTGGTGGTTCCGCCGCGGATTGCTCCTCGAGCAGGCCGGCCGGGCCACCGAGGCCGCCGCGGCGTTTCAATCCGCCCGCTCGGCAATTGATTCTCTTCCCGAACGTCAGCAGCGCACCCTCGCCATGACGGAGATGAAGCGGGACCTCGAAAAACACCTGCGGAACACCCGGTCCGCAACGACTCCAGCCACCCCCATCGCTCCATGATCGCCACGCGAGGCTCTTCCTCCACCTGCTCAGGAACCCTCCGCAATTTCGCCCGAATGTGGATCCTGGCGTCCATCGCGTGGGGACTTTCCGCGGCGGCGTTGTTGGCCGCCGACACCCTCACGCGCGGGCCGTATTTGCAGCTCGGCACGCCGCGTTCGATGATCATCCGCTGGCGGACCGATCCCGCCACCAAGGGCCAGGTGCAGTACGGCACGAATCTGGCCAGCATAACCAATCTGGCGAGTCATGCGGGCGTGCTGACCGACCACGTGGTTCAGCTTTCGAAGCTGAAACCGGCCACGCGCTATTTCTACCGCGTTGGCTCGCCCACCAACAAATGGCTCACCACGCCGAGCGAGATGTACAGCTTCGTCACGCCTCCACCCGTGGGACCCGCGCGGCCGGTCCGATTCTGGGCGCTGGGGGATCCGGGCACGGCGAACACCAATCAGCTCGCCGTGCGCGAAGGCTTCTACAAATGGGCCGGAGCCCGAACACCCGATCTCTGGCTCATGCTGGGCGACAACGCCTACGCCACCGGTACAGACAAGGAATACGGCAAGGCGGTGTTTGATCTCTACGCCACCGAGCACCGGCGGAATCCGCTCTGGCCCACGCTCGGGAATCACGACGCCTTCAGTGCCAATTCTGAAACCGAGTCGGGCGTGTACTATGACGTCTTCACCCTCCCCACCCGCGGCCAGGCCGGAGGAATCCCCAGCGGGACCGAGGCGTACTATTCGTTCGACTACGCGAACATCCACTTCATCTGCCTCGACTCCCAGGATACCGACCGCAGCACCAACGGCCCGATGGCCACCTGGCTCAAGACCGACCTCGCCTCCACCGCGCGCGACTGGATCGTCTGCTTCTTTCATCATCCCCCGTACAGCAAGGGCACCCACGACTCAGACAAGCGCAACGACAGCGGCGGGCGACTGCTGGAGATGCGCGAAAACTTCGTACCAATTCTGGAACAAGGCGGCGTGGACCTGGTGTTGACCGGGCACAGCCACGACTACGAGCGGACGTTTCTGCTCGATGGCCACTACGGCTCCAGCACGAACCTGACGCGGGCAATGATCCGCAACGGAGGCAACGGACGGGACGATGGCGACGGTGCGTACGCAAAGCCCGTGGGAACGGTCTCCCATGCGGGCGCGGTGTACATCGTCACCGGCAGCGCGGGCCAGACCAGCGGGGGAAAATTGAATCACCCGGCGATGTACGTCTCGTTGAACAAACTCGGATCCGTGGCCGTGGATGTGGACGGATCCGAGATGCGGGTCACCTACGTCGGCACCCTTGGGCAAGTGCGGGATTATTTTACTCTGCGGAAGAAGTAGGAGCGGACGGGGCCGAGGAGATGGCAGATGGCAGATGGCAGATGGCAGATGGCAGATGGCAGATGGCAGATGGCAGATGGCAGATGGCAGGGTCCCGTCCTGAAATAGGTTGACGGCCTATGAATGGAAAACGAGAGGTGCGAGAAGAGGTAAGGTACAGTAGGAGTTTCAAGCTTAAGGTGGTGGCTGAGTTGGAGCAGGGAGGAGAGAGTTTTGGGGCGATGCGGGAG
>CANGKZ010000048.1 GCA_947454705.1 Verrucomicrobiota bacterium
GTTACCACCCCGTTAGAGTTGCTCAAACCTCTGCGGTTTCGCCCGTTTTGGGGCGAAATTGCTCAAACCTCCCTCCGCATCGGTTTGATCAACGCAAGTCGTTGATATTCCGCATCATTCCGGAAGATTCGCGCTGATTCCGGGTTGCTCAGACCTCGCGCGGAGACTCAATGCGGAGATTTTTTTACCGCAGATGGACGCAGATAAACGCAGATGCAGAGGGAGATAAGTCGCTTGATGCGCATCCAATTCGTTCACCTGCTGGGTGAATCTCAATGGCCTCCGTTCCGCGCATTCGAATCTGCGTCCATCTGCGTTCATCTGCGGTTGATTTCTCCCTCAACTGCCTTTTTTAGGTCGATAAGTTGAAGCGTTGAAGGGGAAACGGAGATGCGTGCAGGCACGCGCGCCGCTTCCATTTTTAACTTCGAATTCCCAGTTTTTAATTCCTGCACCTCAGGGAACTTCCAGCAGCTTTCGAATCGCACCCATCAACACGCCTTCCACCTGCGGGGCGACATTCGATGCATTCGGGCCCGTCTCGTATCCGCCCTGCGAGTAGGCGATCTCCGTGCCGATGTATCCGGGTCCGTAATCGCCATACGCCGCCATCGCCACAAACCGGTCGGGACGCGCCGCCTTGGCCGCGAGCTGGTACTCCACGAACAACTCGCCCGGCAGATGCAACAGGCGCGCTGAACCCAGAGTGAGGCAGGTGACGTCGATCTTGTGCTTCGCCTCGCAGCGCTGGAGCCACGACAATTGGGCGGCGCCCCCGGCGAGGAAGAATGCGGCGTCGCGCGCCTTGAGACGTGCCGTTAGTTGCTCGGTCTTCAAATGCGGCGCCGCCGGCAACAGCACCGGCTCGATCTTCCAGCCCACGTCGGACGCCGCGATCGGCTCACGCTTGGTGTCCTCCCACGCGCGACGCATGCCATCGGCCAAACGCTCCGCGAGGATGCGGCGATTCTCGTGCGATCCGTCGTTGTACTTGCCCGCACCAAGATTCCCCCCCGCGCCGTTGAAATGAACATGCAGCGCACCGGGGACCGCGAGCTGACGCAGGAAGCGCGCAACCCCGGGGAAATCCGGATTCGGAATACCGGTGCGATAATAGCTCTGCGGATGCACAGCGTAATAGCTCAACACCGCCACCGCATTCGTCCCGTTCCAGAAGCTCACCAGCGACACCTGCGGATCAATCGTTCCCTCCGGTTCCGCACGCAGGAGCGGATCCGGACACGCGGTGTAGCGGACGGCGCGCACCTTGCCGTCGGTTCCCATGATCCGGCGGTTCGACGCCACCTTGGAAACCGGTGCCGTGCCCAACCCGAGTTGACTCACCGGCTGCGCGGATTTCAGGGATTCATGCACTGCCCCCTTGAGTCGAACCAGCACGTCGCGGGCAAAGGTTCCCTCGTAGTTCAACGGATCAACACCGGCCTTTTTGAGCAATTGTTCCGCACCAAAATCACAATCGGGTGCGTCATGCTGATGAAGCGTATGAACCGCGACCCGCGACATCGAAGTGCCGGCCCCCTCCGCCACCGCGGCGCGAAACGCATCGTGCCCCTCGTTGCCGATGCCGATCCAATCGATGGCGCACAGCACGATCGGTTCGCCGGATCCAATCAGCACGATTCCGCGGGCTCGCAGGCCGAGATCCCAGTGATTGGTTACCGGATCGTAGGCAAGGTGGCTTCCGATGGGTGGGGTGACGTCGAGGTCGAACGTCGCCAACCGCAGGGCATCGGCAGCCACAGCGGCAGTGGAGGCGAGCACGAAGAACCCGAACGCTGCAACGGCGAGCCCAATCCGGTGAATCATGCGTGGAACCATAGTGCGGTCCCCGCGAGTGAGAAGGCGAAAGGCTTCATTCGGAACGACACTCAACCCAATCCTCCGCCCAAAATCGAAACACCCGGGCATAGAAAACACCGATCGCCATGGAGTGCGGCGGGAAGCGCAGCGCCACGCCGCTTTGCTCAACGCCGGCCGAGGAACGGATCGGATGAACCGCAGAGACGCGGAGCCGCAGAGTGGTGTTGAAGGCCTCTTTTTTGGTACCGATGCGATGGACCCGGTCGGTTTGAATCGAAGGGCGTTTTCGAAAGCGGTGTCGACGCTCCGCACTCCATAGCACGCAGCCTTCTTTCGCACTGCGATCTCCGGAATCCGCCTACCGGTATTTCCCCGCGCTCGTGGGTAGGTATTTGTCGAACCAGTCGGCGAAGGCGAGCAGGTCCCACAGCATCGAAAGCCATCCGTGCTTTCCTCCGGGATGCACCACCAGTTCCACCGTTCCACCCAATTTCCTCACCGCGGCCTGATACCGTTGCGATTGCTCCAGCGGCACCAGCGTGTCGGCGTCACCGTGATAAATCAGCGTCGGGGGAAGATTCGAACTCAGGTGGTAAAGCGGGGACATTTCCCGAGCGATCACCGGCCAGGGAGCGTGATTCGTCCGGTCCATTCCAAACGCCCGCACGAAGCTCTTCGGCGGACCACCATCGTGCAGGTTCTCCGTGGACGGACCGAGGTCCACCAGATCGGTGACCGGATAGAAAATCGCCACCGTCTGCACCGCGCTCGATTCGCGATCCACCGGATCCGGCGCGTTCGCCGGTCCCGGACCTCCTCGCGTGGCCAGCATCAAACTGAAGTGCCCGCCCGCGCTGCCGCCGACGACTCCGAGCCGGTTCGGATCGATGCCAAACTCCGCCGCATGCGCCCGGATGTAGCGAACCCCGCGGCTCACATCGTCGAACGATTCCATCACCGTCGATTCCGGCTGCGACACATGGCTCACCGCCAGCACCGTGTATCCGCGACGGAT
The DNA here is from genome assembly GCA_947454705.1 of Verrucomicrobiota bacterium. Classification (GTDB taxonomy): domain Bacteria; phylum Verrucomicrobiota; class Verrucomicrobiia; order Limisphaerales; family UBA9464; genus CAIVQB01. The sequence continues at coordinate 2,837 of CANGKZ010000048.1, forward strand.
CAGCGGCGCGACCATCCAGGGATGAAACGCATTGGTGCCCGACTTCCATCCCCCGCTCACCATCAGCGCCACGCCCAATCCGTTCGGTTTTAGTGGCCGCACCACGTCGAGGATCAAGTCATGCCCGTGGCGTTTGCCGTAAACCAACTGTTCGCGTCGGGCGATCGAGGGATGGAAATACATCCACACCGCGCCCGCGATCAGGAGCAGCAGAACGATCAAACCGGCGAAACCGAGGGCGATCCGCTTCAACCAGCGTTTTAGGGTCACATTCATCCGGGTGACGCGAGGTTGCCCCGCACTCGTTTCCTTGGCCAGCGAACAAGGCGGATCCCCGAAACGCGGCGAGACTCACCCACGCCCGCCATTTTTCATTTTTAATTTCTCATTCAAAATTCCCCCCACCCCGGACTGGCCAAAGCCCGCGGCGGCGGATAGGGATTGGCCACCATGCGCGTCCTCCACATCCACGCCCACTTCGACGACTTCGAATTCGTGGCCGCCGGCACCTTCGAATTGTGGCGCCAGACCCGGCCGGAGTTCCGCGGACGCGTGCTGGTGTGCACCGACGGACGGAGCGGACACCAATTCCGCACCCGGGAGGAAACCGCGCGGGTCCGCCTGGCCGAACAGGAAGCCAGCGCCGCGCTCGGTGGATACGAATTCGAGCTGCTCAAGAAACCGGATGGACGCCCGTTTGAAGAAGCGTGCCGGACCCTGACCACCGACCTTCTCGCCTCGCTCTGGAAATCGATCCGCGAGTTCGAGCCCGACTACATTCTCTGCCCGCCGCTTCCCACCGATCCCCAGGCCGGAATTCATCCGGACCACGTCACCGTCGCCGAGGCCGTTCGCCGCGTGGCCTACATGATCAATGTGCCGCATGCCTTTCTCGGGGAATTCCCAGCGGCCGACGAAACCGTGTCCCGCTGGGTCAAGACCCCGGTGATCCTCAACACCTACGACGGCTACATGGCCGGGGCGAACGCCGTGGACCTCGCCGTAGAAGTGGAACCCGCCTTCGATCTCGTCGCCCGCGAATCCTGGTGTCACCAGAGCCAGATCAACGAATGGCTCCCGTGGGTGGCCCGCCACCACATTGAGCCCACCGCCGATCTCGACGCTTGGAAGGCCCGCCTGCGCTCCCGCTTCCAGCGTCAGGCCCGCGAAATGGGGCTTCCGGCCGACCGTGCCTGGGAGGTGTTCACCGTCACCGCCTGGGGCACGGTTCCAGGATTGGAACAGCTCCTGCGCGATTTCCCCGCCCTGCACCAGGATCCCGAGCGGCACGAGCGGCTGCGCACCAAGCTCCGCCGGTGGAGCGGACACTGACCCTTGGTGCGGCTTCCCATTTCCCTGCCGTCGCACGCTTGCCCCAATCCGCCGGGCCTGACTAGGCTACGCTCATGACATCCCCGCTGCGTGCGCTTGCGCTCTCTGCCGCCCTCGTGTTTGCCGCGATTGGAGCCGATTCGTACTCCATCGCCGTCATCCCCAAGGGAACGACCCACGAATTCTGGAAGTCGATCCACGCCGGCGCCGTGAAGGCCGAACAGGAACTCGCCGCCCAGGGCGTCAAGGTACGCATCTTCTGGAAGGGCCCGCTGCGTGAAGACGATCGCGACCAGCAGATCCAGGTGGTCGAGAACTTCACCGCCCGCAAGGTCAGCGGCATCGTGCTCGCCCCGCTCGATTCCCAGGCGCTCGTCGCCCCGGTCACCAGCGCCACCCAGGCCGGCATTCCGACGGTGGTCATTGATTCCGATCTCAAATCCGACAAGCAGATCAGCTTCGTCGCGACCGACAATTTCAAGGGCGGCCAGATGGGTGCCAACGCGCTTGCTGAATTCCTCGGCGGCAAGGGCAACGTGATCCTGCTCCGATATCAGGTGGGCAGCGCTAGCACCGAAGCGCGCGAAGCCGGCTTCCTCGACGCCATCCAAAAGCACCCCGGCATCAAGGTGATCTCCTCCGACCAACACGCCGGAGCCACCCGCGAACTCGCGTATCAGGCCTCGCAGAATCTTCTGAACCGTTTCGGTCGCGACGTGAACGGCGTCTTCTGCGCCAACGAGACCGCCACCATCGCCATGACCAAGGCGCTGCGCGACATCGGCAAGACCGGCGGCAAGGTGAAGGTCGTGGGCTTCGACTCCGGCACCCAGTCCGTGCTCGACCTCCGCCAGGGCGATGTCCAGGCCCTCGTCGTGCAGGATCCGCTCAAGATGGGTTACCTCGGCGTCCTCACCGTGGTGCAGAAGCTGCAGGGCAAGGCGGTCGAAAAACGCATCGACACCGGCGTCACCCTCGTGACCAAGGAAAACATGTCGGAACCCGCCAACGCCGCGCTCCTCGCACCGCCGATCGCCAAGTTCCTCAAGGAATAAGTTCAGAGCTTCCGTCACCGGTTCCAGCCAGCGCGTTTTCGATCTCCGATCTGCGATCTTCGAACTCCGATCTTCGTGTCCCGCCTCGCTCGCCTCCTCCAATCCGGCGGCCCATTTTTGGGTCTGTTGCTGGTCTGCGGTCTCTTCGCCCTCACCGAGGAACGTGAATTCATTTTCACGGGCGGGAACTTCAAGAACATCCTCACCCAAACCGTCATCGTTGCGGTCGGGGCCCTGGGGATGACCCTCATCATCATCGGCGGCGGCATCGATCTCAGCGTCGGATCCGTGGTGGCCTTCACCGGCGTCCTCGGAGCCAAACTGCTGGTGGCCGGCTGGAACCCCTGGGCCACCGCCGCGGCGCTCATCGCGGTCGGCGCCGGCATCGGACTGTTCAACGGCACCATCATCGCCGGGTTCCGCATGATGCCATTCATCGTCACCCTCGGCATGATGGGAATCGTCCGCGGTTCCGCCAAATGGCTCGGGCAAAACCAGACCATCAACGCCCCGCCCGAATCCCCCGTTCAGCGCCTCATGGCCCGGGTGAATCCGTCCGACTTCTGGCCCCTGCCCCCCGGCGTGTGGATCCTGCTCGGCCTCGCCGTGGTCATGGCCCTGCTGCTGCGGCGTACCGTTTTTGGGCGTCACGTCTTCGCCATCGGCGCCAACGAGATTGCCGCCCGGTACAGCGGCGTGCGGGTGGGATCGGTGAAGGCCGCGACCTACGCCATCGCCGGCATGCTGTTCGGATTTGCGGGATTGCTCCAGATGTCGCGCCTCACCCAGGGCGACCCCACCGTGGCGGTCGGGCTCGAACTCGACATCATCGCCGCCGTGGTCATCGGCGGGGCCAGCCTGAGCGGCGGCGCGGGGAGCATTCTTGGATCGTTGATCGGAGCCCTGATCATGGCCCTGCTGCGGAATGGCACCAACCAACTCGGGTGGCAGACCTTCACCCAGGAAATCATCATCGGCGTGGTCATCGTCCTCGCCGTGGGTCTCGACAAGTGGCGCCAGGCCCGGAGCAGCCGGTGATTGCAAGCGGTTGGAAGTGTTCAACTCCGCAGCCGATAAATGCCAATTTTCGCAGCGTTTTCCGGCTTGAGGATTTACCTTCAGTCGGCGAACACCGTTGCCGTTCAAGTTGCATCATCAATCTGATTCCTGATTTCGTTTCATGAGCTCAGCCCCCTCCTCCAATTCCGCCACGCCGCTCCAGAGCCTCGATGAGGTCGAAGACTTCTACAAAACGCGCTATCCGGAGCCGATGAGCGAAGCCGCGAAGCCCAAGGTGGGCTATGCGCCGGACAAGAAGGAAACCGAGTTCCGCAACTACGAGGCCGACGCGCGTCCGACCGTGCGCGAGTTCTACCGCCTGAACCACACCTTCCAGACCTACGACTTCGGCGTGGCCAAGCGGAAGGAATACCTCGGGCTGAACCGCATGCAGATGGGCATCTGGGAAGCCGCCGAGTACCTGAATCAGCTGGTGGACGACAGCGACCCGGACACCGACATGTCCCAGCTCGAGCACCTCCTCCAGACCGCCGAGCATCTCCGCAAGGACGGCCAGCCCCGCTGGATGATCCTCACCGGCTTTGTCCACGATCTCGGAAAGATCCTCTGCCTTTGGGGCGAACCCCAGTGGGCGGTCGTCGGCGACACCTTCCCGACCGGATGCGCCTTCTCGCAGAAAATCGTCTTCCCGAAATTCTTCGAAGCCAACCCCGACAGCAAGGACCCGCGCTTCACCTCGAAGAACGGCGTGTACACCGAGGGATGCGGACTCGATGCCGTGAACCTCTCCTGGGGCCACGACGAGTACATCTACCAGGTCTGCAAAAACTACCTACCCCTCTCCGGCCTCTACATGCTGCGGTACCACAGCTTCTATCCGTGGCACCGCGAAGGCGAATACAGCCACCTGCTCAACAACCAGGACCGCGAAAACCTCAAGTGGGTGCAGGCCTTCAATCCGTACGACCTCTACACCAAGAGCCACGCCAAGCCCGATGTGAAGGCATTGCGGCCGTACTACGAGGACCTCATCGCCGAATTCTTCCCGGCGAAAGTCCGCTGGTGAGTTCAAAACGAGAAACGCCCGCGAATCCGCTGGGCGTTTTTTTGTATCCCATCGCGCACTGAAATGAAGGAACGGCTGGCGATCTTTGCGGCGGGTGCGGCCATCGTCCTCCTGCTCGGCCTCGGTCTCGGCGGCGGCGTGCTGCTCGGGCGATTGCTGCCGTCGGGCGACAAACCGCGCATCGCCGACACCACCGCCGTCATCACCCAGATCCGCGCCCTCTCCCAGCTCGTCACCGTTCAGTACGTGTTCGAGAAGGTCGTCCGGATGGATGACATCCAATGGTACGGCCAGAACCGTCTGCTCATGATCGCGCACGGCGTGGCCAAGGCGGGAGTCGATCTGCAGCAGCTCAAGCCCGGGGACGTAACCATTCATGGCACCAAGCTGAGCCTGTCCCTCCCCAAACCGCAGTTGTTCGACGTGTACCTCGACGAGAACAAGACGGAGGTCGTGGAGCGCTCGACCGGTCTGCTGCGGAGCTTTGATCAGCAAATGGAGCAGGAGGCGCGTCGGCAGGCGGTGGAAGAAATCCGCAAAACCGCGCGGGCCTCCGGAATCCTTCGCGATGCTGCCGAACGAACCCGGCTTCAGCTGGAACTGCTGGGAAAATCCGCCGGCTTCACCGAAGTCGAAATCAAACTCCGTTAGCGCGAAGCCTGGGCTGGAAAGGGGTCCACGTGCTTTGGAGTGCGGTGGCAGAGCGCAGCGTCGACACCGCTTTCGAAACCGCCCGTCATTTCAAACCGACCGGCCCCATCGCACCGGCCCCAAGAAAGAGGCCCTCTCCACACCTCTGCGTCTCTGCGCCTCTGCGGTTCAGTCGCTCCGCGAACGAAGGTTCCCCACCTTCGCCTTTCACCTTTTTCCTTTTGCCTTCGCGGGCTCACACCCGCGCCCGGTCCGCTCGCACGAACCGCTTTCCGGAGAGCTGACGAACCCGCTTTTTCATCTCCAAGCTGAACAGCCCCACGGACACCGTCGCCGCCGGAAGCCCCGTCGCCTCGATCACTTCCTCCAGCGACAATTCCCCATCCACATCCAGCGCCGCGAGCAGCGTCGCCTCCGATCCAGTGGGCTCCGCCGTCCGCACCGGATTCCCCGCACCCGGACGCTCCGGAATCGGGGGAAACAGGTACTCAAACTCGGAGAGAATATCCTCCACCCCCTCGCACAACCGCGCCCCCTTGCGGATCAAATCGTGACACCCTTTCGACCGCGGGGAATCGATTCTCCCCGGCACCGCATACACCTGGCGTCCGTAGTCGGCCGCGAAATTCGCCGTGATCATCGCCCCGCTGGTCGCATTCGCCTCCACCACCAGCGTCCCCATGGTCATCCCGGCGACGATCCGGTTGCGAATCGGGAAGGTCTGCTTGTCCGGAGTTCGACCGAATGGAAACTGCGTGATCACGGCTCCCGTGGACGCGATCCGCTCAAACAGGTCCCGATGCTCCGCCGGGAACACGATGTCGATCCCCGAACCCAGCACCGCGATCGTGCGCCCCTTCGCGGACATCGCCCCCGCATGCGCGGAGGCATCGATTCCCCGCGCCCCGCCGCTGACCACGGTCACGCCGGCATAGGCGAGCTGATACGACATCCGGCGCGCCACCTCGATGCCGTAATGCGTCGTCAACCGCGACCCCACCACCGCAATCCCGCCGCGATCCTCCGCCGTCAACGCCCCCTTCACATACAGCACCACCGGCGGGTCATAGATTTCCTTCAACAACGGAGGATACAACGGATCGGACCCGATCAACACGTGGCACCCCGCCGCTTCAATGCGCTTCAACTCGCGGTCCAGCGCCCCCACCTCCAGGCCATTGGCAATCGAGTTTGCGGTCTCCGGTCCAATCCCGGGAACCGCCAGCAACCGCTCGCGCCCTGCCGACAAAATGGCCACCGGGTCCCCATCGAACCGGTCCAGCAACTGTCGAAGACGAACCGGACCGAGGTGATCCAGCATGTTGAGCGCGATGAGGGCCTCTCGGGAATTCATGTGATGAAAGCGCCATCCTGAACCGTTTTTTGCGGCTCCGGCAACTGTGCCTCTTGGTCACAGTCCCCAAAAAAGTCATTCCGGTCATTTTGAGACGACGATTTGAAAATCGCTTTGACGTCCCAGTCGCATCGGCGCAGAAAGGGTCGTTCCCCGTTCCAACTCCTGCGTATGAGTTCTCTCAATACCTCCCCATCCCCCTCGCGCTGGCTCCGACTGGCCTCCGGCCTGTTCGCAGCCCTTGCCACCCTGGTTTCCACCGAGGCCAAGGTGCTCGACAACTTCGACGACAATGTGAAATCCGATTGGTCGGACTTCACCTTCGTCCCCGGCCTCGGCCTCCCGGTCGAATCCAACGGGCAATTCCGGTTTGAAATCCCCCCGGCCGGACAATCCCTCTTCACCGCCAGCCAGAAAAAGTCGGAAACCTTCGAACTCAAGGAAGGTCGGACCGTGGAGTTCCGGGCTGATGTCATTCAGACCGGCGGCAAGGATTCCTTTGCCGTCCTAGCTTTTATCCCGACCGCCAACTCCGCCGGCACGCTCTCCGGCTACGGATTCGCCAAGTCCACCACCGACATCCTCATCACCAAGGGCATCAACAAGTACTTCGTCGCCGACAGCTGGCCCGCCGACGGAAAGAACGAAAACATCACCCTCTCCCTCACGCTCACCGTCCGGAACGGCAACGTGGAGATCACCGTCCGCATCCTCGACAAGGATGCCGCCAACAAGGTGATTTATGAGAAGACCGTCATCGATACCCCGGCCGCCGATGTCTTCGCCTCCGGCACCGATGATCCCGCCAAGCCGTTTATCACCACTGGATATTACACCCTCTACTGCTACGAGGACTTCTCCGCCGCCGCGCCGGAAAATCCCTACAAGGTGTATTACGACAACGCCGAGACCTTCGTGACCGACACCTCGGTGCTCGACGACTTCAACGACAATGTGAAGTCCGACTGGTCCGACTTCACCTTCGTCCCGGGTCTTGGACTTCCCGTCGAATCCAACGGTCAATTCCGCTTTGAGATTCCTCCCGCCGGACAATCCCTCTTCACCGCCGGGCAAAAGAAATCCCGCACCTTCGAACTCACCGAAGGCAACCGCGTGGAATTCAAGGCCGACGTCATCCAGACTGGCGGCAAGGACTCCTTCGCCGTCCTCGCCTTCATCCCCACCGCCAATTCTCCGGGAACTCTGGCCGGCTACGGATTCGCCAAGTCCACCACCGACATCCTCATCACCAAGGGCATCAACAAGTATTTCGTCGCCGACAGTTGGCCCGCAGATGGGAAGAACGAAAACATCACCCTCTCCCTCACTCTCACCGTTCGGAACGGCAACGTGGAGATTACCGTCCGGGTCCTCGACAAGGACGCCAACGACAAGGTGATTTACAGCAAAACGGTCATCGACACCCCTGCCGCTGACGTCTTCGCCTCCGGCACCGATGATCCCGCGAAGCCCTACATCACCAGCGGATACTACACCCTGTACTGCTATGAAGATTTCTCGGCCGCCGCGCCTGAGAATCCGTACAAGGTCTATTACGACAACGCGGTCGTCTCCGCTCCGCCGGTCACCGCCAACACCGCCCCCATCATCACCATCACCGCTCCCGATGAAGCCGCGAACTTCCTGAGTGCCACCACCCAGGTTGCGCTCAAGGTCACCGACGACAAGGCCATCGGCGACGACGCCATCGCCGTCGTGCTGAATGGGACCCGCTACACCAAGAGCAACGGCCTCACCCTCGGAGGCTCCGGCACCAGCCGCACCGCCACCCTTGGCGGACTCAAGGCCGACCAGGACTACACCGCCTCGGTCATCGTCACCGACAGCGACGGGGCCTCTAGCACCAACAGCGTCCACTTCGACACCTTCACCAGCGCGGCCATCGTGATCGAAGCTGAGGACTACAACTACGGCGGCGGAAGCTTCTTCGACAACCCGAAGGTCTCCCAGGAAGGCGCCGGCGGTGCCAACTCCTTCGGCCAGCTCGCAGGCATTCAGGATGTGGATTTCAACGAAACCCGCACCAGCCCGAACGGCGGCGACACGATGTACCGCTCCGAAGATCCGATCCGCATGCAGCACTCCCTCGACGCCCGGCGCGCCAAGTACACCGCAGCCGGCGGACCCGACGCAGGCGTGTTCGACTACGACGTGGGCGATCTCGCCACCGGCGAATGGATGAACTACACCCGCACCATTCCGGCCGGATCGTATGAAGTCTATCTGCGCGAATCCGTCGCCAATCTCGAAACCGGCGACAGCGTGCTGGAAAAGGTCACAGGCGATCGCACTCAGCCCAACCAGTCCGTCCAGCTCCTCGGCACCTTCCTCGGAAAAAAGACCGGGTTCCAATATCGGAACTTCCCGCTCACCGATGGCGCCGGCACGGCCAAGACCATCCTTCGTCTGAACGGCGTCACCACGCTGCGTCTCCGCCACCTCACCGCCGACCTCCGCGATGCCGGACGTTACTTGAACTACCTCGTGCTGCTCCCGGTCGCCGACACCGGCATCCAGCGCGCCGCAGTCACTTCGATCGTCCCCGCACCGGGCAGCACGCTCGACACGGTGGCGCCTGAGATCAACGTCGCCATCCAGAACAAGGACACCACGGTGGTCACCAGCACCGTCACCCTTTCGGTGAACGGCACCGCAGTCACTCCGCAGGTCTCCAGCACGACGGACGGCGCGAATGTGCGCTACGTGTTCACCAGCCTGCCCGCCAGCGGCGCAGCGAACTCCGCGGTGCTCGTCTATCGCGACAACCTCGGGGTGAGCCAGACCAACCAGTGGACCTTTACCATCACCTACCGGGGACTCGATCCCGCCACGCGCGTCGCCGGCACCGGCAAGGACCGCGGGTTCAAGATCCGCGCCACCCAGGCTACCGAAGTGGGTGAAAACTCCCTCGACCGCGCCGAGCAACAACTCGCGCCCGGATCGAGCATCGCCAAACTGTTCGACACCACCGCCACCGGCAGCCTGATCAACTTCTCCAAGAATGCGCTCGATGGTGGAACCGATGGCTACTTCGACGGCGACCTACCCTTCCCGGGTCAGACCTCCGACACCGGCGCGGACAACATCGCCATGGAAATCACCGGCGCGCTCGATCTGCCTGCAGGCATCGTCCGCTTCGGGGTCCTGAGTGACGACGGCTACAAGCTCGCCTTCGGCTCCGCGCCGGGCGCGAGCACCACGCCGCTCGTGTTCCACAACGGCGGACCTGCCAATGAGACCAACAGCATCGTGGTTCCCGCGGCCGGTCTCTATCCGTACCGGTTCGTGTGGTACAACCGCACCGGCGGCGCGCACCTGGAGTGGTTCACCGTCAGCGCCAGCGGCGACGCGGCGAAGCTGGTGAACAGCACCGGTGGCATTCCGTCCTACATCACCTTCAACGCCGCAGCGTTGACCGCGGAATCGGCGGACACCGTCAACGGCACCTATACCACTGAAGCCGGCGCAACGGTGAACAGCGGAGCCAAGACCGTGACCCTCACCCGGGGTGCCGGATCGAAGTTCTATCGTCTGCGCAGCGACACCGTGGTCCGGATCAAGTCGATCCAGCTCACCGCCACAACGGTCGTCCTGAGCTACGAGTAATCCTCGCAGGAGCAAACCCCTACTCAACGGCGGCCCGGCAACGGGCCGCCGTTTTCTTTTAACCCGGGCCTTCTCCCGGGATTCATTGAACACCGAGGAGCCAAACGAAACTAAAACCCCAGCTCCCTCGAACAAAACCTCGCCCAGTACGGAGCGCTTTATTTTTGGAGTGCGGTGGCAGAGCGCAGCGCCGACACCGCTTTCGAAACCGAGCACAGATCAAGATCGACCGTCCAATCATGCCACTGCGGCAACACCATTGCGCGTGGTGATCCTCGTCCCTCCGCACTCCGGTGAATCATGTCTCGCAATCGGATCGCGCACCGTCGAATCGCTCCCTATGAACCCGCAATCTTCGGCCCCGGTTGCCGCCTCCGTACCGCACGCTGCGGAACCCGGAGTCTTCAATCTCCAACTAAAGGCCCTCTCTCTGCTGTTCGTTTTTCTCGTGCTCCCCACATTCCTCGCTGTGACCTGGTTCAATCACATGAAGCGGGTGCATCAGCACTGCATCAAAGCGACCGGAATTGCTTTTCGTCAGTACGCTGAGGAGCACAACGGAAAACTGCCGTATCATACCAACGGTTTCGGCGATGCCCTTCTCCTGTTGGTCTCGGACCAGTACCTCTCGGAAGTCCGATACCTCTGCGGGCCAAATGACCAGGGTGAAGAACTCCAAACTGCGTTGCACAGCGGAACCGATGTCCCCGAATCCGCCTGCAGCAGAGTTTACGTTCAGGGACTCGACCAAACAAACGACTCGGCGATTTGCATTCTCTTTGATCGAAGGTCGGTGCGAGGAGGCGACCATCGAAACGGGTTCGGCCCGAAGCTCCGTGAGGTCTGCCTGCTTGATGGCAGTATGCAAACCATCCCAGACGACCGATGGCCCGAGTTTGTGCGCAAGCAGATTGAACTGCTCGTTGTAGCCGGCATCGACGCCAAGACGGCCCATGCCCTCTACGCCGAGAGCGGAACCAACAAGTGAACCACTCCAACAATTCCACGACTGTTTCCCGCGGTACGTTTCATTTTTTGGAGTGCGGTGGCAGAGCGCAGCGCCGACACCGCTTTCGAAACCGGCTGAAGCACCGGACCGACCGGCCACCAAGCTCACTGGCACAAGCGCAAACTCCGCACCTGTTCAACGCATCGACCTGAAAACCGCAGTTGAAGGGTTTGAAGTTTGAAGCGTCGCGAGGGATGGCTCATGTAAAACGCTCGGGCACGGAGTCACACGAAAGGATGGTCGAATGCGCTTCATGCATCCTAAAGCGCCAGAGGACTGGCGCACTCCACGACGCTGTCGCGACTCCACTCCCCGTTTGTGGAAATCCGCCAGGTCTTGGACTGCGGTAGTCCTCTACCGCTTTTGACGACACCACTGCCGCCTGGACTGACTCCCACCTTCAACACCTCGATCTAAAAACGGCAGTTGAAGCATTGAAGGGGAATTCGACGCTGCCGCGAGGGCTTTTCTTATTCGTTCGGAGTCCCGTCTTCAGACGGTTCGGGGAGTCGCGTCTCGAGACATGCAGTTGGTTGATTTTCAACCTTTCGATGGCCCCGCGTCCAACAGCAGAGCCTCGTAAACGCGGTACTCCAAACGTGTGAGGAACCCCGTCGCCTAAATCCGGCGGTTGAGAGAGAAAACAACCGCACGGCGGAGGCCATTCAGACTCACCCAGCAACTGAATAAATCGGAGACGCATCCAACGATTTATCTTCGTCTCCATCCGCGTTCATCTGCGTCCATTTGCGGTTCGACCTGCCGATTTTTAAGTTCAACGTTTCAACCCCTCCAACCCCCGCATCCCAAATCCGTGAAAATCCGTGCAATCCGTGTCTCAAAAGCAGCTGGAAATCCGGCACCCCACAACACAGAATTCAACGCAGGACAGAGGCCCCATTCCACTCACCCCAAGGAGACATCGAATGAAGCTCAAGAGAAATCCCGTCGGATGGTTCGAGATCTACGTGCAGGACATGAAGCGGGCGAAGAAGTTTTATGAGAAGACCTTCCAGCTCAAACTGAAGGCCCTGAAGAGTCCGATTCCCGGGCTCAAAATGCTGGTCTTCCCGTCCGATCAAAAACTCCCGGGCTGCTCAGGAGCTCTGGCCCAAATGGACGGAAAGGATTCCGGCGGTGGAGGAACAATCCTCTACTTCTCATGCGCGGACTGCGCAGTGGAGGAAGCGCGCGCGCTCAAGGCAGGCGGCGCCGTGTTCCGCGAAAAATTCAGCATCGGAGATTACGGCTTCATTTCACTGATCCTCGACACCGAAGGGAACATGATCGGCCTTCACTCATTGAAATAGGGCCGATGCGGATTCGTCCGGCCTGATCCACGTTGAGCCCCATCACTCATTTTCTCGCGAGCTGGTCTCTTGCGGAGGGCTTCTCCAAATCTCGTCGTGATCGGGCGTGGATTACCGTCGCGGGCGTGGTTCCGGATCTCGACGGATTGGGCGTTGTGGTGGATGTGTTTCAACGGGTGACCGGCGCAACCGCACGCGATCCCTCATGGTATGAACACTTTCACCATTCCTTGCTGCATGGCCTTCCGGGAGCGGTGCTGTATCTGATTCTGACGATCGCATGCGGAACACGGAGTCCCCGAGTACTGGGCTTGGTGCTGATCTCGTACCATTTTCACCTGATCTGCGATCTCGCGGGTTCCCGTGGCCCCTCGCCTCTGGAACTCTGGCCAATTCACTATCTCGCTCCACTCAGTCACGCGTGGAGTTTCATGTGGCCCCACCAGTGGCCTTTGAACGCCTGGCCGAACACGGTCTTCACGGCTGCGCTCATTCTCTGGTCCCTCGGGCGCGCCGTTCGCAATGGCTCATCTCCGGTTTCGATTTTCAATCCTCATGCTGATACCGCAGTGGTCTCGGCACTCCGCGCGCGTTGGTCCCGATATGTGCGTCCCGGAACCGCAGGATAAACCCCGGATTCGAGATTGAAGAGGCAGCCCCCGATTCCCTCCCATCCTTCATCGAAACACCTCTTGAGCGAAGCGATGAAGGTCGCGCTTCCAAACCATCCAGGTGTGACCACCAGACTCCCTATGCCACTGGTGGCGCACCCCAAGCGCATCGAGCTGCTCGTGAAATCGAGCAGCCACCGAGGACACCGGATCCTGGTCCCCCACCGAAAGCGAAAGCAAACGGAGCCTCGAAGAAAGCTCTGCGGGACGCGGAAGCAGTTGTTCCGGTGACGGGATAGGACCGGTCGGGGAAAAGGCCCCCACCCAGGCAAACCGATCCGAGTGCGAGAGACCGAAGCGCAGCGCCTGACGCGCCCCCATGGAAACGCCCGCGAGCGCGCGATGCTCCCGATCAGGCAGCACCCGAAATCGCGATTCCACAAAAGGAACGACGGTGTCCAGAAGCTCCTCTTCAAACGCCACGAAAGCCTCTGCCTGCCGCTCCCAGGAAGACTCCACATCCACATCGCGCGAGGCTCGACCGTTTGGCATCACCACCAGCATCGGCACCAGGCGCCCATCGGAATACAGATTGTCCAGGATCGGTTCCAAAGCGCCTCGACGCGTCCAGGCCGTTTCGTCGTCCGACATCCCATGCAAGAGGTACAACACCGGATAGCGGAGCGACGGCGTGTAACCTGGGGGTTGATACACCACGAGAGATCGACGACTCCCCACCCGGCGCGAGGGGTACTCTTCGGTGAACACGCGCCCGTGCTGAACTCCATCCTGCCATCGATCAAAGTGTCGTGAAGGAGAGCGAACCTGTTCTTCCGCGTTCAGGCCCCACGTGATGCCGAGCAACCCGAAGAATCCCGCGAGGATCCGTGCGAATGGCCGAAGGGTTTTCATAAACACTCGCCTCCTCGGATTCGCCGTCGATGGTGCTGAAACTCACCATCACTCTTATTTACGGCCACTTTGGAGGGAGGGCGCAATTATCACCTGTTTTAGCCGCTTTGAATCAAGGACAAGTCAGAGTGTGCGCGGAAAGTTCCAGTTTTTCTTCCGTGCTTTCGAATTGGGTCCGGTTGATGTGAACTCTCCAGGAATTCATCACGTATGATTTTTTCTCCGTTTCTCCAAGGGTGCGGCGTCGGACTTTCCATCGCCGCCCCCGTGGGTCCGATCGGAGTTCTGTGCATTCGCCGTTCGCTTGCCGGCGGATGGAAGATGGGGCTGGCAACCGGATTGGGCGCGGCTGTCGCGGACGCGCTCTACGGGAGCCTCGCTGCCTTTGGCCTCCAAGCGGTGGGGCAGGTGCTGACCCGCTACGAATTCTTCCTCAGCCTGTTCGGTGGATTGTTTCTTTGCCATCTGGGCATTCAGACCTGGAGAAGCACCCCGGCCACGGATCCCGCACAAGCACCTGCTGCATCCGATTTGGCCGGCGCCTTCGGATCCACCGTAGTCCTCACCCTGGCGAACCCGGCCACACTCCTCGCGTTTGCCGCGTTGTGCGCTGGATTCGGAATCGGAACCTCCATTCAAGGAGCCCAAATCCCGATGTGGATCGCGGGCGTCCTTGTCGGATCGGCCGCGTGGTGGTTGTTCCTCAGTGGATCCGTGGGTGCCTTTCGACACACCTTCACTCCCAAGTGGATGAAGTGGGTGAACCGGATTTCCGGCGGCATCGTGACCGCATTCGGCATCGGTGCCGTCATTCACGCGGCGCAGATCGCGCGGCTACGCAGCTGAACCTGGGTTTACGGTAAGGAATCTGTGTGGGTCGACGGCGGTGGCACAAGCACGCCGCCGCCTTCCCCCTTCAACGCTTCAACTTTTCAACCCTTCAACTGCCGCACTCACTTTCCCCGCTTGCGCAAGAGACAACGCGCCGGGGCGCCGTCGCCTCGGGCGAGCTTGATGGGAAGACAGAGGAGATCGTAGTTGCCCGGCTTGATGGCCGACAGGTTCAGGCCCTCGATGATCCACACCCGTGCGCCGAGCAGGATGTGATGGGTCTCCACTCCGTCCTTATAAAACCCGCCGACACTCAGGTAATCGACACCCACCGTCTGAATGCCGCGATCCACCAGGTACTGCGCGCCATCCTTGGCGATATAAACGAAGTCCTTGTCGAACGTCGGCTGCTTCCAACTCTCGGTCGAGTTGCGGGTCTTGAAGAGGATTCGTTCGCCCGCTTTGAGGCGGAGCTTCTTCAATTCGGCCGCACCGATCGCGGTCTTGTCCTTGATCGGCACCACGCGGGCAGGCCCGATCACGGCATCCCAGGGAATGTCATCCAGAGTCGGAGTCCCCGGCAGGAAGTGAAACGGCGAATCCATGTGGGTCCCGGCGTGGCTGCTGAGGTGCAGCGTCGAGACATTGCAAACATCGCCCTTCGCAGTCCCGGCGTGCATGGCCCGAAAAAACGGCGGATCGCCCGGCCAGCCGTGCATGCCGTTGTCGAGGGGAATGGAAACGTCCAGCCAGGGATTGCTCATGTTCGGAAGATTTCGAAAAGGGATTCGCCGCAGGGGTGCGTGGGGCTTAGCCAAAACGGATCACGTTCTTGATGCCAGTCGCGCGCCCAGTGAGGAGCTCGCGGTGGGCATCAATCGTGTGGCGACCGGTGATCAGCGCCTTCACCGCGTTGGGCCAGCGCTTCTGGAATTCGCCCAGATCGTGAATCGCTTCAGCAAAGGAATCCGGACTCGCATTCACCGTTCCCACGATGGCCTGGTTCTTCAACGTGATGTTGCGCATCAGGTTGTCGGCAAACACGGGAATCGGCCCCTTCTCCGCCGGGATGCCGGTGAAGATATAAATCCCGTTGATGCCGAGGACGCGCATCAGATCGAAGGAAACATGTCCCTCACCCACGGCTTCGTACACGAGGTCGATGTTGCCGACCTTCTGGGCCAGTTGCTCCGGAGTCACTTCCTTCGAGGAGATGTATTTAGCTCCGATGGACTCGGCGATGTCGGCCTTGAAATTCGGCTTCGGCGAGCGCGAGTACACGAACACCTTGAACCCTTCGAGGCGCAGCTTCATGGCCCCGAGAAGGCCAATGGGACCGGCTCCGAGAACCACGGCGTTCAGACCGTGACCGCGTCCGAGTCCGTCGGTGTTGGGATGTTCCCAAGTCAGGCGCTTCTGCACCTGCCAGGCCTGGGTCATGCCTTTTTCCGCGATGGTGAGAGGCTCCGCCATCACGGCGAGCTCACGCAACGAAGCGGGAACCGGCGTGAGGTAGGATTGCTCCTCCACGAAATACTCGGTCATGAAGCCGTGGCGCTGATTGATGCCACGCTCGGTGAAATCCCAGGTGCGGCAAAAATCCTGACGTCCTTCGCGGCACGGGCGGCAGGTGGGCTCGGGGCACGGACGGCGGACGCTGGGTACCACGAGATCGCCGGCCTTCAGTCCGCTGACCTTGGCGCCGGTCTCCACCACTTCGCCGAGGCACTCGTGGCCCAGCAGAAGATATTCGTCCCCCGCGGGCGGACGCCCGTAGGCGAAAGTGCAGATTTCGCGATCGGTCCCGCAGACCCCGACCTCGAGCGTCTTCACCTTGATCTGATAATCGCCGGCGAGCACCGGCTCCGGATGATCGATCAAGGCCAGTTCACGCCGCGTGGGAACGACACCGACACCCTTCATGACACGTGCTTTCATCACTAACGTAGCTGCTGTCCTGAACTCAGGACGGGATTCAACCGGAGACGCCTGCGCCACTCACTCCGAATACATGGATAGACAACGACACTGCCCCCGAACCATGGCGCATCCGAAAACGGGGCGGACGACGAGTTTCTTCAATCGCGGGAGGTTTGTCCATCCCCTCGCTCAACCACCCTTGGATCTCTAACTTCCTGGGCCCATGCAGCCCCAAGCATCAGGTCTGTGAGTCCCGACTAAAGAAATGACCACGAATCCATAGCATCGATCCAAGAATCGGCACCTGGAAGAGAAGCAGAAGCCAGAGCAGCATGGGTTGAAGGCTTTGAAGCATCGGGCGGACCTTCTCAAGCTGTTCGGCCGGAACCCCTGAAGAAGCGAAAATCGCGTCCAGGTTGCCACTTCTCCAGGTCAGCCAGCTGGAAAGAAACACGAGAACAAAGCTCACCGTGGTGATCCACCATCCATCGGATCGCAACGAATACACCGCCCAAGCGCAATAGGCCCAAACCCCGGCCAGGAGAAATGCCACCAACCCGCCGATGAACCCGGACAGCTGGATGCCAAAAAACGGCATCATGCCGTGATGAGTCAGGGCTCCAAGAATCAAAAAGGGAACCGATAGCGCCAACCCGAGACTCACGGTCAGCACAGATGGTGGGCACCGATCCGTCCAGCCCCCTCCGGTGTCGGCGCTCTCGCAGGTCAGTCTCACGCTCCGGGAGCTGTAGAACCAAACCCAGACCAGCGGAATCCCCAGCAATACCGGGGTTATCACCACCAACATTCGGAACAATTGCACGTAGATCATGGTCACGGCCATGTGCTGGTTGGCTCCGTTCGATGTCATTGCCCCCAGGGCTCCGGCGATATCCTTGAGAAACGCGAAGAGCACTCCGACGATCAATCCCGCGCAGATCAACCAAGTCCACGAAACGATGCCCATCAGGATCCGGGCCCAACGGCGTCGTCGAATGGATCCGAAACCCAACAACATGAGTGTCGCGCCCGTACCGGAAAACACGACGGTGTTGGAGAAGGTTTGGCCCCAGTTTACGGGCATGCCGGACGCCTGCGCCATGGGTTTGGCAGCCAGGAGGAGCAGCACCCCAAACAAGAACACAACCGCTCCGAGCACGATGGTCAGCGCCCCGAATGCGATCAATCCGAGCGTCATGTCGGTGTACTCAACGGGAGGAGTTCGGAGGCGTGGAGGATTCATGAAGGCACGAGGGAACCGGGGCTTGCCACGACTCCCGGCAAGCATGGGGTTCGTGAACTGTTTTCCATTAAACCCGGCAACCCATTTACGGGTTTCGGATACATTTCCAATTTTTTAGGACGCTCCAGTCTAGCGATCAACGGGGCCTTCGACACCAAAAAGCAGGCACGATGTAGCCCATCCAAAGCTACGGGCTCAAACTTGGAATTCAATTTCACCCGTGCCTGAGTTTGAGACACGATCTCTCTTCGAAATGCGACTCGATCAATGGCTGTGGGCAATCCGACTCTACAAGTCGCGGTCGCTTGCAGTGACCGCGATTCGTGCCGGTCATGTTCGCGCCAAGGGGCAAATCGCCAAACCAGCCCATACGGTTCACCCCGGGGAAACCATCACGGTTCAACAGGAAAACCTGCTTCGAACCTTTCGCGTCCTCGGTGCACCGGAATCGCGGGTGGGCGCTCCACGCGTTCCCGAATTTGCCGAAGACCTGACCCCGCCCGCGGAATACCTTCGGGCAAAGGAAGACGCCCGACAGAAGGCGTTAATCCGGCCTGCCGGGGCTGGCCGACCGACCAAGCGCGATCGACGCGCCATGGAATCGTTTTCGCGATTCCTCAATCCGGAATAATCCGGAACCAGCAGGAAGCCCAAGCTACTGAGCGGCCCACTCCAAGGCCTCCTTCACCACGCCCGGAGTCAACACCGTCGGCAACACGCGGGGCGGTTTGGACGGATCTTTGGAGTAAACCAACACCAGCGGGACACCGCGTCGGCCAAATTTTTGGAGTTCAGCGGCGATGGCAGGATCGAGATCCGTGAAATCGCCCTCGAGCGCCGCCACCTTCTGACTTCGGATCAGATCAGCCGTGGATTTGATTTCAATCGAGGTCCGTTTGTTGATCTGGCAGTTGAGGCAGCCATCGGCGGTAAAATCAACCAGCACCGGACGCCCTTCGCTCACTGCCTTGGCCACGGCAGACTGGCTCCAAGGCTGCCAATCCACCTTGGGTTTGCGGGAACCGGGAGAGGTCCGCCAATCCAATTGGCCTTCGAGAATTCCAAAATAACCAACCAGGAGGAGTGCGAGGGCCGTGATTCCAGCCCCGACCGTCTTGCCATCCTTTTGGCCGAATTCACCCCACACCCAGGCAGCGGCCGACACCAGTACCAGCAGGAGTCCCATCCAAAGAACACCGGCGGATCCGAGTCGACCGGCGGTAAACCAGAACACCCAGATTGCAGTGCCTAGAAGCGGGAATCCCATGGCCACCTTGAAGCGAACCATCCAGGCCCCAGGCTTGGGCATGAGCTTCAACCAACCGGGCTTCCAGCAAAGCACCACGAACGGAGCCGCCAAACCGAGTCCCACGGTGAGAAAAATCGACAGCAGGACAACCGGCGGCTGGGTGAAGGCGAATCCGATGGCGGTGGCGAGGAACGGCGCCGTGCAAGGAGTCGCAAGAACCGCAGCAAGCACTCCATTGAAAAACGCACCCGCGCCCCCTTCCTTGGAGGTCAAATCGCCGGCCACCCCCATCGCTCCGCCAGACAAAGTCACCTCAAACACACCGAACAAATTCAAGGCGACCAGAACAAGCAGGATGCACATCAGGACGCGGAACTGGGGATTCTGGAATGCCGTACTCCACCCCGCGACGCCGCCCGCGGCTTGAACCGCCAGCGCGACTCCCGCCAGCACGAGGAAGGAGGTGATCACGCCCGCACCGTAGATCAGCCCCAGCTTGCGAACCCGTGCGGGATCGCTTCCGGCCTGCCGAACAAAGCCAAGGATCTTCAAGGCAAGCACCGGCAACACGCAGGGCATGATGTTCAGGATCAACCCGCCGATGAAGGCGAGTCCGAGCATCGGAATGAGCGTGGCGAATGAGAACGGTTCCGTCTTTGCACCAGCAACCGCACCTGCGGGTGCCTCTCCAATGGTGAGAGCCGATTCGAAGGCCCGCTCCGAGGCGGTTCCCGGATTCGCCACGAGAAGTCCGCGAACCTCGGAAGGGTAGCCCGACTCCAGTTTCGCCACCGACTTGCGGAGTCGAATCAGCCCCGTGCCGGGATCGCTCTTCACCACCTCCGTGTGTGCGGACACTGCAGCATGAGCCCCTTCATAGGCGAAGAAGTCCCCGGTCGTCGCGTCAGTTTTCCACTCAATCAAAAGCTTTCGTGGCTCCGATGCTGCGGAGTCCTCCCAATACGCACGAACATCAAGTTTTGCATCCGAGGCAGGAAGTTTGGCGCGGGCTGCGGCGATGGTGGCCGCGTGGGACGAGGGCAACGACTGAGTTCCGACCGAAAGGGTAGCCGCCACAGTTACCCGTCCCGGCACGCAATTGGACGCGCACTCCAGCCACGACACCTTGGCCTTCAGCTCCGAAGAACCGATGGCTGCAGTGGGAGCCACAGAGATGGGGACCAAAAGCAAAACCGTGCCCTCATACGAGTGGGCATCCCCTGCCGGATCCGCGTGCTTGGCCGGAGTGGGCCACAGGATCTCTCCCGCCTTGAACCCCTCGGGCAACGTCCAATCCACCTTGGTTCTCAACCCGGCACCGCCCGCCTCACTCGGATTGCGCCAATACGTGTGCCACCCTTGGGGCATTTGCAGTTCAACCCCGGCGGTAAACTGCTCCCCCGGTTTCACGGCCTCGCGATCCACCAAGAGTCGCACTTGGGTCAGTGCCTGAGCAAACGCAGGGGCGCTCAGCTGAGAAAGTAGACCAAGCCACAACGCGATCCGGAAGGAACGGAGGAAGCGATACATGGGAGGAGGGAGAAGAAAGGGCAAATCCGAGACTGCCGAATACAATGTCGCCGCAATCCCGCAGCGCCAGTGGAAAATAAAAAAGGCGCAGCCGAAGCTGCGCCTTTTTCTGAAGAGGGACCGAACGCTTACTTACGGAAGCGACGGGCACCGGCAACACCGAGCCAGGCGAGACCAGCGAGACCGGCCAGCGCGTAGGTGCTGGGCTCGGGAACCGCGGAAACCTTGGCGGTGAAGAAGGAGAAGACTGGGGAGGAAGGAGTTCCACCAGGGATGACCTGATTGACCCAAGCGCCACCGCCGTCCTTGACCCAGATGTCGTTATATCCGAAACCCTTGGTCGGGGCGACACCAGCAGCCAGCAAACCGGCAGTGTTCGCGGAGTCAACTCCGGTGAACTGAACGGTGTAGGTGAAGCTGGGAGGAACAACAGCGTTGTTGAAATTGATGGTAACCTCGTTGTAGCCAGCCTTCACGTCGAGGGAGCTGGACTGATAGAGGAGGTTCTTCGGAGCGCCAGTGGCGTCCACGTCGTAGAAGCGAACAGTCAACCCAGCGTTGCGGGTGTAGTTGGCGTTGTACGAGACCTGGAACTGGGTGAGCTCCTTCTGGGTCTGATTCGCGAAGATAACGGTTTGACCGAATTCGCCGCCGTTAGGATTCACCACAGGGGAATTCGCAACGAAGGGAACTTGATAGACGGTGTCCGCGTTGACCGCGACTGCACTGAACAATGCCGATGCGCAGACTCCGGCGAAAACGACGTTAGATGTCAATTTCATGATTTTCTCGTTTGTGGGTTAAAACAAAATTGCCGCTGCCCTACCGGGCCTTTGCATGCGCCGATCTAACGAAGGATTTCATCAGTGGTCAAGCGCATAAATTCCTAAACTCTTCAGCGAGCGGCGCATTTACACTCTTTCCCCTCTCCTGAAGCAAGTGCAATTCGTGGAGATGCGCACAAAGAATGCCTCTGCGGGCGTAGGGACTGGTTATTGGGCCCTAGGGGCTGGCGAGACCACAACAAGCCGGAGAAACGCCGTCGGCGCAGCCCCCAGAGCCGCGTCCCAGCGGGTGAGGGAATCCGCCGACAGGGTCGTCGACACTTCACTCCAGGTCCCGGATTCCAATTCGGCTCGCGATTCGAGCCGATAGGACCGCCCTGGAATAGTGACGGCCTCCAAAACGGATCCAGACGCTGCCCAACGGAGCGTCGGCGGTGGAGCCACGGTGAGGGTGATAGGCCCAGAAGTGGCTATTCCACCGGCCGCATCGGTTGCACGAACACTCAACGTCCCGGCAAGAGTAGAATCGACCCCACTCCGAGAAAAACGAGCACTGGTGGCCCCCGGAAGATCAAGGCCGTTGAGCATCCACTGATATTGAATGGGTTCGGTGCCGGAAGCGGCCGCGGTCAACGCAAAATCCTCTCCCGCGTGGAGGGCGAGTTCACTGGGAAGCGGCTCAAGAGTAGGACCCGGAACCAAGACTTTCACCGCGACCGCAGGGGTGGTGACGGATCCCAAACTGTTCGAGACCCGCACCTGATAGCTGCCGGCATCGGAGATTTGCAGCGGACTCAAAACCAGGCTCGAAGCCGTCTGACCGGGCAATTCCTGTCCATCTTTGATCCACTGATAGGAGAGCCCAACCCCGGAGGCGGTGACCGACAGAGTCACGGTCCCGTCCAGCGGCGCTGACTGGGGTGACGGCGGGACGTCCACCTGCGGAGGAGCCGTGGGGGCCGCTTCCAGAATGGTGATTACGTATCCCACGGAGAAGTTGAACCCGCTGAAGCGCGAGGTCTGCCAGCCGGTGACCGTCACCGGATACTCCCCGGGCTGGGTTGGGATTCCGGTGACAACACCTTGAGAACTGCCGGTGAGCCCGGGGGGAAGACCGTCGAATTCGTAGGAGAGGGCGTTGCCGAATTGGTCACTTCGAATCGAGATTCGCGTTCCGGCGAAGGGAATGCCGTTGGTTCCAACGGAAGTCTTCACCGATTTTCCGCCCTGAGTGATCGTCACTCCCGTCGCACCGGAAACCGCATGAACCACCCCACCGAGGGCGGCGACGCTGATCAGCCATCGAACCGCAGCCACCACCGGAGCGGAACCGGCATGAAGGCTCGTCGCTCCCATTCTTAGGAGCGGTGATATCTGCAAGGCGAGGGAAAGCAGAAGCGAGGCGGCTCGTGCGGTTGAAGATCCGGGTGATTTCATGGCGTTGGGTTCGGGTTGAGTTCGAATCGTACGACAGCCGACAGCGCACTTCGGTCACATCCGACTCGATTTCGATCCGAAGCCTCCGGGAATCAACGGGATTTCGAGCAGTCCGGGAGCGAGCCGCGTTTTGACTTCCGCAGGAGCCTCCGTAACCTGCGCCCACCAATGAATTTCGTTCGATACTCCGACGCGGATTATTCCGAGCAGGTCCAGCGCGCTTGCGCTTCCTCGTCGCTCTTTGATGCCGTCATCGAGGAAAGAACCCGGACCATCGTGGAAAAAGTCCGGACCGGCGGAGACGCCGCATTGCTGGAACTGACACGCCGGTTCGACGGGGCCGATTTGTCCCAGGAGGGCCTCACCGTCACGGCGGCCGATCGAATGGGCGCGGCGCTGGCGGCCGATGACGCGCTTCGCTCCGCGGTGGCGGAAGCCCACCGCAACATCGCCAGCTTTTCGAAACGCTCCCGACGCAAGGCGTGGAGTGCAAAAAACTCCCACGGAGGAACCGTCGCCGAAAAATTCGATCCCTTCACCCGCGTGGGAATCTACATCCCCGGGGGAACAGCCCCCCTCGTTTCAACCGCGCTGATGACCATCACGCTCGCGAAGGTCGCAGGCTGCCCGGAAATCGTGGTCTGCACTCCGCCTGGAAAGGACGGATCCATCAATCCCGCGTTGCTCTACGCCGCGGGGGTCGCAGGCGCAACCGAAGTGTATCGGGTCGGCGGAGCCCAGGCGATTGCAGCAATGGCCCTCGGCACCGGCACGATACGACGGGTGCAGAAAGTCTTCGGCCCGGGCAACGCCTACGTGGTCGCGGCCAAGCGGTTGCTCTTCGGGCAAGTCGCCGTGGACCTGCTTCCTGGACCGAGCGAGGTGCTGGTGCTCGCCGACGACTCGGCGGAACCGAAGTTTATCGCTGCGGATCTTCTCGCTCAGGCGGAGCACGGCTCCGGACACGAGCGCGTCTGGCTCATCACGCCTTCGCTGAAGCTGATTCGATCGGTTCAGGCTGAGCTGAAGCGCCAGCTCCCGAAACTCCAGCGACGCGAATTCATCGAACGCGCCCTCGCGGCGAACGGATGGATGATCCAGGTGAAATCGCTCGACGAAGGCACCGATCTCGCGAATCGACTGGCCCCGGAACATTGCGAGCTGATGACCCGTGACGCCCGGAAACGTTCCGAACGCATCCTGACCGCCGGGGCGATCTTCCTCGGCAATCATTCTCCCACCGTGCTCGGTGATTACGTTGCCGGCCCCAGCCACACCCTCCCCACCGGAGGCGCCGGCGCGAGCTTCGCGGGCTTGACGGTCGATCAATTCCAGCGCCGCACCAGCGTCACCGAATACGGCCGCCCCGCCTTGAAAAAGGCCCTCAAGGCGGTGCAAACTTTTGCCGATTTGGAGGGACTGGATGCCCACGGACGCTCGGCATCAATCCGCATTCAAGGTTGATCCGCACTCCACGCACTCATGGCATCCAATCGATCCCTGGTTCGACCATTGGTCCAAGGCCTTCACGGGTACGTCCCGGGAGAGCAGCCGAAGATCCGAGGTCTGATCAAACTCAACACCAACGAGAACCCCTACCCTCCGTCGCCCAAGGTGCTGGCGGCAACCAAGGCCGCGGTGGACGGTCGGTTCCGATTGTATCCGAATCCCACCTCGCAGCCGCTCCGCGAGGCGCTGGCGAAACTGCACGGATGCAGCCCGTCCCAGGTGTTCATCGGCAATGGTTCCGACGAATTGCTCGCGCTCGCGTTGCGCGCGTTCGTTGAGCCGGAAACCGGCAGCAAGAGCATCGACGCCGCAACGGTCCAATACTTCGATCCGAGCTACTCGCTCTATCCGGTGCTCGCCGCGATTCACGGCGCCCGCTGCCATCCGGTGCCGCTCGGGCCTGGTTTTTCGATTCCTGCGATTCCCAAGAAACGCGGGAGTTCCCCAACCGCGTGGAATCCCGACGCTGCGCTCAGTTTCGTCACCACCCCCAACGCTCCGAGCGGAACCGGCTACCGCACCAGCGCTCTGGAAACCCTCTGCAAGGCCACCCGCGGCGTCGTGGTTCTTGATGAAGCCTACGTGGATTTTGCAAAGGAGAACGCCCTGGAGCTCGCACTCCGTCTGCCCAACGTTCTGGTCTTCCGTACCTTCTCAAAGGCCTATTCGTTGTGCTTCCAGCGGGTCGGATATTGCATCGGCCCGGCCGAACTCATCGACGCGCTGGATCGCATCCGGGACAGCTACAACGTCAACGGACTTGGCCAGGTCGCTGCCCTCGCGACGCTGAAGGACCTTCCCTACTACCGGAAAAACTTCCGCAGGATCATCGCCACCCGGGAACGACTCACCGAAGCACTCACCGAGCTCGGTTTTATCGTCGTCCCCAGCCAGACCAATTTCATCCTCGCCAAGCCCCCTGGCCCGCCGGCGGAGCAGTGGCTGCAGCAACTCCGCGAACACCGCATCCTGGTGCGTTGGTTCCGCAATTCGGCCATCGCCGATCACCTCCGGATCACCATCGGGTCCGAGGCCGAGGCCGAGCAACTGCTCCGCGTCGTCCGGCGCCTCGTTGCAAAATCGTCCCAGCGCTGAGCACGAAGCTATGGGAGTCCTCCGCATCGTTCGAAAACGCCGACGGCGGAGCGGCTCCAAACTCTCACCGCAGCAAAGGAACCGGCTCGTACTAGCAGGACTGCTGCTTCTCGCCGTCTGGTGGTGGATTCCGTCCATCCCGACGCCACGGATGTTTGAATCCTGGCCCGCGCCCGACAGCGGTTTCACGGCCTGGGAACCCATGTTCCAGGGAATCGATTACTCCCGCGCCAACTTTGCGACACCCAGACCCATGAAATGCCACGCGGTCCGGATCGACCTCCGGAACCCCGGCGTGAGTTTTTTTGTAAAGCCTTCGAATGGCGATCGACCGCTGGACACCGACAGCCAGTTCCCCAGCGACTTCCTCCGCAAATACCACCTGCAGCTGGCCGTCAGCTCGAGCGCGTTCTTCCCGTTCGTGAAGTGGCCCGGACTGCCGGTGAGCATCATGGGCCTCTCCGTTTCCGACGGCGACCGCTACGCGAAGGCCGTCGACAATCTCGACTCCCTCGTCATCACCGGCACCAAGGAGGTCCGAATCGTCCCCGCGCGCGGCGACACCCACGACGCGTGGAACGGCATGGGGGGAAATCTGACCATTCTCCGCAACGGCATCGACCGCGCCGAAGCCCTCCCGGCCGAGGCCGCCAGCGCGGCTGGAGTCAGTGCCGACGGACGATACCTGTACTGGCTCATGGTCGATGGGCGTCAACCCGGCTGGAGCGAAGGCGCCACCCCCGGAGACAGCGCCCGCATGCTCAAATCGCTGGGAGCCTCCGACGCCATCAACTTCGACGGAGGAAGCGTGGTTACCCTCGTCCGTGAACGACGCTGGTTCGGAGCCACGGTCCTCAATCGCCCCTGCCACCCGTACCTCACCGGATTCGAACGCCCCATCGGCGGACTCCTCGGAATTCGCGCCGCGCGGTTGCCGTAAACGCCATCCGCGGGCGTTATTCTTCCAACAATCGGGTGTAACCATTGCCCCTGCGATGGCGTAGAACGTGGACGATGAAGCCTCGTCCAACTCCCCGTCGCGCGTTGCCGCTCTGCGTGGGACTCCTTGCGGCCTCCGCCGCGCTCGCCAACACGCCTCCGGTCGCCACGCCGCAAGCGATCAACACCTTCGCCAACACGGCGAAACCGGTGGTGCTGACCGCAGTGGATGCCGAGGGCGACCCCTTGATCTTCTCCATCGTCTCCCCTCCGTTTCGCGGACAACTCTCCGGCACCGCTCCGAATCTCATTTACACCCCGGGCGCGAACTTTACCGGCACGGACAATTTCTGGTACGTGGCCAGCGACGCCACCGGAAGCTCCGCTCCGACGCTCGTCTCCATCGGCATCAACGCGCCCGGCAATCAACCGCCCGTGGTGACCTGGACCGGCATCGCTTCCGGAACCCAGCTCGCGGCCCCGGCCACGATTCCCCTCTCCGCCACGGCGAGTGATCCAGATGGCACCATCGATCGCATCGATTTCCTTCTCGGCTTCGACACCCTCGTCACTTCCACCAACCCGCCCTACTCCGCAACGTGGCAGGGTGTCCCGCCCGGCACCTACACGCTGTCCGCCAAGGTCCGCGACAACGGCGGCTCCCGCACCTACGGCACGCCGGTGGTGGTCACCGTCACCGGCGCGGGCACTCCGGCCGCGCTGACCGTCAGCGGCGGAACCGGATCTGGCACGTATCCTCCCGGGTCCGCAGTTCGCATTTTTGCACCCGTCGTCGCGGGCAAAGTGTTCAGCTCCTGGACCGGCACGGGCGTGGCGAACACCACCTCGGCGAGCACCGTGGTCCAGATGCCCTCCACGAACCTCACCGTCACCGCGGTGTACAAAACATCGTCCACGCCCCCGCCGCCGACCACCTACACGCTGAGCGTCACCAGCGGCACCGGCAGCGGAACCTACACCGCCGGCACCACGGTCACTCTCACCGCAAATGCCGCACCCGCAGGCAAGGCGTTTCAAAATTGGTCCGGTGCCACGGTGGCCTCCCCAACCGCGTCCACCACCACGCTGATCATGCCCGCAGCCAACACCGCGGTGACGGCCAACTACTACACCCTCAGCCCGGTCGCCCTGACCGTGGTCGGCGGATCCGGCAGCGGGAGTTATCTTCCGGGAACCCAGGTGCCCATCGTGGCCAATCCCGCCGGGCCCGGCGTTTCGTTCAGCCAGTGGACCGGTGCCACCGTGGCCAACGCGGCCGCTCCCACGACCACGCTGATCATGCCCCCGGCGCCCACCACCGTGACCGCTGGATCCGCCCCGTTGCCCGCGCCGGTAGTCGTGGCCGGAATCACCAATCCGAT
Organism: Verrucomicrobiota bacterium; assembly: GCA_947454705.1. Taxonomy (GTDB): domain Bacteria; phylum Verrucomicrobiota; class Verrucomicrobiia; order Limisphaerales; family UBA9464; genus CAIVQB01. The sequence goes on from CANGKZ010000048.1 coordinate 30,704, forward strand.
CCTGTTCGTGACCCAGATCCCGATCGGATTCGACTTCACCACCATCGGATCTGTGTTCGGAAATCACAAACCCACCACCGATTCCGCAGGCCGGGGCGGAGATCTCATGATCCGCTATCCGGACGGCACGTTGAAGAATCTCACCGCAGCGGCCGGCTACGGAGTGGCGAGCGGATTCCAGGGCACCAACGGCATCGCGGTGCGCGATCCCTCGGTTCATTGGGACGGCACCCGCGCGGTGTTCAGCATGGTCGTGGGTTCGGGATCCGCCGCCTTTCAAACGCCCGCCAATTTCTGGCAGCTCTACGAAATCACCGGCCTCGGCGCGAATGAAACGCCAGTGATCACGCGCGTGCCGAATCAACCGGCTGGCTTCAACAACCTCAGCCCCTGCTACGGCACCGATGGACGCATCCTGTTCACCACCGACCGTCCCCGCTCCGGGCAGTCGCACTTGTATCCGCAGCTCGACGAATACGAACTCCAGCCCACGGTGAGCGGCTTGTGGAGCCTCGATCCGGCCAGCGGCGATTTGTTCCAGCTCGACCACGCCCCGTCGGGTGCGTTCACCCCGTTGGTGGACAGCTTCGGACGCGTGCTCTTCACCCGCTGGGATCATCTACAGCAGGACCAGGAGGCGGACCTCGATCGCGATGCCGTCGCCAAGGGCCTCTCCCTGCCCTTCGGCGTGTTCAACTACTCCGACGAATCCTCCACCGCGCAGGTCCTCGCCGGCGTCACCACCGAGGTGTTCCCGGAATCCCGCCTCATTTCTGGTAACGTGAATGGACACACCTTCAACGTGTTCTTCCCCTGGATGGTGAATGAAGACGGCACCGAGGAGGAGACGCTCAATCACGTCGGACGCCACGAAATCGGCGGCTACCTCCAGCCCAGCCTGCTGAACGACAATTCGCTCGGCTACTTCTACAACACCGCACTCCGATTCAATCCGAACGTCGGCGAGCACTTCCTCCACATCAAAGAGGATCCCCGCACCCCGGGCCTCTACTTCGGCACCGACGCGCCCGAATTTGGGACACACTCCGCGGGACAGATCCTGACCCTCAACGGACCCGCAGGACTCGATGCCGATCACATGACCAACGGCTACATCACGCATCCGGAAACCAAGTCCTTCACCACCACCCCCACCACCAATCACTCGGGCCTGTACCGCAATCCGCTGCCGCTCACCAGTGGACCCATGATCGCGCTGCACACCACCAACACCGCGCCCGAAACACGCCGTGGCGTGGGAAGCGACTACGCGTTTCGGATGAAGACGCTCAAGAAGGCCGGCACGTACTGGGTGGCCGATCAACCGCTCACCGCGGGACTCACGAAATCGGTCAGTTACTACGGCTACGGCGGCGGACTGGTGGCCTACAGCGGCGAGCTCTGGGAAATGAGCCCCGTGGAAGTCGTCGCGCGCCCCGTTCCCACCACCACCCACACGCCGCTGGGCGCGCCGGAACAGCAGATCCTGAATGAGGAAGGGGTCGATGCCACCACGCTCTCCGCCTACCTCAAGCAGAACAACCTGGCCCTCGTGGTGAGTCGCAATGTGACCACACGGGATCACGCGGATCGTCAGCAACCGTTCAATCTCCGCATCGCTGGAACGACGAACAAAACGATCGGCACCGGCGGAAAACTCTACGACATCGCCTTCCTGCAATTCTTCCAAGGCGATCAAATCCGCGGCTTCGGATTGTACAACACGAACTCCACCCCGCATGCCGGACGACGCGTCCTCGCCCAGCCGATGCACGACTCCGCGGCGACGGCCAACAATCCGGTCGATCCCACCGCGCCACAGGGATCCGTGAAACTCGGAGCCGACGGATCCATGGCAGCCTTCGTGCCCGCGCGCCGGGCTCTCACCTGGCAGCTCACCGATCCCACCGGCGGCGCCGTGGTCCGCGAACGGTTCTGGCTCACCTTCCAGCCTGGAGAAATCCGTACCTGCACTTCCTGCCACGGCGTGAACACACACGATCAGGCCTATCACCCCGCGCCCACCAACAAGCCCGAGGCGCTGCGCACGCTGCTCCAGGGACTCAAGGCCACGGTGAATCTGAGCGCATCGGCCGCGGCCGGATCCTCCCTGCCGGAGCCGGGCCGCATCACCCTCAACCTCGCCGCCGAACCCAGTACCGAGTATCGCCTCGAGGCCTCGCCCGATCTCCGCAACTGGACCTCGGTCGGTCTCTACACCACCGATGAGGCCGGACGCCTGCGCATCCATTTGCGCGATATCACCGCATCCGCCGGCCGCTACTACCGCCTTGCCAAGTAAACAGGGGAACCTCCAGAACGGCGGATCGCTTCGATGCGGTCCGCCGTTTTTGTTTGGATCAGGTTCTCAACCGAGCGCGGATCCGACTGACACCATGATCTTCAACGATTCCGGAGTCGGGCTCGATGCCAGATCGATCGCCGCGGAAGTTTGCTCCAGCGGAAACCGGTGGGTGATCCAGCGCCGGACATCGAGGGCGCGGCCGAAGACCAGTTTTGATACCGGCTTTTGCAGCCTGAAATCGGACGAGTAGCTGCCGGTCAGGGCTTTTTCATCCACGCAGATTTTCCCGAGATCCATCGGACTGTCCTTGCCCCGCACCGTGTGGGCGAAGAGCAGCACCACTCCACCGCCGCGCAGTGCCTCCTGGGCCTGTCGCACGGCGGCATCCACCGGCACGGCAATCACTGCGGCATCGACGCCGCGGCCCGATGAAGCCTTGCGAAGTTGATCCACGAGGTTTGGATCCGCCGCATCGAGCGTGCGCCACGCGCCGGCCTGGCGCGCGAGTTTGCGTCGGGGCTCCAGCAGATCGGTCGCGATCACCCGCATGCCCCGCAGGCTTAGCAGCGAGGTGAACATCAGTCCGATCGGCCCCTGCCCCACCACCAGCACCACGTCCCCCTTGAGCAACGGCAATTGCTCCACGCCCTTGAGCACGGTGTTGACCGGTTCAAGCATCGCCCCTTCCTCGAACGACGAGCGGGCCGGGATCTTCACCACGCCAGGAAGGCAGAACGGCATCACGCGGACGTATTCCGCGTAGCCGCCGCCCGCGGGTTCGAACCCCGCGGTGACGCCGGTTTTCTTGTACGTCTCGCACTGCGCGTAGGCGTGGTGCCGGCAGAAGTGGCAATCGAGGCACGGCACGTGATGATGCAACCCCACTCGGTCGCCGACCTCGAATCCACGCACGCGGGCGCCGACGCGGACAATCGTCCCCGCAGTCTCGTGTCCGAGCACGCGCGGGGCGGACACCGTTCCCTGCCGGACTTTCTTGATGTCGGTGGGGCACACGCCGCACGACGCCACGCGCACCAGCATTTCGTTCGATCCGATGCGGGGCACCGGCAGCGTCTCCACGCGGAGATCGTTCACCCCGCGATACACCACCGCCCACATCGTTTTTGGAATGGACTGAGTCACGGCCGCAGTGAACTCCACACCGCCGCCCGACGCCAAGTCCGGAGCCCATTTGATTGCGAGCGTTGTCCCGATGTGGACGCCATCGCGTTTTCATCTCCCGCGTTGTCAGATCGTCGAGAGGGCTTATGCTTTCGCCCATGGCATCCATCGCGGAAGAACTTCGACTGGCTCAGGCCCGCGCCCTGACGCGTCGGGAGTTCTTCGCGCGCAGCGGCGTCTTCAGCCTCGGCGCGCTCGCGTTGAACCAGTTTTCGCCGTTGCTTCTCGGCGCGACCAAGGCAAGCGGTCCCGGCGCTGGACCAGGGCCGATGGCCCCCAAGGCACCGCGTCTCGCGGCGCGCGCCAAGTCGGTCATCTACCTCCACATGTCCGGCGCACCGCCCTCGCTGGACCTCTTCGACTGGAAGCCCCGCCTGAAGGCCATGCACCTTCAGGACTGCCCGGAGTCGCTCATCGCGGGCAAGAAGTTCGCCTTCATTCGCGGCCGTCCGAAAATGCTCGGCTCGCCCTATCGCTTCACCCAGCACGGCCAGGCCGGAAGTTGGTTCAGCGAAACCATCCCGCATCTCGCCAAAGTGGCCGATGATATCACGGTAGTGCGGTCGATGTGGACGGATCAATTCAACCACGCCCCGGCCGAACTCATGGTCCACACCGGCAGCATGCGCGCCGGCGCGGCCAGCATGGGCTCGTGGGTCACCTATGGACTTGGTTCGCTGAACCAGGATCTTCCGGGATTCGTCGTGCTCCTGAGCGGCGGAACCGATCCCACCGGCGGCAAGAGCCTCTGGGGTTCCGGATTCCTTCCCGGCGTGTACCAAGGCACTCAGTGCCGCACCACCGGGGAGCCGATTCTCTTCGCCGAGAACCCACCCGGAATGGGCCGCGACACCCGGCGTCGCACGCTGGATGCGATCCGGTCGCTCAACGAATCCGAATCCCGCCTGTTCCGCGATCCCGAAACTCGAACCCGCATCGAGCAGTACGAACTCGCCTATCGCATGCAGGTGTCGGTGCCCGACGCGTTCGACATCGGACGCGAACCGGAATCCATCCGCGAACTGTACGGCGCAAAGCCCGGTGAAGCTTCCTTCGCCAACAACTGCCTGCTCGCGCGTCGCCTCGTCGAAAAGGGCGTTCGCTATGTGCAGTTGTACGATTGGGGATGGGACATCCACGGCACCAGTCCGGGCGATGACCTGATGGAGCAGTTCCCGAAGAAGTGCCGGGATGTCGATCGCTCCTGCGCGGCGTTGATCACCGATCTCAAGCAGCGCGGGCTGCTCGATGAAACCCTGGTCATCTGGGGCGGCGAATTCGGCCGTACCCCGATGAACGAGGCCCGCGGTGGGTCCACCTTTCTCGGACGCGACCATCATCCGGCGTGCTTCTCCATGTGGATGGCCGGCGGCGGCATTCGTGGCGGCGGGTTGCATGGATCGACCGATGACTTCGGCTACGCCATTGCCGAGGACAAGGTCACCATTCGCGACCTTCAAACCACAGTGCTGCACCAACTCGGCATCGACGCGCACGCATTCACCTTCCGCGATCAGGGCCTCGACCAGCATTTGATCGGCCCCACCGGCGAAGGCCGCGTCGTGTCCGAAATCCTCGGATAGACGGAAGCGGAGGGGGAATAGCGGAGGAGCTGGGAGTTGGAAGCTGGCAGATGGGGTGAAGCGGAGATGGTAGATCCATCGAAAGATGCCGTTGCTTCCAAATACGCGTATCAGCTCCGAACGCTGCTCGCCCCCCTAGCTGGGTCAAGTCCGGGTCAGGATTTGACACTCTTGCGAGTAGGTCAGGAGAGAGGCTGGGTTAGGATTGTGGAGGTCGGCGCCTGGGATAACTGCCGATTTGAGACGTCCGTTGAACCCGGGGTTCGCGGCTCAAATCGTGCATCGAGGGGCCCAGGCGCCGGGCTCCACAAGCCGGCGACTTGGGAGTGCTCGTCTTCAAGCCACCAAGCTGTGGGCTTCATGCGGCGTGCGGTAGTCCAGCGACGTATGCGGTCGGCGTTCATTGTAGAGCCTGATTGCCTCCTCGACGCTCGCTCGCGCCA
>CANGKZ010000049.1 GCA_947454705.1 Verrucomicrobiota bacterium
GCAAAAACGGAGAACCCCCAAAGGCCTCAACACCGTCGGGGGATAGTGTTTGCTACCGTTGCGAAGGGACCGGTCGGTTTATACTCCAGCCCGGCCCCGAAAGCGGTGTCGACGCTCCGCTCTGCCACCGCACTCCAAAATCACGCCGCCCGTTGGACTTCTCCCGTATGGAGTACCGCATTCACGCGGCTCTCGGGGGAACCGTGACCTAATGCAGCAGCGAAACCGCGAACGGGGCGAAACAAAGGCCCCCGTCCTTTTGGAGTGCGGCGGGAAGCGCAGCGCCACGCCGCTTTGGTCAACCTCGACCGAGGCGCGGAGCGAATGAATCCCAGCCGCGCAAAAACGGAGAACCCCCAAAGGCCTCAACACCGTCGGGGGATAGTGTTTGCTACCGTTGCGAAGGGACCGGTCGGTTTATACTCCAGCCCGGCCCCGAAAGCGGTGTCGACGCTCCGCTCTGCCACCGCACTCCAAAATCCCGCCGCCCGTGTCCCGCCGCCCGTTGGACTTTGGACTTTGGACCGCCGTCCTCTTCAACCCTTCAGCCTTTCAACCCTTCAACCGGCGCGCCAGCGCGCGCCTGTCACGCCGCGGAGCGGCTGGCCGCCAACTCTTCCTCGAAATCCACGAGTTCCTTCAACTGCGTGAGGAACCACGGATCAATCTTGGTCAGCTGGAAGATCTCTTCGAGGCTGAATCCGGCGCGGTACGCGTGACGGATGAAGAAGATGCGTTCCGCGTTCGGGATGCTGAGCTTCCGGCTGATGATGTCGCGCGGGAGGATGTCGCGGTCGCCGTACACATCGGTGCCGATGCGCCAGGCCTTGCCGTCGCCCCCGAGGCCGCTGCGGCCGATTTCCAGGGAACGCAGGCACTTCTGCAGGCTTTCCTTGAAGGTGCGGCCAATGGCCATCGCCTCGCCGACCGACTTCATCTGCGTGGTCAGCGTCGGATCCGCCTGCGGGAATTTCTCAAAGGCAAAGCGCGGGATCTTGGTCACCACGTAGTCGATCGTCGGCTCGAAGCTCGCCGGGGTCTCGCGGGTGATGTCGTTGCGGATCTCGTCGAGCAGGTAGCCCACCGCCAGCTTGGCGGCGATCTTGGCGATCGGGAACCCGGTGGCCTTCGAGGCCAGCGCGGAGCTGCGGCTCACGCGGGGGTTCATTTCGATGATCACCATCCGGCCATTCTCCGGATTCATGCCGAACTGGATGTTCGATCCACCGGTCTCCACACCCACCGCACGGATCACCGCGAAACTCTGGTCGCGCATGATCTGGTACTCCTTGTCGGTCAGAGTCTGGATCGGCGCCACCGTGATGGAATCGCCCGTGTGAACGCCCATCGGATCGAAGTTCTCGATCGAGCAGATGATCACGCAGTTGTCCGCCTTGTCGCGCATGACCTCCATCTCGTACTCCTTCCAGCCGAGGAGCGATTCCTCGATCAGGACTTCGGAGACGGGCGACAGGTCGATGCCGCGCTTGGCGATTTCCTCAAATTCGTCGCGGTTGTAAGCGATGCCGCCGCCGGTGCCACCGAGCGTGTAGGCGGGACGGATGATGAGCGGGTAGCGGCCGATGCGTTCGCCGATCTGACGCGCCTCCTCCATGTTGTGGGCCGTTCCGGAAATGGGAACGTCCAGCCCGATGGTGAGCATCAGGTCCTTGAAAATCTGGCGGTCCTCGCCCTTTTCGATGGCATCCGCCTTGGCACCGATCATCTCGATGCTGTGGCGTTCCAGCGCACCGGAGCGGTGCAGCTTCATGGCCGTGTTGAGCGCCGTCTGGCCACCCAGCGTGGGCAGCAGCACCAGCTTGCCGGTCGCGCCCAGCCGGGCCATCTCGGCCTTCTCGCGCACGATGATCTTCTCCACCGCCTCCGGGGTGATGGGCTCGATGTAGGTGCGGTCGGCGAACTCCGGATCGGTCATGATCGTGGCCGGATTCGAGTTCACCAGGATCACCCGATAGCCCTCTTCGCGGAGGGCCTTGCACGCCTGGGTGCCGGAATAATCAAACTCACACGCCTGACCGATGATGATCGGGCCAGCGCCAATGATGAGGACGGAGTGGATGTCGGTACGTTTCGGCATCGGATAAAAGTCGCGTTCGGGGCCGGATGAAACACGGGTGCCCCGGGAAAAGCAAAAGCCGAAAGTGAGAAGACGCGAGAATCCTCTCCCGTCCGCACCGCCGGCCCGGCATCGACGCAACCAATGTCGGACCGATTCTTTTCGATTCCCGCATCCCGACCGGAACCCGGCATAACCGACGCCATCGATTCCAGTTCCTCGGGATTCCCGCGGATTTGGGCCGGAAATGAACCAATTGCCCCGGCGCAACCGGTTCAACAAAAACAGCTAACGCAGTCAATTTATGGATTCCTTCGGATTTTTCAGCTTCGCCCTCCTGTGGCTCGGCCTCCCGGCCGCCCTGTTGCTGTTTTTTAACCGACTGCGACGGGTCGATCTCATGGAAAGCCGCGTTCGCGACCTCGAAGGCGGCCAACGCGAGACCAGCCTTCGCCTCGCCGTCCTCGAACGCGCCACCTCCTCCGCGCCGCGATCGGCCCAATCCACCCCCTCGGCCCGGGAGGAGGCATCAAAAACGGTACAACCTGCGGCGGCCCCGCCGGAACCGGAGCCGAATCCGGAGCCACAGCTGGAACGAGTCTCCGAAATGTCCGTGCCGCCCGAGCTCGGTTCGATCCCATCCCTCGAGGCATTCTCCTCCGCGCCCGCCCCTACTGCCGCGCCTGCCCCTGAACCCGAGCCCACGCCCGCCTTTGAGTCTGCGTCGGCCTTCGCATCCGCGCAGCAACCGGCGCCTGAGCGGCTCACCAAGCCCTGGGATCCCCAGCCGGCATCGATCGGAGCCCCCGCGGCCTTCGACTGGGAACGCTTCGTGGGAGTGAAGCTGTTCGCCTGGCTGGGCGGACTCGCGTTGTTCTTCGCCGCCGCCTTCGGACTGAACTACTCCATCGAGCACAACCTCTTCCCGCCCGCGCTCCGTGCCCTCGGGGGATTCGTTCTGGGATCCGGATTGGTCACCGCCGCCTGGCTGTGGCGACGGGAAGGGGACCGCATCGTGTCGCAATCCCTCGGCGCCGCCGGGGTGCTGATCCTGTACTCGACCGTCTTCGCCTGCCGCGTGCTGTTCCACTTCGAAGCCTTCAGCCTCGGCCTCACCTTCCTGCTCATGTCGGCCGTCACCGCAGTGGCCTTCACCTTTGCCGTGCGCCGCTCCGCGCAGGTCATCGCCGTGCTCGGGATGCTCGGCGGATTCCTCACGCCGGTGATGCTCTCCAGCGGCGTCGATTCGCCGGGCGGCCTGTTTGGCTACATCGCGATTCTCAATGTCGGCCTGCTCGCCGTGGTGCGGACGCGTCGATGGAACCACCTGCTGTCCCTCGCCGCCGTCGGCACCGCGGCCATGCAGATCGGCTGGTTCGCCCAATACTTCGAACCCGCCAAAATGGGCATCGCCCAGGCCGTGTTCCTCGGCTTCCCGGTGCTGTTCTTCGCCGGATGGACCCTGGCCCGACGCGAAGGCTGGCTGGTGAAGGATTCCGTCACCGCCCCCGCGCTGCTCGCGCTGGTCTCCATTTTGATCAGCTTCAATCTCGTGCTCAGCCGCGGCACGGCCGACCTGCCGGGACACGGCTTTGCGGTCGCATTCGGGGCCGATTTCCTCCTGCTGCTCCTCGCGATGAGCGCGCCCCTGCTGGCCAGCCTCGAAGTCGTGGGCGCCGTGCTGGTGTTCCTGCTCATCGGGTTCTGGAATCTCGATGGATTGCGACAGGATCAAATGCCGCTCGCGCTCGCGCTGCCCATCCTGTTCTCGGCGCTTCACTCCGTCGGACCGCTCGCCCTGCGTCGCCTCAGCTCCGGAGCCTCCTTCAGTGCCCGGATGCCCATGCACCGCCAGCTCATTCCCGCGGTGGGATTGTTGATGCTGCTCATCCCGATCCTTCGCGAACTCTCCGTGTCGTACCTGCTTTGGGGCTGCGTGCTGGTGGTGAACTGCTTCGCCATGGCCCTCGCCTGGGTCGCGGGCGCGGTGTTTGGGCTGCTCGCGGTGTTTGTGTTCTCCACGCTGCTCATCGGCACCTGGCTGGTGTCCACCCCCATGCAGGCCCTCGAATGGACCGAAAGCCTCGTGGTGGTGGGCGGGGCCGCGGTGGTGTTCCTCGCCTTCTCCGCGGTGTGGCTCCCCGGGCTCCGCACGATTGGAGGAATCGGCGCGGCGGCCGATGCCATGGAGGACCGGGTTCGACGCTGGATGCCCAGCCTCTCGGCCCTCATGCCCTTTGCCCTCCTGATTCTCCTCGTGCTGCGCTTCTCGCCGGAGAATCCCACGCCGGTGTTCGCCATCGCAGCCGCGCTGGTGGCGGTGATGATGGCCCTGGTGCGCCTCCTGTACCGCACCACCCCGCCGCGACTCCTGCTCGCGGGGCTCATCGGCACCACGCTGCTCGAAGCCGCATGGATCGTGTCCGGAGTCGGCCGCGGCCCCGGATGGACCGTGCCCGTGGCGTGGTTCGCGGGATTCCATCTCGCCTTCCTCGTGTACCCATTTTGGTTCAGCAGCACGGTGGGGCAGAAGCGACTGCCCTGGGTCGTGGGCGCGATGTCGGGTCCGCTCGCATTCCTGTGGGTGTACGCGCGCATCCGCGCGGGCAACACCTACGAATACCCGGGCTGGATTCCCGCGCTGTTTGCCATCCCGAGCGGACTCGCGCTCATCCGCGTCTGGCTGCGTCCGTCGGACAATGAGGACCTGCGCCTCACCCAGCGCGCCTGGATGGGCGGCGTCACGCTGCTGTTCCTGACCCTGATCTTCCCGGTCCAGTTCCATCGTCAATGGCTCACGCTGGGCTGGGCCTTGGAAGGCGCGGCGCTCTGCGCGCTGGTGCGCAAGGTGCCGCACGCGGGATTGCGTCGGGTGGGCCTCTCGCTGCTCGTCACCGCGTTTGTGCGCCTGATGCTCCATCCGGCGGTCTGGGACCTTGTTCCCCGCGCGGAAACGCGGATCTTCAATCCCTCGCTGTACACCTTTGGAACGGTGATCCTGGCGCTGTTCGGTGCCTCGCGCTGGCTGCCCAAGCAGGAAGGCCCGCAGCAGGGAAGGTTTTCCGACCGATCGGTCCTGGCGGGGCTGGGAACCGTGCTGCTGTTCGTGCTGGTGAACATCGAGATCGCCGACTGGTTCAGCCCGGGCGTCACCTCCACGTTCGAATTCTCGGCGAACCTTGGGCGCGACCTGGCCCACACCATCTGCTGGGGCCTGTTCGCCTTCGGCCTGATCGTGCTGGGGATCCTGCGCGGCGTGGGTGGCGCGCGCTACGCGGGCTTGGGCCTGCTGGTGGTGACCCTGGGGAAACTCTTCCTCCACGACCTCGCCCAACTCGGCTCCCTGTACCGCATCGCCGCCTTCGCGGGGGTGGCGGTAATCGCCATGGTCGCCTCCTTCCTCTACCAGCGCTTCCTCGGCGCGGAGCGCCCGTTGAAGGGGTGAACCCAAAAACGGCAGTTGAAGAGTTAAAATAGTTGAAGGGTTGAAGGGGAAAGCGGCCCCGCGGCGTGTCAACGCCGCGGTTTCGTCGATCGATAGGGCGACGCTGCCGCGAGCCGATCCTCCATACCGACCATCCCTCGAACCCAGGTAGGGCCAGAGCTGCCGCTCTGCCCCATCTACAAAACGACCAGCCCCCGCGCCGTCGTTGCCCCCATTCATCCCCAACTGCCAACTCCCATCTCCTCCGCGTTCCGATCATCCAGCATCCCGCAACCGCCATCGGCTCCCCCTATCTGCCAACTCCCATCTCCGATCCCCTCCGCGTCCCCTTCATCCAGCATCCAGCATCTCTCCGGAATCTCCGCCCCAGACCTCCCCATCCAGCATCCAGCAACCGCCATCGGCTCCCCCTATCTGCCATCTCCGCCGCCGTCCCCCAAACTCCCAGCTGCCAACTCCCATCTCCTCCGCGTCCCGATCATCCAGCATCCAGCATCTCTCGGGAATCTCCGCCGTTCCGGCGGCATTCCCGCCCTACCGCGATTTGAAGCTTGCGACGGGAGCGTCGGCCCCCTAAACAACCGCCTCGCTTGACTCGACTTCCCGCAGCGAGGAAGGGGAAACAGCAACGAGAAGCGAACTGAACTGAAGATCAGTGCAGTGCAGAGTAGAGCAGAACAGTGACGCCGGTGTAGCTCAGTGGCAGAGCAACGGTTTCGTAAACCGTAGGTCGTCGGTTCAATCCCGACCACCGGCTCCAGTTCGGAGCGGAAAGAGGAGGGAATCTCAATCACTCGGTCGATCCATGGCCTAAATCCTCATACTTCAGCCAGGACGCATCGCCCTCCCGACTCTTCCCTCGTCGTGGGACCGGATTCCCTTCTGGCCATACATCCGAAATGTCAAAAATATAGATCTACCCCCAGATGCCTCTATGGGAGGGTATCTGGGGTCACCCATTAGTGCGCGGGGTCAACAGGCAAAAAGTTAGCGGCTCCGATTTTTTCCGTCGGCTTCTTCTCGCCGCGAATTCGATCTCGGCGGCTGGATCAAACCAGGTATTTCCCGGGTTTGATTTCGAACCACTTCCCTTTTCAGGGGTGATTCGGTCAGTCACCCATCAGGTTCTAGCGAAACGCAGACGCTGCTTCCAGCGCCCACCCCTTCGCCCAATCCGCCTCGGCGGATCCAGAAAACAATCTGTGCCGGCCCGTGTTCATTCAGTTCTGAAGATCTGTGGATTCATCGGCGATAGGCGCCGGTGCCCAACCTCGGATGGACTCACAGGACGGTCGAATCACCCCACGAAATCTGGGGACAGCTGGGTCAGGTCTATACATTTGACATTTGAGCGGAGGATTCCGGAATTCCTCCGCTTTTTCCCATGGCAGACAATGCGCTGGGGTTTCGAAGCCAAGGCGACTTTTTCCGGTGGCAGATCGCCCGCCAAGGTTTCACGAGGGAGCCGACGTATTCGGGGAGGTGAACCCAATCGCCGGGGCAGGTTGTCACGAATGTCATTGGTACCGATCCGACTCTCGACGCCCCCTCATCGCAAAGAGAAGTCCAAGAAGCATGCTGCCCCAAAACAACGGCCGCTCACCAGGCTCGGGGACATTGGTCGGAATAACGACCGTCCCCGAGAAGTATGCTACGGAATGCACATCGCGGGAGATGTCCCACAAATAGTTCGTTGAGATTTCACTATGCACCTGGAATTGCGTAGACACGTCCGAAAGCTGCAATCCGTTTCGCGAATCCCATGCCACGAAACTTACGTACCCTGTAGATCCTTCGGCTAAAAACGGGATTGGGACTAAATGACCGGGAATCTTACCGTTGCTGAATTCGTATTTGACATTCAGGTCAATCATTTGATCCGGGCTGGCGCCCGCGAACAATTCACAATAAATCCCTGACGCCGCCAATGGACCATTTTCACTACCAACCCGCACCCCAGGCGGCCCAACGATAAATAGAACCGCTCCTTCACCATGCGCGTTGGACAGCAAACTCGATGCGATACAAACGTGCAGGAACCCCTGCCTAGTCATTCCAGATAGAACGCGGGGTGTGAGTGCCGATCGACTTGTTCGAAGAATTACCATGCGAAGGGGCGTCTGGGGGGGCAGATCCATCCATTTGATATTTGAGAGAAGAGCTCCGGGATAGCTGCTCCTTTTCGCTCGTGGCAGACTATGCGTTTTGGTTTCGAAAACAAGGCAACGTCTTCCGCTGGCAAATCGCCGGCTTCGCCTGCGCGAGGGGGCCGACGGTCTTGATTCAGCCGGTGCGCTCGAGGAGGTGGACCAAACTTGGGGCCTTGGCGGATTCGGGTGGAAGGTGCATAAAGTGCGCGATGGCTTTGCGCGACGTGGTTCCGGACCGGCTGGAGTCGTGGAAAAGGCCGTCCTTCGCCCCAATGAGAACGCTACGAACTTCACTCGGTCGCCGTGGGTGGATCGCATTCACGCGGATGGTGTGCTGCCTGGGGGCTTTGGCGGTTTGTCTCGTGAGCAGAGCCGCTGCGCCGGAGCCAACGGATCCGCTGGAATGGGTGAGGTGGTTCGTGATGGAGCGGCCCGAGGTGCAGCGCGTGGAGTTTGAGAATACGCTGCTGTTGGACCCGAAACAGGTTCCTGCCCGATTCCGGCGGCTTCTTCCCCAGACGGTTGATCGAACCGCGACCACGTTTTCCGGGCGGCGTTCAGGTGGGGACTTCATCGTGGGACCGGGAAGCTTCCTCCGGACTCAGCAGGGCACCAATCTCTCGCCGAAGCCGGACATGCTGTTCGGACGTTTTGGCGGAACTCCGTGGCAGTTGAGCCGTGAGATGCTCTACCTCTGCGTGACCGACGACGAGAACGCCAGATCCACCCTCGTTCCCGGCGAGAACCTCTCGCAGGCCCTCAACCTCGGAATTCCCAAGGCAGCCGGTCCACTGGCCTGGACCAACTCGACGCTGACTTTTTCTTCGGATAGCCGGAACTACGTCTGCACCTGGTCCTCCCGTGGAAACACCGTTTACGGGGAACTAAACTCCAAGGACATGGACTTCGGCCATGCGGTGGAGATTGAGTTTGAGAAGCGGTTGAATCGGCTTCGCCCGGTGGAAGCCCGGGTGTCGGTCACCTTTCCCGAAGCCCTTGCGGATTCGAGTTCCAAAACCAATTCGGTCTCCCGGACCCCGTTGCTTCGCATTCGCTACCTGGACCTCCAACTCGCGGACACGAAGCTTGCGAGCGCGTTTCTGGATCCCAAACAACTTTGGGAGGCAAGGGGAGCGTACGTTATCATCTCTTCGAACCGCCTCAACTACCATCCCGATGTAAACGGAACGCTCCTCCAGCTGGGCCAAATCAAGAGAGACCGTCCGAGGTAGAAAACGGCGATCCGGAGGGGAAAGCCATTTGAACCGCTGATGGGGCGGGGAGTGGGGAGGAGATGGCAGATGGGAGATGGGAGATGGGGGGGATTTCGAAGATCGGAGATCGGAGATCGGAGATGGGAGATCGGGCTGAGGGGGCAGCGGGGAGATGGCGGTTGCTGGATGGGGATCTTCGGAGATCGAAGATCGGAGATGGGAGATCGTTCGGAAGGGGGCAGCGGGGAGGTGGCAGTTGCTGGGTGCTGGATGGGGATCTTCGGAGATCGAAGATCGCAGATGGGAGATCGATCCGCGGGAGGGCAATGCCCAATGTGGGCGCGGGTGACTTTTTACGTTCGGGTGATCCGCCTTCTTCCGGCGGCGGCTACGGGGAGGCAGATGCGGAGGCGATGGCAGATGGGGGGCGATGGCAGATGGGGGGCGATGGCAGATGGGGGGCGATGGCAGATGGGGGGCGATGGCAGATGGGGGGCGATGGCAGATGGGGGGCGGGGATAGGACTCTGCCGTCCCAGCGGGACTCGATGGAATTGGCGTCCGTTAAACCCAGGCCTGAAGGCCTGGGCTAGTCTCGTTTGGAAAGGCGCTGAAAGGCCCGAAATACGCGGATTCTGTGAGCGGAGGTGTCTCCGGATCGCTCCCGAAAAACGCATCAAACTTGGGGCCTAGGCGAAATCGGGCCGATGCGGTAAACAATTGGGGAAGTACTCCATTCGCAACCGCTGCTAACGATGTCCCTTCTCGAAGCGAAACCGCTACCGAAGATTTCTGATCGGCTGGACCCGATTCAAAAGGGCGCGACTGCAGTTACCGCACTCGATGGGGGATGGGCGCTTCAGCTGTTCCTCCGGATCTCTGTGTGCCTTCTGCTTGCCACTGCGGCGGGCAAATTCGGATCTGCGACGGGAAACTCCCGGATTCTCGATGAGAAGGATCCAATTCTTTGGTTTCTGTCCAATAGGAACCTCCTCCTCGTGACCGGAATCGCTGAACTGTTGGTTGTATTCTCACTCTTATCGCTTCAGTCGATCTCGGCCCGGCTCTCGGTTCTATTGATGCTCTGCCTGGCATTCATCGGCTATCGGCTTTCGCTCTACTTGGGAGGATTCCCGGGCTCGTGCAAATGCCTCGGAATGATCACCGCGGCCATCGGGCTGAGTGACGAGACTTCAAACCGAATCTCACTTGGTATTCTCGCATTTCTGTCACTGGGAACCGGATTCGGAATGATCGCGCTCAGAAAAAATGCAAGCAGCCACCCCAAAGCGGGTGATCTCTAAAAAGGGCACGAGTAAAGTTTCTCCGAAACCATCTTCAAGATTAGATGACCACCCCAAGTCTCTCGAAGAGGAAGCGCGTCTGGTTTCTGATTCTCTCCCTATTCGGCATCGGATATTCGATGTCACTTCTTACCGCAGAGACTGTGGTGATCGAAGGAGTCTGTCGAAGGGTGCTCGTTAACACGAATCTACTACCCCATTTCAATGGCGCCACGCTCTCACCCGACGCGTTGGAGTGTCTGGTAAAATTCAGGTTGGAACTCGAAAAATGCAGTTGGATTTTGCGCAGTCGACACAGCGCGAATCGGTTCCAAACCGAGGAGACTTTCTTCTCGGATGGAGTGGACTGCTTCACGCTCATGACCGTCTCAACCAACCAGGCGGCAAGCATCACCAAAGGTCCAATTCCAGCGGGTGGAACCGGAAATCTTCAGACCATTTGGATGGCGCTTTGCCGTCCGATGTGCAAGCGACTTGACTGGCAAAGCTTTCGAGAACTTCCCGATCTGGTAGCGCTCCAGGAATTGAATCAAAGGCAATACGCCCAGGTTATCGCGACAACCAATTCCCTTGGGTACCTGACTCAACTCGAGCTGTTTAGGAGCGTTCGGACAAATCTAGTGCTTGTTGAACGGTTTGAGTTTTCGGACTCGCAGGCAAAGATGGGTAGGTTCAGCGATTTGATAACCCGACAAAGCTTCGCTGTGGACCCGATTAAGGCCACGAATGTGGTTGCCTATCGATACGAAGTCGAAGTTTCGAACATCGTAACCAATTCGGGCCCATTGAAGCTGCCGGAATTAACATCAATGGCCAGAATTGTTGATTTCCGCCTGAACCGGAGGGGATCTGAACGCTGGTATGTGGAATATGCTTCGAAAAAGTGGCGTTCGGAGTCCTATTTAAGGGCGGATCCCGAGATCGCTCTAAAAATCGAAGCAATGGAGAAAGATCAGGTCAGCTATGATCAGGTCATCGAGGGTAGAACCCGTCGGCAACGATTTGGCAGATGGTTTTTCATTGGAGTACTGATCGTTCTGCCCGTGGCAATCTATAAGGTTAGGGATACACACAAAAATCAAAACAATACAAAGAATGCATAAAAACATGAAGTCGGTCAAAAGAGTCAATGGAGCATTACTGAGTCTCGCCAAGTGCGCCGCGATCATTGGAACAGTGATTGTTTCAATTCATCCTCAGCAATTGGCTGCTGGGCTTGCATCATGTGGCTGGAAAGCCTCGTCGGTCACTAGAAGCATGAAGCCGTCGTGTGCCACGGGTTCGTACGATGATTGTTGGATCATGTACGCCTATTCAAATCCGGAGAGGACCATTCCAGTGACAATCTTTTCCGTCCTATCCAATCCTCTTGATTGGGTTGATTCGATCAAGGACGACAACAAGGATAGATACACGAAAGTTCGGGGATACACTTGTGACTGGGGGATTTTCTACAACACCTGCAACTGGAACTCACCTGATCCAACAGGAGCCCACGACGGAATTGAACCATCACGGGCGAGACTTGTGACGCTCGGCAATTGCCAAAACAACGTTACCAAGTAGTCGAGCAAAGTTCAAAGCAACCAGGGGCCTTCGATGAGAGGGCCCCTGATTGTTGAATGGACTTAAAAGCGACGATGGTTTTTGCCTCAAGAAGAAGTATTGGGTTGGGAGTGCTGGTGGCTTTGCTCAGCGCGATAGTTGGATGGAAATTCGACATCTTCCATGTTTACGAGTTTGGTGGAGATGAAGGGTATGAAGTCTACAAGGCCTTTTTGATCACCAAGGGGTATTTGCTGTACCGAGACATCTGGAATGACCAGCCGCCAATTCACACGTATCTGTTGGCGGGATTGTTTCGACTGTTTGGGCCATCAATTGGAGTTGCTCGGTGCGTTAGTATTTTTTCTGCCGGGGGAACTGCGCTATGTCTTTGGATGATTTCGCGACGCACTGTAGGACGATGCGCGGCGACGTTTGTCGTGCTCGGGTTCCTCGCGTGGCCAGAAGTCCTGATGCTTTCCGGATCGGCAATGTTGGAGATTCCGATGCTGTTTTTGACGACAGCAAGCCTTTGGCTTCTTGATCGAAGCGGTTCCCAGCAGCGGTTTCGAATCTTTGCAGCTGCGTCTGTCTTTGCGATAGCGGTGAACGTTAAATTCACTGCACTTCTTTTTGCTCCGTATCTGTTGTTTGAGTTGCGTCCCACGTCCCAGTTTAAGCCTCGGCTAGGTGAAGGCTTTTCAATTCGCACTGATTTGTCCGAGTGGTTTCTACGGTGTGCGTTCTTCGGAGTATTCTTCCTGGGCGCTTGCGCTGTAATTTCGGTGTGTTGTTTCGAGAGAGAAGCGTGGGATGCGATTTTCAAATCACATTTCGCTCCGGTTTTTCCAGAGTTTCGAATTCAGGCAGAGCGATATCGTTTTTCGTGGGATTTGTTCGCTCCGGTTTGTGAGGTTGTCGCGATTGCCTGCGTTGGGGTTGTCTACGGGGGTGGCGAAAGAAGAGCGGCCAGTTTTTCGGCGGTTTTAGCCTTGGTTGCGTTGATTGCAGTGCACTCAACCCATCAGCCATTCTGGCAATACTATACGATTCATTTTTCAATTCCAACATGCCTGATCGCGGGAGTTGGCGTCGACTGGGCGGTTCATTGGATGTTCGCCAATTGTTGCCAGGGCCTTTCAAGGCTGACAGCCATTCGAGCGATTGGACTTTTGGTGGGGCTTTTGTGGGTTTCTGGTATTACCGCTTTCAATGTGGTTGAATTGATTCGGGAGGTTTCCTCGAGGCCCTTAGTTTCAACGGTGGCACTGGTTAAAAAGCTTCGGTCGGAAAGTGTCCCGGGGGAGGTTGTCTTTTCAGATCAACCGATTGTCTGTTTTTATGCCGGCTCGCTCATGCCGCCGGCGATTGCGGTGCTTCCGGCTAAGCGCTTTTGGTCAAAGCAGATATCTGTTCAGGAAATCCTGTCGGTCTTGCACAAGATCGATCCCAAGCGAATAGCAGTGTTCGGTCCGGATCTTCGGGAGGCGTTGCGGAAGAATCCTCCTCTGGGGATGCAACGAGACCAAAGTGAGATCAACATTGATTATTGGATTAGAGGGGAGAGCAACGTACGGAACTGAGGCATTTGGCCTCTTGGCGATGGCGACCTTGGGGGCTGAATCGAGGACGCTTTCTAAAGCGGTGGCGGTGTTCCGTTTTGGAGCGAGCGATTTTGATTCACGCCCTGTTGCGGGGGGAAGTGGACGGGGATGGGAAGGGGAACGCGGAGGAGATGGGAGATGGGAGTTGGCAGATCGGAGATCGATCGGAAGGGGGCAGATGCTGGATGGGAAAGGCGGGGATTCCGGAGAGATGGAGGATGCTGGATACAGGAATTCCGGGGGAGTTCGGAGGGCGGGAGGCACCAGTGCTGGGGACGGTCGGTTTTTCCTCGAGGACGGTTTCGAAAGCGGTGTCGACGCTCCGCTCTGCCACCGCACTCCAAAAGGGGTGGCGATTTGTTTTGGCGCGGGTTTTTCCCCCGCCCAGTTGTGAGGGTTGGCGTGCTCCCGGAGCCGCGTGAACGCGGTACTACATACGAGCGAGGCGCTTTGATTCCCCTTCAACGCTTCAACTTTTTAACCCTTCAACGTCTTCGGCGGGCTATTTACTTCGCGACGTCCACGTTGATGACCTTCACCCGCCAGTCAGCAATGTTCTTGGCGGTCTTCAGCAGGGCGAAGGTGTCGTAGTCGAATCCGTTGGCTTCGCCGTAGAGGCTGTCGGGCGAGATGTTGAGGGTCCACACGGATCCCGGAGGAACGCTTCGCTCCGGGGCGGTTTCGAGGATGGATTCCAGCTCGCGCGTCGTTGCAGCGAATCGCGCGGTGGAATCGTCCTTTTGCCAGTGGCGAAATACACCGCGACCCGCCATGAGGCGTCGCATCATGGGATTCGGTGCGGAGGATTGCTGGTGTCCCCGGAACACGGCCTGGACCACGTTGGATCCGGTGCGCGTTTGCTCGAGGAGGTAGCGGGTCGTGGATTGGCCGTACACAAACGCCCGGCCTGGATCGATGGCGAAGCCGGGTTCATCGGAGACAAGCGTGAAGTCGTTCCACATGAATCCCAGGGTGACGGGGTTGATAGGATCGACGGGCCGGAAATCCTGAGCGGTCCGGGTGTAGTCGGCACGGGCTTTGGTGTCGCCGGGGGCAAACCAGTCGGGATGCGTGGTGAGAAACTGACGTTGCGTGAGGGTGTCGATGAATTGATAGGCAGTGGGTCCGGTTGCCGTGAGCAGCGGGCGGGGATCGAATCCGGGTTCCATGCCGCCGTGGTTGCACTGAATATAATTCCCGCCGGTTCCAAGCCAGATCGCAACGGGCAGAAAATCATAGATCCGCAGCACCTTCACGGGATCGAAGTCGGCGCCATACTTCAGCCGGCCTTCGCTGAGAAAGCCGTAGCGGGCGGCGATCGACACTTCTTCGTGATTCCCGCGGGCGAGGTGGACGCGGTCGGGGTTGGCGAGCTTGAGTCGGAGCAGGGTGTAAAGGACTTCCACGCCGTAGGCTCCGCGGTCGGTGTAGTCGCCGAAAAACACGAGGTGGAACCGGGGCTTGAGGATGTCGAATCCGCGCAGGTATCCGTTGCCGTTCAACCACGCGAGGTCGGCGAGGAGGGATCGGATGTCGCCGTGGAAATCGGCGTGCATGTAAATCTCGGCATTCTCCGGGAGTTCCACTTTTGCGGCGAAAGGTTGAAAGGGAATGGTCGGCGCGGTGCGCGGACCCCGGGCGGAGGCGAGGAAGTTTTCCAGAAGCGCGGACGATGGGGCATCGGGCGCGAGGAAATACGCGGTGCTGGTGTTGAAGAAGGCCTGGGCGGTGGGGGGAGTGCCGATCCAGCGGTTGGTCTGACCGAGGGCTCCGGTGCGGCTTTGATCGGCGAAGGCGGAAAGCACGGTTCCGAATTCAGCGAAACGTGCAATGGGCAGCGTGCCAGCGGGCGGGACCGCGCCGCGGAGGCGACGGTTGGAGGGCATGCGTTGACAGGCCGCAACCCAGTCGTCGTACGAACGCATCGCGGGCGCGGGCGCCGGCGCGGGTTCGTTCTCCGCTGCAACGGCAACCGTGATTAACAGCAATGCGACCCAAAGCGGGATGAATCTCCACCGTGACATGTGGGGGCAGTGTCGCCCGGGGCGGCGGGGTGGGGAAGGGGGAAGAGTGGGCGAGTGGGTGAGTGGGTGAGTGGGTGAGTGGGTGAGTGGGTGAGTGGGTGAGTGGGCGAGTGGGCGAGTGGGCGAGTGGGCGAGTGGGCGAGTGGGCGAGTGGGCGAGTGGGCGAGTGGAGGGGCGCGGCAGCGTCTTGGAGTGCGCCAGTCCTCTGGCGCTTTTGTTTGCCGGACGGGCGCTAAGGCCGACGCTGGCGTGTAAGGTTCGCTTCGGTTCGAAAGCGGTAGGGGACTACCGCAGTCCAAGACCTGGCGGACAGGGGGATGCCAGGGTTACTTCGAGAGCGGGGCCATGAGCTTGCGGTTCATGACGAGGGCCGAACGACTGTTGTTGAGCGCGGCGGTTCGGAACGCTTCGAACTTGGTGAGTTCTTCCGCGCTCAAAAATGAGGCACCCCGTGCCGCGACATTGGCGTAGATGCTGTCGAGCAGATGGAGGCTTTGCTCGGCCATCGATTCGGAGGCGATGTTGGCGAAGTTGAGCATGGGGACGACCTGGTAATCCGCAGGGAGCCCAGCCGCCTTGAGTGCAGCGGCAGTCTCGGCCTGCATCGCTTCGCGGAGTTGACGCTGCTTCTCCTGTCGGGCCGGGCCTTCGCCCGAGAGGGAGGGCGCAAATTGGGCGGCGCTCAGGGTGCTGAGGAGATTCTGCGAGTAGTCGTTGTATTGCGCGAGGGCTTCGTCCCCCAGCAGCGCTTTGATTTTGCCCTGCAACTCCGCGTCGGCAGAGGCGAACAGTTGGGCCACCTCGGACTGCGATTTGCCGTCGCGCAGCGCCTGGGTGATGAGGTCGATGTTGTCCATGACCGAGTCGGCAAGCAGGTCGTTGAACTTGCCAGTGACCTCCGGCTTGAGATTCAGCCGCTTGGCGAGTTCGCCGTACACCGCGCTCATGCCCAGCTTTTGGGTTTCGCGCATGGCGTTGCGGGACGCTGGATCGGAGGTGATTTTGTTGAGGGCGCTCTTTTCTCCAGCCGCCCGGTTTTCCCGGATCAGCGAACCGACTTCGCCCCGCAGTTTCAGCAGTTCGGCCGGATTCCGCTTCGATTTGGCCACTTCCTCGGTGAGTGCGGCCACCCGATTGGTCGCGTGGTCGCGTTCCGCTTTCAATTGCTGCAGCTGTTCGGTCAGCGGGATGTGTTCCTGTTCCAGTGTGAGATTGCGGGCACGCAGCGCGGCGTTTTGACGGACTTCATAAACGCTCACGCCGACGGCGGCGACCAGGGTGAGGACGACGAGTGCTTTCTGGGTGGTGGTCATGGCGAGGGTCTGAGTGGTGGCAGAAAGGGTGGCGGAGGAGGCTGTTGCGGATGCTGCGGTGCCGGCGAAGGCGGAGGTGAACACGGTGGACGCTAGGCCCGCGGGGGCGGCCTGGACGGCGTGGGAGGAGAGGACAATTCCGAGTCCTCCAGCGCCCACCATGACCCCGCGTTGGGCAAGAAACTCCCGCAGGCGTTCGATGGCCCGGCTGACGCGCTTTTGCGCCGCATCGTCCGAGGTGCCCAGAGTTTCACCGACTTCGCGCAGGGATTTGTTGGCGAAAAAGCGGAGAAGAATTGCCGAGCGGTCGGTTTCTTCGAGTGCCTGCATGGCTTCGTCGAGCAGCGGCTCGATTTGTTCCCACCCGGCTTCGGCGGAGTCTGTCGCATTCATCTTGGTGGCGATTTGCTCGCGCAGGTGGCGTCGGGCTTCTTGACGAACCACGTCGATGGCATGACGGCGTGTCACTTGATAGAGCCAGGCGGGAACGACGGTGGAGGGGGAGAATTCCTGCGCGTGCTGGGCGAGTTTCAGAAACACCGATTGAGCGACCTCTTCGGCGAGGTGGGACGAGCGGACCTGTCGGAGCGCGGCGGAATAGACGAGATCAAGGTGCCGACGGACGACCTCCGCAAAGGCGTCCTCGGCTTCGTGCCGGGTGTAGCGCGCGAGCAGTTCCAGGTCGGTTTCGCTCATGTTCAGAGAGGTGACGTCAGTGCTCTCGGAATTCCGACAGGAAATGTTTGGGAATGTTTGAAGGGGTGAAGGGGCGAGTGGGCGAGTGGGTGAGTGGGTGAGTGGGTGAGTGGGTGACGCCGGCGCGAACGGGGCGCGTCGGTTCGAAAGCGGTAGGGGACTACCGCAGTCCAAGACCTGGCGGACAGGGTCGGACCTGGGTGCGGATCGAGACCTCGGCTACTTGGTTGCGGATGGGGCGGAGGATGATGGGACCCTGCGGAGTTCGAAGTGGTAGGGGTAGGGCTTGGCCATCGTGCGCGCGAGTGTGAGCAAGGCTTCGTCCGCGGCTTTGGCCTGGTGTTGGATTTTGGCGGCGGCGGGATTGTTGGCGTTGAATTGCTGGCGGAAGTGTTCGCCTCCCCAGGCCTTGTCCCGCGCATCCACGATTTCCTTCACGGCGTCCGATTGCGCATCCCACGGACCGCCCGGTTCCCAGCCATTGGAGGTGGCCGAGGCAATGTTCTCCCCGCGCGCGAGACGTTCCGCGCTGTATTTGCCCAACAGGCGTCCCTCGACGCGCAGTTCGTAGTCGCCGGGTTCGAGTCCGGTCACTTGGAGACGATACCCGTTCAGCGTATCAGGAATGGGAATCCATCGATGGTTCAGTGCGCTGAAGATCCCGAGGTTGAGAGGCAGTCCGCGGTCGCGTCGGACGAATTGGACGCCGTGGGGAAGCGATTGGATTCCGGTGATGCTGCAGTTGGTGCTGGAGAGGGTGCGTCCGGAGGCGGCGTCGATGCTGGCGAAGGAGACGTCGGCGGGGGCCCCGAGTCCGCGAAGCATGGCGTATCCCATGGCGAGTTGGCCGAGGTCGTTCAGGTGAACTCCATCGCTGACGTGGAGATGGGTGTGGTTCTTGGAATCTTTCTCGCCCTTGTTGGCGGCCACGACTCGACGCTGGATTTCACGCATGCCGCGGGTGAGATCGATGGTGTCGGCTCCGAGCGATCGGGCGAGGGCGAGGCCGTCGGCGGTCATTTTCTGGAGGTATCCGATCTCCGCGGTGTCGGGGGATTCGGCGGTGATGGCGGGCGAGCAAATAAAAACCCGAATGCCGCGCTTCTGGCTGCGGGTGACGATCTCGCGGATTCCATCGAGGTACTTTTGCCGATGCTCGTCATCGGCCTTGGTACCCCAGCCAATGTCATTGATGCCGAAGGCCACGGTGAGGACGGTTGTTCCTTTGGAGAGCACATCGCGCTCGAGCCGTTGCAAGCTGCCGAAGGCGGTGTCGCCGCCCTGGCCAGCGTTGATGAAACGGACACGACGCTCGGGAAAGCGCATGAGCGTGTAGTGCTCGACGATCTTGGTGTAGCCGCGGGCTGCGGTGATGCTGTCGCCGAGGAAGGTGAGGGTGTCCCCGTCGCGCAGCGCGAATTCGGCGGCGCGCAGGGGAAGGGCGGCAAGCAGGAGTGCGGAAAGAAGGTGTCGGAGGTGCATCGGCAGGGACCGGGGGCGGGAGTGGTAGCGCCAGTTGAAGGGTTGAGCCGGGAGACGCCAGTTGAAGGGTTAAAAAGTTGAAGCGTTGAAGAGGGAAAGCAGCGAAGTGTCAGATTAGATTCGCCTTAGAATCCGTGTTCATCCGTGAAATCCGTGTCCTTCCCTTGGACGGGAGGTGACCTGGTTGAAGCGGGATTCGTATTCGGGGTGGTTGGTTCCCATGAGACGGTCCCAGACGTTGAAATAGAGGCCGTAGTTCCCGCGCATTTTCTCGTGGTGCATCACGTGATTGGTCGGGGTGTTGAGCAGAAAACGGAGCGGGGTCTTCATGAGCCACCGGGGGTGAAACTCAAACCCGGTGTGTCCGGCGACGTTGAAAACGATCTGCCACAGCATGACCAATCCGAAGGCCGCGGGATGAATCGGCATCACGAGAGCGACAACCGGGAAGATGCCCGCTTCAACCACGGCTTCCGCGGGCGCGAAGGAATACGCGGCCCAGGGGGATGGGTTGGTGGAGAGGTGATGCACCCGATGAAAGACGGCGAAGAGTCGGCGGTGGTGCATGAGCCGATGGGTCCAATAAAAGTAGGTGTCGTGAACCACGATGGCGCAGGCCACGCTGGCCAAGAACCAACCCTGACCGTAGTCGGAGATTTTCCAATACATCTGGGTGTAGCCGGCGCGGGAGGCGGCGATGGTGCCGGCGCCCATGACTCCAAAGATGACCAGCGTGAGGAGGGAGTAGCCGAGCTCACGGCGGACTTCGGAGGAGGAGGGGAATCGTTCGATGATCTTGCGGTGAACCCAACGATTGCGGAACAGGACGTAAGCGAGGAACCAGGCGATCCCGGCAAAGAGGAAGTAGCGGATGCCGACTTCGACGGTGGTGAAAAAGGAACGCTCGGCGAAGGAGCGCTGGCTGCCAAAGAGGAGATCGAAGACGTGCATGCGGGAGATTTGGAAGTTAGATCAAGAGTCCGGAGACGATGAGGTCCACGGTGGAATCCTCGATGGTTTGCTCGGAGAACGCGTTGAGGCCGGGGTCGAAGGGGCGCTGAAGATTAGCCCAGGCGATGGTTTGGGTGAGGACCGCGGCGGTGGCATCCACGTCTGCAAGCGGACGCACTTGCCCAGATTTGATCCGTGCCCGGAGGTATTGCCCGAGGCAGTCGAGAAGCCGCTTGCGGAGGCCGAGCACGAACACTTCGGCCAAGCCGGGGAATTCGAGCGCGGAGCGGGTGAGGAGCACCAGGCCGGCGCGATGGCGCGTCATGAGCCGGTACTGTTCCCGCAGCACGTCATCGAGTTCGGATCGGATATCCGCCGCCTTTCGCGTGCTCAGGGCTTTCTCCAGCATGGGCCATTGCCCCTTGCGATCGAGCACTTCGCGGAGGAATGCGACCGTGGATCCGGGTTGAGGGGTTGGAACGGGGATTTCGAGGTCCTCCAGCCACGCGGAGTCCTCGGAAGCGTTGTGGCGAATGACGAGGTCGAACAGCGCCTCCTTGCCCTCCACGTAGAGGTAAATGGTGCCCGCGGAGACCCCCATGACCTTGGCCACATCGGCCACTTGGGAGCGCTCGAATCCGCGTCGGCAAAAGACTTCCAGCGCAGCAGCGACCAGTTCCTGCAGGCGCTTTCCCGAAATGTTGGCTCGAAGACGAGGCACGGATTGAGCATGAATGAATGGTTCATTCAGTCAAACGCGTTCTAGGTAAACTCGAAGGCGAGTGGGTGAGTGGGTGAGTGGGTGAGTGGGTGAGTACAGGTGAAGACCCCATGGGAGGGGGCGAGGGGAACGCTTAGGTTGGGGGGGCTGTCGAAGCGCCTGTGTTCGATGGCGCTTAGGATCCTCCCTCCCCATGAAAACTCTTTTTACTGCTGAGGCCGCCTCCAAGGGGGGGCGTTCCGGAACAATTCATACCCCTGATGGGTTGTTGAACGTGGAACTTGGCAACCCGCTGGAGGCCGGGCTGGAGACGCGTGGGCCGAGTCCCGAGTTGCTGTTTGCCGGCGCGTATGCCGCCTGCTTTCACGGGGCGATCCATAACGCCGCCCGACGCGCCGGGGCCGTGATTCAAGATTCTGAGGTGCGCGCGCTCGTGAGTCTCACCGAAGATGCCGAGGGTGGATTTCATCTGTCGGTGGCACTTCACGCGAGGCTTTCAGGCGTTGATTCGGCGTTGGCCCATCGCGTCATGGAAATGGCGCACCAGACCTGTCCCTACTCCAGAGCGTTGCGCGGAGATGCCCCGGTCACGCTGACGCTGGATCCCATCGCCCCCCACCTCCCTCCTTATGAAAGATCCGATCTACAAACTCGTTGAACTCACCGGCACTTCCACCACCTCCATTGAGGATGCGGTGGAGAAGGCGATCAAGCGCGCGTCGAAGACGCTCAAGCATCTGTGCTGGTTCCAGATCGTGGAGACCCGCGGCAACATTGAGAAGGGCCGGGTGCACCACTGGCAGGTGACTCTCAAAATCGGCTTCATGGTCGAGGAGTGAATCCCGGCCAATTGGATCCGAGGAAAGCCCGGATCCGGACGATCATACCGGGGGCCGGTCTCCAGCCGGTGCCCTGGGCTTCGTTCGGCGATGGTACCAAGTGACGCCGGCCATGCCGAGGATTTCAAAGCCGGCGGCCGTGGTTGAGGTCTCGGGAATGAGGATAAAGTCATCCCAGGCAATCGCATCGTCGCGCCCTGTTCCGGACGTGCCGTTGACGATGGACAGGGTGAAGGTCAGTGAGCTGCTCGTGCCGGTGTAGAGAAAGCTGCTCGAAAACGAGGTCCACGCTGTGCCGGAAAAGGAAAAAGTGTCGGTGTGGGTAAACGTGCCGTCGGTGCTGACCAGCCGGATGGTGGGATTCCGGCTGGAGGGCGTCAGGCTGGTCACGCTTGCCGCGAATCCCGAGAACATCATGGTCTGATTTTGGACCACCGAATTCAGGGTGGCGGACCAAACGGGAGTGACGGTGTTGTTTCCATTCGAACCGCGCGTGATGTACATCAGGCTGCCCGCACCCGGGGTGTGATCGGCGGTGGGGCGCCATCCGGCACCTGCGGTTGCGGCGGTGGACCGGAAATCATACGTCCCGTAGCTCATGGTCCCGGAAGCATCCAAGGTGAGTCCCGTGGAAAAACCGGAGACTGTTCCGGCCTCGAAGTTGCCGTTGGTTAACAGCGTTTGTGCGCCGGCCTCTCCTGGAAGAAGCGCACAAAAAAGCGCCCAGCGACCGCGTGCGAAAGGAGAATGGAATGCCACATATCCACTTCGTCTCCGAGGAGGTCGGATACCAATCAATCGGCGTCAGGTATTCACCCCAGAGGGTTGAATCTGGAAACGGCAGTTGAAGGGTTGAAGGGGCGACGGGGAATCCGACACCGTCGCGAGGGGTTTCTCATTCGTTCGGAATCCTGTCTTCAGAGGGTTCGAGGAGGCGTGTCTCGGGTCATGCGGGCGGTTGATTCCCAACCGTTCGATGGCCCCGCGTTCAACCTCAGCGCGGAGGCCATTGAGACTCACCCAACAGGTGAGCGAACTGGATGCGCTTGATGCGCCATCGAACCCTTCATCCGGATTGGGGAGTTTCATCCTTGATCTTTTTTCAACGCATCCCTGGAACCGAAGTTGGGGCGTCACGTGACGGAGGGGCAGGTGATCACCCCATGGATCAATGCATGAAGGCGGGGCAGGATGTCGGTTCACAGCTTGGATGGTCGGTCGATTTGGTTTTATCGAACGGATCTTTGGACCGCCCCGGCTGGATCGAAAGTCCCCCACTTCCATTCCCCATGAATTCCAACTACATCCCCCAGATTCTCCTCCTTGCCTCGCTCGCCTCACTCCAGGCGTCGGCCAGCATCTTTCTTGGAAGCGCTGATCCGTTCGGGGTCCTGGCCGGCACTTCAGTAACCAGTACTGGTACAACCGTGGTGAACGGGGATCTGGGTGTTTATCCGGGGCTTTCCATCACCGGATTCCCGCCCGGAGTGGTCAATGGAACCGTGGTTGCCGGTGGAAGCGTCGCGCAGCAGGCGCTGGCGGATGCGCTGGCTGCGTATGTGTCCCTGGGAACGGAGATTCCCTCGCAGAATCTGACCGGAAGCGATCTGGGAGGGCTCACTCTGGGGTCCGGAGTGCGTAAGTTTGATGCGGCGGCGCAGTTGACCGGAATTCTGACTCTGGATGGCGGCGGCAACAGCGCCGCACGGTTTGATTTTCTCATTGGATCCACGCTCACCACCTCCGTCGCGTCGTCGATTGTCCTGATCAACGGGGCGCGTGCTGACAATGTTTACTGGCGGGTGGGGACTTCCACGACGCTGGGGGTTGGTTCCGATTTTGCCGGGACGGTTCTGGCGGATCAGTCCGTGACGGTGAATTCCGGAGCCCAGGTTCTCGGTCGCGTGTTCGCGATCCAGGGGACTGCAAGTTTGGATGCAAGTTCGATCACGGTTCCCTCGGCCATTCCCGAGGTGGAGTCGATGTTGCCGATCGGGGGATTGTGCCTTGTTGCGGGCCTGATGGTTCGCAGGTCGTCCAAGAACCGATAGAAGCGAGCGGTTGCCGTGCGGATCCCGAGAATGCCCGAGCGGGTGTTCTCCCCTGCAAATTCTCCGAGGGGGAAAACACCCCATGGAAGGATTCCTGTCGTGTCGCACAAGATCACGACACTACGCCGCAATGGAGTTCCACGTTTGAGGATTTCCATTGAGTCCCATGCCGGGGGGTGAAGCCACCGGTGCTCTCCGAGTCAACCTGAGTTCCCTTACCCAAGCCTTTCTTGAAATCCTCAATTCAATCCGTTCCTCCGTCCGGCTTCGAACGCCAGCTGCGTCCGGTTCGGTCCGTCCGCAATTCTGCAGCTCAAACGAAGATGCCTCTGCGCGTCGTTGAATGGCTTTTTCGGATGCTCTTGGTGACGGTGGCGTTGGTTTGGACGGATCGCACTCCCGCTCTGGCAGATCGTGTGCCTGCGAACTGCTCGGGGAGTGGCTTGGGGATCAACCTGTTCACCAGCATCCCGGACGTCCACGTGGGGGATCGGCTGTTCTACAGTGTCAACGTCTTCAACGGCATTCCTGGCAGCGGCCGGATTGTGTGTGATGCGACGGAGATCGATGCGTTCATCGTCACTCCGGACGGTAAGACCAACGTTGTTACGCTTCTGCGGCGCACGCTGCATCAGGGGGAATCTGACTTTTATCCCGACGTGGTCAGCTACGTGGTCCGCGCCCAGGACATTCAGGCGGATGGGACCATTCTCGCAACCGCGCGGGACATTGGCGTGATTCATCAAAACGATGTGAACAGCAGCGGCGGCGGATTCCAGGGAGTAAACACGCAAGTCAACGAGCCCTGCGTGCAAATATCAGCGCTGTGTGTGGGCGGAGTGGGGGAGACGGGTTTAATCACCTTCACCGGCAAGGTCACCAACTGCGGCAACACCACTTTGGTGGGGGTGACAGTCACCAATTTCGTGAACAACGGATCCTTCGTGGTTCTGTTTCCCACCAACCTGGCAGTGGGCCAGGTGGTGAGTTTTAGCGGCAGTTGGATTCCTGCCGTCTCCTGCATTCCCAGCGTGGCGGTGTTGACCGTTCGCGCGTCGGATGAATTCACCTCGACGCCCCGGCTGGTGACGAGCTCGGCAACCGTGGCCTGCCAGAATCTCATGACCCCGGGAATCCGCGTCACCAAGGAATGTCCTCCCGCGCCTGTTTCCCCGGGGCAGCTCCTCAGGTTTACCGGAAGTGTCAGCAACACGGGCAACATCACGTTGACCAACATTGTGGTTCTCAATGACCAACCGGTGGGCAACACGCCTGTGTTTACCCTCGCATCGCTCGCCCCGGGCGCGGTTGCCAAATTCTCCGGCAGCTATCCCGCGCCCACCAATTGCCTGGCCAGCGATACGCTGATCGCCCGTGCCTCTGGATTGTGCGGCGGCGAGGTGTCCAGCACGGCATCGGCCACGTGCGCGGTTCTGACGACTCCCGCGATTGTGGTGACCCAGAATTGTCCGACCGGAAACGTCCTTCAGGGAAGCCTGGTGACTTACACCGGCTTGGTGAAAAACGTGGGCGATGTTCCGCTGACAAACGTGGTGGTGATGAGCGACCGGCCTGCGGTTGGTACGGTGATCTTCACCCAGTTAAACCTCGCAGTGGGGGCATCCGCCGGTTTCACCGCAAGCTATTTGGTTCCGACGAATTGCTGCGTGGTTTCCGGTATAATTCGGGCAACCGCCCAGGGATGCGCCGGGGATTTGGTCTCCGATTCCGACACCCGGACGTGTCCGGTGATGACGACTCCGCGATTGATGATTTCAAAGATCTGCTCGCCCGCATCGGTGAAGCCGGGGGAAATTCTGAGTTACTCCGGCTCCATTACGAACGTCGGCAACATCACGCTCGTCCAGGTGGTGGTGAAGGATCCGATGGTTTCCAACGGAGTCCCAATTTTGGGGCCGATCACGCTCGCCCCGGGTGAATCAGCGGTGTTTGCGGCATCCATGCTGGTTCCGCAGGATTTCTGCGGGGACGCACCGCTGACGGTCAGCGGCCTCGACGTCTGCACCTTCCTGCCCGTGAGCAGTTCGGTGTCGAATCCGTGTCTGATCCAGACCAAGCCGCGGATCGCTGTGACGAAGCACTGTCCGCTTTTGCCGACTGTACGGGGTGGGCTCTACACCTTTACGGGAACCGTCACCAATCCGGGCAATGTGACGCTGGTGAACGTCTACGTGATGGACAACCAGCCCACCAACAACACCCCGGTTCTGGGACCG
Organism: Verrucomicrobiota bacterium; assembly: GCA_947454705.1. Classification (GTDB taxonomy): domain Bacteria; phylum Verrucomicrobiota; class Verrucomicrobiia; order Limisphaerales; family UBA9464; genus CAIVQB01. The sequence goes on from CANGKZ010000049.1 coordinate 25,653, forward strand.
ATCACCCTGGCTCCCGGTGCATCGATGGATTTCTCCGGCAGTTACGTGGCACCGGTTTGCTGCTGTCTGATCATCGATACCTTGACCGCGCGCGGACAGGACCGCTGCTCTGGATCAAACGTGGCATCCACGGCCACTGCAGTCTGTCCGCTGCTTTCCAATCCCGCGCTTACCCTGCTTCCGAACTGCCCGCCGAACCCGCTTGAGATGGGAAGTGTGTACTCGTTTAGCGGACGCGTGCTGAACTCGGGCGATGTGGTGCTGACCAACGTGTTTGTCTTCGGTCCCCAAGGCACCAACAGCCCGGTTCTCGGCCCGATTGAACTCGCACCTGGCGAATCTGAAGCCTACTCCGGGACCTACACCGTGCCGTTCAACGTGTGCTCCGTCGACGTCTCGGCTTCGGGTCGCGACACCTGCGGGGACAGCCTGGTCACTCGCGCCTCGGGATGTCCGGTGTCCACAACCCCCGGCTTGAGTCTGACGCAGATCTGCCCTCCCGGTCCGGTGTCACCGGGGATGCCGCTGATCTTCACCGGCACGCTCCGCAATTCCGGCAATATCACTCTCACCAATGTCGTGGTGCGAAACAGCATGACGGGAAGCGCCCCGCTTTTGGTGGTTCCGTCGCTGGATCCCGGATTCATCGTGAACTTTGGTGGAACGTTTTCCACGCCCACCAACTGTCAGGTCTTGAACGTCTCGACGGCGACGGCCCGCAGCCTTTGCGGAGTAGGCGTGACGAATTCCACCAGCACCGTGTGTCCGATCGTGACCACGCCCGGACTTTTAATCACGCAATCGTGCCCGATTGTGGCTACGTCGCCCGGCGGGTTGGTTCTTTTGACCGGATCCGTTCGCAATACCGGTGACATCGCCCTGACCAACGTGGTGGTCGGCAACAGTCTGGCCGGAACCGCTCCAGTGCTGGTGGTCCCGACGTTGAATCCCGGAGCGTCGATGAACTTCAGCGCGAGTTTCAGCGCTCCGACGAACTGTTCGGTGGTCAGCGTCTCGACGGCCACCGGCCAGAGTGTCTGCGGCGTGCCGGTGTCGAATCAGGCCATCTCGGTTTGCCCGATTCTCACCGCGCCGGCCCTCCTGATCACCCAAGCGTGCCCGGTGACTTCGCCGGCGCCCGGCGGCCTGCTTCAGCTGACCGGATCGGTTCGCAACACGGGCAATATCCCACTGACCAACGTGGTGGTGCTCAACAGCCAGACCGGAACCACACCGGTGTTGATCGTTCCCATGATGAATCCGGGAGTTTCGACGAACTTCTCCGTGAGTTTCAGCGCTCCCGTGAATTGCTCGTTGCTCGCCGTTTCAACGGTCACCGGCACGAGCATCTGCGGAGCATCGATCACCAACTCAGCGACCTCCACGTGTCCGATTCTCACCGCGCCGGCACTGGTCATCACGCAGTTCTGCCCTCCAACGGCGACATCGCCGGGAGCCCCGCTGATCTTCAGTGGCACGGTGCTGAACTCGGGCAACATCGCGTTGAACAATGTGGTGGTGACCAATGACCACAGCGGCAACGCGCCCCTGGTTTCTATTGCCACGCTGCTTCCCGGAGCGAGTGCGCCGTTCAGCGGGAGTTATACCGCTCCGGCCAATGGTCCATCGGTGAGCACTTCGACGGTTCGTGCGACCAGCGCCTGCGGGGATTCGGTGCTGAAGTCGGCGAGCTCAACCTGTCCGATCGTTACCGCACCCGGGTTGGCCATCACCAAGCTCTGCCCCCCGACTCCGGTGGCACCCGGGGCAACCTTGGTGTTCACGGGAACACTGACCAACACGGGCAACGTCACGCTGACCAATGTGGTGGTGCGCAACAGCCAGCCGGTGCCGGGTACGCTGGTTCTCGGACCGGTCACGCTCGCGCCCGGCAGCGGGACCAACTTTAGCGGCAGCTATCTGACGCCGCTCAATGTGTGTACCGTTTCCGATACGCTCATCGTCACGGCGACCGATCAGAACAGTGGACTCTTCATCACCAATTCTGCGGCGGCGCAGTGCTCTCTGCTGGCGACGCCTTCGCTGGTCATCACCCAGCTCTGTCCTCCCACCTCGGCCACGCCTGGAAGCCTGCTGACCTTCAGCGGCACGGTGCTGAACTCGGGCAACATCACGCTGAACAACGTGGTGGTGACCAATGACCACAGCGGCAATGGACCGCTGGTTTCGATTGCCACACTGCTTCCCGGAGCGAGTGCCCCGTTCAGCGGGAGTTATACTGCTCCGGCCAGTGGTCCGTCGGTGAGCACTTCGACGGTTCATGCGACCAGCGCCTGCGGGGACTCGTTGGTGAAGTCGGCCAGTTCAAGCTGCCCGATCGTTGCCGCACCCGGGCTGGCCATCACCAAGCTCTGCCCTCCGACGCCTGTGGCTCCTGGAGCGATTCTGGTGTTTACGGGAACGCTGACCAACACAGGCAACGTCATGCTGACCAATGTGGTGGTGCGCAACAGCCAGCCGGTGCCGGGCACGGTGGTTCTCGGCCCCATCACACTCGCGCCGGGCGCCGGGACCAACTTCAGCGGCAGTTACCTGACGTCGCTCAATGTGTGTACCGTTTCCGATACGCTCATCGTCACCGGGAATGACTCCAACACCGGGACCGTCTTGACCAACTCGGCGACGGCGCAGTGCCCTCTGTTGACGACGCCAGCCCTGGTGATCACCCAGCTCTGTCCTCCCACGTCCTCGACTCCCGGGAGCCTGTTGACCTTCAGCGGCACGGTGCTGAACTCGGGCAACATCACGCTGAACAACGTGGTGGTGACCAATGATCACAGCGGCAACGCGCCGTTGGTGTCGATTGCCACGCTGCTTCCCGGAGCGAGTGCCCCGTTCAGCGGGAGTTATATCGCTCCGGCGAGCGGTCCGTCGGTGAGCACTTCGACGGTTCATGCGACCAGCGCCTGCGGGGATTCGGTCGTGAAGTCGGCCAGTTCAAGCTGTCCGATTGTCACCGCACCTGGATTGGCCATCACCAAGCTCTGTCCTCCGACGCCAGTGGCACCCGGGGCGACCCTGGTGTTCACGGGAACGCTGACCAACACGGGCAACGTCACGCTGACCAATGTGGTGGTGCGCAACAGCCAGCCGGTGCCGGGCACGGTGGTTCTCGGCCCCATCACGCTCGCGCCGGGCGCCGGGACCAACTTCAGCGGCAGTTACCTGACGTCGCTCAATGTGTGTACCGTTTCCGATACGCTCATCGTCACCGGGAATGACTCCAACACCGGTACGGTCTTGACCAACTCGGTGACGGCGCAATGCCCTCTGTTGACGACGCCTTCGCTGGTCATCACCCAGCTCTGTCCTCCGACGTCCTCGACTCCCGGGAGTCTGTTGACCTTCAGCGGCACGGTGCTGAACTCTGGCAACATCACGCTGAACAACGTGGTGGTGACCAATGACCACAGTGGAAACCTGCCTCTCGTGTCGATCGCTACGCTGCTTCCCGGAGCGAGTGCGCCGTTCAGCGGGAGTTACACCGCTCCCGGAAGTGGTCCGTCGGTGAGCACCTCGACGGTTCATGCGACCAGCGTCTGCGGGGATTCGTTGGTGAAGTCGGCCAGTTCGAGCTGCCCGATCGTTACCGCACCCGGGCTGGCCATTGCCAAGTTCTGTCCTCCGACGCCAGTGGCACCCGGGGCAACCCTGGTGTTCACGGGAACGCTGACCAACACGGGCAACGTCACGCTGACCAATGTGGTGGTGCGCAACAGCCAGCCGGTGCCGGGCACGGTGGTCTTGGGCCCCATCACGCTCGCGCCCGGCGCGGGAACAAGTTTCAGCGGTGGATACGTGGTTCCTCCTGAGGCGTGTTCGATGGAAGACACGCTCTCCGTGGTGGGGAGTGACTCTTCTTCGGGAAGCCCGGTGACTGCATCCACCTCGGCAACCTGTGTGGTCAGCACGACTCCGGGGATATTGGTTACCGAAGTGTGTCCCGCCGGGACCGTGGTTGCGGGAACCACCGTGACCTTCACCGGAGAAGTGCGAAACACGGGCAACATCACCCTGAATCAGGTGTTCGTCTTCAGCAGCCAGCCCACCAACACCACCCCGTTGCTCGGGCCGATCGTTCTGGCTCCTGGGGCCTCTGCCTCCTTTGCAGGGAGCTACGTGGCGCAGGTCGGAACGGGCTATGTCACGAATCGGACGATCCTGACCAACCTGGTGACCATGCTGACCACCAATGTCACCTCGACCATCATCACCAACCAGAGCCCGGTGGTGACCACCATTCCTGCGACCCCGTATCAGTTGGGAACGATTGCCTCGGTTCCGCGGACGTTTACCGATCGCTTCGTGCTCTCCACGAACTTCAGCGGTCTGACCTACGCAGGGGAGGATCACGGGTACGCCGCGACCCAGTTGTACTCGATGCGAAACAACGGGGGATCGACCACGTTCTTCGACACCATCACGGCGAGCACGGCGTCGTCGGCGGACCGGTTCGATGCCGGAAATCGCGCGTTCGATGCGCTTACTTATGCCGCACCGGATCTGGGATACGGACCGTTGCTGTTCTACTACCTGCGTCATGATGCGAATGGGGTCTCCACCTTCGGCAGCATCACTCCGGGTGGGGTCGTGGGAGTCACGACCGATCACTTCGTCGTGGGAAGCCGGTTCGACGCCCTGACGTTCACCGCCACCGATGTCGGGTTTGGTGCCAATTTGTTCTACTACGTCCGGCACGATGCCTCGGGGTTGTCCACCTTCGGGACGATTAACCCCGCGCTGCCCGGGACCATCACCGATCGCTTCACGATGGGCACCAATGTGGATGCGCTCGTGTTCACGGATCTGGCGGCGCCGGGATTTGGTCCCAACCAGTTCTACTATCTGCGCCACGATGCCGCCGGGGTCTCGACCTTTGGCACCCTCGCGGTCACCGGCCTGACGACCGGCACGGTAACCGACCGGTTCACCGTGGGCTCGAACGCCGCGGAGCTGACGTTTACCGCCACGGATCTGGGATTTGGTGCGAACCAATTCTACTACCTGCGCGGGCATGGGGTTCAGCTTTCCACCAATCAGGTGATCACGCTTTCGACCAACAACGTGATCACGATTCTCACCAACAGCGTGCAGAACTTTGTGACCAATTCGGTCGTCTTGTTCACCCCCACGCACTCGGTTCGGGCGAGTGGAGTCGATGCCTGTCAATCGAGGACGGTGGCTGCGGCCGCGGACTGTTTTGGTGCGGTAGCCACCTCGTCGCTGGTCAAGGTCTCTAGCCTGTCGCTCACCGCGGGTGGGGGCTTCAAGCTCTCGTTCCAGACCGAGGCCGGTAAAACCTATCGGGTGCAGCGCAACAGCACCTTGAACGAGTCCACCTGGACCGATCTGAAAACGGTCCTTGGCACCGGAGCGGATCTTCCCGTTCCTGATCCTTCGGTGAGTTCCGAGGCGAGCCAGTTCTATCGGGTCATCGAACTGCAGTAGGAGACGGTCCTTGGAAACCGGTGGGGGGCGGGGTCATGGGCTCCAGCCCCTCAGAATCGGTGTTTCCTGACATCGGTTTTCGGATCTGCAATGGCCGTCGGTGGTCGGTTCGCCTTTGGTTTGGCACACCTTCGTAGCGCGCCGAACTGATCGAAGTCAAATCCAGCCCTGGCTGACGAATCGCCCGCTGGAACTTCAACGAATCGCCTCTCGATGAGTCAGCTCCGCCGAGGTTCCCGGGAGTGTTGCGCAAACGGCTGAAGCTTTTGGAATCCTTCCCGGGCGACTGACAACGGATCGCGTGACCAGAGGTCGGGGCGAAACAGTTCCAGGGACAGCCAGCCCGAGTAGCCGGTGCCCGCGAGGAGGTCGCAGTACCTCCGCAGATCCTGGGTGCCGTCGCCGGGGAAGACCCGGTCGGCATCCGTCTGTTGCTCCCGCGCCGGATGCGGCACCGTGTCGTTGAAATGGGAGATCGCGATCTGGTCCGCGTTCAAGCGCGCAATGGATTCCATCGATCCTCCGCCGCGGAACACGTGAAATGGATCTAGAACGGTACATCCGCCGCCGGCTAGGGACATCACTTCGATCGCCGACTCGATACTGCGGTACTGCTCGACGAACCCAAGGAATTCGAAGATCGGCACCACGCCGGTTCGTGAGCCGAGGTCGAGCAGTTCGCGGTATCGCCCGGCTCCCCGGGGTAGATCCGCTTCGCCCGCGGGCGGACTGCAAATCAAATGCCCCGCCCCGAGTTCCGCAGCCTGCTCCATCCGTCGCTGGCAGGCGTCGCGGATTTCCGGCCACTCCCCATCCGACGCTTTGAACCATCCCGCGAAATAGATCAATGTGGGTACAGCGAGTCCGGCGTCGTTCAGCGCCTGTCGGATTTCACGAAGACTTCCTCCGGCGGCGAGGTGGGCATCCGTGTCGGCAAACCACAGCTCAATCGCCCCGAACCCGGCGGCCGCAGCCACCTCGATCTGTCGCAGCACAGGCGTGCCACGAAGCGTGCTGGCGTTCAGGCAGCATCCGAAGCGGGCCGGGGCCGGGTTCATGAGACGACGTTCTGCGGGGAGCCGTTCAGGAAGTCGCGGACGTTTTCCACCGTCACGGCCATGAGTCGCGCCCGCGCCGCGCGCGTGGCCCACGCGAGGTGCGGGGTGATGATGCAATTCCGTGCGGTGAGCAGGGGATTGTCGGCCGAGGGTGGCTCGGTGGAGAGGACATCGAGTCCTGCCCCGGCGATGCGGCCGCTGTTCAGCGCGCGGGCCAGCGCGGGCTCGTCGATCAAGGGGCCGCGGGCGGTGTTGATGAGAAACGCGGTGGACTTCATGCGGTTCAACCGGGATTCGTTCACCAGTCCGCGCGTCTCGGGAGTCAACGCGCAGTGCAGGCTGATCACATCGCTCCGCTCGAAGAGTTCATCGACCGTCGCTGCGTCGACTCCAGCGGGCAGGGGACGCGTCCGTGGCGGGGTGGCCAAAAGCCGCATGCCCATCGCCGCGCCGATCGCTCCCACGGCGGCTCCAATGCGCCCGTATCCCACGATGCCCAGCGTGAGCCCGTCGAGTTCCAGCAGCGGATGCTCCTGGTAGGACCAATCCTGGGCGCCGGCCCAGCGTCCCGCCCGAACGCCCTCGGAATGGCTGCCGGTGTGGTGGGTGAATTCGAGCAGCAGTGCGAAGACGTGTTGGGCGACGGACTTGGTGCTGTAGGCGGGGACGTTGGTGACCAAGATTCCGCGTTCCCGGGCGGCCGCCACGTCCACGTTGTTATAGCCGGTGGCCGTGACGCCGATGTAGCGGAGCTTCGGAAGCGCGGCGATGTGTTCCCGGGTGAGCAGGACCTTGTTGCTGATCAATACCTCGGCGTCGGCGGAAACGTGAATTGTGTCGGATGCGGGAATCCGAGGATGCACGACGCAATCACCCAAGGCTTGGAGCGCGCTCCAGTCGAGATCACCGGGGTTGAGCGTGTGGCCGTCGAGGACAACAATCTTCATCTTCTTGGAAGTGGGGTTCGGAATGGCGATGACGGCAACGGTCAGTACTTCACTGCAGCGGCGCGGGATCCGAGGCCCAGGTCTTTGACGATCTCGGCGGTTTTGCTGAGCATGAGTCCGGCCTCGCTTGAGACGGCGACGAACTGCCAGCCCTCGGCGATTCGGCGTCGGGCCTGGGCGGCATCGGGCACGTGGATGCCGGGGGCGACGCCGTGCCGTTTCGCGCTGGCGAGGATTTTGGCGAGTGCATCGTTGAACGCGGGCAATGCGCTGTCGAACGCCGGCGCTGCGCCGAGCGAGGCGTGCAGGTCGTTCGGGCCGACGAACACCACGTCGATCCCGGGCACGCTCAGGATGTCGTCGATGTTGGTCACAGCCTCTGCGGTTTCAGCCATCACCACGACGAGGAGTTCGTCATTGGCCCGGGCGAAATAGGTGGCGGAGTCGGTGGCGAAATTCACCGGACCGAGCTGTCCCCCGATGGTGCGCTGGCCCAGGGGACGGTAGCGCGAGGCGTTGACCACGGCTTCGCATTCCGCACGCGTGTTCACGAGCGGGACCACCACGCCCCAGGCTCCGTTGTCGAGAACGCGCTTGATGTTCTCGGTGGTGTTGAAGGGAACGCGCGCGAGCGGGACGCATCCGCTGGCCGCAATGATGGCAAAGGCGCGGGCGGCTTGGTCGATGGTGAGGTGCGAGTGCTCCAGCTCGACGTTGAGCCAGTCGAGACCGGTGCCGGCCATGAGCTGGGCCGAGACGGTGTCAGAAAAGGTAAGCCAGGTGCCCACGGCGGGTTCACCACGCTTGAGCTTGGCGCGAACGGGATTGGTTTTCATCGGTGGAGACGGAGGGCGGGGGAATCAAACACTTCGGGATTCACCACCCAGCGCGGTCGTCGGCCGGCATGGCAATCGACGATGGCCTGGGCGGCGGCCTCGCTGACCCGGGATCCGGTGTCGAATCCAAACGAGGCCTGATGAGGCGTGAGCAGCAGGTTTGGGGCGGTGAGGAGAGGGTGCTCTGCCGGGAGCGGTTCGGTGACAAAGGCATCGATGGCCGCACCTGCGATCCATCCCGCGCTAAGGGCACGTACCAAGGCTGGTTCATCCACCACCGCCCCGCGTGCGGTGTTGACGAGGTAGGCGGTGGGTTTCATCCGACGGAACTGCGCTTCCCCCATGAGGCCGCGCGTGTCCGGGGTGAGGGCCGCGTGGAGGGAGACGAAGTCCGACTCGGCGAGCAGGGTGTCGAGGGAAACGAATTCGATGCCGAGAGCCCGGGCCTCGGTGCTGGGTTGGGGATCGAAGGCCAGCAGGCGCATTCCGAATCCAGCAGCGCGCCGCGCCACTGCCTGCCCGATGCGTCCGCAGCCCACGAGGCCGAGGGTTTTTCCTGCGATGTCGTGTCCCCAGGTCGGAGCCCAGCGTCCCTCGCGCATGGAGAGATGCCCCTCGTGCACGCGCCGCGCGACGGCGAACAGCAGGGCCATGGCGTAGTCTGCCACCGCTTCGTTGAGCAGTCCGGGAGTGTAGGCGATCACGATGCCCGCGCGTGTCGCCGCGGCCACATCGATTGAATCGTAGCCCACGCCCCAGCGGGAAATGACCTTCAGCCGCGCGGCCTCCGGGGAGGAGAGCACCGCGGCCGTGTAGCGATCGACGCTCGAGTACACCGCGTCCATGTCTTGGAGCAGCGGGCGGAGTTCGGTTTCGGACAATGGGCCGTACTTGGGGGGATGAACGAGATTGAAGCGTGAATCGTCGAGAAGGGTGCGGGCAGTGGCCCCGACGGGATCAGCCAGAGGCGAGGCAGTGATGAGGACGTTCCAATTCATCGGGGACGCAACGAGCGTAGGGAGTGGCGTTGGGTGGAACAAGCGTCGTGATGGACACCCGAAGGCGTCCGGATACGCTGCCTCGCATGAGTCAGACGGTTCTCGTCACTGGATCTTCCGGGAAGATTGGCCGCGCGGTGGTCGCGGAGTTGCAGCGTCGCGGGCACGAGGTGCGGGGCTTTGATCGCGTGGCCTCCCCGGCGTTTCCCTCGACCCTGATCGGCAACCTCGGAGATCGCGTCGCGCTCGAGCACGCGATGGCGGGAGTGCGGTGTTTGGTGCATCTCGCGGCGACTCCGGACGACGCGGATTTCATGACCGAATTGCTGCCGAACAACGTGGTGGGTCTTTATCACATTCTTGAGGCCGCGCGCGTTGCTGGTGTCCGTCGAATCGTGCTCGCGAGCAGCGGTCAGGTGAATTGGTGGCAGCAGTTGGGCGGGGACCTGCCGGTGTTCGAGCATCAGCCGGTGAGTCCGCGCGGATGGTATGCGGCCACCAAGATGTTTCTTGAAGCGGCCGGCCGTGGGTACAGCGAGCAGCATGGCATCAGTGTCATCGCGACCCGCCTGGGATGGTGTCCGCGTCCGGGACAGGAGGAGGAGATCCGCGCCCTGGAATGGGCTCATGATGTCTATCTGAGCCCGAACGATGCGGGGCGTTTCTTCGCCTGCTGCGTTGAGGCGCCGGACACGGTGAAGTTCCTGATCGTGAACGGCACCAGCAAGCCCGCCCGTCAGACCCGCCTTGACATGACCGTCGCCCGCACCGTCCTCGGCTACGAACCCGCCGAACAATGGCCGCAGGGGATGTGAAGTCGAAGATCGGAGATCGGAGATCGAAGATGGGAGATGGGAGATGGGAGATGGGTGTCCCGTCCTGAAATAGGTTGTCAGGATGGCGATTGAAAAACGGGCTGGGAAAGCGGTGATCCGCTACAGTGAGGCGTTCAAACTTCAGGTGGTGCGGGAGTTTGAAAGTGGGGCGTACGCGAGC